>DASRMB010000029.1:0-46299 GCA_035648135.1 Prolixibacteraceae bacterium
AAATGAGCTTGTACGTTTTTGAATATATCGAGTCTTGGTATAAACATAAAAGAAGGTTCTCAGCATTGGATAACCTGACCATTGATGAATTCTGGAAACAGTATTGGATTAGAAAAGAATCAATTATGAATGTAGCTTAACTTTTTGTCCGGTAAAAGTTTGCAAGTCCAGTTCTCAGCATTGGATAACCTGACCATTGATGAATTCTGGAAACAGTATTGGATTAGAAAAGAATCAATTATGAATGTAGCTTAACTTTTTGTCCGGTAAAAGTTTGCAAGTCCAATCTACTGAGAACAAATGTATTTTATAACGATGGACTCCTCTTAACCCACAGACATTTCGAATATTCCGGATTATTGTTTGCCCTATATATCCGAAATAGCTTAAAAAAACCTTCTCGTTACGAAGCTGCCCACTTTTGCACCATTGCCGGATAACGATCGCCTTTCAATGCGCCAATCTTAAAAATTTCATTCAACAGGTTCATTTCACTGGTTGTAAATTGAAGCTCCAAGGCATTCAGGTTATCATCCACACGTTCTGGCCGGCTCATTCCTACAATCGGAATCATGTCTTCACCTTGTTGATATACCCAGGCCAAAGCCAAACTACCCGCCGAAGTTCCTTTTTGAGCAGCCATTTCTTTCAGAATATCAATAATCCTTAAATTATATTCCAAATTTTCGCCCTGAAACCGTGGAAATATTTTTCGATAATCATCATCGGCTAACGGAGCAGCAGTGCTTCCGCTTAACAAATCATAACTCAGAACCGAATAAGGTACTATGCTAACGCCCAACTCGCGGGCAGTAGGCAAAATTTCATTTTCGATAAATCGTGTTGCCAATGAATATTCGATTTCCAAGGCTGAAACCGGATGCACCGCATGCGCCCGTTTCAACTGATCGGCATTGGCTTCCGAAAGACCTAAATAACGCACTTTACCTTCCTGAATCAAATCTTTGATGGCACCTACAGTTTCTTCAATTGGCACATTGGGGTCAACACGGGCAGGCTGATAAAGGTCAATGACATCAACACCAAGGCGGGTTAATGAATAAGAGCAAAAATTTTTGATGGCTTCAGGGCGGCAATCCAAACCGATGAATCGGCCATTAGGATCGCGCAACGAACCTGTTTTTACACTCAAAAACACCTGTTGTCTGCGGCCCTTGATGGCTTCGCCAATGTGTATTTCGTTCAATCCCATACCGTAAAAGTCTGCGGTATTGATAAAATTTACACCCCTGTCAATGGCTGTTTGCAAGGTTTTAATAGTTTGTTGTTTTGCACCTTCCACTTCCGACACAGCGCGTGAGCCAATGGCAATGGACGAAACTTCCGGACCATTAATGCCTAATTTTCTTGTTTTCATAAAATACATTTTAGAATAATTACGATGCAAAGATACTGCTGCTGAAAAGCCAACGGAAGGTCTGAATAGCCGACAAACTATCCCAAATGTCAGATTATAGCTGGGAAAGTGATTTGCGGTACTCCACCGGACTGATTCCTGTCTGTCGTTTGAAGAATTTACCAAAGAACGATGGATTGGCAAAATTGAGTTGTTCGGCAATTTGAGAGACATATATTTCGTTTATTTGCAGCAGGACTTTTGCTTCCAGACAAACAATTTCAGCAATCAATTCGCCGGCCGTCTTTCCGGTTTGCTCTTTTAATACCTGCGATAAGTATTTGGGCGTAACAAATAGGTTTTCGGCATAATAATTTACCTCTCTTTGTTTACTAAAATCCGCAGCCAGTAATTCTTTGAATTTTTCAGTGAGCTGATGTGCCTGCGTATATTTATTGGAATCGATTGCTGCCATATGCTGCATTAGACTTTCAGTCTCTAAGAGCAATACCCTTAACAGTGCCTGAATAATGGCGTATTTAGATGGAGAACTGGAAGCGTCCATATTCTCTATTTGGCCAAATAGCGTTAGTATGGAAGTTAACTCTTCGGATTTTAACGGGATAAAATGAGTTCCTTTTCTTTTAAAAAAGCTCAACTTCTTTAGAAATAATGTATCCGACAATCCGGAAACAACAAAATCCTCCAAAAAGAAAATACTACTGATCGTAAGACTATCTTGCCTATGAACCCACTGTCTGATTTCGTCAGGACTTATCTCCACCAGTCCAGGTGCCTGAAGGTGGTAACTTTCCAACCCCACTTTAAGTTCGGCAGTCCCTTTCAATAAAATGCCAAAACCATACATTTCCGAACGGTGAGGCTCCGAAGGATTAGTAAGAGTGGTTTCCTGAGGCTTGAATACAAAATCTTTGGATTGGAGTTCCAACCCGAATTTTTGGGTAATATCAAACACATCGAGCCGTTTTATTTCTTTCATAGAGGCTTATTTTATATTAGCTTTTCGATATTGTTCGTCCAATTTGCAAGCAACGATTTTTCTATGATTGGTCTTTCTATAAAAAATAGATCGATAAATTATAAAAAAAGAAACAGGAGAACTTTAACGTTTCATCGGTCTGCCAACCTTAAACAGCATAGGTCCTGTTTCTTTTTCATGGCAATTGAAATGAAAGACTTAAGTCTGATAAAGATGATCGTAACGAATTTTTAAAGGTTAATACAAAGCTATGTAAAAACAAAAGCAGTTAATCATGAAATAAAAACTGTCCCCATTGATTTTCCTATCCTATCTCCAGAATTAACATTAACAACGTAAAAGAATCATCGCCATTTTTTTTGAGAACGGCAGTGTGTATATTAACTTACTTATTTTCAGAGGTTAATTCAATTCTTTTATTTTAATATTTTTAAAACTTACTTCGTTACCATGATCCTGCAATAGAATATGACCCTTTGGGGCTTCACCAAAATGTGGCCATTTGGCATATTTACTTTGAGCAACCAATTCACGGAAAGCTGCAGAACCACGTTCGTACTCCAAGACTTTAACGCCATTCAGGTAATGCTCAACATGGTTATTGGGATATACAACAATTCGTCCATGATTCCATTCTCCAATAGGCTTGATAATTGATTTTGATTTTTCTCCTTTGACCAGATCGTACAAGGAAGCAAGAGTTCTGTTTCCATCTTTACCGCGTTTGGCATCAGGATGCAATTCATCGTCAAGCACCTGGTATTCCAGCCCAATTGCAGATCCAGTGGTCTGTTCTGCCAAAGTCACAAAATACTTTACACCGCTGTTTGCTCCTGGTGAAAGTTTGAAATCGAAAACTAAATCGAACGCGCCATACTCCTTCTCGGTGACAATATCGCCGTAGGTGTCCGATTCTTTCCCGTTGCTGGCTTCTATAGTTATTGTACTGTCTTTAATCACCCAACCATTTTCAGGAAAAGGGTTACCGTTTGCTAAATGCCAGCCTTGTCCGTTCACCCCATTGAATAGAGGAACATAGTTATTCTTTTTCATTTGCGCGTTTACAAATACAGAGCATATCAATAATCCAATGACGGCAATCAGGGATTTAAAAGTTGTAGTTTTCATATAAATTAGTTAAACTGTAAATTGATTTTAAATTGCTGGGTGAACAGAATCAAGTGTTGAATCTCGTGAAAACTTTTCAGCCGCTGATGATTTTCTTATGATACAGTTATTTAAAAAAGCCAGAAACATTAAAACCAGAAAAAACTGTTCGTATGATTTTCACAATTAGAGTTGTTTAGTTTAGTTTTTTATCAATGTGTATAATTGTGATACTGTGCGGAGGTAATAGTAGCTTTTTAAAATCCTTCTGCGTGTCGTGTTTAACGGACACAACATTAAGCTCTTTTTGCTCAATTACGTTCATCGATTTTGTAGAAGGAGCATTCAATTCGATGCTTTGGGTAATCCTTCCTTTCGATCCCCCCTCCATAATAACTTCTGTTTCAAGCGTTTTATCCGAATCTAAGTTGATTGCAAAAAGCACTATTTCATTGCCGTTTTCAGAAGATGTCGCTGAAATATTCAATGCTGGAATTCCATTGGCAAGCAGAGGAGACGCAGCAGAGCAGGGTACATTAATAGGCCCTGCATGTTGCCGATAATATTGCATCGGGAAATATGTGGTTTGGGCTATTGAGCCCTTTTCGTCTGTCAGAATGGGTGCGAGTATGTTTACGAGTTGTGCCCATGTGGCTAGGCCGATTGAGGAGGCGTGCTTGTGAAATATATTGAAAAAAATTCCCACACCAAGAGCATGTTCCCAGGTATAGCGATTGATTAATTTATACGGGCCGCTTCCTTCGGGAAGCCAAATTCCCCATTCATCAATAGCCAGTTTAACTGGTTCGCTTCTTGGAGGAAAGCGATACCATTTTCCCCATTGCGTTACCTCGCTTGGATAAGAGCTGATCAACGATTCAGCGGATTCAATTCTCTTATCAGCATTGCTAATGTTCTTAAATACTGCACCGTATTCTGCACTTCCGCCTGCGTTTGTATAAATATGCATGGAGAGATAATCGCACACTTCATTCATTTCATCGAGTATAATCTTATTCCAGGCATCACTACCTCCGCAAAGTACTATTTTGATGCTGGGGTCATGCAGTTTCATGAGTTTTACAAATTGCCAGGCGGTTTCGACATATTTTTTGGGATCCTGATGGATTCCTGCATCGTCTTTGGCCTCTTCTTCATTGCCAATGGCCCAATATTTCACATTAAATGGTTCGGGATAACCATGCGACCGGCGTAGATTGGCATAGTAGCTATCAGAGGTTCCATTGCAATACTCCACCCAGTTAGCTGCATCCATCGCCGTGGCAGTGGATATGTTTACGACCATGTTGGGCTCTGCACCAAGTTCCCGGCAGTAAGTAACAAACTCTGCAGTACCAAATTGGTTGTCAACCATCCCACCCCATATTAAGTTTCGTGTTTTAGGCCTAAGTTCTTTAGGCCCGATCCCGTCCTTCCAGTTGAAGATCTTAATGTAGGTGCCTGCAGGATACCGTAGCAGAGAAATGTTGAGTTTTTTAGCTTTGTCCAGTACATCAGCACGAAATCCATCCTTATTCGACAAGGGAGAATTTGCATCATAAATTCCCCCGTCAATACAGTTTCCTAAAAACTCAATGAATTGTCCATAAATCAGAGGTGAAATCTCACTTTTTGGTTGGTCAAGATGTAGCGTAATTGTGCTTTTTTCCTGAGCAATCAGTGTAAGACTACATGCAATCAAAAGGGATACGAACAGTTTTTTTTTCATTCTTCAATTGATTTACTTGTTAATTTGTTCTTTATTATATTTAAAATTCTTTTTTGATTATTTGGGTCTAATTAGCGTATTAACGATTGTTTTATACTCATCGAATGCAAAGATTTAAATGTTGCGGGTGAGCCGATTGTGCTAATATATAATGCTTTCCCATTTTGCTGGGATTCTCATCCAGACTACTATAATTGCAGCACCTTTTCTTTTACATTAAATCCTTCGAGAGTCAGTTTTGTATTTGCTGATAAATTTTTCGTAGCAATCTCAATGGTCACTTTCTTGGTTTCGCCTGGCAAAATTGAGAAATAGTTATCGCTGTAAAAAGCTGGTTTTGCCAACGATTTTGTTTCTGGATTGATCAATTTCAAACGATTGAAGAAGGCCAATTTATTGCTTGAGTTTTTCAATTTGATTTCAAAATATTTTTTTTCGTTTAATTCTTTGGTCGTAACCGAGCAATCCAAATCGGTTTGAGGTAACTCTTTCAAACTTTCAAAACCACCGTGAATTGGGCCTCCAACTGTCCATGGGCCTTGGTACGCGCTAGTTGAACGCCAGTAAAATGTATCTGAAATCAGGTTGCCATTGGCATCGTAAACTTCAAGTTTGATGAAATGAACCGGACTGAGTTTTACTTCAGGCAAATTAATTTTTAAAATGTCATTGGCAACAGCATCTTCAGGCAGATTTATTTTTGCTTCTTTTTCAAGCAAAGTTTCCATATTCATATTAATCAGGTGGAAATTCACCCGAATATTTTTAAATCCCTGATATAAATCGTTCGTAACGCTTACTGTATTTTTGATAAAATCGAACTGAGCATGAACCGGTTCCAATGCATCCTGCGCAAAGTACAATGCTGCAGTTGGTTCGAGCGACCAATCCCACATACGAGAGCAAACCTGTTTCTCCGGACTGTTGTGGTACCAGAACAAAACGCCGGATGCAAAACGGTCGCCAAATTCGTATTTGTTGTAATTCCAGTTTTCCCAGAGACTTCGGTAAGCAACTGCTCCAACCATCTGACCTTTTTCCGCATAATCTTCTATCGTTTCGGGTTTGCCGTATTGCTCAATTGCTGTGTTGTACTTAGTTGTAATGTTATGAAAGCCATTGCCGTCCAAATAATCCCAGGTCGCTTTATTGATTGGCCAAAGGTCTGAGGCGGGCATCATTTCACGAAGCGACTCAACTACAGGCAAACAGGCCGTACCATATTCGGGGCAAAAACCATCGATGCGGCTCCCCCTGTTTGATGCGGTATTGTCGTAATACTGCATCGGATTTTCGTATTTGTATGGACTACCGTCGTGAACACCGCAGCATTCCGACTGAAACTGATAGCCGCGTGTACCATCAAGTTGAGTCAGGATTGGATTAATATCGAGAATATTGTCCTGTTCGTTCGACGAGACATAATAGGCTAGACTGGGGTGATTACGGATGCGTTTGATGGTCGACCGTACGTTCTCAAAATACAGTGTCGTATCAAGTGGAGGTTTGGTATCGCCGGTCATCCAGAACTCGTGCCAGATAAGGAAACCCATTTCATCGCACAGGTCGAAAAAATAATCGGATTCGCTGATTCCACCGCCCCACAATCGAAGCATATTGATTCCAGCTTGTTGCGTGTAGCGAAGCTCAGCCTCGGTACGTTCATTTGAGGTACGCAACATGGCTTCCGGAATCCAGTTCGAGCCATGAATAAACAAGCGTTTGCCATTCACATAAAAAATGCGCGATTGATCAGGTGTATTTCGATCAGAACGAATGTCGCGGATTCCGAACCGTTTCGAAACTTCATCCGAAATTTCGCCGTTCACTTTTACCTTCAGGTTCAGTGTATATAAATTTTGCGGGCCTTTATGAATTGGCCACCACAGTTTTGGATTGTCAATGAACATCTGTTTGTATTCATCCGGACTTAAAACCACTTTTGTTTTTTCGCCAGCAGCCAAATTTAGATTTTTACTTATCCTGATTTCAGTACCTTCAATCTCTGCCAATAATTCCGCATCCTGATTTTTGTCAGTTGTATTATTTAGCTCCACCGAAATCTCTTCACTTGCCGGTGAAAGTGCCGGAATTGGAAGGCTCGATTTTACGAATGGGTTTTCCAACGTCACTGTTCCCGATGAGAACACTTTCACGTCGCGCCAAATACCGGTGTTACGGTCGCGGATTCCATCGTGAAAGGTGAAGTCCCATCCGGCAGTCATTAGCATGGTCACATTTTTCCCGATCTCGCCGTCGCCGCCGTTCCGGTTCTCGTTGGGAGCAACATTCTCTTTCGAACGGGCCTGAATTGTTCCCGGAAACTCAACCGGCTCCACCGAAACTGCAAGGCAATTTTCGTTTTCCCGATTGATAATTCCAGTCACATCAAATTTTTCCTGAACAAACATTCCTTTCATCGTGCCAATTTCTTTTCCGTTCAGCCAGATATGGGCTATGTAGTTTATCCCATCGAACTGCATCCAAACTTTTTTGCCCTTGAAATCGTCGGGAATTTCAAATTTCGTTCTGTACCAAAAATGATAAAATTCTCTACCTGTTTCGGCAATATCAGGAATTAGTTTGTTGGTAAGCATGTTGTTTTGCCCAAAGTATGGCTCCGGAAATTCGTCGTTGGCAACCAAACTGTTCAATGCGGTTCCGGGAACAATGGCCGGTTCCCAATTGCGTGTGTCAAAATTGGTTTTTGAAATAGCGTCGCCGGAAACCTGAACTTCTGAAACCCGTTTCATTTGCCAATCATAAGCCTTTCCTTGATCGGGATGTGAAGTTAGAACAATTAGTTGTGCAGTATTTCCCGATTGTTCGGGTGAACAATTTATAAAGAAAACTGAAAGTAGAAATGCCAATAGAATGACTATAATTTCAGCATTAAACCGTAGTTTGAATTTTATGTATTTTTGTTTTTTTGTCGATTTCATAATAGTATATTTTGCTACCTTAAAGCCATTTTGACCATATCAAATTGATCAAAAAAATTTACTTTTTTGTTGCCGCCACAACTCCTCTAAAATAACCGATTGATTCTGCAATTCCCATAAATGGATTATTTCTGTCCTTTTCATACTCAAGACTAACAACTCCCGAATACTTGACCTTGCGCAGCATTCTTACGAATGCTGGAATATCATGGATACCTCTGCCTACCACGGCAGGATAACCCAGTTTAGTATTTCCTGTCACATCCTTTAAGTGGATGTCAAAAATACGTGATTGATATTTTTTCAAATCTTCCACCATATCTTTTCCATTCCTTGTATCATGGCCAATATCTAAACATATCCCCATTCTGGGATCCATATTTTTTACGTGCTCCCAGGCATCTTCAGCATCGGGATAAATAGGCTTATCAGGACCATGTAAATGTATGGCGAGTTTGATATCGTATTCTTTCACTTTTTTCTCCACATAGGGTAACAGTTCGTATTCAGGGACTCCTACCAGCAATTTAACACCCACACGTTGAGCGTAAGCAAAACTACTATCTACTTCTTGCTCAGTTTTCATGTTTATTGGTCCAACAGCATATCCCACAACTTTATTCTCCTGTAGTTTTGATTTAAATGCTTTAATCTGCTCATCGGCACTGTTGTACGGAAGATGAAAATCTTTAATACACAGATAATGAATATCCAACTGTTTAAGGGTTTCAAGGGTTTTATCAATATCTAAAGCCACAAATGTGAACCCGGCCATTCCCAGTTTGAATGCTTCTTTGGTTTCGGGAGCGGGTTGTGGGCAGGGACGCTCATTTTGTCCATAAGCCGTTAAACTGATAATTATAGTTAATAAAATCAAAAATATATTTTTCATAATAGCATTGTAATTTTGAGATAACGGAAACCAACAAATTCAGCTTCTACAAGCATAATCCGTTGGGTTCTATTATTTCTAAAGTTTATAAAATTGTTCCCAACCTTTCCGCGGTGGAGCTCCAACCAGCATCTGGTTAGCCAGTTTGTTATTTGTAATTTGTTTGGTTTCGCGATTGAATTCCAATTTCGTGTTTAATTGCTGGGCCAAAACACCAAGGGTAAAAACCTGGCTAAGCGGGCCTGCTATTTCAAATGGAGACCGTGTTTTCTCCTCCCCTTTACAAGCTTTCAGGAAATTGGCATAATGGTTTGACGGACTAACAGGAACTTCAGGTAATTTCGATTCCATCTCCTTTGCTTTATCACTGGGGATGATTGACAGTGTACTGCCATGCGACCCACCTTTAAAAATAAGGTCTTTGCTATAAATTTCCTTGCCCGGGTTCAGTTTTGCCGGTTGAATTTCCCCTTGGTTGGTTGGCGGTATGTTGGGATCGAGTTCGTTTGTTCCATATCCTTCGGGAACAGCAGGAATATTGTCAACCCCATCGTACCACATGATTTCAACAGGGGGCATGTGGTCACGTTTCGGAAACTTGAATGATAGCGTTGACGACATAGGAAAAAAGAAAGAATTGTGACCTTCAAGTTTTATAGGATTTATTTCGTATGGCAATCCGAGATTAAGAAATTGGTGCGCCGTATCAATGAGGTGGGCTCCCCAGTCGCCTAATGTACCCATTCCAAAATCATACCAGCAACGCCATTGGCCATTAATGTAATCATGGTTGTAGGCATGCATTTTAACAGCAGAATGCCACGTGTCCCAGTCTAAGGTTTCCGGGATTGGTTCAGCATCGGGGAATTTTGTAATATTTGGATCCCAACCGTGCCAACGCCGCGGATTGTTCATGTGCGCGGTAATTGCGGTAACATCTTTTATAATTCCAGCCTCTGTCCAAGCTTTAAACTGGAAATAGTTGGCTTCCGAGTGTCCCTGATTTCCCATCTGTGTTACCACATTGTATTTTTTTGCTGCATTCATCATCAGCTCCACTTCATTGAAAGTCCGTGCCATTGGCTTTTCAACATACACGGGTTTGCCTAACGACATGGCCAGCATACTTATGGGAAAATGTGAATGATCGGGAACTCCTACCAATACAGCGTCAATCTGGTTAGCCATTTTATCAAACATTTTCCTGAAATCCTGAAAACGTGGAACATCTGGAAATTTCCCAAGTACTTTCAGAGTTTGAGGAGCACCCAT
The DNA here is from genome assembly GCA_035648135.1 of Prolixibacteraceae bacterium. Taxonomy (GTDB): domain Bacteria; phylum Bacteroidota; class Bacteroidia; order Bacteroidales; family Prolixibacteraceae; genus Aquipluma. The sequence goes on from DASRMB010000029.1 coordinate 10,300, forward strand.
GTCGGTGTCACAAAGCGCAACAATATTGCATAATCCTGAGTTGTACATCGACATCACATCACCTCCTCCCTGGTTACCAATTCCACAACATGCCAGATTTATACGCTCATTTGCCCCAGCCAACCCGGCAGAAGGCACATAATTTCCAGATACTGCTTTTGTAAGAATAGTCGGGAAAACTATTAAGGATGACAAAGCTGTGGCCTGTTTTAAAAACGACCGCCTTGAAGATTCTTTGTGTTTCATATTAATTGTCATTTAATTTAAATTCTGAATTTTTAGTTACTATCTTTTTGATTACTAATATACACGTTCCTCGTATAGGCATTTTTCTCAATGTTCATTTCTTCTAAGCTACTCGCGAATTCCTGTTTATTTGGTACCCGAATATTGACGAATGATACGCCATTGATATATAGTACTTCTGATCCTCTTTTGGAACCTTGTATTACGGAGGGCGTTTCTCCAAAATCCCTAACATTAATATTTTTAATGGTAATACCGGTAACAGGGCCACCATAAGTATCTCTGGCCGAATTGTAAATTTCAAGCCATTTAGGAACCCTGCTTATTTTAGGCGAAAAGCCCTCAATGTCGATATTTTCGAATGTAATATTACTTACACAAGTATTGCCGTACCTTGGATTTATGGCAATTGCTCTTGAGCTGCCATAGGATATTGAATTCTTGACAATTATGTTTTTCTGCTCCTGGAAATTTCCAAATCCTATTTTATAGGTAGCACAACGGCTCCAGGCTACGCAATCATTTACCATTACGTTTTCTAACTTTTGCGGACTCCCAGGCCATTGCCTTGCAATATCCGTGGTCTCTTCCCAGGTTTTTGTAGAGAAGGTATCATCCTCGGATATCATGATGGAATGGTCGATACTTACATTGGAACATTCCTGTACATCTACAGCATCATTTTCATAACAATCCAGATCGTCTCCGTTTTCGTTAAAATGCTTGGTATTTCTGATGATAATATTATTGGACCGGGTAGGGATGACTCCCCATAGACCACTGTCCCTGCAAATAATTCCGTCTATCGTAAAGTTGGTACAGTTTAACGGAACGATAAGGTTGGTAAGATACTTTTGCGTTTTGCGGAGATTGAACCCATTCGCATCAATGGTTCCCCTGCCAAATATTTTTATATTGTGGGCATTTTGTTCGGTATAGATAAACCATGTGCCATTCAAGCCAAAACCATCCTTGCGAAAATGATCCTTATAAACGGAGGCATCGTCCGCTCCCCTTAGTACCGCTCCCCCGGCCAAATAGATATTCACATTGCTTTTTAGCATTAGATTGGCACTTTTAAAAATGCCTTCAGGTAAATAAACAGTGCCTCCACCTACCTCGCTGGCCTTATCAATGGCCATTTGTATGGACTTGGTAGATAAGCTTGCACCTGTGGCATCTGCATTAAATGGAGCGTTTTTAACATTGAATACGTAAGGAGATGAAAAATCCGGCACATCGGTTTCCAAAGTATCTGCTGCAATTACCAAATCTCTAAAATTATTGATTCTAACAATCAAATATCGAGATCTGTCCAATGTAAAAGTGAGCTTGTTGCCATCGACATTTCCCTTTATACCATAAGCCAAAGGACTGATATTATTGCTTGAGATAGGTTCTGAAGCAGTTATTTCAATAGTGACGTTGCCCCCGAAGGAGAAATACGAATAATCATAACGGCTAAATTCCTTTATTACGGGAACATTGATATCATTAACCTTTAAACTAACAATTTGCTCTGACACATTGTAAATAGAGGGTTTTGGATACGTTGCTACTTGAGAATCAGTAATGGGAGTATTTACAACTATATTACGTTTAAAACTGCTTGGAGAAATTCCCATTGTCGAACTACCTACGGCAATCGATGCCCCGCCCATTAAGGCTTTAGTAATAAAATCTCTTCTTGTCGTCATAAAAGAATATTTTGAAAATGCCTATATGTATTCCTCCTATACCTGCGGCGAAGATTAATCGTTTTAAAACATGTGAGGTTTTAATCGGTCAATTTAAAATCTGAATTTTTGCTTACTATAATTTCCCGATTTCCAATCGGCTTCGGAGCAATTAAGTCTCGGATTTTGATTGCATGTGCATCGTCCAACACGATGGCGGGCCTATAGTCGGGTTTGTCCAGGAAGAATTGGATGTTATTCAATGTAATATTTTTTGCGTGCCGAACATACCAGCCATATGCTGGCAAGGTATTCCCAAACATGCGATTCTCCGGGTATCCTTTTTCATTTTCAGGGACTAGACGGTTAGCATGTTCCACAGTTCCCCCGCCCATACAACTGACAATCATATCACGGATTACCACATTTTCAACATAAAAGCCGGGAACCGCCGAGATGATGCTTGGAATCAGGCTTCGCGCGCTAGCTGTGATATTGCTAATCAATACATTTTTGAGAGAGCCGGTTGGGTTTTTTCGACTTCCCAAGCGAATAAAAATAGGCGTTTGAATACCAACCATCGAAATATTGGAAATAGTGATCTGATCAATAATTCCACCGTCAACCATTTCCAATGCTATTCCTGAAATGCCTGTAATCGAATCCGCAACCCCTTCAATGCTTTTGCGCCAGCTCCAATGGATTGATTCAGAAGCGCTTTGAATGACACAATTAGAAATGGCAATATTCTTGAACCCGGCATGACCTGCAGTGCCAAATTTTATTGGGTTACAATCGGAGCCAATTATGCAATTTGTAACCGTTATGTTCTCACATAATTGAGTACCATCACTTTTAAAACAAATGCCATCATCATCCGTGTCAATCCGGCAATTGCTGATTAAAACATTTTTGCTGTCGATATCAATTCCATCATTGTTCCAATTGCTATGACTGTAAATGCTGATGCCATCAATCCGGACTCCGTCATTCTCAAACAAACGCAAGGTCCAGAAAGCAGGGCTTTTAAGGTTGATATCTTTAATAACCACATGCTTGCTTTTGCGGACATGCACCAGATAAGGTCTATTGTTTCCTCCTTCCCCTTGCTGAAAAACTTCGTGTCCACCGCTTCCATCAATAATTCCTTCGCCTTCGATTGTTACATTTTGAACGCCGTCAATCCGAATAAATCCTTTTTCACGGAAATGTATCCCAGGGTAAGAATCAAGCTTTGGAATACCTTTTAAAACTGCCATTCGATTTATCCGAAGGGTAATATTATCTTTAAGGAATAGGGTTCCTGACAGGAATGTACCCTCTGAAATGACAACAGTGCCACCACCCTCTTTGGCACAAGCATCAATTGCCTTTTGTATGGCTGAAGTGTTGTCGAATTTTCCATCTCCTTTCGCACCAAATTCAAGGATATTTACATCTTTTGCGGATAATTGGAAAATTGATAATGTCCATAGTAATAGCACAATTAATTTTTTCATCTTTTTATTCATTAATTTAACATAATTGGTTCGTCGAATAATTTTCTTACAAAGAATATTTATTCAAATTATGAACAAAATTGTAATTGGTACTACTTCAAATTCCTTTTATCGATTATCTGAGTTTATGGAATTTAGTCTTTCATCGTCTTGATAAACAGTAGATATAGTAAAAAGGTGGGACATAAATTCACCGCCCCACTTTTTTACTTAATACAGTTTTACAATCTTATGGGTACTAACTTTTTATCTGTTTTTTGATAACAGAACTATTTTAGTAACCTTCATTTTGTATCAACTCACCATTAACATTCAAGTCAATCTCACTTTGTGGAATTGGGAATAGGTTGTTGTATGGCTGAATGCCGGCACCAACACCTCCTGCAGCTACAGGATTAGAAAGATACATGATTGTTCGGTCATAAAGCAAATTCAGTCTCATCAAAGTAATCAAGCGCCATTCTTCAGTATATAGTTCCCGAGCCCTTTCATCAAGAATGTAGTCCAGTGTTACATCTCCAGAAGCAACAGGAGTTGCTTTGGCACGGTTTCTAACCACATTAATATCAGCAGCAGCAAGTTCTTTTTCTCCATTACCCAAGTGAGCTTCTGCCCGGAGAAGATAAGTCTCTGCCAAACGAACCGCATATTGATCGACATGATTAGTACCACCACCTGATCGATTTGGATCGGTGAAGTGAATACCTGGCGATGCAGCCTTCATCGGGAAAGGGAAGATATATTGACAGGTATCCCTCACCAAGTTCCTTGAGCCTATAGGGTAGTCATTTACAAAGTCTATCTTCTTTCCATACCAATTTGGCGAATCTGGATTGTTATACCGCCAGTCCCTAAACATATTGTGACGCGCATTTCGAATATCATTATTCCAGTCGCTTCTCCAAATGTCATAAGCAACATAGTTTGTTGACCTATTCCATGCTACCGGACGGCTGAAAGTAGATAAATATATATTGGAAGAAGCATCAGGATTATCTCCAACGATGGCTTGTTTCCCATCGGGGTCGTTCCCCATCCTGTAATATGCGTTCCCCCACATTCGTTCGCCATCGTATTTTGATCCACCATCTACATCATTTTGAAATTGAATAACCCAGATACCTTCGGTATTCTCTGAAAGGTTCTGATTTCCATATCTAAACAGGTCGTAATAAACATCCCCACCCCCCAAAAGAGGATCGTCGTTATCCAATTGAGTTCCGAAACGTGCCTGCATCAATGAATAACCACCATCAATTACATCGTTGGCTGCGGCAATAGCTTCAGGAAATTTATTTCGAGCGATATAAGTCTCACATAAAAAATGAGAGGCGGTTGCTTTTGTCAATCTTCCGGGTGCCGATTCATCACCTCTACCGGGTAAATTTTGAGATGCGAATATAAAATCACTTTCAATTAAATCATAAATCAAATCTTCATCTGCTCTCGAAAAGTCAGTTTTAACTGTTTTTACCGGTTGATCCAAATAAGGAACATCGCCATAAATGGTTACTAACATGCGATATGCAAAAGCCCTGAAAAATCTTGCTTCACCTAACAGAATTGCGCGTTGTGCTTCATTTCCTTCCCAAACTTCATCTTCTATCGGAGTAGCTTCAAGTTCAGCAATAAGAACATTTGCAAACTGTACGATTTGATACCCCCTCGTCCAGAAGTAAAGAGGTATGGAGCTAGTGGGCAAAAGCTGAGTTGCATAATTTGACAGAAATGGGGTACCGGCAGGGTTTTCGCCATTGTAAGAAAAGTCTGAACCACTGCCCTTGAGAATTGAGTTTTCATTGACACTTCCTGCATAAAAATTATCTCTTGCCTTTTCATATAACCCAAGAGAGGCCAGTTCAAAATCATCAGGTGTTCGATATAAGTTACTTGTGGTCAAAAAGTCAAGGGGAGTTTCATTCAATAATTTATCTTCATCGCAGGAAGACATGGTAACAAGAACAACCATTAAGATGATCATTCCTCTATTTATTATTTTATTTGTGTATTTCATTTTGTATTGTATTACTGTTTAATAAAATATATAAATGGCTTAAAAAGTTGCCTTAATTCCGAGAATAAAGCTGCGCATTACAGGGCTGTTTGAACTTCCAACCTCAGGATCCCATCCCGGCCAATTTGTCCAAGTAGCAAGGTTTTTTCCGCTAACATAAAAACTTAATTCTTTCAATGTAAGTTTATTGATTAGCCCACTAGGTATGTCATAAGATAAAGACACATCTTGCAGACGGACAAAACTCCGGTATTTTAAAAGAGGGCCATTTACAGGCTGGCTCCAGTACATACCATGAGTATCTGTTGTTGGCGCGTTTGGACGCCAATAAGGAAAGATTGCAGATTGATTTCGTCTTCGGGAATAATCACCCCCACCAGCTAAAAATCCTGAAATTTCGCCCTTATAAAAGTCACCCCCACCTTGAATCGAATTAATAAAAAAGCTTAGGTTGAAATTTTTATAGCTCAAGTTATTATTGATCCCAAAACGGAAGTTTGGATCACTTGTGCCTAAAATTTTGCGATCTTCATCAGGGGAATATGTGGCACTTCCCTCATTGGTCTGAATGTCCTTAATTTTGAAATTTCCAGGATAAAAACCATTTGGAACTTCACCTTTAAAAAATTCTTCCTCAGAATACACTACTCCAAGGTTGTTGTATCCGTATATAGAATTGATTGGCTTACCGGTAAACCACGAGTTACCGATATCAAAATCTGTCTCGCCACCATAAAGTTTTACCAACTTATTTCTATTTAGGGAGAAGTTAAATGTCGATTGCCATTTAAAATCACGAGTATCAACATTAACTGTTGATAAAGAAAATTCAAAACCTTTGTTTTCAACTTCTCCAATATTTTCAAGAATACTACTAAAACCAGTAATATTAGGAATACTTCTTGAAACCAATACATCCTTTGTATTTGCATTATAGTAATCGATACTACCGGAAATTTTGTTTTTCAAGAATATATAATCAATCCCAAAGTTTAATGAAGTAGTTGTTTCCCAGGTAAGTTCACTATTGCCCAAAGAACTTGGTTGAACTGTAATATATGGACTTTCACCAAAAACAGTGAATGGAGTTGTAGCTTTTGCGATACTACCAAAACGACCAACGTCCTGGTTTCCACTTTAGCCGTATGACAGGCGCAACTTAAAAAAGTCGACCCAGTTAAAAGTGTTAAGGAAATTCTCTTCAGACATAATCCATCCCAAAGAAGCTGATTTAAATACACCAATCTTATTTCCCGGGGCAAAACCAGAGAATCCATCTCTCCTTAACGATCCTGTCAGCAAATAACGATCTTTAAAAGTGTAGTTCAAACGTGCCAAGTAAGCGATGTTATTTTCTTCTTCAGCTTTTGAATCCGTAAACTGGTTACTAGCCAGGTAAATCCCATTATAACCTAAATTTTCAATGCCAAACCCATTTCCAGTTAAAATTGAAGTGTTGAATGTTCTTTTTTCTCTACTTCCCATCAAGGTTGCATTAACGCGATGATCCTTCGCAAATGTTCTTGAATAACTCACAATGTTATTGACAATCCAGTTTCTGTTAAATACGTGTTTCCTAATAGCTTTACCATAATTGTCTGAACCATCAAGAGAGTATGACGGATAGTAAACAAAATCTTGTCCACTGTCAAAAGAGTTTGAATAACTTAGCTCATATTTTAACCCATGGACCCATGGAATATCTATTTCTATTTTCCCTGTAACGAAGAAGTTATTACGAATATCCTCGTTATCGGCAACAGTATTTGAGAATGGGTTTCTTTGAACGCTCTCGCCCGCTAAATCAATTGTATATGTACCGTCAGGATTGTACATATTTGCCCAAGGACTAGAATACGTTGCCTGGCTTAAATCGGCACTAACACCAGAATAATCAGCAAATGCATACGATGAACGGATTCCGAATCTCAACCAGTCATTAATTTTATTATCAATATTTATACGAACTGTTGCTTTTTGGTAATCATCACCTTCAACAATACCTTCTTGATCTAAGTATGAACCAGAAATGAAATAGCTTGTTCGGTCATTTGCACCTGAAACACTCAGATTGTAATTCTGTATGCTTGCTGAATTCCTCAACACTTCATCCATCCAGTTAACTTCTTTTCCAGCTAACCAGTTATTATATTCTTCAGTTGAACGAGCAACATTTGAAATAACTATTGGATCAGTTGGATCTGGCCTCAATGGCCTTCCTTCTGCACTTGTTGGATTTGTTTTATACCAATTCAATAAATCTCCTGATTGATAAGAATAATCAACTAAACGGGTCATAAATTGTTCCCCATTCATTACCTTGTTGGCATCAGTAGGCGAGATATCCTGAAAACCACGGTATACATTCATGGTGAATTTGGGTGTGCCAAGTTCACCACTTTTAGTAGTGATTATAATTACACCATTTGCTGCCCGAGAACCATAAACCGCGGCAGCACTGGCATCTTTCAATACATCAACAGTTTCAACATCATTAATATTCAAATCGTTCAGGCTTCCATTAAAAATAATCCCATCCAAAACAATCAATGGTTTGTCTGAACCTGAAAGTGACGTTTTCCCTCTGATTGATAGATTGGGTTCTCCACCTGCAGCAGAACTAACACCTATGTTTACACCAGGAACTGAACCTTGCAATGCCTGCACCAAGTTGACATTTGCATTGTTAGCTTTTTCTTTCATGTCAATATTGACAATAGAACCAGTAAGGTCACTTTTTTTCAATGTTCCATAACCAATAGCTACCACTTCTTCAATACCAATTGCATCTTCAACAAGAGTAACATTAATTGTTGTTTGACTTCCAATGACAATTTCCTGAGTTTTCATTCCCACAAACGAAAATTTCAAAGTTGAGTTTGCAGGAATACTGGAAAGAGAATAGCCTCCGTTCGCATCTGTAATGGTACCTGTTGTTGTTCCTTTTATAATTACGGAAACACCAGGTAAAGAAGTACCGGAAAAATCAAAGACTTTGCCTGAAATTGGTTTTTGCTGCTGACTTCCAGACAAGGAATTGGGACCGCGAAAATCTTCATCGCTTTCATTGTATAAAACGATCTGACGGTCTTTAATAATAAATTTCGTATTCGTACCCTCGAAAATTGTTTTAAGCGCAACGTCAACTTTGGCCTCTTTTAAATTAAGATCCACTTTGCGTTCAACATCAATTTTGCGATCGTTGTACATGAAGAAAAAATTACTTTGATCTTCAATCCGGTTGAGTACATCCTTAATACTTGTACCTTGAACTTTTAAGTCCAGCCGGGTTCCCTGAGAATAAACACTTGCATTCACACTAATAAATGTAATCAGCAAGAAAAAGGTTGTTAGTTTCATAACTCGAATTAAACATGACAGTGCGTAAGATCGCCTATCATGGTTAGACATCCACTTTTTTTTCATAGTTTTGTATTACTAAGTTAAACATGCCCCATAGGGGTATTACTTGATTTATCGGGAGAAAGGTGTTGCAAGCGCCTTCCTCCTTTTTTATTTTGTTCAATTCATTGATCGATGTTTTAATGGGTAAATCATTACAGAATCAGTATCAATTTTAAAACTCATAGGTGTTGTGATAGCGAGTAGCTGTAGTAGTTCCTTCAGACTCTCTGTTTTAACCGTAAATGTGTAATTTTCAGAATATTTCAGATTTTTATCTAAATTTATTTTCACACCATACCAGCGTTCCATCTTTTTTACAACCTCAACAAAAGTGGAATTGTCAACTTTGAGCATATCATCTTTCCATGAGGTATAAAGATCTGTATTGACAGGAATGTTTAGCATTTTTCCCGTGCTTTTACTAATCACGTTTTGTATTCCAGGATCAAGCATTGAGTAAGTCATTCCCGTTTTGTTGAATACCCGGACGCTTCCTTCCTCCAGAGTTGTATATATTTCCTGGTCGCTCTCATAGGCACAAACATCGAACTTTGTACCAAAAACCCGAATATCTGCAAATTTTGTAAGAACCGTAAACGGATGCTTTTTGTCTTTTACAACTTCAAAATAACCTTCTCCAATTAAACTTACATTCCTATTACCTGAAAAATTAACCGGGTACTTCAACTTTGAACCGCCATTCAGAAAACCCACAGAACCATCAGGCAAAGTGAATTGTACTCTTGAACCTTCCGATGCCCTTATTTCTGCATAAGTTGTATTCCTGTTTGAATTTTGCTGCATGACATAAATTCCTCCAATTAATAATGGAATCAGTAAAATAGCAGCAAAGCGGTAGTATGCCGTCAAAATCCGGGATATAACAGGTCGCTTGTCAGCAGTGGTATTAATATGAAAATGAATTCGGTTTAGGATATGTTGCAAATCAACTTCAGTCGATGGAGATTTCGTCCAGTGCTCCGATGCGACTTCTTTCAAATCGCAGCCATTGTTGTCATCCAGATACATGGCTGCAACGATATATTCATCATCGACAGTTGAATCGGTGAAATATTCGCGAATACGATTTTTATCAGATATCTCCATGTTGCTTGAAAAACATTGTTTCAAAAATGTATATCCACAACGATGGCTTTACACCTAGTCAGTGATTAACTTTTTTTTGTATTATTGAATAAATAGCCAGAAAAATAGCAGACCTGCAAGGTTTTCATCTTTTAAGTGTTGTCTTAAAAACCTTAGAGCCTGGTTCAAATGATTTTCGACCGTACTTTGGCTGATATTCATTTCTACCGCTATTTCTTTCGAGTTCTTTCCTTCAAACCGGCTTTTAAAGAATACTGCTTTCCGTTTTTCCGGCATTTTGTCAACCAATTGGTCCACCATCAGTTTAAGAGAAGAATAATTAACATCTTCCTGAGTTTGTTCTGTTTCCAGATCATGAGGGTTCGCAAATTCGATATACTTGACAACCAATGCCTTTGACCTAAAGTGCTTTTTTATATAGTTAAAAGCAATAGAAAACAGGTAGGAGCGGAATTGAAATTCTTCCTTAATATCAGCTCGTTTATCCCAAATTCCGGAGAATATTTCCTGCACCATTTCCTCAGCATCTTCTTTCGACTTTAAATATCCGTAAGCAAAATGGTACAACTTTGAGCTATACGCATAAAAGATCTGGTTGAAAGCATCAATATCGCCTTTCTTTAACTTTTTGATCAATTCATTATCGCAATATACAGGTCGTTCTGCCAAGATTTTTTTATTTTATCAGGTACAAAAATAGAAACTTCTGCAAGAAAATGACTGATTAATGCTTTTTTGAAGTTTAGTAACCATTCCTATTAAGTTATATCCTTCGGGATAGCACCATGAATGCCATGGATAATTCTTTGGATCTTTGGCGTGACGTTCGATTAAAGTACTTACCAACTGAACAAATTTTTCGTTTTTGAGCAAAAGTGTTACTCAGCATTAAAATAATCGGACTCCAAGAAGTAATAATGTATTCATAATAATAGTAATGTATTTGTCTGAAGTCTAAGTTGAAAAATTAAGAAAATAGATAAGGCTCGATAATTTGTTCGATTACTTATTAATCCGTATCACAAATTTCTGAATCATAAATATCTTATTTAATCTGATATTTATTCAATTTTATACTTTGATGACGCATTAGATTTCAAAGTCAGTTTAATCGTTTCATTTTTCTTCAACTTAACTCTTTCTCCATATAACTCCAATTCACAGTCTTTCCAGGCAGTCATGAATAATAACGCAGTATCACCATCTATTTCACCCCTAATTTAGAATAGATGTTCTTCAAGTAAGTCTTCCCTTTCCATGGATTGCATTTTGCAATTTCCAGTTTTCCAAACCAATCGGATACTACATTATTTAACAGCGATTGAGTAATGAGTCCATTTGTAATACCATAAAATGAGTCTTTATGAACGCCACTTGTCTCATAAACCTGAATCCAATCAGGATCGACATAATCAGATTTCCTCAAATTCTCCCAGTCTTTTGCCATTCAATCGCATTGCCGATTCTTGATCCCGCCAGGAGAAATTCGCCCAAAGTCCATCCATAAAAAAAAGGCTTTTTTGCATCCATCGTAATGTCATATCGAAGACGATATGCAATATCTGAAGCATCGGTTACTACTTTATTAACAGGAAGAAATGCTAAGTCGTTTAGTTGTACAGGATGTTTTTGCCTTCCATAATCTGCTTCTCCACTACCCTTGCTCGTGTAGTAATAACCTCGTTCCGATTTTAATTCCGGAAAAGCTAATCCATCATTTAGAATCTGTGAATAAGTTCCATCCTCATCCAAATTATACGCTAATGCTTTTTGAAAACAATATTTTGCACTAAAAAGAGCACATAAATAATCATCCTGATCAACACCACCCTTTTCTTCTTGTCCGGTTGAAGGTTTAATTGAGATATGCCAAAGATTATCTTCACCCTTTTTACAGATGCTTTTATAGAACTGAGCAGTCTCACGAACCAGCGGCATCGCATACTTTTGAGTCCAGCTTTCGTCGTTAACAAAAGCAGCAGTTTCAAAAGCCATTCGAGCCAGATAGCCGGAATTATGAATTTCAAAATAGAATTTATTTGGAACGTCAAGAGTATGAAAGCCGGTGAAATCGCCATATGGAAAAACCCACGGACACATAATCCCATCAACATTCATAAGGCGTTTGGTATATTCTTTCATCCCTGTCAGTCTTTCTGCAAAATATTCGATCCATGATTTTGCCATGTTAATATTGCCTGTAGAAAGCAAAATTGGATGGATATAAGAAACATCCTGCGAGTATCCAAAGGGCCAATGATTACCCGTAAATCCCATTGCTGGTGATAGCCCTAACTTATCCTCGTTGAATGAAGATAAGAATTGAGCCATTGACCGAACCCAAACTCGTTGAGCATTAAGATCAGGAACAATAATAATTCCCATACTTTGCCACTTCTTGTGCCACCATCCAATATTTTGTGTTAACGATTCCTTGGATGAAGTCCTTATAGGTTCATTCACTGACAGTAGGATATTGTTTTCGCCAGATTGTAATTTGAAAACCAGATTGGATCCTTGTACTTTAATTTCTGAATTGGTTTTAATAAATACAAATGTTTTTACATTCATACAGGATAATTCTACCTTCCAATCGCCTTCTTGTTTCGTTATTTTTGATACCTGAATTATTTTTTGATCATAATGAACATCCAAACTATCAGCTGGCTTTAAAATAATATCTGAAGTATCTCCTTCTAAATTAATTTGTATGCCGGAAATATTTTTTTGGACAGCATCAAACCAGGTTAATACTGTAACCTTATTCCCGTCAGACTCAAAATGAGTAGAAATTGTTCCATCATAAAACGATTGATGCTGAAGGTATTTCGTAATTTTTACCGGTTCATCTTTCCAGAAAATTCCAGCTAATGGGATTAAATAGTCAGCTCCATATTTAGCTCTAATAAAATGATTCATGTTCAGGTATTCTGTTTTCCCATATTTTAAGAACTCAGATTTTTTTGAGGGATTGAGATGTAAGCCCAATGAGCCGTACGAACTCCCAAAAACACCATTCCCCTGATATAGATTAATTACTGCAGTATCCGGAAATGAAGTTCTTTCTACGTCGGTTGATCTTATAGATTGCTCAATATCTATATTACTTATTATTGAGTTTTGTGAAAAACCTGAACTAAGTATAAATGTTAATAAAACTAATGGCACAAGTATTTTATTCATAATTGTATTTTTGTAATGGATATTCTATAATTTAAGACATAGCCCCCTAACTATTTATCCGGTTATTTATCCTTTTCAAACGGGATGTATAGAAAATCAATCCCTTTCCTTTGTTCAAAATTGATAACTGATCAGAATCCACTAATGTTATTTAAAATACTTCTTTGCAAATTCAATAAAAACAGGGCAGTCAGGCATATCTGTATGACCTCCTTCGTGGTTACGAAATGCCAGCTCGCCGTTGATCAAAGAAACGTCTGGTGCAGGTATTTCATTTGTCGTGATCCCTGTTTTCCCCAATAAACGGTAAACAGGTGTTGCAGCCACGCAGGCCTCAAACTCACCCTGAGGATCGGCCCAGATATCCTGAGTTCCTCCAGTAATAAACAAAGGTCTTGGGGCAATCAGTGCCATCATATCGTGCGCATCAACCGGCAGCGTGGTTTTCCAGTTTCCGCCATATTTTACAAAATTCGGAGCCATCCAGTGATATTCCGATTGACCCGCCACAACACCCACTGTTTCACCAAAGATCCTTCTTTCGAGTGAAGCGCCCAGCGACCCAGAGCAACTAGCAAAAACAATAGCCCAGCGAGCATCCATTGCTCCGGCCAATAAAACAGTTTTTCCCCAACGGGAATGCCCGGCAATACCTATCTGTTTGGAATTTATCGCTTTATCTGTCTGTAAATAATCCAAAGCCCGGCTCAGTCCCCAACTCCATGCCCTTAATGTACCCCAGTCCTCCGGATTTCTTGCTTTTCCATGTCCGACCAATCCAATGATGCCCTGAGATAAACCAGCACCATTATCAGCCTGTAAAGAATTCGTATCAAATAAGGCAACGGCCCATCCTCCACTGATCAATAGTTTGATGATTTGGTTATTACCGCTAGTATTTGATGATGCGATAACCATCAAAGGAACTGGCCCCTTGGCCTTAGCCGGTGAATACAAAACCAAATTAATAACAGGCCGTGCGTCAGGATAAGCTGAATTATCAATACGACCGGTAATTGTCTTTTTTATTGCAGTGCCGTCAAGTGCCGTATTATCCACATTGCTAGCATCAAACGTCACCTTTGGTGTGTTTTTAGGAACACGGCCAAAAATTTCAGTTTCGTAATCAGTTACAATTTCGGGGCGGCGTTGCTTCCACCATATTTGGGCATTGATAACCGCTTTCCCGTTTTTTAATACCAAAGGATCGGGCAAAGTATAATCTTTGGCTAAATTTTCATCGAAGTTAATCCAGTCGCCCCATTGTGTGCGCGAATACCGGTGCCCTTCCTTATCAAGATAAATAGCATCTTTCTGAAAAGTATTCTTTGGTCGTTTGGGATCGGTTGCCTTGTCTGGAAGAACCGGAAGTGTTATGTCCAACATATTTAGCAATTGCTGATAATTTATTGCTGTAAGCGAATCTGTCTTCGCTTTTTCAAGCGCTGCCAGTTGCTCGGCTGAGGGTGTGGTTACTTGTCCATGAACACTTACAGCAACAAACACCGCAAACACAAAAAACGCGGTTTGGATATAATGTGTCATAATTAGTTTTTAGATTGTATACCTGGATTTACTTGATTAGTTTAGAGTAAGCTATTCGTTCATTATTTTGGTAAGGTGGAACTTGTGCCTTTCAAATCATAACGACTTTCGAGCCATGCGTAACGAGCCAGAATCTCCAGCATTCCGCCATGGTCAACCAAATTCTGAACACCATCTTTTCCTTCGAACAGGCCTTGTTCATTCTTGTCGTTTTTCAACGAATAGTCCAGACATTTTTTGAAACCCATGATGTATTTGGTGTCCTTGTTGTATTTAAGCAAGTGTTGGTACGCCCGAAGCAAAACGGCATTGAACCAGTAGTTGTCTCTGAATTTTTCTTTTCCGTAGAAGAAGGTCAGCGAACTATCGGCAATGGCATTGGCATCTTTCAGGTATTTTTTATCGCCTGTGCTTTCGTACAGGTATAAATTCGACTGAAGCATGGTTCCGGTATTGTACGATAAAACAGCTTTGTCTATACTCTCATCCTTGGTTCGAATATTATCCCAGTATAAACCTGATGGGGCTTGTAATTTTGCATTCGTCCAGTTGAAGATTTTCAATGCTGCATCGAGGTAGCTCTTATCTTTGGTCGCCTGATACATCTGAATGGCAACAAGCACACCCGGTCCGTTGGAACAAGTATTTTTCGAACTGAACGAGCCTTCTTTCCAGTAAATACCACCATCCAGTACATCGTTATAACCGGTCATCATAAAGTCAAAGATCAGCTTACCAAGTTCGAGATTGGATTTGTCCTTTGTTCGTTCATAAGCATCCAGAGCAGTAATACCAATCCACTGATTATCATCATAATAACGTTCGCCAGGTTTCAGTTTCATGATGTAATCCGAATAGCCGGGCTTAGGTGGTTCCGGATTTAAATAGTCGTTCATGATTTTAAGCAAAGGCTCCATAAGTTTGGCTTTCGGATCAAGTTTCTCGATTTCGTTTGCAGCCTGATACATGGCACAAAGCGACCATATATAGGTATACTCGCGCACATAGTCGCCCTTCTTTTCCCAATTAGTTGGATCAACCACTACCCGGTAATATCCGGAAGGTTTATCGTAGAAATTTTTCTGAATGGCACTCTGAAGCGACTGCATCTCGCTTTTGTAATAGGTATTCCGGTTTTCTGTCTTCTTTTGTGCAAAAAGAACACTGGTAAAACCCATGAATACTAATAGTAGAAAAAAATGATTCTTATTCATCATGATCATTGGTTTGTTGGTTGGAACTACTGATTTGTTAATGATTAATTATTAAAAATAATCACATTGTTATTTGAATTAAAAGCAATGAAATCAAGATTTGTGTTCAGTCAAAATCTTAATTTCATGCTTCTATTTTGTCTGATTAAAATTTCTGTTAAGTTATTTCACAGAGCCAGCCCAACCACCATTACGTTCCATATTGATGGTCAGTTTGGTATTGCTGTTTATACGGATTGTTTTCTTCTTATAATCCAGAGCCTGACGATCGGCATTGATTCCATCTTCGAAAGAAGTAAGTGTAAATTCCTTTCCCTGAGGTAGAAAATCAAAACTGATATCAATCGTTCTGCTTTTGTCATTGGTCATTCCGCCAAAGAACCATTTATCACCTTTACGTTTGGCAACGACAACTGCTTCTCCCACTTTGGCATAAAGTACTTTTGTTTCATCCCATATAACCGGTACACTGGTGATAAAATCGGTACATTCACGTTCGCGGTAATAAAGGGTTGGATTATCGGCCAACATTTGCAATCCACTTTCGAAAATAACAAACATCGACAACTGATTTACCCGTGTACCGACACCCGCGTTATTCGGACGTGTTGCATTATAGCAATCAGGTTGCATATTAATCATAGCTCCCGGAGTGAAATCCATAGGACCTACAGCATTACGGATAAACGGAAGAAATATACTGTTTACTGGTTTACAGCCTCCACCTTGTTCCAAACCACGTACCCCTTCGAAAGAAAGCACGTTCGGATACGTAATATTTAGTCCTGCAGGTTTAAATGCACCATGAAAATCGACAAACATTTTATATTTCGCAGCCTCTTTGGCTACACGTTCGTAGTAATTCACCATCCATTGATCGCTCCGATTCATAAAGTCAATTTTAACGCCGGCAATACCCCAATCGCTGTATTTCCTGAATAAATCAAAGTTATTTTCAACTGTCAGCCACGACAGCCAAAGCACCAATTTCACATTTTTGTCTTTGGCATATTTTATCAATTCGGGCAAATTCAAATCCGGATTAGCATTAAACGGATCGCGTGTATTTATGGCCCAACCTTCATCAAGAATGATGTATGGAATGCTGAATTTAGAAGCAAAGTCTACATAATACTTATAAGTAGCGGTATTAATTCCTGATTTAAAATCAACTCCATATGGTGAAAAGGTAGCATTCCACCAGTCCCAGCTTACTTGTCCGGGTTTAACCCAACTTACATCTCCCAACACATTTGGGCTCGACAACTTAGAAACCATCTCATTTTCAACCAGCTGTTTGTCTTCTTTGATAATAACAAATAAGCGCCATGGAAAATTACGCGTCCCTGAAGTTTTAGCAATATAGTCGGCTTCTTTGGTTATTTTCAAATTACGATCGCCATCCTCACTAAACTCCAATGGATATTTAGGGAAAGCTGATTTCATGCCATTGTTTCCAGTACTTTTAAGAAACATACATGGATAATCCAACAAATCGGCTTCAGAAATAAGAATCTTGTATTGCTTGTCTGTTTCAAGTAAAACAGGCAAAGTTGTCATACGATCATTCTCTTTGTATTCATTTGATTTTACATGCGAATAAGCTTCTTCGTAGGCACTTCCGAATGAGCCGGTAAAAGACAAATGCGCTAAATAAGTAGCTGGGAATTGAACGTCAAAGACTTCGTCAAACACAATTGCTTCACCTTTTTTTCGGGTGATAAAACGATAAGCAACGCCATCATTATAAGCACGAAACTCTACCGAAAAATCAGCTTTAAAGTTAATTAACAACACATTGCAATTATCTTTTATCGTCGCATTTTTCAAAGGAAACGCCGGTGTTATAATCTCATTAATTGTAGAAACTTTTTTACTTTGTAATTTAGGATTTATTCCCAACGATTCGTTTTGAAGATCCAATTGCAACGAGCAGTTTTTCAACAGCTCATCCTGTCCGTAGGATATGTTGTAGAAGATCTTGTCTTTCAAGTCTATACTGACTTTCAATTCACCGTTAGGTGATTTTAGTTCAAGTGGTGCTGCTGAGATGCTCCCCGCATAAAAGATAAAACACAGGGCAATAGCAAATAACGATTGTAGCTTTGTAATAGTGATTTTCATTGGTTTTTTATTAATTGTTTAAGTATCTAATTGTAAATTATTTCGTTGTGATCAAGTCATTAACCACTGGATCAACTTCTATCGTAATGTCTTTATACTCGTCAAATAAACCGCCATTGTGCATCTGAAAGGCGAACGGACCTCGCTTTCCGGCAGTGGGATCCGTGAAAGTACCCACTTCTATCGCCTTGCTGCCAATTGGCTGAGCGACCGCCACGCGAGCAGTGCCGGCCTTGGCATCAACTAAAAGTTCGACACTGCTCCATTCATGAAAGTCGGCAGGTCCTCTTGAAAACTGCGCAAACGCTTCTCCTCCGCTATTGTTGTGTCCCGGACGATAATCCCAATGGCTGCCCGTGGGCACCTGAAACTGGATACCGGCCAGCGCGTCCACCCCCTCCTGACCTTCCAACGGGGTCGTGCAAAAGAAGAGCACGGCAGCCATGTGATCAGGATTGCCGCTCACATGCCGAACAGTGAACATAAGACGGCAATGATCGTATTGTGTCGTAGTATAAATTACACCGCGCCCCTTTCCAAGACTGGCGATCACACCGTCTTTGACTGCCCACGAATTGGCAGGAACCTGAATCCATCCATTGAGCGTTTTGCCGTCGAATAACGATATCGGATTGGTAATGAGGGCAAGTTCTTTTTCCTCAGAAAAGGAAATGTTCGATTTGTCGCTTGAGTTTATGGTAGTATTGTGCTTTTGTGCTGAAAGCATATTTGAAAAGACCAAAAACAATAATACAAGAAAAAAATTATTTCTATTCATGAATAAGGAATTTGATTAATTTCCTCTTAAAGGTAATCCTTAAGATTTCAGAAGAACAGTTGCTAATATGCTATATATCAAAACATGGAACTCTGATCCTTCCAGTATAATTAATGTTCCGATTGCCCGGGAATTTCAGGAATACCCGGATCGTCCAAAATCTGTACTGCAGTGGCATCGCCCACTTTGGTCCAATCCTGCAGTACCCAAACTACTTTCTTGTTTTTGGTAACTTCAATAAGTTGAGGCCCATGCCCTCCCTGACCACGTGAGGCAAAGATGGTGTTGCCGTTGGCTAATCTGGTGCAAGTTTGAGGTGCAGATATAAATTGGTATTCTGCCGGTAAATCCTTTTGGCAATTAAATTCCCAAACAATTTCACCCTTGGTGTTGACTTCGCGGGTAAGCCAATCCTGTTCGTTGGTAATTAAGGTATTGCCATTTTTTAACCGAAGAGCTGCCCAAGGTTTATTTATTTCATATTTCCAAATTTCCTTAAAGTTCTTATCGTATTCTACGACCTTGTTTTGACTAAGGAACGAAACTAAATAGGTTCCTTGAGCAGTTACACGGGTACGGCGGAATTGGCCGTGAATACCATTCGGATCAACCGGTTGCGGATAAGGAATTTCGTGTTCGACTTCAAAAATACCGGTTTTGACATTTACGACCATCATTTTGGGTACCATACCATTCACAACGAACATCAACTTATCCAATCCAATAGGTTGGCAAGTATGAATTTCGGTGTGTTCGGGCGTACCTTTGGCCGTGGTGCACTCATAGCGCCAAATCTCTTTTTTATCTGGTGTTATTTCAGCAATTAAATTCTGGCGACTAAAAATTATATTGCCATTGGAAAGCATCCAAATATCGTCGTATTCGGGTCCGGAGCCAGTGGAATAAGTCCAAATTACCTGACCATCTTTCATGAGGAACATTCTGTTACAGTTTTCACCAACATAGAGCATTGGATGCTGAGCCAGACCATTTCCTGGCAAATCAGCCGGAATAGTCGAATCTCTTCTGCTCACAAAGGTTGCTACTTCTTCGCGAGGGCCAAAAGCTGGAACATTGGGAGCCGTAAAAAAATGGAGCACATCCATACATGGAGTTGAAAGGGATCTTTTATCGTCGATTCTAACATGCTTTTGTGCCAAAACCAAAGTTGACGAAATCACAAAAAACAGAGAAATAAGAAAACTGGTTTTTATAATCATAACAATAATAGATTAAGTCGTATTTACATATCCTTATTAATCGATTACTTGTATAAAATTGTCTACCTCTCAAATTTTAAAACCAAGCCAGGATCAGATAAGTCGCCCTTTGATGCGGCAGATAGTCCAATTCTTCGGATTACGTCACCGGATATGATTATTCTATTGTTTTCAAAGGTGATGTCTTTTGTTATTTCCAGAGGACTATCACCGGCAAGGTCTTGTCCCAATACAGTATAGTCTGATCCTTTGATTTTTTCAGGAAGAATAAGCGTGAGCGATTCATAATCGCCAAAAATGCCAATCGGGTTTTCAATACTTTCGATATTTTGCTCTACATTAACGCGTTCAGTAATATACTCATGGTTTAGGCCACGACCAATGGTAACAATTGCCACTGCTCCATTTGGATACATCGACGATAATACAAATGGCTGATTGGAATCCGGATTGATAACATTTGCCAATGGCAGCCCCCTGCTCACTCTTGCCGGAGCACTTTCACGAATCGTATCGCCAACATGACGGGATTTTAGCCATGTTTCATTTTCCTGCAATACCCAATAATCATTTAACGAGAGAGAATCAACACAATAAGACATTGATCCAACACCAAAAGGCTCTGCAATGCGGTGCCATCTTACACCTCTTCTTACTTCATCTAACCTATTTTTGATGTCACGACCTACAGGAGGGAATGCATGATCAATGGTATTATTTGGAAGCTTTCCTGCGAAAGGATGTCGCATTACGCCAATGGCACAGCCCAAACCCGCAGCAATGTAAGGTTCGTCTTCGCAATTAACAATGCCTTGTGCATCGCCTTGTGCTTTGTATTTTAATAGATCGGCAATCCGCCCGATAGTTAGAGGTTGTGCAATAATGTTCTCCACATCATAAGTACGGTAAGTATCGCTAAATTCAATCGGTTCACCGTTAAATGCATGTTCAATTACCAGGTTGGGGGCGTAAGTTCGACCTAAATCGGTCAACATCCTGCGCCATTCCATGTTGCGGGATTGTTTACCCCAATCTACTTTCCAATAACTAAATCCGGATTCATTGGCTGCTTTCAAACGCTCGGTCCAGTATTCAACAGTATCTACTTTACCGGCAATCGGTGCTTCTTGCGCACAAATCCATCCTCCTAAACCTTTCCAACCTTTTGCTTTTAGGGCATCAACAAGTTTTGAAAGACGTTTTGCCGGAGTGCCTGTAAATGAAGGGAAGCGTTCCTCATTTAATTCTGTCAAGCCAAAAGTAGGACCATCTTTGCTGGTTTCATTGATTGGAATATCCCACGAATCATCCATAACAAAAATGAGATCTTCACGAATTTTCGGATAAAAACTCACCCAATTTTGATAGGTACTATCTCCAAACATATTTGCTTCAGTCATTGCCATTCGACTTCCGGCACTTGATTGCTGGCTACAAACATAACCCTGTATATTCCAGGTGCAGAAGTAATCAGGCGCTTTTGAAGGTTTTTTTGGCACTAGTGACTCAGGCTTTTTTGAGCAGCTCATAATTATCATTAAAACAGCGATTCCTATGATGCAATAATGTTTCATTTCTTTCATTTATAGTATTCAGTTGTAAAAAATTATTCAATATAGTTATGACCATTGCTTAGTGCTATATTAATTTTGTTCTACGCCATTACAATCTTCTATAATAATTGCTTCGCGAGGGTCGTCACATTTCAGATCAAATGTGATATGAGATGTTTTTAATCCATCCAGATATCTAAAATAGAACCCATAACTTGAAAGATTGCCAAAGGTGTGGGGCGAAGGATATTGTGGTTTTTTTTCACGTAAAAGCTTTTCCATATCGATATCACGATCACCTGAATTTCCAGGAGCAGCAATTTCAATATGGATGTTTTCGAGGGTTATGTTGCTAATTCGAAAGTCGTTGTTTAGCCCCGTGATGGACGATGACTGAGGACCTGCTGCAGTGGCCGAAAAGTTGGAGATTTTGATGTTTTTGATGGTTCCAGTTTCAGGTACAGGAACACCTTCGGTATATTTTCGGCTACGGTTTCCCAGTGTAACAAAAATCGGAGTAATGCAACCATTGGCTTCTATATTGTTTAACCAAACATTTTCCATTTTTCCGCCATCGGTAATTATCAGGGTGATAGCCGATCTGGTGGTTTCTGCTCCATTAACAAAATGATGCCCGGTTACCGACTGCACTACTTTACAATTTCGGTAGATGATATTTTTAAAACCTCCTGTTGATTCCGTACCTAGTTTCAATGCATTACAATGGCTGGCTGCGGTGCAATTCTCAATAAGCACATTTTCGCAAGCAGACGGACCATTACTTTTTAGACAGATGGCATCATCGTCACTGTCAACACGGCAATTCCGAACATAAACATTTCTGCATCCGTCAATATCCAATCCGTCGTTGTTTTGGTGGGCATGGTTAAATACATTGAGGTTTTCAATAAGCAGATTTTCGCAATCGAGGTAATGTTGCAGCCATTGTGCCGAATTCCAAAGCATTAGGCCACTGATATAAATGTTTTTTGAACTAACAATTCGGATACCAAAAGGACGGCGTGGATCATTATTCCCTGTATTGAAATAGACTGGGTCGTCTCCCTGAAAATCGATGATACCTTTACCAGTAAATGAAATATCATTGACATTTTCGGCATAAAAAAGCGACTTATCAACCTGTGAATCTGTGTTGTTTTTATAGGCAGGTTTAATAACCTGATAATCCTGAGCGACGGTACTGCCTAATATCTTGGCATCCTCGTCCAATTCAATGTGTACGCCCGATTTTAAAATAATAGTTCCAATTAAATATACTCCTTTAGGAAAATAAACGCGTGCAGCACCTAGTTTTGAACATGAATCAACAGCATTTTGTATTTGAATAGTCGTAATATTTAAGCCTGAATTATCAGCACTAAAGTCCTTTACTACATTTAATAATGGAAGGTTATTGTGGCTTTGGGCAAGCGATTCTACAAGTTTCTGCGCGGTGGATTCCAAGCCTTTTTCCATTTTTAAATAGTCAAAATCGTTGGGTTTATTTTTGGCACTCAATGTTGCTATGCCAATAGTGAGTAATACAAAAGTGGAGATTTTTCTTAAGTACATAATTTCAGTTGGTTTAATAATAGGGGATAAAACATGGCTAGAATAACCATATATTACATAAAAATTGCAATTCTAAAAGTTGATATTGTTTACACAAGTATTCCAATAAAAAAAATCATACGAAAGCAGATCGTGTAGCCATAAACTGTCTGTCTATAAAATTTCATATTTTTCCATTCCCCTAATATAAACTGATGGAGGGATTGCCCGTATACTGTTCTCTGTCAATATCCGCAGAACTTATCACTTCTTTCGTATTAAAGTTATATGCCCTGACAAAAAATTACTGGCAGGATGACAGAAATACAAACAAAATGAACCAATTTGTATTTTTTATATTTAGATAAATTAAAAAGGGCTGCCGGAAAGTCGCATATAATAATATTCAACCCACAAAGTCAAATATTATTATCCTGACCTTTTTGACAGCCCTCATTAATGGCTTTTAATTATAATCCTCCGGATAATCCTTAGGAGTGATATTCGTCTCGGCTCCATGATAGCCTGGTGTTTGGTTGATATGACCCAAACGGTTGGCTTCTACGGTTTCAAAAGGAATAGGCCAATAGATATGATAAGCACGGATAGTATATTTATCACCATCGCCTCCGTCTGGCCCCTTATTTGGAATATTGTACTTGTAGAAGCTATTCTTCTTTATAACGCGATCATAGAAGAAGTTACTTTCTTTGAAGTTAGCCTTAGTATAAGTCCCATTTGATGCTGACTTACATATAATTTGATATAAATAAGAGATACGTGCCAGTTCTACATGGCGTAACTCTTTCCAATATAACTCACGTACTCTTTCATTCAATAATACTTCCATCTTCATCTTCCTCCTACTCGTAGCTTTTCTGCTATTTTGTAACGTTTTCATCTGCTACAGCATCGTTCCAATTATCCCAAACTGGAATACTAGGATCGTAGCCGTTATAGCCATAGTTTTGGAAGAGCTTACCCTTGTTGTTAGATGTGATGGCCACCTCGGGGATGGGCCAGAACATGTTCTTCTTGTCTATAGTGTAGTTGATGGATGGTTGACCGGAAGCAATCACGTTAATGTTAATACCGTTGTTGTAGAAATTGTAGTTGACACAACGCTGATACCAGTAGCTACCGCTGGTCTTATCAGTACCGCTCTGTTTAGTCAGGTCGTCGAGGTTGTAGGTGTTGCCCCATTCGTCTTGTTTCCCGCTGATAGCGAGGCCGAAAGAAGCGCGAACCAGCTCAACGTGACGCCACTCTTCGAGGTAAAGTTCACGAGCACGCTCGTCGAAGATGTCGCCGATTGTAACTTGTCCAGCAGTGTAAAGCTGCTTGCATTTAGCACGCTGACGGATGATGTTCACATCGTCGGCAATGGTAGGATCTCCCGGGTTGATATAGAACTTAGCCTCTGCACGCAGCAGGTAAGCCTCTGCCAAACGATAGAGATAGAGGTCGCCAATACTACCCATTTGTGCACCACGGAAACCATCCGAACTCAGGTTGTCGTCTTGCACCTTATCGTAGTAGTAGAACTTGTATAGAGGAATGTCGTACCAACGGCGGATAGTGTCGGAGCAGAGCAGCTTGCCTTTGTCATCGAACAGACGGAGGTTCTTGCCAAACCATTCTTGATCATCTTTGTTGTTGTACTTCAGGTCGCCCATGTGGAGCCAGTTACCTGCCTTGCGGCTGTGGCGCAGGTCGTCTTCATCCATCTTGCCATTCACTTTCCACAAACCATACTGTGCCCAGACGGAAGGACGCATAGAAGCTACACCACGACCCAACACACGTTGGTAGTCGTACTCAGGATTGTAATTACCGTTTCTACGATTATAATTCTGCAGACCCTGCATGCCCGACGGGCTTGTCAAAGAATTGTTGAACACAAAAGGAGAGAGACTCCGCATAATATTGTAACCCACAATATTAACACCTTGATTAGGCATACCCATAATCAACTCCATGTTGCCGGTGTTATAAACATTTTCGCCACGATGGAGATCCCAAATAACGTTGCGTTCTACTTTCCAGGTTTCTGAAGCAGCTGGTTGTACTTCTGTGCCAAACGGGGCAATCATCAGACTGAAGCCGCTTTGGTCGATGAGAATATCAAGCTGAGTCTTAGCATCTAGGAACTTACCCTCAGCCATGTAAATTTTGGCGAGTAGCATGCGGCAGGCAGCATTATTTACAAAACCGCCGGGATAGGAAGCATCGTATCCGCCAATGGGTTGGTTCGGCACCCATTCTACAGCTTTCACCATGTCGCCCTCAATCATCTGAAGGATGGCTTCACGCTTAGTGGAACGATAGTTCTGCTTGGGAACTGCGACCAACTTGGTCACCAAGGGTACATCTCCAAACTGATGGACCAGCGCATAGTAGCGGAAAGAACGATGGAAATAAGCACGTCCGATATACTCGTTTCTGACATTCTCAGAGAGAGAAGTTACACGGGGGACATAGTCAAGCACCGTATTAGCATACTTGATGCCGGCATAACTCTCGTTCCAGAAGTGGAGGATGCTGTGCATGTGGGTACCATCGTTGTTGTCTTTGTAAACGCCCTCGCTCGGCACCAGCATGTTGGCGATGTCGCTGATCTGCGACTGTTTGTCGGTGGCACTAACAACGAGCATGTCCGAAAATACAAACTCTGTGGCGATGGGCAGAAGCACATCCGAACTAGTGGTGTAATAGAGCTTCAAGTTACGATCAGCTTGTGCCAATGCAGCTTGCAGACCTGACTCTGTGGCAAATGTTGCCGTAGGCTCATAGAATGACAACGGATCCGGCTCAAGGAAACTCTCCTTGCAACCACTCATGGTGATAATTGCTCCTATGAGAATAAGCCCCCAACTTTTATTGATATATTTCATTTTGTTCATAATTACGATTTATTAGAATGTTACGTTAAGACCAAAGGTATAAGTACGTGTAGAGTTACTCATGTTTTCGGGGTCGCCATAGTACCAGTCGCTAGAATGGATGGAACCCAGATTCTTCACGTTGGCATACACTTTCACATTGCTCATCTGGAACTTTTGCACCCAAGCTTTCGGCAGGGTGTAAGCAATAGAAAGGTTGTCAAAGCGCACGAACGAACGGTTCAGATAGAGATTGGGTTTTTCTGCTCCCGTTGGACCTTTAGCGTTAATACGCCCCATCATGGTCTCCGGATTGTCAACTGTCCAGTAACGCTTCCAAGGTTGGTTGGACATACCATATTCCAAGAAACCACCACCATTATCATTGTTCAGGAAGGCATCGCTATCGTAGGTACCGCCGCGATGAGCTTTCCTGCCGATGTATGAGTACATGCTAAATCCAACGGAGATGTTTTTGAAGATGGTAAAGTCGTTGCGCATGGACCAGCGGATCGGAGCAGTGCGATTACCCAGGAACTTCTTGTCTGAATTGTCATAAACGATAGTAGTAGTACCGTCTCCGTTCGCGATATCGTTCTCAGGGTTGTTCCATACAATCGGGTCACCCGGTTGCTGACCATACATAGCAGCCTCATCCACTTGGTCTTCCTGCCAAATACCTAATACCTTATAGTCCCAAATTTCATCGATAGCCTTGCCAATGAACCAACCGTTGGATTCCTCGTTCATCTCCATGCCGTTCTCGTCGTATTCACCATAGAGGTGTACAATCTCGTTCTTATTAGAAGCTATATTGAATGATGTATTCCATTGGAAGTTAGGCGTATTAACATTCTTGCTATTGATGGTTATCTCAATACCTTTATTGTTCACTTGTCCAAGATTGGTATTGATACCATTAAAACCAATAAACTGCGGCAATCTTTGATACATAATCATATCCTTGGTTTGAGTTCGGTAGTAGTCGACACTACCTGAGAGGCGATTATTGAGGAAACTGAGGTCGAGACCGAAGTTCCAGGCTTTTGATTTTTCCCATTTCAGGCTCGGATTTGCCAGACGGTCAACGCGCAGGTACACCTCATCGTTGATAGTACCATTATAGATATAACCCATATATTTACCTGTTGTCAAGTTAGAGAGCGCCAAATATGGGTCGCCCAACGAGCGATTACCATTCACACCATAAGATACACGCAATTTACCATAATCCATAATGTTCTGCCACTTCCAGAACTTCTCATTGGTGAAGACCCACCCCAAGGCTATAGAGGGGAACGTAGCGTAAGGATTGTTTGAACCGAATGCACAATAACCATCGCGACGTACAGAAGTAGTCAGCAAGTAGCGGTCGTCAAATGTATACTGCAAACGAGCCATCAAAGCGTCAGCCGTCTCATGGGTATCGGAAGAAGAGAAGTTACTGTTCTCGAGCGTACCATTTGAGGTGTTGTGGAGTCCAAGTGCATCCGAAGGCTGGATATTGCGTGCCTCGATGCGATCTTGCCAGTAGCGACGTTCTTCAGCTTCTTGTACCAGGGTCATTGTCACATGGTGCTTGTCGGCGAAAGTCTGATCCCAAGTGATGGTGTTGTTGAGCGACCAATCGAAGCGCTTGCTTTGTTCACGGTTCACACCACGATCCTTAGGATTTGAATCGGGTAGTTCTTGTGACGAAAAATAGCGGTCGTAAAAGAACTGGTAGCGAGGGGCGGCATTAAACTGGTAAGTGATGTTAAAAGGCAGCTTAACCTTTGCGTTGAATTGGGTGTTGAATACTGTATAACCTTTCTCCAATTCCTGATAACGTGCATAAAAGTCGGCAGCATTACCTTTCATACTGTAACTGGGCAATGGGTATTGCACCAGATTGCCATCCTCATCGTAGCGATTAGCCCAAGGAGCATTGCCTCTCATGCCTTCCGGATTATAACTGTCACCGTCAGTACGGTCTTGAAAATTAATGTTGGCGCCAATTGAGAACCAATTGCTGACATCCATGTCCACCTTCATATTGACACGGGCAGTACGATAGTCATTTCCCTCGCGTATCCCCTGATTGTCCAAATAACCTGCTGAGAGATAGTAGTTGGCTTTATCACTGGCTCCACTCACGCTCACGTTATAGTCCTGCTGGATACCAGTGCGATAGATATAGTCTTCCCAATTCACCAATTTGCCTGCCAGAAAGTTGTTAAGTAACTCATCGTGGAAATTGATACGTCTTGCCCAAATTCTCTGGTCACTCTCGCCGTCAGCATTCGTTGTATAGTTACGCCATTGTTCCAAACTGACGCCTGCGGGCAGATTGTCATAGTTGGTATAATAAGAAGGTGTCTCTGCCATTGACCCTGTCTGGTACGCCTCCCATTGGTCTGTAGCAGGATTTATTCCGAAGGTGTTAGATTCATAGTAGTCTGTCTTGTGTTGCAGATACTCCCCTGTCGTGAAATAACGCTCATAGTCGGCACGTGTAGTCAAACCCAAATTGGCAGTAAAATTCACAACAGGCTTGCCCTTCTTGCCCTTCTTTGTAGTGACGATAATCACACCGTTGGCAGCCTTGGCACCATAAACGGCAGCAGAAGAAGCGTCTTTCAGTATGTCGATTTGCTCGATATCGTCGGGGTTGATTTCCGACAGTTCACCATAAAACTGCATACCATCGAGGATAAGCAGCGGGTCGTTGTGACCACCATCTGTGTAAACCGAACGCTGACCACGGATATTGAGCGAACCACCACCCTTGGCATCGTTGCTCATACCTACGTTCAAACCTGCTGTTCCGCGCAGCACGTCCTGAATGGTTTGTGCGTTCTCGTTGGCGATACGGTCGGCACGAATCTGAGTGACTGACCCCGTCAAGTCTTTCTTCTTCACTGTACCATAACCTATAGCAACCACTTCTTCAATTCCAAAAGATTCCTGCTCCAAAATAACATTTAGAACAGTATGATTCCCAACTACTATTTCCTGCCTTTTCATCCCCACAAACGAAAACATCAAAATTGCATTATCAGGAATGTTAGACAGTGTAAAAATCCCGTTGAAATCAGAAATGGTTCCGGTGGTTGTACCTTTCAACATAACAGTTACTCCTGGAAGCGACCCTCCGGTAGAATCGGTAACTTTACCATTAATACTTTTCTTTTGCGGTTGCTGTTCTTCTGGTATAAGAGCAGCATCATTTTCTTTCAGAATGATCTGCCTGTTGCGTATCTCATAGCAGATATTGGTTTGATCGCAGAAACTGTTTAAAACATCCTCGAATTTTGCTTCGTTGAAATCACCAGAAATCTTTTTTGAAAAATCGAAGATTTTATCTTTATACAAAAAAATGTATTCGGTTTTTTCTTCGATAGTTTGCAGCACATCACGAATATTGGTATTGTCGAAACGAACCGTTAAACGGACCTGAGAGAAACTGTTACCAAAAGTAACGCACACGATAAACATTAGAATAGCTGTTAGTTTCATCTTTCTGAATTGTAACCTCATTTCATCCCCATACGGGAACCATACTTCTCGTTTTTTTTTCATAAATTTGAATCGTTAAATGAATCGTTAGTAAAAAAATTTAACATGTGGAACCGGTCAGTGCTGGAACACTTTCCGGTTCTTTTATTTTAATATTACATAAGAGCCATCTCCATTATCTATTATTTTTACTGAAGCCGTGAGAGAAATTCGCTTGAGGACTTCGTTCCTGTTTTCATTTAATTCAAGTTTCCCTGAAATTTTTAGAGACCCCAACATTGGGTCATTAAACTTAAAACGAATGTTATAAAATCGTTCGAGTTTTTTTACAAGTATGTTTAGATCAACTGTTTTAAACTTCATCATGCCACTCGTCCAAAGAACATAATCCTCCACATTAACTGACTTAACGGCAATTTGATTGGTTTGCCGGTCGAATGAAGCCATTTGGCCGGGATTGAGTGTGGTAGGCAGTGCAAAAAATCCGGAATTATTTTGACTGATACTGACCTTTCCTTCGGCCAAAACCGTTTCAATCCTGCCATCCGATTTATATGCCGAAATATTAAACATGGTTCCTAAATCTTTAATGCGCAAACCGTTTACCTGAACAATAAAAGGATGTTTTGAATCATGTTTTACTTCAAAATAGGCTTCTCCCATTAAAAAAACTTCACGTGACTCGCCAGCAAAAAGGTCAGGATAGGCTAGGCTGCTTCCAGCGTTCAGGATTACTTTTGTTCCATCAGGTAATAATATTTCAGAAGTTTTGCCGAAGGGGATAATTAGTTTATTAAGCACCTGACTAATTTTTGAATCTGATTTAGTCGTTTCTAAAGTATCATTATTGATGACCAACTCCCCTGTTTTTTGGTAGCTGATTACAGAACGTTGGTCGTTGAGAATTACATTTTCTCCATTCGAACGAATCAACGTTGCCTGATTGAGGGGTATCTGTTCCTCTGCATTAAATGTATAAAATGCAGGATTGATTGT
The DNA here is from genome assembly GCA_035648135.1 of Prolixibacteraceae bacterium. GTDB lineage: Bacteria > Bacteroidota > Bacteroidia > Bacteroidales > Prolixibacteraceae > Aquipluma. Next base: position 40,791 of record DASRMB010000029.1, read on the forward strand.
TTCTTGACGGTAAAAAAGCAATGCTCCTAATGCGAAAAAGAGAATTGCAACAGCGGCGTATTTTGCGAAGCCAATAAAAATTCGGAGTGCTTTTTTAGATTTATGTTTTTCCTCTATTTTTTTCAGAACCCTTGAAAACAATAGAATTTTCTCTTCTTCGGATAGTGTCTTGGCAATTGTTCGGAATTGCAGAATAATCTTTCGCGCTACCTGGATTTTTTTTGCTTCACCGAGATTTTCTGTCTGGTATTTATTCCAAAACAAATCGAGTTTAGCAGAAGGTTCATAAACCCAAATGATAAATGAAATGTCCTCAAGGTATTTGCTTAGATTGTCCATTCGTGTATTTAGAATTATACCCTAAAAGGCAACGAATTACTCAAACATGGACAGTTTTTTTGCCTTTTTTTTGAAATAAATGAAGTAATATTGTAATTGATTTATTATCAAGTAATTCCCTGACAGTTTTTAAAGCTCTGTAAACCTGTTTTCGAACCGATTCGATGGTAATTCCCAAAATAAGTGAAATTTCAGAATAATCCAAGGCTTCATTGAACCGTAAATACACTGCCTCCTTTTGTTTTTCAGGCAATTGGCTCAATGCTTCGATAACCTTATTTCGGAGTTCCTCATCCTGCTCCATTTCGATGATCTGATATTCGGCACTAAACTCCAGATCAGCTATTCTTCCATCAGTTATTTCACTACGATCAAAACGTCTTCCTGATTTCAGCTTTTTAATCAGGTTCCGTTTCAAAGCCAATAGCAAGTAAAACTTCAGATTTTCAGGCGAAGTATTGTTTTTCTTCCTTTTGAGGTAAAGATCAAGAAATACTTCCTGAATTGCATCCTGAATTGTGCCTTCATCATTAGAGAATTTGAGACCATACTGATAAAGTTGATCGATGTGCAAATTGTAAAAAATGGCGAAAGCTTCCTTGTCGCCATCCTTGAACAGCAACCAGATCAATTGCCAGTATTCCTTGTTTTCACTACCCTCTATCAATGTCATCCTGTTATCAAATGATCAGTAGCCGTCAAAATTAGAATAAAAATGAAGAATCCCTATATTTTATTTACTACATCATTTCTTAAATTTTTACGATTCACTTTTACGAAAAATTCAGATTCGTCCACGACTTAAGGATGGCTGTAGCAAGTAGAGGAATAACAGATGAACTTATATTTCAGTCTAACAGCGGCATGCAATATGCGTGTACCCAATTCCGTGAACTCCTCAAAATAAAAACCTTAGTATTACGAAGCATGGGCAGACGTGCTAACTGTTGGGGTAATGCAGTTGCAGAGAGCTTCTTTAAAACCTTAAAAACAGAATGTGTTTATCATCAAAAATACAATACTATAAACGAAGCGAAACTATCTGTTTTTTAGTATGTAGAAACATGATACAACAGACGAAGATTACATTCTTCGTTAGGTTACTTAACACCATATGAATTTGAAATTAAATATCAACAAACTAAAATAGTAGCATAGGTCTTTGATAAGTATCCTCTTTTTTATTGCAATTCTACCTACAGTTTAATCTACTTATGTGACATAAATATTTCACATCCATCTTTGCCCTTTCCTTTTACTCTTCATTAACTGCCTTTTCTTCCTGAATTTATTATTATCCGAATAATCGGGTATCAAACGAATTAAATCAATCAGTATTCTCGAATTTCCCATACTATTCTTTATATCAGAATCCGATTTTTCCATAGTAATACTATTTGCAAGTTTAATCATTTCACCTTTCCCTTTCGATTGGTAAAACCTCGGTCTTTCTTCAAAGTCTGACATTTTAATCGGATGCCGAACCGGATTTCCATTTCCTTCAGTTACAAATACCAAATGGCCTTTCTGAACTGACTTGATTTCAATATGAAACAGCCTCAGGGCATCATTGTACATCTGTTTATTGGTAATGAAATCCATCCGGTTTAGTTCCGTGAATAAGTTTTCAAGGTTTTGTTTCAGGTTCCTGCTATATGCCGTGAATTTCAGATTAACCTTTTCCTTAGGTTCAACATTGGTTAATTGGTAGGTTTGTTCCAGCTCCTTGATGAACTTCTGTACTTTCTCCTTCTCAAAATTGTCCTTGATCTTCTTTCCGCTTTGCTTGTCAATCCGGGTAGATACAATATGAAAATGTATCCGGTCAATATCTGCGTGTTTATATACGAGATAAGGTTGGTTTCCGTAGCCTAAATGTTTCATCAGGTTATCAATTTCCTTTCGTATCCCTGAATCTCCGAGCCGAACCAGATCGCCAATTGTAGGGTTTACAGAGATATGTAATCCTTTCTTTTGCACCCGGCTGTTCCTATCTTCAATCTCTTTAAAAATCCAGAAACGTGCATTTTTATCTCCCAAAAATGGATTTATTTGCGGAGTATTCCGGCTGTGATAAAAAGTAGCCTTATGCTGCATCACCTTTCGATCATTATAAAATAAAGCATTTTGCGTACTGACGGACTGATGAATTTTAATAACCATTTAAATTGGTTTTTGGAAGGTTAATGCAAGTAATTTTGCAATACGATCAGGCAGTTTCGCATCATATCAAAAGCCTGTCGGAGTAACTGACGGTCATTGTCCCCCATATTATAACCTGCAAAAGAATTTATACGCTTCGAAAGCTGATTCAGGTTAACTCCAATCTTGTTAAGTTCGTAATCCAAGTTCTTTAGCTGTGCGTTGGCTTCTTCATCCAGTGAAATGATTTTTCTGTGTGACTCATTAAAAACCTTAGTCCGGATAAGATCACTCATACATCCATACTTTCCCCGTTTGGTCAGGCTTTTCAACCTTATCTTTTCATCCTTAGAAACCCGGATAATGATCATATCTTTTCGTTTTTCAGAATCTGGTAATTTGGGTCGCATGGGCTGGTTTCCGTTCCTGTTTTTCATTGGTTCAAAGAGGGGAATCATTCTTTAGCTGGGGAATGTGGGGTGGCCCCTGCCAGGCAAGGTGAAAAGGTTTTTGTGCATACAAAAACACATCTTGCATTCCCCTCTTTTATTAGATTCTCCTCCCCGCTTTCGACTTCCCTTTTCAATCAAAAAGACAGGATTTTCTCTAATTTATCCTGCCTTTTTTGATTCGTCATTTCAATGAGCTTTCAAAAGATTAACTGACTTTCTGCTTTGCTCCCTGTCGCTTTCCTTCCTGCTTTTCCTGTTTGGCTTCTTCCGATTTGCCCAACTTTTCATTTTTAAAATCGGAAAAACCGATCTTCCGGGATGCTGCATCAATCTGAAGTGCGGCTGAAAACTTCTTGTCATCTTTACTTGTCATTCCTTCTACCGTCACTTTCTTTCCGGCTGCCAGGTTTTCTTTCTGTTCTGCTGATAAATTAGCTCCCTTGATCTTCTCCGGAATATGAATGTAGCTGGAACGAAGTGGTATCAACTCGTTGGTTTTGGAATCAATGCTCAGGTAGTAATTATCCTTCTTTCCATCTCTACCTGTTAGTTCCACCGTTTTGCCCAGGTTTTTGTCATTAAGCAAAGCTCCCTTTTCTTCTTTGGTAAACTTATGCCCCATGTACTCATCCGGAATGTTCAATCGTTGGATCGGGTGAACTTTAATGTCAACTGATCCGTCCTCCTTGCTTTGCAAACGAATCTTTGCCGGAATCTTGAAATCTTCTCCACCAATTTTGGCATTAACCGTGTAGAGTTTGTCCGAACGGTATCCATTCAGAAAATCATTCATTTCCTGCTTTTCCATCTTGCCCACAAAATTGCGGTCGATTCCTACTTTTTCCAGTTTCTCAAACGGAATCTGGTCTGTACTCATGCGCGTTTTCTGTTCCATAATTTTTACTTTTTAAGGATTAATCAACTTCAAATACATGTTTAATTTTGCGGTTCTGTTCTACCAGGCCGCGAAGGATTATCTGTTTTTCTTCCGGTTCCCGGATGGCATCCAAACGGAATACCGGTGTAGTTTTATCGGAGGTGTATATGATAAGGTTGCCCAGCCCAAATAGGCGGTAAACTAAAGGCCTTTCTATACGATAGTCTTTGATCCTGTAGTTTTCTATAAACTCGTGTTTTCTCTGGAATATTCCAGAATAGTATCGGAGTTCTTCAGCATGGATTTCATAGCGGATGCAGTAAATTCGAAGAATTTGATAAGCCAGGTTAAGGAAAATAAATACCCCCAGATAATAGGGTAACCGATAAAGATGAACGATCAGTTTTTCAGGAATAAAATGCATCGGAAGTTGATATTTCAGAATCTCATCCATTAAAAGGATAACCGGTACTGCCAGGATTGTCAGCAGAAAGGTATCCAAATTGATTATCTGGGACGGTCTGTATTTGAAATAAAGTGTTTTTTCAATCATTGGATTTTGGTTTTTGTTGTGGATAGCGGTTTTTGTTGGAATTGATCTTTACTGTCTGTTTGATCGGATTCTGATCTCTGGATGGTAATAGACCGGATATCATTCTGTATTTTGGTGCGGTTACGTTCCAAAACGTCAGGAATGTTGTCGAACCGATAAAAGTCGGGAATAGGCACAAAGCGCTTTTCTTCGTTTTCCTGAGCTTTCACATCGACATTGATCAGGCAATTGAAGTTTTTCTGCGCGATGGCTTCACCATAATTGTCGGCAACCTGCCCCACCATGTAACCTTGCGGTAGTGTGGCAATCTTCCCTTCGGGCACCAGGAAATCAAGCTGGGTTGAAAATGTGGACGACTGTGTATTCCGATTGATGTTCACGGATTGACGCTCCTGAAGGATTTTACCCATCCTCCCCTGAATAAACCTTGCAGTTTCCCCGGCAGCCTGACCGGAAAACACATTGCCGATGTTACTGGTGATAGCATTGGCCTGTTCTTTACCGTAATCACGGATCAGTTGATCAATGGTCTGAACTCCCAGTAATGTGGAAATCCGGTTGCTTCTTGCTGTAGCAATCAAGGTGTCCAGTCCACGAAAGTAAATGGTAGGTAGCTCATCAAAAATCAGGGATGAAGGTTGCTGGTGTTTTTTGTTGATCACCTTCAGCATCCGGGTAATGTAAAGCGATAAAACCGCACCGTACATTTCCACCCTTAGTGGATTGTTGGCCAGGCAAAGGATTTTTGGTGATTCCGGATTGTTGATGTCCAGGGAAAAATCATCGCCCGAACATATCCAGTAAATCTCCGGACTGATGATTTTCGAGATGGCAATCTTTAAACTCCCGAGCTGTCCTTCCAACTGCTCACTGGCTCCGCGTTTATGCGCATTAATGAAAGGATTAATAATGTTGGCCACATCTTTTTCCTGTTCCATCACTGCGAACAGATCGTCGTAATCCATTTGCAGCAGTTCTATGGCGTGTGGAAGAGTGCAGAACTGGCCATCTTTATACTTCTTTAAAAACCAAATTACTGCCGCAAAAAAAGAAACGGCTGATTCGGAGAAAAACTCACCCTGTTTGCGAATCCATTCCCGGTTCAGGTTATACAAAACTGTTCTGGAAGATTCAAAGGCATCAATG
>DASRMB010000030.1:0-39311 GCA_035648135.1 Prolixibacteraceae bacterium
CTTGTGAAGTATGGCTCCCTTTGTTGATCACTTTATTGAGCTCTTCAACTTCAATCTGGCTAAGTTTAATTGTGTATAGTACCATGTTTTTTTGTAAAGCTACACAAATAAACCGTCATATCACAATTAACTTAACACTAGCATCAAAATTGAAATGTCCTTAAGATTCTCTTTTACCGGTAAAAGAGAATCTTAAGGACATTTTTCAAAAAATAGTTAACGGATTTCCCCGCTATCTTTTCCCTCCTTTTTACTAATCACCAAATGAAACACCCATCTTCCGTCCTTTTAGAACCAGTCCGTGATCGTGATCAACGAGCCTTAGTTTCCCTCCAACTTCCTCAAGCGGAACTGTGGTTAATTCATTTTTGATTAAGGCAACCATGGTACCGAAATTTTCTTCCGCAATACACTGCGCAGCAAAAGCGCCGTAACGTGTTGCCAAAATGCGGTCCATTGGCGAAGGACTTCCGCCACGTTGAGTATAACCCAAAACGGTTTCTCTAGCTTCAACATCAAGCTTCGACTGGATCGATTCGGACAAATACCTGGCAGCAGACATGTTTTTAGGGTGATCAATTCCTTCGGCGACCACTACAATTGTATAAGGTTTATGGTTTTTATAACGATCCTTGATTTTTGAAATCACGGTTTTCATCGAAAATTTAATTTCAGGAATCAGGATGATATCACCACCTCCAGCCATTCCGGCATAAAGTGCAATCCATCCGGCATTGTGGCCCATCACCTCAACGATCATAACCCGTCCATGCGAATTGGCTGTGCTGTGCAAACGGTCAACGGCCTCCGTAGCAATATTTACGGCTGAATCGAACCCAAACGTCAGGTCAGTTCCCCACACATCATTATCAATGGTTTTAGGGATTCCAATCACATTCAATCCTATTTTCGAAAGTAAATGAGCAGTCTTCATCGTTCCGTTGCCACCTATACAAACCAAACAATCCAATCCGAGAGCATGATAATTTTTTTTGATCAATTCAGGCTTATCATTGTCCTCTTCGGTTACAATTTTAAAGGGTTTTTCGCGCGAAGTACCAATAATAGTTCCACCAAGCGTTAAAATACCCGACAAATTCTTCTCCCTGAGCTCTACATATTCATTATGAATCAAGCCGGTATAGCCTGATGAAAATCCGATCACTTCCATCCCATATTCAACAATTGCTGTCTTCCCTACTCCTCTGATCGCTGCATTTAATCCCGGGCAATCGCCCCCTGCAGTTAAAATACCTATCCTTTTCCCTTTTTTTTGACTCATAAAAAAATTTTTAGCCTGGTTAATATTTTATTCATGAAAACCCACCGGGGTTACGAAATCTAGTTCATTGCTACCGTATAAAATTAGCACACTATACTTAAGTGATATAGAAAAGAATGCGCCACAAAGTTACTCTTTATCTGGAATTCAGATATGCTAAAGTAATTTTTTTGCGGTTCAAAAATATTGATTTTAATATAACAATAATCAGATAAAGAATCTAAACTTCAGCAATTCACCGAGATATTTAATCCAAATGATTTGTTTGCGTAAAACAATATCCAGACATTGAGAATACAATTCTGACATCCGTTTTTTAGGATATTCAATCAGCCAGCTTACTTATGCTGAAGTATTTTTTTAACTTTGTCAACTGCAACTGTAAACCACATAAATTTTCAATAAACTAAAATCATTTAAATCATGAAAAAGATCAATTCACTTTTATTAGCAGTTACTGTTGTTTTTGCAGTATCATGCCAGAGTGGGCAGAAAAAAGCTGGTGAAAAATCTGCCAAAGATTCAACAGCTGTCGCTGCTCCCGAACTCAACAAATTATCAGCAGACGAAGCTAGTACTGGCTGGCAGCTTCTGTTTGACGGAACCACTTCAAACGGATGGAGAGGTTATAACAAAACGGAATTCCCTACCGGATGGGAAATTGTTGATGGCACCATGCATTGCATTGGTTCCGGAACCGGAGAAGCCGGAGCTGAAAACGGTGGCGATATTCTTTACGACAAAAAATTTAAAGACTTCGATTTGAAAGTCGAATGGAAGATTGCCAAAGGCAGTAATTCAGGTATTTTCTATCTGGGACAGGAAGTCGCCGGATGGCCAATCTACAAAACGGCTCCTGAATATCAGGTTTTGGACAATATCAATCACATCGATGCTAATTTGGGCAAAGACGGAAATCGTCAGGCTGGCTCATTGTACGACCTGATTCCCGCCAAACCACAAAATGCCAAACCAATTGGCGAATGGAACTCGGCTGAAATCATTGTTTATCAGGGAACCGTTGTTCACAAACAAAATGGCGTGACTGTTCTCGAATATCATTTATGGACTGACGACTGGAAAAAACTGGTTAAAGAAAGTAAATTTCCTGAACTGAATCCCGACTGGGCTGATGTCGCCAAAGAAGGATACATTGCCTTTCAGGATCATGGCGGCGATGTTTGGTATCGTAATGTAAAAATCAAAGAATTGGAATAAACGAGCACTTCAATATAAAAAAAAAGCCTCCTGAAAAGGGGGCTTTTTTTTTGTTGCGGCAATTTTCAGTATAAGTGCTTATTTTTCAAATAGATGTTTTGTTTGGCAAAAAAGATACAATTCCCCTTTATGGTCGGATTTTTTCGGCTGCCTGTATTTTCATTCGTGGTTCTTCAGCTTGTTGTTTAACCACATCAACACATGGTTCTTTCTGTATTTCTATTGTGTTCTATGTGCCTATGTGGTTTCCCTTTTTTCTTTGACTGATCCTTTGCTTTTTAGGTTCTGGCTCGTCCGGCTTAGGTATGCAGGGCGGGATCTTCAGCTTGCTATTCCTTTGGCTGGTAACCTGACTGATTCAGAATAGACTGAAAATCGCTGTTGCTCATCAAATCAGCCAGCGGGACCTCCTTATTCCGATCCATGTACGAACGAACAATCTGCCAACCGATCCACGCACCAGTCCGGGCCGGCGATTGATCAGAAAATGCTGAAGTGTAGGGACCGTCATCCATAAACCGTTTGATACTCATCCGGTCAGTTGTAAATAGCTGTTTATGCTCAGCCAGAGAGGTCCACATCGAAGCTTCATTTTTCCGGCAGAAATCAAGTTGCTTTTTGGTAAAGCCGATCTTTAGCGAATCATGAAGTTCCGGCATCATGGCATCCAGAAAATACATCATCTTTCCTTCCTGGATCATCTGGCTGAGTAAATTGCTGGCATTATCGGCTTTGGGCCATTCAGTTACTGCCCATGCATACATCATGTCGGGAACTATTTTTGCAGGATGCATGTTTCTGCGCTTGTATATAGGCAAACCCAACTGCACATAAGAAGGACTGTCTGCTCCCATGTATTTATCAAGGCTCACCCCAATCAGTTTTTCAGCAGTTACAACTGACTGGTTAAATCCTGAAATACAGGTATAGATTACCGGAATATCTTTTTTCGGGAAATAATAGTTGTAATGTTTGAATGCAGTTTCCAATTTATTTCGAAGCTGAAGTGTATCTATATTTTCAGCAACATTAAGCTCTAGTTTCCGGATTAGTGTATCCGAAACAAAAGAATAAAGCATTTCCGGGAAATTATCCTGCCCGGCACCACCGATACTAATCATCCGGTAGCAGAAAATATCGAAAAATTCACCGTATGTTTTTTGTAAAACAGGAATAGCTACCGGCATCTGATCTTGTTTAAGTTTCAACAAGTCAACATCAAAATGTTTGATTTTCAAATCAATCAAAACATTTGATACGTTTACATTCAAAGGATTACGGGTACACGAAGCCAACAACAATATTAAACCCAAAAGGAAGACTATTTTTCTCATTCAAAACATTTTAATAAATCTACGTACATATCGTTTTTTTTATTGTCATTCTAAATATAAAATTCGAGATTTGCAGCACACAAAAAAATCATGTAAAACAAGGTTTTATTGAAGATCTTTTTTTCAGGATTGCACTTAGTATAATCTAAGTATTGACCATCAACATCTTTTAAACTTTTAACGTATTAATATACGGTTCCGCAAATTAAACAAAAAACGATGAAACGATTTATTTTATCAGCCATTTTCGTTGCCACAGTCATTACAGGATTTGGCCAGACTCACGCCAAACTCTCATTTGCCTTTAGTCCTTCAGTCAATTGGATGATCACCAATAACTCTGATACCGAAAGCGGAAAAGCAATACTTGGTTACGACTTTGGATTGAACGGTGATTTCTATTTTTCGGAAGATGAGCGGTATTCCTTTTCAACCGGAATACAGATTTCAAACGTTGGCGGAGAAATTTCATACCTTACCGATTCTCCTTTTCAGTTTTCAGAAGAAACCTTGTCTTCGATGAGTAAAATCAAATATCACTTGCGTTATGTCGAAATTCCATTTGATATCAAGCTCAAAACCGACCAGTTTCACCGTACCCGTTACTGGGGACTATTTGGCTTTTCAACCATGCTGAACATCAAAGCAAAAGGCGACAGCAATGATGGGATATTGTATAAAGCTGACATCCATGATGAAGTTAACTTATTTAATCTGGCCATGAACGTGGGAATCGGATTCGATTTTGATTTGGGTACCAGTAATACAGTCTCAACCGGTTTGATTTTCCAGAACGGGCTGATGGATGTAACTACCGACAATGACTTTACCGACAAGACGATTATCAACTCGATGAAACTCAAAGTCGCTTTTATCTTTTAGTAAATAAAAATCAGAAACCATCCCGCTTATCTTTCGAAAAGACGGATGATTAGATTCGGGGAGTTTCCAACCGTATGCGGATTGTTTCAGGAAAATCGCAGGCCGAGAACTTAAGTACCTATTTTGAAAATTTAAACGGATGAAAATAGCTATAGCTCAGCTGAATTATCACATTGGTGATTTTGCACAGAACACATCGAAAATCATAAAATACATCGACCAGTCAAAAGCCGAAGGAGCTGATCTGGTTGTATTTACAGAACTATCTATTACAGGTTATTACCCACACGATTTACTCGAACGCAAAGAGTTTATTGAAGAGTGTTACAAAGCACTCAGTCAGGTTGCAGCACATTGCACCGGCATTGCAGCAATTGTTGGCGGACCAAGTATCAATCCTGAACCAAGAGGGAAAAAGCTCTTCAATTCAGCCTTTTTTATTTACAACGGAGCCATTCAGCATGTGGTAAACAAATCGCTTCTTCCGACTTACGATATTTTTGATGAATACCGTCATTTTGAACCAAACAAGAATTTTTCAGTTTTTGAATTCCTCGGAAAAAAACTGGCCATTACGATCTGTGAAGACCTTTGGGACGAGCAGGAAACTCAAAATGAATTTGGACGTGAAAATCTTTATCAGCTTTCGCCACTGAAAGAATTGTCGGCATTGAAACCTGATCTGCTTATTAATATTTCGGCCTCCCCGTTTTCGTTTAATCAGGAAAACTGGAGGAAAAACATTCTGGTTAAAAATGCCATAAAATACCAGTTACCCATCGTGTATGCCAACCAGGTAGGGGCACAAACCGAACTCATCTTCGACGGTGGTTCATTCTTCCTGAACAAAAAGGGTGAAATTCAGGAAGAACTGAACTATTTTGAAGAAGATTTCCGGATTATCGATACAGAAACTTCCACGCAAAATCTTCAGCCAGAAACCGAATACATCGAAAAAATATACCATGCTCTCATTTTAGGGATCCGTGATTATTTCACTAAAATGGGCTTTAAAAAAGCAACTCTGGGTTTATCCGGAGGAATTGATTCAGCACTGGTTCTTGTTTTAGCGGTAGAAGCATTGGGAAAAGAAAATGTACGAGTCCTGTTAATGCCTTCACAATATTCATCTGACCATAGTGTGGATGATGCCCTGCAACTCGCCAAAAATCTGGATATTCAACATGAAATTATCCCGATCCAACATATGGTCGACAGTTTCGGGCAAAGTCTTTCGGATGTATTTGCCAATCTTCAGGCCGACACTACCGAGGAGAATATTCAGGCCCGAACCCGTGGCGTTTTACTTATGGCTATTTCCAATAAATTTGGTAACATTCTGCTCAACACCACCAATAAAAGTGAATGTGCTGTGGGATACGGAACCCTTTACGGAGATATGAACGGCGGATTGTCGGTTCTGGGTGATGTATACAAAACCGATGTTTTCAAAATGGCAAACTGGATCAACCGTAATCACGAAATCATTCCGGTCAACACCATTACAAAACCACCTTCCGCAGAACTCCGCCCCGATCAGAAAGACACGGATTCATTGCCTGATTACGATATGCTCGATCAGATTTTATTCGATTACATCGAGTTGAATCTATCTCCTGAAGAAATCGTCGCCAAAGGATTTGACGAATCAACGGTATTACGAACCATAAAAATGGTGAATAACAATGAATACAAGCGATTCCAGGCGCCACCAATTCTGCGAATTAGTTCCAAGGCATTTGGGTTCGGTCGCCGTATGCCTCTGGTTGCCCGTTATTCATAAGTTTTCCAAGTCAGGTATACAAGAAATAAATCAGGAAAAACCCGGATTTGAAAAGGAAAATATAATGATCTGAATTTTCTTGTTTGACAAATTTATTTAACTTTGATGCTACAGAACATGTAAATTTTATTTCTATGGTGAGTCATGAAATGGGGATGAAAGAAGTTTTTGAAAATCCAAAATCAATATTCAGTACACTAGCCCCTGAAGAAAAAGAGGATTTGCAGAACCACATCACTTTGGCTTTTTACAAAAAGAATGAATTCATTTTCAAAGAGGGTGAAAAACCATCCGCTTTTTTATTCCTGCTCGATGGGAAAGTTATTATTTACAAAGAAGGTGTTGGGGGTCGTGAGCAAATCATCCGCATGACCAAACCTCTTGGGCTTATCGGTTATCGGGCCATGTTGGCAGACGAATTGCATATTGGTTCGTCGATTGCGCTTGAAGACTCAACCGTTGGTATCATTTCGCACGAATATTTTTACAACAAGCTACTCAAGAACCCGGATTTTTCGCTTAAACTCATCCAAAAAATAGCCAGAGAACTTGGATTTTCTAACATGCGAACAGTTACGCTCACACAAAAACATATCCGTGGCCGTTTAGCTGAATCACTTCTTCTCCTGAAAGAAAAATATGGTTGGGAAAACGATGGTGCTACTCTGAAAGTTTACCTCTCACGCGAAGACATTGCCAATTTGTCGAATATGACTACTTCGAATGCGATCCGCACTTTATCAACCTTTGCCGGCGAAAAAGTGATCGCGATTGATGGACGTAAAATCCGCATTCTCGACATTCAAAAACTGGAAAAGATCAGCAAGCTGGGGTAGAAAAGAGTTACGGGTTACGAAGGTTAAGCTATATAGTTTTCATTATTGCTATTTAAGGTTTCGGGTTGCTTGTTAAAACCGTTATCCCGTAACTTGCAACACGTAACCCGCATCAACAACTGCGACTGACCACTCCCCTACTCCTGTAAATAAATGCGTTTTACACGTTGTGATATTCCTGTAAGTACTTCGTACGGGATGGTTCCAATCGTTTCGGCGATATCGCTTAAAAGAATATGCTCTCCCATCATCTCAACTTCATCGCCTACGGCAATCTGCAAGCCAGTTATGTCAATCATGCACATGTCCATGCAAATATTCCCTATAATCGGAACTACCTGCCCTCTCACATATACCTTTCCGACCCCGTTACTTAAACGGCGGTCGTAACCATCGGCATAACCAATCGGCAAAACAGCAATTTCAGATTCTCTTGCCACTAAACCTTTTCGCCCATAACCAACGGTCTGTCCGGCACTGATCCGCCGAATCTGAGACACACTTGTTTTTAACCGGCTTATACTTTTAATCTGTCCGTTTCCGCAGGCACTCACTCCATACAAGCCAATCCCCAGGCGTACCATTTCAAACTGAGATTCCGGGAACCGTTCAATACCCGCTGAATTTAAAATATGACGAAAAACTTTATTCGGCAGTTTTTCAGTGATTATTGAACTGAGATCCATAAATTGCTGAATCTGTCCGAGCGTAAATTCATCATGAACACGTTCATCAGCTCCGGCCAGATGAGAAAAAACAGACCGCACCACCATTTCTTCCTGCTGAATCAACTTATCGACCAATGTCTGAACCATTTCTGCTGAATCAAAACCCAGGCGGCGCATTCCGGTATCCAACTTCAAATGAATAGGATACCGAACCACGGCGTGTTGTTGCAGTACTTTCCGGAACGAATCAAAAATTTCTTCGGAATAAATATTCGGTTCAAGCCTGAATTCAATCATGGTTTCAAAACTATGTTCTTCAGGATTCATGACTAAAACAGGCAAATCAATTCCTGCCTGCCGAAGTTCAACTCCCTCATCGGCAACAGCGACAGCCAGATAATCCACTTTGTGAAACTGAAGAATACGGGCAATTTCAGCCAATCCGCTTCCATACGAAAAAGCTTTAACCATAACCATAACGAGAGTTTCGGGCTGAATGGAAGACCGGAAGAAATTCAGATTTCCAATCATCGCATTCAAATCGATCTCCAAAACCGTCTGATGATATTTTTTCTGTAAAACAGAGGAAATGCGCTCGAAATGAAAATCGCGTGCACCTTTCAGAAGAACACATTCCTGTCTGAAATTTCCGGACTGAACCGTTTCCAAAAACTGGTCAGTCGATTCATAAAACTCGGCCGACTTTTCAAACATCCGCGAATATTTCCTGATTCCTGGACCAATCCCAATCAGGTGATCCGTCTTATTCAATTGCAGCAGGCGAGCTACTTCCTGGTACAATTGTTTGTCCGGAATGCCAGCCTGTTGAATGTCAGAGAGAACTACCGTTTTTCGTGAATAGGGTTGCCGTGCATGACTGTTTAAAAATCCAAGTGCAATTTGCAATGAATTAATATCCGAGTTGTAATAATCGTTAATCAGAAGACAATTATTTATTCCGTCTTTCATCTCGAGACGCATGGCAACAGGCTGCAGACTCCGGAACAATTCAAGTACCGAAGTTTCGGCATAATGTTGCGACAATACAAAAGCCAGACAATGACCCGCATTTTCCAGACTGGCATCATCCTGAAATGGCAAGCCGATCCGGTAAGTTGTTCCTTCAAACTCCGTATGAATTTCAACATCACCTTCAACTTCCTTTTTCCTGAAATAAAGATCACAGGTCGGATCAGTGAACGACCACGCCAAAAGCATTACAGCAGGATTCATTCCACCAGAACTGAGGAAAGAATGCACCAAAGGCTGATCCTTGCAATAAATCAACGATTTACACGAATTAAACAGTTTCAGCTTTTCTTCCAACTTTTCCTGTTTCGATGCAAAATTTTCCTGATGAGCTTCGCCTATATTGGTTAAAATTCCAACTGTTGGCCGGATAATCTCAACCAGATTCTGCATTTCACCGGGTTTAGAAATCCCTGCTTCAAAAATGGCCAGTTCATAATCAATGCTCAGATTCCAAACCGACAACGGAACTCCAACCTGCGAATTGTAACTTTTCGGACTACGGATAACTGCCCGCTTACGCAACACATCGAATAACCACTCCTTCACAATTGTTTTTCCGTTGCTGCCGGTAATACCGACAACTGGAATTTCAAATTGCGCACGGTGCCAGGCGGCCAGATGCTGAAGGGCTTTGAGTGTATCTGGCACAACAATGAAACTGCAATTGTTATATTTCCGGAATTCCTCCTGATAATCAGATACCACGAAGGCCCGAACGCCCTTATGAACCAAATCAGCGATGTAGCGGTGACCGTCGTTTCGGTCACTCTTCAATGCAAAAAACAGGCTCGATTTAGGATCAAAAATAGTACGGCTATCAATCGAAATGGAGGAAATCAGGAATTCTGTATGAACGTCAGATGAGCGGATTTCTCCGTTTAGAACTGCTGAAATCTGACGAATTGAAAGGATGGGCATTATCGAATAGCTTTAGTAAAACAGGAACGGCACAAGGCCTCATATTCATCTTTTTCACCCAGCAAAACCAGTTTGCCGGCATTCGACAAACGATGTGAGAACTGGGCGACATCGCCGCAACGCATGCAGATTGCATGAACTTTGGTCACATGATCGGCAACCGCCATCAATCCGGGGATCGGACCAAAAGGGTTCCCTTTAAAATCCATATCCAGTCCGGCAATAATAACCCGGATACCCATATTGGCAAGCGATATACTCACATTGATCAGACCATTGTCAAAAAACTGAGCTTCATCAATTCCGATCACATGCACATCACCAGTCATTAGCATAATATTCCCTGAACTTTCGACCGGAGTGCTCAGAATTGAATTCTCGTCGTGTGACACCACTTCTGCGACAGAATAACGTGTATCAATGGCTGGCTTGAAAATTTCGACATTTAATCGGGCTATTTTCGCACGTTTCAAACGTCGGATTAATTCTTCGGTTTTACCTGAAAACATTGAGCCTGCAATGACTTCAATACTGCCGGTCTTTTTTAGTCTGTCGATTCCTCTTTCAATAAACATGTAGGTGATATGCTAAAGATTTTTGTACTTTTACGATACTTAAATTACCGCATTCATTAGAAACAAATCGTTTCTGAAAATGTATTCCGGTATTGAAAACAAAGATAAATTTAAATCTTTACGGAAAGAACTCATTTTGAATTACCGATTAAAATCACAAATAAAAATGGATAAACACAAATTGGTACGGATCATTGTAAAAGATCTGGAAGAAATTAAAATTTTGGCTGAAGAAGTTGCTGAATCTCAAATGGATTCAGCCTTGATCATTGAACTTGCATTGAACAGAGCCCGGCTTTTATGTCAGGAAATTGAATTATTACGTGATATAACAGTCCCAAATGACATTGTTCCGGAAGAAATTGAAGACGATTTCATGGAGGATGAAGATGATGTAGATTCTGAAATCAGCACTTCTGATCCTGAACTTGAAATTCTGAATTTCGAAGAAAATGAAATTCCGGAAAACAAAACAGAGGACCCGGAAGAAATGTTGGAAGACGAACCTGAAGAGGATGAAAGTCAGGAAGACCAGGATTCTCTGGAAAATATGGAAGAGGAAGCAGATGAATCGGATGATGATTCGAGCGAATTGACCGAAGTGGAAGACGAGCTGGAAAACCATGAAGATGAAAATGAGGAAAACGATGTAAGCGAATCTGAAGAGGACGATCTGATAGAGGAAGTGGAAGAAACAGAAGAGGACGAAGATGACGAGGAAGAGGATGAAGATTACGACGACGACGAGGCAGAAGATGAAGATGAAGATCTTCAGCAGGAACCAAGCATTAAGGTCGCTGACATAAAAAGCGAGCTTCAGCCCGGAGTTCGCGAAATTCATATCGACGAACTGGACGATGAGGACCTCGATCCCGTTCAGTTTTCACCGGTTTCAGAGTCCACCGATCGCCCTGTTATGCACGAAATTCCAAAGCCGGAGAATCCGGTTCAGGGGAAAACAGTGTTTGGAGAATCATTCCAAAAAGAACGATCGCTGAATGATGTGATCGGTGAAAAATCGACAGAATCAAAACTGACCAATGGCCCTATAACCAGCTTGCGGGCTGCAATTGGACTGAACGACCGTTTCTTTTTCATCCGCGAAATTTTTGACAACAACACAGATAAATACAATTCGGTAATCGAACAGCTTGACAAACTTGAAACCATTCAGGAAGCTGTAGAATACCTGAAAGCGAATCTATCGTTACAGAAGAGCAATACGAGCTTGAAATTCGTCGACCTTCTGAAACGGCGTTTCAGTAAATAAGAATTCAATCAACAGAATAGCAATGGAGATATTCAAAAGAGACTCCATTGCACTCATTCGATTACAGCTGACAATTTCCAGAAGACAGCTTAAAAACTCAGACAGGCAAAAAAATGGGCAAATTATATTTAGTTCCAACCCCGATTGGAAACCTTGAAGACATGACTCTCCGGGGAATTCGGATTTTAAAAGAAGTGGATGTGATTTTGGCAGAAGATACACGAACCTCATCCAAACTACTGGCTCATTTCGAAATCAAAAATAAAATGATCTCGCATCATAAATTCAACGAACACAAAACAGTTGAAATGATTGCCCGACAAATCGAAGACGGAAAAAATGTTGCACTCATTTCGGATGCCGGCACTCCCGGAATCAGCGATCCTGGCTTCCTGCTCGTCAGAACCTGTCTGGAGAAAGAAATTGAGGTTGAATGTTTACCTGGTGCAACCGCACTAATTCCAGCGTTGGTTAATTCAGGTTTCCCCACCGATCGTTTTACCTTCGAAGGTTTTTTGCCGCAAAAAAAAGGAAGGCAAAAAAAAATAAAGGAATTGGCAACCGAAACCAGAACCATGATTTTTTATGAATCACCTTACCGTCTGATTAAAAGCCTGGAACAGTTTGCTGAATTCTACGGACCAGACCGGAGAGCCTCGGTATCACGAGAACTATCGAAGTTCTTTGAAGAAAACCGAAGAGGTACACTCGCCGAATTGATTGAGCATTTTGGGGCGAAAGCCATCAAGGGTGAAATTGTGATCGTTCTGGAAGGGTTCAAAGAAGATACAACCGATGAAAAGAACATGCCTCAGGAATAATTCATAGAACGCTGAGAGATTCAATTTTTCTCCCTTATATTTTCGAGTGAATGAGAAAATACGACCACCTTTTTTTCGATCTGGACAATACGCTGTGGGATTTCACGACCAACTCCTGCCTGGCTATGCGACAAATGCTCGAAGAGAAAGAAATACTGTCGCAACTCCCTTCGTTCGATTCCTTTTTTCAGGTTTACGAACAGATTAACAAATCGCTTTGGAGCGACTATCATTCCAAAAAAATCACCAAACAAATCCTGATCGTTGAGCGATTTTCCAAATCACTGCAGAAATTCGGCATTCACGATCACGACTGGCAGGAATTAAACCGTCACTACCTCAGAAACATGGCTCTCCAAACCGGATTGTTCCCCGATACTCTGGAAACACTCCGAACGCTCAAGTCCAGGGGATATCAGATGCACATCATTACGAACGGCTTCAGAGAGGTACAACGGGACAAACTTGCCAATTGCGGCTTAGCCGGTTTCTTTACCAAAGTATTTATTTCAGAAGAGATTAAGACCACGAAACCACACCGACAGATCTTTGAGCATGCTTTAAAATCGACCAATGCGCTAAAGAAAAAAAGCATAATGATTGGTGATTCCTGGGAAACCGACATCATTGGCGCATTAAATTTCGGAATGGATCAGATCATGTTTCTAAATCATGGATTGAATGCCATTCCGGGGGCTTTAAATTCCGGAGAATTCACTAGAAACATACCTTTTTCAAGCTTAACCCATTCAAATCAGACATGGTTTATCAACAAAATAGCAGAATTAGTCCTCATTCTTTAATTTAGGCAAATTCTGAATTAAATGAGACACACAACTCACAAAAGAATACAACACCATCTATCACAATACATTACACAACACACAACCACAACAATCATTCATACTCATATTTAATTTTTATTAACAATGTTAAAATGTGTTACTTTTTTTTAGCCTTAGAGGATCATCCTATCTACATTTTTTTAAATTTGTGATAGAAAATTAATATCCGAATACACTTCGGATATTAATTCTTAAAAAAGGGGTCTTGAAATTCTAATTGAAAATTCCTGATGATTTGATTTGGGGGAATCAAATAACGAAGTTGTAAAACTAAAAGGAATTGAAATTGGAATTTACCTGACTGAATTTTCATCAATAAATAATACTGTTAATTTAAATTTATTTTACATGAAAAAAATCGCGTTATTGCTTGCATTCTTTGCAATTGGTCTGCAGGTTCTTGTAGCCCAGACCAGGGAGATCTCAGGCACGGTGACTTCAGCCGACGACGGCGGGTCTATTCCTGGCGTTTCTGTTTCTGTTAAAGGGACAACCTTAGGGACAATTACCGATATGGACGGTATGTTCCGTTTGAAAGTTCCACAAGATGCCAAAACTTTGGTATTTTCTTTTGTAGGGATGACTGCCCAGGAAGTTGTGATTGGTACTCAATCCGTTTTAAAAATTCAGTTGAAATCAGAAACAATTGGAGTTGATGAAGTAGTTGTAACTGCTATGGGTATCAAGAGAAGCGAAAAAGCAATCGGTTATGCCGCACAAAGTGTTGGCGGAGACAAACTGAACGAAGCTCCCGAGGCGAATCTAGTTAATTCATTAAGTGGACGAGTCGCTGGTGTTAATATTACCAACAGTTCTGGAGCAGTAGGTTCCTCGTCGAGAATCGTTCTAAGAGGTGCCAGTTCTATTTATGGAGACAATCAACCTCTTTTTATAGTTGATGGCATGCCTGTTTCCAACAGCAATGAAGGAACGACAACAGGAAGTGGTGGATTTGACCTTCCTAACGGAGTTGCCGACATTAACCCAAACAATATTGAATCTGTCAATGTTTTAAAAGGACCAAATGCTGCTGCACTTTATGGAATGCGGGCCTCAAATGGTGTTATTGTTATTACAACTAAAAAAGGCAAAAAGAGCAAAGGTATTGGAGTCGAATTCAACCAAACCTACACTTTTGAAGAACCATTGGTTATACCGAACTTTCAAAACTCATATGGACAGGGTTCAAGCAAAGATTTCTTTGAATATATTAATGGAACCTCAGGAGATGGAGGTACTGATGAAAGTTGGGGAGCGCCATTAGATGTTGGATTAAAATTCATGCAATTTACTTCTTACATCAATAACCCAGACAACCCACAACCGGAACCATGGGTATCTCATCCTAACAATGTAAGAGATTTTTATGATACAGGTCTGACTTCAAAGAGTGATGTTTCCTTGTCAGGAGGAAATGAAACTACAACCTTCCGTTTAGGTACCGGTTATTCAGATCAAAAAGGGATGATTCCTTTTACTGATTTCAAAAAATTTAACGTTACTGCTTCAGGATCTCATAAATTCACTGATAAAATCAGATCTAATTTCACTTCGAAATTTATTAAATCAGACAGTGACAACCTTCCTAACTCAGGTTATGATGGTTCGAATGTCGTTCAACAAACGATTTGGTCCGGACGTAATGTTGATCTTCAGGCACTAAAAAACTGGAGAAATTTACCTAAGGCACTTCCTGGATCGACATATGGTGAAGGATCGCTTCCCATTAACTGGAATACTGCATTTCAAAACAACCCTTACTGGCAATTGGAAACCAATAAAAACTCGTTCAACAGAACCAGATTTATTGGAAATATGGGAATCGGTATTGACCTTACAGACTATCTTAGTGTAAATGGAAACGCTGGAGTTGATTACTACACCACTAAAACTAGCGTTAAGTGGGCCAAAGGAAGTGCGGGTGATGCACCGACTTACTGGAGATACAGTGGCAACAGAGATGGATCTGAAGGTTTTTACGATGAAGAACAACGCTCATTTATCGAATCGAACATGGATTTGCTGTTAAGTTTCAAAAAAACGATAACTGATAAATTCAAATTGTCAATTGATGCGGGAGGTAGCAGAATGCACACGGAATCAACTTTTGATTATCGGGCAGTACAACTTCAACTTCCTGAACTATACAATTTAGGTAATATTAAATCCGGAACATCACTTTTTAATAAGAACGAACACTACCAATCATCTATAAATAGCTTATATGCTTCCGGCGAGTTATCGTTCAAAGAATACTTATTCTTAAACGTTACCGGTAGAAATGACTGGGCAAGCGTTTTGCCTGCTGAAAACAATTCATTCTTTTACCCCTCTGTTACTTTAAGCACCCTTCTGTCTGAGATCCTTGATCTAAAGTCGGCCAAAATTGACTATTTAAAAGTTAGAGGTGGTTGGGCTGAGGTAGGCGGTTTCGGGCCATTGGGGCCATCTGATATTCTGGCTACCTATACACTCTCATCTTTGCCTTGGAATGGGAATACTTTTGGCAGCTATCCTACGACCTTAAATAATTCTAAATTAAAAACTCAATCAACAATTGGAATTGAAGGAGGTATGGAACTTCGGATGTTTGCAAGTAAATTGAGATTGGATGTTACCTATTACGATCAAACCAGCTCAGATCTTGTTTTGCCTGTTCAGGTGACAAGAGCATCGGGTGTTGCATCAGTATGGGACAATGTTGGTGAATTGAGAAACCGTGGAGTAGAAATCCAATTAGGAGGAACTTTGTTTGAAAGTAGCAAGAAAGATTTTGCTGTAAATTTAGACATTAACTTTGCGAAAAATCATAACGAAGTAATAAAAGCAGGTAAAGATGATTCCAACAATGAAGAAACATTAATTCTTGGAACAATGTGGAACATGAACCTGGAAGCAAGAGAAGGATATGCCTATGGTGTGATTGTAGGACCATCACTAGCAAGAACTGAATCCGGTGAAGTAATTTATAAAAACGGTTTGCCCCAGATTGGAGAAACTAAAGTCTTGGGAGATATTGAAGCTGACTGGACCGGAGGAGCAAACTTATCGATAAACTATAAAAGTATCACCTTAAACACCTTGGTTGATGCCAAAATCGGTGGTGAAGTTTACTCTATGACTTCGGCATGGGGTAGATATTCCGGAATTCTTGAAGAAACTCTTCAGGGTCGTGAGACCGGTGTTGTTGGAGATGGTGTTATGCTGAATACTGATGGAAATTATGTACCAAACAATGTTGTCGTAAGCGCCGAAAATTTCAACCATAATGCTTTCGGAAGTGAGATTGTCGAAACCTCCGTTTTCGATGCCTCATATGTTAAGTTGCGTCAGGTTTCCTTAAGTTATAATCTTCCTAAAAATTGGATTTCTTCAATTGGTTTAACTAATGTCAACTTTTCAGTGATTGGAAGAAACCTTGCCATACTATACAAGAAGGCTCCGCATATTGATCCGGAAACTGGTTTGAGCAACTCAAACGGGCAACAAGGAATGGAGTTTGGACAATTACCATCTGCAAGGAGTATAGGAGTAAGTTTAAACGTCAAATTTTAAATATAAACCAACATGAAAATTATAAGATATATTCTGACATCATTTATAATCACAACATTGCTTTTAAGTTGTGATAATAAATTTGAAGAAATCAACTCAAACCTTGACAGTCCGGTTGTTATTCCTTCAAGTATGATTATTGGTACAGTCGTTAGAAATGTAGCCAATGAACTCTACTCAACATTCAATGGCTTGGAAATTGGTGAATCATGGGCTCAGCACATATCTATGGTTCAATACAACGATCCTGAAAGGTATAAACCACGTGTCACTTCAATGGATAATCTTTGGAGCGTTTTTTATACCGGCGCTTCCAATGCCAACCAAATGTATAATTTAGCTGTACTTGAAGAGAATAGCGTAAATCAGGGTATTGCATTGGTTCTAAAGGCCTATTGCTTTTCCCTCCTTACCGACTTCTACGGTGATGTACCTTTTTCGGAAGCTCTAAAAGGTCCAAGCGATGCTAACTTCACGCCTGTGTATGATAAACAACAAGATATTTATACTGGAATTTTAGCTTTACTCGACGAAGCAATGCCACTTTTGTCTTCCGGAATCGGAACAACAGATCCAAGTATGGATATTTTATATGCCGGAGACAATTCCAAATGGGCAAAGTTCGCAGCTTCACTGAAGTTTCGGGCATTAATGAGAATTTCAGCAAAAACAGATGTGAAAAGTGAGTTACAGGCCTTAGTTAGTGGTGGAAACTTATTTGCGTCAAATGATGATGAAGCTAAATTAGTTTTCTTATCAACTTCACCCGAAGCAAATCCTATTTATGAGACTATTGTTGCGGGCGGCCGCGGCGAATTTAAATTAGCCGAGACATTTATTAACTACTTAACAAGCAACTCAGATCCAAGGCTGCCTGTGTACGCCCAACCAGCTGTTGCTACCGGCACCTATGTAGGAAAACCTTCAGGTCACTCAGAGTCTCCGCTTCCTGGCTATGGTTACGACGATGTCTCTTCAATAGGTACCTTATACTTAGAGGCAACCGCACCAGGATATTTTATGTCGTATTCAGAATTGCTTTTCTTAATGGCCGAAGCAAGCCAAAAAGGTTACATTTCCGGAGGAGTTACTGCAACTCAAAACTACTATGAAGCTGGCATTCAAAATTCGCTCACAGAAAACGGGGTTGGAGAATCATTTGCTCAATTTAAGACGGTAGGTGGTGTTGCTTTTAATACCAACAATGCCCTTCAACAGATTGGAACTCAAAAATGGGCAGCATTGTTTTGCCAGGGATTTGAAGCATGGACCGAATGGAGAAGAACAAAATTTCCAGCCTTGAGCCCTGTTCCTGATAGATATTTTATTGATCAGATCCCCAACCGATTAAAATACGAATCGAATGAGGTTTCTATTAACAGCATAAATTACAAGGCTGCCATTCTTCAACAAGGTGGTGCCGATGACTTAGTAACACCAATATGGTGGTTGAAAAATTAAATCTTTACGATTATGAAAATAATAAAAATATTTGCATTAATAGTTTTATCACTGATGTTTGCCATTTCATGTGATGAAAGTGAGTCTCTGATTTCGGGTGTTGAAGGAGGATTAGTTGATATAAATAATCCTTCGGTAAACTATGTTGTTGGAAATCCAGGACCTTATACAGCCTCTGTACGCATTTATCAAGGAACAGTTAAAACAACGAAACTTACGGTTATGAAAACATTTCATACCATTGTTCCTTCTCCCACTGAAGAAGATCCAAATGCTGTAATTGCAGTTCAATCGAACACAGTTTTAATGGCAACGATTAACGTTGACGATTTAACCAAAGAAAGCTTTAAATCATTCAGCTTTACGTTTGATGATTTAATCGCCGATCTGAAAGTTGACGCAGCTTCGCTTCCCATATCTGATGGCGATTACCAGATTGGTGATTATTGGGAATTTGAATATGTAGCGACAGTAAATAACGGTACTGAAGTGTATCAGGACAAAACGACAAAAGTTACTGTAGCTACCCGCTTTGCAGGTAGATATCGTTTTGTTGAAGGAGCATACTACCGCATTGGCGTTCTTTCCAGTACCGGTGATTATTGGGACCCTGAATACCTGATTGAATCTGTTGATGCAAAAACTTACAAAATGAATGGTGTAAGTGCATGGATGGATCAGATCGTGTATTTCCAGATCGAAGACGATGGAAGAATAACCTATCCTCTTGAATGGGATGGTGAACAATTAATTAATGGTCAACCCTTAATTTCATGTGAGTCCAATTTATCTGACCTGTCGACAGTTCATTGCAGTACTTCTAATTATATCGTAAAAGATGACGTAGATGGTAAAGACCAGTTAATCATGTCTTTCGGATATTTGACCGGAGGATCGGCAAGCCCTGCAGATGATGGTCCAAGATCATTCTATCAGGTAATGGAAAAAATTATTGAATAAACGTTTAAAGTATTTTATTATGAAAAGAATAATTAAAAATATCTTCTACTTACTTTCATTGCTTGCTGTTATCAGCATTGGAATAGTAAGTTGTGACGATGAAAATAATACAGGTTACAGTACCATGACACCAACTTCGCCAACCATAACTATTTCGGCTGGGTTTACGAGTCCTGTAACTTTGACCGAAGACAACTCCGTACACACGTTTACAGTAACTTTAAGTGAGCCACAAATCGCTGATATAAAGCTATATATCAAACAAACTGATGGAACGGCAAGTGCAAGCGACTATATTGTGACCGGATCTTTGGTAATACCAGCAGGATCAACTTCGGCTTCAGGTAAAATCCAGATCCTTAGTGATGATATGAAAGAAGAAACTGAAACTTTAACCATTCAGATTGGAGATGAATCAACTGCTAATGCAGCCTTAACTCCGATTACAGTTTCTTTCAACATTAACAACCTGACATCGGGTGATCTGATGATTGATCTGACATGGGAAACAGATGCATTAACCGCTGTTGGCTTGGATCTGACTCCGGAAAAAGCCGTTGATTTAAGATTTCTGCTTATCAACAGTGTTGGAGAAATTGTAGATGTCGCAGATGGGGCATCTTTTGAAACTCTTACTCTTTCGGGTACCGATTTGCCAGATGGAGAATATCGTATTGCTACCGATATATACTCTACAATTAATGCAGGTGATTTTAATGCACCCATAACCCTTGATCTCAATTTAGATTTCAACCAGGTGGGCGTTATAAATGATACGATTCTCACTTTTCCTGCCGCAATGACAAATTCATTCACCTGTAGTACTTACAGAGTCATTATGGCTACGATTCAGAAAACAGGCCAAACATATTCAATTAATAAGGCACTTTCGCTATCCTGGTCTGCTGATCTAGAATCATTGGCAGGGTCATGGTCTGGCTTGGATAGCTATGATTATCCTTCTCATACGGTCACAAGTATTTCTAATGGGAAACTGCAAATTACCGGCTTAGCCTTCGAATGGATGAGCGATTATTGGGGAGAAGAAGTGCTTGAAATGCTGCCAGTTGACATCGTAATGGATTGGAATAGTCATGGTGAATTCAATATTTCTGAACAACCTTATATGACAACCTTATACAAGGGTACTGAATACCCATACACCATAAAAGGCCATGGCTCATTCCGGACTTGTGGCAGTCAACCAGAAATGACTGTTGAATATGAGTTGATTCAGGATGGTTGGGAAGTTGGTGCATATCTGGTAAGCCAAGGTGAACCTGCCTTCTCTGAAGAGATTACACTCGATGTAAACGGAATAAAATCTGCATCGGTTCTAAAATCTGCTAAAATGTCTAAAAAGAGATTAATTAACAAACCCAAACGATAATTAATACTTTTTTAAATCCAATAAAAAGAGGCCACCTTTAATCAGATGGCCTCTTTCTTTTAAATCAAAAAAAATTCCATCCTCCCTACTCTTCTCAATTTGATGCGGACTAGAACCTTAAAATCAGGGAATCCAAATCAATTCAGAAAAAAAAGAGGAATGGGAGGAGTTCAAATTCCCAGTTTGCCAAGCCACTTTTCCCGAGCGAAAGAAATGCCATACAGGCAGAGTGTTTGTACAGGTATTTGTACCAGAAGAATAAATACCTTTGCCTACAATTAATTTGAACAAATCCAATCCAAACTGGTAAATAATCTAATTTTTAGTTATCGAAGCATTAAACCGAAACCCAATTCCGTGAAGATTCAGAATTTTGATATTTTCGTCGCTGCTTAAATATTTCCGGAGGCGTGAAATAAAAACATCGAGGCTTCGTCCCAGATAATAATCGTCTGATCCCCAAACCTGTTTTAAAATATCGGAGCGACTTAAAACTTTGTTAGGGTTATCGCAGAAATAGCGCAAAAGCTCAGCTTCTTTGTAAGTCAGGGTTTTCCGGTCTCCATTGGAGTCCAGAATCAAACTGTCAAAATAAAAATTGAAGTGCCCGAGTTTATAATAATTCTGATCGACAGGTGCATCAGTTGTGGTCAGAGTTCGTTTCAGGAAAATCCGTATTTTCAGTAGCAATTCTTCCATACTGAACGGTTTGGTCATGTAGTCGTCGCCACCAATGGTTAAGCCAGTAATGCGGTCTTCTGTCATCGATCTGGCTGTCAGGAAAATAATCGGGACATGATCATCAATTTCACGTATTTCTTTTGCAAGTGTGAAGCCGTCCTTTTTGGGAAGCATAACATCCAACAGACACAAACTAAACTTTCCGGATTGAAACGCCTTTATGGCCAACTCACCGTCTTCGACAGAGGTAACCTCGTAACCGTTTTGCTCCAGATTATCTTTAATGATGAAGTTAAGAGTTTGATCATCCTCAACCAATAGAATTTTCTCGCCTTGATAAGTCATGGTTATAGTTTCTGAATTTTCAGGATAAAAGTACTTCCTTTCCTCGAATTTTCGACCACATTTATTTTCCAACCGTGCCTTTGAACAATTTTATGCACATAATCAAGGCCCAGTCCAAATCCTTTCACGTCATGCATATTTCCGGTTGACACCCGGTAAAACCTCTTGAAAATCTTTTTTCGGTCCTCCTTTGGAATCCCTATTCCGTTGTCGTCGAACGAAATCAGGTAGTGAGTCTTAAGTTCTTCCAGTTTAATCAGGATATCCGGATCAACAGCACAGTACTTGATCGCATTGTCGAGAATATTAAAAATCAGATTGGAAAAATGAAGTTTGTCGGCACGAATCAAGGCATTTGCAGGTGCAGATTCAATCCGGACCAAATAAACCCGGCCATTCTGACTATTCTTAAATTCCTGAACCGACTCAGCAATAAATGTATTTAGCTCAACTTCTTCCAGATTTAATTGCAGCTTTGTTTTTTCGATGGTAGCCATCTGGAGCAATTTTTCGACATGTGCAGAAAGTCGCTGGTTTTGCTGTCCCACAATTCGAACATATTCGGCCAGTCGTTGAGGCTGTTCGCATATTTTGGGATTTGCCAGAACTTTAGCAGCCAAATCGATGGAGGAAATAGGAGTTTTAAATTCATGCGTCAGGTTGTTAATAAAGTTCTTCTGTACCTCGCTGAGTTGTTTTTGCTTAATAATTACATACAGCGCATAGCCGAAAAAAATCACCACAAAAAACAAGACTCCATTCATAAAATACCAGGCCATTAACCTGGAGTTATAGAACTGCGAACGATCAGGAAAGTGTACTCCAAAATAATAGGTGAACTTTTCACAAGTCGGCAGATTACAAGCCTTTTTAATCTTTTCAACCTTTTTATTTCCCCTGTCAAATTGCTTATCGTACATGAGTTCCTCAGCGCTGCAACTGCTTGAATCAGAATTTTCATACGATTTAGACTGAGAAGAGATTGAATCACGATTATGTGTATTCCCATGAACCATTTTTTGGGAGTTGCAATCATAAATGGCATATTCATAGGTAAGATTCAGGTTTCGTTTCTTGAATTCGGTCTCGAGAAGGTGATCAAGCAGACCCGGGTCAATCACATCATTGACATTGACCACAAAGTAATTGTTCGAAATCTGTTCAACCTGGCATCCTTCAGTCGGTTTAGAAGGATGTCCGTAAACTTTTGCATTGTATTCGTTAATCTGAATGGCAACACTCCTTAAGGCGCTGGAAGTTAATTGATGGAACTGTTTCTCATTAAGATCATACGAATTTTTCAGGAAGAAAAATTGAATCAGCAAAATGCCAATAACCGAAACAGTAGCCATAATAATTATAAAACCAATCGAATTCCTTTTCACACGAAGATATTTAAATTAACAATTAGTATTGATGTACGTTCTTCCTGAACCCGACACGCACGAATTCGTTGAATGTTTAGTTGTCATGATTTGATTGACAACACGAAACTACTCAAAAAAAACATCCCATTCATTCATTAACATCTCATTAACAAAAGTTTGCTGCGATTAACATCAATTAAAAGAAAGGTTTTTTAGATTTGCAGGTATTGCAGACCAATAAAATAAAATTGAATTATACCTTTGAATCCAATTAATTGTCTCATCCTTATAAAAAACATATATGAAAACTAGTATTTCGCTTTTACTGGCAATTCTCATCTGCATGCCCTTTGCAAATCAGGCACAGACGGCCAAATCGCGTATCGCTTTTGAAAAAACACAACACAATTTCGGAACTTTTAAAGAAGAACTTGGTGCGCAAACCGTTTCTTTCAATTTCAAAAACGAAGGAACAGTTCCGTTAATTCTGAACAACGTACAGGCCTCTTGCGGATGTACCACACCTGAATGGACTCGGGAACCTATTGCCCCCGGAGCAAAGGGAGTAATTAAAGTAAGTTACGACCCCAGAAATCGGCCGGGAGTATTCAACAAAACCATTCGTGTAAGTTCGAACGCGGAAAATCCGGATGTTGTACTCAGCATTTCAGGAGAAGTAAGTCCCCGCGCCAGAACAATTGAGGAAGACTACCCGAATGAAATAGGATCGCTGCGCGCAAAAACAAACCACGTGGCTTTCCCTCAGATTAAAGATAATGAGATTAAAAAGGACAGTGTTGAAATCATCAATAATTCAGACCAGCCGGTTGAGTTAAGCTTTAAAACTCCACCTCCTCATTTGACTGCAGTTTTTAACCCTGCCAAACTTGCTCCAAAACAAAAAGGATACATTGTAGTCACTTTTGATGCATCCAAAATTAAAGCATACGGTTTTGTTATGCACCGCCTGTACCTGAACATCGATGGTCAGAATGACTACCGCAACTCGATTGCTGTTAGTACAACTATGACAGAAGATTTTTCGAAATTAACCGCAGAGGAACTAAAAAATGCCCCTGTCGTAAATTATGATTTAGAGTCTTTTGATTTTGGCGACATTAAACCAAATACAAAAAATGAACATATATTCAACCTGAAAAACGCAGGAAAACGTGATCTGATCATTCGTGATATAAAAAGTTCATGTGGTTGCACTGCCGTTTCTCCATCAAAAAGCATGATTTCGGCCAACGAAAGCGTTCCGATTAAAGTGGTATTTGATTCTACTGGCAAAAGTGGCAGACAAAATAAAACGATCACTGTAATTACAAACGACCCAAAAAACCCAACCACTATTCTGCGAATATCCAGCAATATTTTAGCACAGTAATCTCCTAAATATCAACAGACGGAAGCCGGCACAGAATTCTGTGCCGGCTTCTTTTTTTAAAAAGAATAAACTTTTTCAGAAGATTTTAATCCTCTGGCATTTATTATTCTTCGCTGATCGTTACATTCGCATAAAATTTAGTAAACATGATTGAAAATCACTCCCATTCCCATATAGAAAACGACCCGGAATATGTTGGGTTAAATGTAAACCAAGGCATTGAACCATTACCCTCGGTGAATGAAGATTCCGTCAAACGATTCCTGAAGAACAAAAAAAAGAGCCCCTTATCGGCACAACACTATGTAGATGGCATCCTGAAAGGCGATATCACTATTTTAAGTCAGGCTGTTACTTTGGTTGAAAGTTCGAAACCGGAACATCAGGAAATTGCTCAGGAGATCATTGTCAAATGTTTACCTTTCAGTGGAAATTCTGTCCGAATCGGTATTACCGGAGTCCCCGGAGTTGGGAAAAGCACCTTTATTGAGGCGATGGGCAAACACATTACCTCACAAGGGAAAAAACTTGCTGTGCTGGCTATTGATCCAAGCAGCGAGCGAACCAAAGGAAGTATCATGGGTGATAAAACGCGTATGGAAGACTTATCGGTTGATCCGAACGCTTACATCCGCCCTTCGCCATCAGCTGGCTCATTGGGTGGTGTTGCCCGGAAAACACGTGAAACCATCGTACTGTGTGAAGCTGCAGGCTTCAATCATATTTTTATTGAAACGGTAGGCGTTGGCCAGAGCGAAACGGCCGTGCATTCGATGGTCGATTTTTTCCTCTTACTCATGCTGGCTGGTGCCGGTGACGAATTACAGGGAATAAAACGGGGAATTATGGAAATGGCTGATGCAATTACCATTAACAAAGCCGACGGCAATAACATTGAGAAGGCCGGATTAGCCCGCATTCAGTACAAAAATGCGCTACATCTCTTTCCTACCCCTGATTCCGGATATATACCAAAAGTACTAACCTGTTCGGCCTATTTAAAAACAGGAATCAGTGAAATCTGGGATACCATCGATGACTATTTGATCCACGTCAGAGAAAACAAATATTTTCAGCATCGGAGAAATGAGCAATCGAAATTCTGGATGTACGAAACAATAAACGAACATCTCCGGAACAACTTTTACCAGAATGAAGAAATCAAAATTTTAATGGAAGAATCGGAGAAAAAAGTTTTGAAAGAGGAAATTTCTTCCTTTATTGCAGCAAAAAAATTACTTGATTTTTACGATCAGATCAGAAAAAAAAATTAAACCCATTCAAATAATCAGATTCATGAGAAATTTAATCACAATTTTAGTATTTGTCCTGGCTATTTCTTCATGCCAAACGGCAAAAGACAAATTTGCAATCAACGGATCAGTTGCCGGCGTTGAAACGGGAAAAGTCTATTTGCAAAAACTTGTTGACGGGAAACCTCAAAGTGTTGATACTACCGATGTCGTTGATGGTAAATTTACATTTAAAGGCAAGATGGAAATGCCCGATATCCGTTTCCTGCGCCTGAACGAGAAGGATTATTTCGCACAGTTCTTTCTCGATAATGCAAACATTACCGTAAAAGCCAATAAAGACAGCCTGCGAAACACCAAAATTACAGGTTCTCCAACTCAGGATATTTTCCAGATTTACATCAGCGAGATGGAAAAGCTGAATAAGGATGTAATAGCCCTTCAGCAGAGCTACCAGACTGCCATGTCAACCGGAAATACGAATGAAGCTGAAAAAGCTAAAATTGACTACCAGGCTATGATTGATAACAACAAGGTTTATACAAAAAACTTTGTAAAAGAACATTCAAACTCAGTAGTTTCAGCCTATATCGCCATGGTTCAACTGGCGAGTCAGGTCGATGGTGCAGAACTGGATTCAATAGTTAGCAGATTTTCTCCTGAAGTGAGCAACTCAGAATATGTAGTTAAATTGAAAGAAATTGTTGAAGAACAAAAAAAGACTTCGATTGGTGCCGTTGCTCCTGATTTTACAATGAATGATCCAGAAGGGAAACCGATTCAGTTATCATCTCTTCAGGGTCAGATTGTTTTGGTCGATTTTTGGGCTTCATGGTGTGCTCCTTGCCGTCAGGAAAATCCGAACGTTGTAAAATTGTATGAGCAGTACCATGATAAAGGCTTCGAAATCATTGGAGTTTCACTTGACCGCACCAAAGAAGAATGGGTAAAGGCCATCAAAGATGATAAGCTGAACTGGATTCATGTTTCAGATCTTCAGTTTTGGCAAAACTCAGCAGCCCAGTTATACGGTGTAAATTCGATTCCACAATCTTTTCTGCTCGATAAAGAAGGAAAAATCATCGGGAAAGGATTGAGAGGCGAAGAACTTGCTAAAAAACTGAATGAATTATTTCCAGATTAGGATTTTAAAACCCTCATCCCTTATAAAAAAGGCCGCTAGTTGCGGCCTTTTGTGTTCTGCTAAATCCAAAATAAACAGGGATCAATTGATAAAGTTGTGGGGAAAGTTGTTGGTATTGTTTCCCGAAATGAAAACATACATCGGTCACGCGAAATCAATCATACTATCCTCAAGCGGGACAAGCTTTTACTTTTCTTTTACAGAAAAAAAATCCGATAGTTATCGGACAGCCGCCGCAATCAAATGCAAATAATCAGATTAAAACTCTGGTCTTTCAATTGAGTTCATCCTTTAATCGGAGCGAGTGCGAGGGCCGTCAAAACGCCCGGATGAGGGTTCGTTTTGACAAGATTTTTGCTTCCTTTTCATCGATTGGAAAAGGAAGAGCCAGTCCGGCTTGAGGACAAAACAGATACAAGCCCGGCGCGTCATTCTGCTAAGCCCACAAAAAATTAATTTGATCCAGTGTCTACTCAATAATTACAGAATATTATGACATTCGCAGAGACGCACCACCGTGCGTCTTTACTCTAAACCACGCCTTTTTATCCGGATTACCTCATTGAGGAGAATACCATTCCCCACAACAATATGAATTGATCCCCAAACAGTGGCCAATCAACACAAAAGTTTACGTAAAGAATATGAAAAGTATGGTGCCTATTCAGCGAAAAACATTTAACTTCTTTCTTTTTACTACTTGTGTCAGCACGCGGGAGTAATTCCATGTTGCGAAGAACTTTTCGTATTGCCAGTGTGTTATTATGCTGTTTCATTTTAATTAAAAGAAGCTATCAGTTATGAGTTACGATTTAATAATAGTAGGTAGCGGTCCGGGCGGATATGTAGCCGCCATCAGAGCCGCACAGTTAGGCCTGAATGTAGGAGTTGTTGAAAAAGAAAACCTTGGCGGTATATGTCTGAACTGGGGTTGTATTCCAACAAAATCGCTACTAAAAAGCGCACAGGCTTTAGAATATGCCAAACATGCTACCGATTACGGTGTTTCTATTTCAGGAGAAATAAAACCTGATTTTGAAGCGATGGTCAAACGAAGCAGAGGTGTGGCCGAAGGAATGAGTAAAGGAATTCAGTATCTGTTTACTAAAAATAAAATAGAAGTGATCAACGGTTACGGACGTCTTATCGATAAAAACACCGTTGAAGTAACCGACGAAACGGGGAACAGAGCACTTCACCCAGCCAAAAACATCATACTGGCAACTGGTGCCCGTTCGCGCGAATTGCCCAACCTGGAACAGGACGGCGAAAAAATAATTGGCTATCGCGAAGCCATGACCTTGCCTAAACAACCTAAATCAATGGTCGTCGTTGGCTCGGGAGCAATTGGCAGCGAATTCGCCTATTTCTACCAAAGCATCGGAACCGATGTCACCCTCGTGGAATACCTGCCCAACGTGGTTCCAAACGAGGATGACGAAGTATCCAAAACATTGGAACGTTCATTTAAAAAGATGAAAATGAAGGTTTACACCAATGCGTCCGTCGAATCGGTTGATACATCCGGAAGTTTGTGCAAAGTGACCGTCAAAACAAAAAAAGGCGAAGAAATTGTTGAAGCTGAAATTGTTTTATCGGCCGTAGGAATCGCTCCGAACATCGAAAATATTGGGCTGGAAGATTTGGGAATAGTGCTTGAAAAAGGGAAAGTTAAAGTGAACGAGTTTTACCAAACCAACATTGATACCATTTTTGCCATTGGTGACATTATTGCAGGACCTGCGCTGGCCCATGTTGCCTCGGCTGAAGGAATTCTCTGCGTTGAAAAGATTGCCGGATTAAACCCACATCCGATTGATTATTCAAATATCCCGGGTTGTACCTATACAAATCCTGAAGTTTCTTCTGTTGGAATGACCGAACTAAAAGCCAAAGAAGCCGGCTATGAAATTAAAGTAGGGAAATTCCCCTTCTCTGCCAGTGGAAAAGCAAGCGCTTCCGGCCATAAAGAAGGTTTTGTAAAGCTTATTTTTGATGCCAAATACGGAGAATTACTGGGTGCCCACATGATTGGCGCTAATGTAACCGAGATGATTGCAGAACTGGTTGTTGCCAAAAAACTTGAAATAACCGGTCATGAACTGATCAAATCAATTCACCCCCACCCTACGATGAGCGAAGCTATTATGGAAGCGGCAGCTGACGCCTATGACGAAGTGATTCATCTTTAGTCTGATCATTGCAGATAGAAAATCTTAGTATTAAACTTTCATACCTGAAACCCATCCCGAAAAGATGGGTTTCATTTTATTCGAACAATAAAGTTCTTTGTTTAATTATTCTTAATCTATTGATTTTCAGGTATTTTATTTTTCTTCGTCATAATTATATCTATTTTTGTTTTACCCAAATTTTTAAAAACCTGAAAATGAAGAAAATTGCTGTTCTGATAGCGGTAGTACTTTTATTAATGAATACTGCCAATGCCGGTGGTATTTTAACAAATACCAATCAAAGCGCTCAGTTTGTACGCATGCTTTCCAGAAATGCCTCCACCGATCTGGATGCAGTCTATTTTAACCCGGCCGGGCTTACTCAAATGGAAAACGGATTCTATTTTGGCCTGCACAATCAAACTATTCTGCAAACAAAAACCATCCGCAGTGAATTTCCACTTCTGAATAATTCTGAATACCTGGGAGAGATAACCGTACCTGTATTCCCTTCTGCTTTTGCTGTATATAAATTAGAAAAATGGGCTTTTTCTGCAGGATTCGGACCAAACGCAGGAGGAGGAAGTGCGAAATACAAACATGGCCTGCCTTCATTCGAAAAACAAATTGCACGAACTGTACCTGCATTATCTGGATTAAGTGCTCTTGGATTTCCGGTTGATGCTTACAGTGTTGATATATCATTCGAAGGGAATTCAGTATTCTGGGGAATTCAACTTGGCGCGACTTATAAAATCAATGAAGTTTTATCTGTCTATGGAGGTGCCCGCTATCTGCCTTCTTCAAACACATACGCCGGAACCATTTCAAACATTCAACTGGGACCCGTTGGTGCCTTACAAAATGGACAAGAATATTTAACCGGTGCAGCCAATACTGCCACTGCTAAATCGCTGGCTACTGAAGCAGGAGCAACCAGTTTGCAGCCAATTGTTGCCGGAGGCGCTGGAGGATATACTATCGCGCAGGTTGAAGGTGCCGGCTACATAACCGCGGACGATAGGGCTCAAATTGAAGGAGGACTACAGCAACTTGGACTTTCCGAAGCACAGATAGGTGTAATCACGATTGCTGACGCTCAATCAACTTATACAACAGCCTCCAACTCTCTGGCCGCAACTGCCAGTCAATTAAATGCGAACAGTGCCGGTCTTGCCGATAAAAGAGTTGATACCAAGCAAACAGGATCAGGTATTACTCCCATAATAGGTTTTGATATTCACCTTGACAAACTGAACATCGGTTTAAAATATGAACACAAAACTTCTCTAGAATTAACCAACGCGACTATAGTTGATGATACGAATCCTCAACTTTTCCCTGACGGTCAAAAAACGAATAGTGATATTCCAGCCTTTATTGCCGGTGGTGCCGACTATAAAATCCTTGACAATCTGAAAATATCAGGTTCTTTCAATGTTTACCTGGATAAAAATGTAAACTGGGGGGAAAATATTTACGGACAGGAACGCACAATCGATAAAAACTTTGTAGAGTTGTCATTGGGACTGGAATACAAATTAACCGATCAATTTGCCGTTAGTGCAGGTTATATGAATTCGAACACTGGTGTTAGCGAACAATTCCAAAGCGATTTCAATTTCAGCGACGACTCTTATACCGTGGGGATGGGTTTCCAGTGGAATATGAACAAAAAACTGACTCTTGATGCCGGCATGATGCTTTCAACATACAAGACTGGTTCTAAATCATTTACTGAACCTGAACCTATTGGAACGTATAAAGAAACCTACACAAAAGACACGTTTACCTTTGCTTTTGGAATCGGATATAAAATATTCTAGTACTTGATTTTTTCATACCAAGGGTGCTCATTAACTAAAATGAGCACCTTTTTTTTGATCCGGCAGATTTTGGTTCCGGAATCAAAATCCATTGTCATCCCTTTGAATTACCTGAAGCAATAAGCTATATTTGCTACCTCAACCTTTTTAAGCTAAAATTACAGAACGATGGAATTTAAGAATTTTACTTATCTGATTATATTGGCAGCTTCAGTTACAGTACCATTGATACTGAGTTTCGACAAAAAAGTTCAGTATTATAAAAATCTAAAATACATACTTCCGGCTATTCTGGTTACAGCCGCTGTATTTCTAGCCTGGGACATCAATTTTACCGAAGCTCTGGTATGGAGTTTTAACTCCGAATATACAATTGGTATAGCATTCAAAGGGTTGCCCATCGAGGAATGGCTTTTCTTTTTCGTCATTCCTTATGCATGTGTCTTTAATTACGAAGTTCTGAAATTTTACTTCAAAAAACAGGAATATGCCAATCCTTTTCTGGCCTTCAGCCTGTTACTTGTTGTTGGTTTTGCACTAATCACTTATTTTTTCAGGAACCTGGGATATACTTTCCTGACCTTCCTTTTTTCTACCGTTTATCTCGGATACACTGTTTTCCGGAACAAGTTCAAACAACACATCACCAAGTTTTATTTCAGCTATTTTGTTTCGCTGATCCCTTTTATGATTGTCGACGGAATATTAACCTCATTACCCGTAGTAAAATACAATCCTGCATACATTCTGAATATTCGTATTCTAAATATTCCTGTCGAAGACTTTTCGTACTTTTTCCTGATGCTCCTGATGGTGACAACCATTTATGAATTCCTGAAGGAAAGCAAATATTATTAACCGGCTATTTGGATGAAAAAATTAAAGATTGAAATACAGGTTACTATTCTAACGATCTGCATTGCAGTTGCGGTGGCTGTTTCGGGTTATCTGGCCTACCAAAGTTTTTCCCAGATTGTCGATTCTATCCACAAAGAAGCACGTCCTGATTTAAAACTACTGCTCATAAAAGATATCGCATCTGATTTGAATGAAGTTGAAAATACGGTGCGCCTTTATAGTTTGACAGGCGACGCCACATTTATTAATCCATATAGAAACTTAAATGTCACCATCCAGGAAAAATTGTCGGAACTTCAGGAATATGCTGTTCCGGAATCAAATGAAATACAGCAAATTAACTCTATCCGGCAGCTTGTCAACCGTAAATTACTGATTTGGGATAAAATACGAGCGCTGCACCATTTAAAGGGTAATACTGACAACTCTTTTTCAGAATTGTATTCGAAAATAGATACGGCAATTGTTGAAGCTGACACGATCATTATTAAGCCTGAAGCGAAAAAAGCTTTTTTAAAACGCTTGTTCGGTAAAAGAGACACAAATACCAGACGGGCCATCATCATTGATAAAAGCAAGGAAAAAGAAATTATCAAGCAGGAAATTGCAGGCATCGAAAAGCAGATTACCCATCAAACCAAAACTTTTCAGGCCAAAGAAAGGACTTTACTTGAACAGAATATTCAGGTAACTAAAATTCTAAATCAGCAAATTGAACAAATTGAAACCAGCGAACAAAAACACCTGGAGACAAAAACCATAGAAGCTGATTTTATGGCGGCCCAAACTTACAGGCGACTGGCAATTTTTACGGTTGCAGCAATTATCCTTTTGATTAGCGTATTAATCCTTTTCTTCCGAAACCTTCAGCGAAACCGCACCTACCAGCAAGTTCTGACTAAAGCAAAATCGGAAGCCGAAAGCCTGACGAAAGCAAAAGAAATTTTTGTGGCTACGGTCAGTCATGAAATGAGGACACCAGTAAATGTCATTTTTGGTTTGACCGAACAAATGCTTCAAAAGGCCACTCAAAATGAAGTGAAAGCTGATCTGGAAATCGTATACAAATCTGCCGCGCACCTGATTTCACTGGTCAATGACACGCTTGATTTCTCGAAAATTGAATCACAAACGCTAAAAATAGAACAAATTGATTTTTTGCCTGATGAAATCTTTCAGGAGGTTTATACCCTGCATAAAAATTCAGCTCATTCGAAAGGGATTGAATTGATTTTCAACAAACACACTGATGAAAACCTGGTATTAAAAGGCGATCCGGTCCGGTTAAAACAAGTCCTGATCAATTTAATCACCAATGCGATTAAGTTTACCAATCATGGTCATATCGAATTGATTGCCTCATGCGAAGAAATTTCAGGCGAAGATTACCTGCTTCACATTGAAGTCTCTGATACGGGTATCGGCATTACCAAAGAAGATCAGCATAAGATTTTTGAAGAATTTGTGCAATTGGATTCCGATCTGACTCAGAAACAGCGCGGAACCGGCCTGGGCCTCGCCATCGTTAAAAAACTAATCGACCTTCAGAACGGGAAAATTGAACTGGAAAGTATTAGGAGCAAAGGAAGCCGGTTTCGCATACAAATTCCTTATCAAAAAGGACATCTGGAAAACGTTAGAATCAGATCAGAGGAGCAGCCTGATATTCCTGCATCTTTCAACAGATTGCATTTTCTAATTGTTGATGACGAAGAATTCAACCTTTACCTGCTTAAAAATATTCTAAAAAAATGGGGCGTTTCATATACAGAAGCACACAATGGAAAGGAAGCGACGGAGTTTGTGCGGAAAGAATCATTTGATCTGATTCTGATGGACATTCGAATGCCTGTGATGGATGGCTATGAGGCAGCAAACAGGATCATGCAGGATCGCCCTTCTTCCAGAATTATTGCACTGACTGCCACCAACAAACCGGATGACCGGCAAAAGAACAATAAATCAGGAATACAGACTTTTTTACAAAAGCCTTTCACCGAATCAGCCTTGTATCATGCTGTAATTAAATCACTCCCGGCTAAATACGGTACAAGAGATCAAGATGAAGGCGGGGGAAATTCACCTGTTAATTTGGATGATCTGAGA
Source organism: Prolixibacteraceae bacterium (assembly GCA_035648135.1). Taxonomy (GTDB): domain Bacteria; phylum Bacteroidota; class Bacteroidia; order Bacteroidales; family Prolixibacteraceae; genus Aquipluma. Next base: position 33,975 of record DASRMB010000030.1, read on the forward strand.
AAATTGACTGGCGATGATCCTGCCTTTTTTAATGAAATGCTAAGGATATTCGTAAGTTCAAGTGAAAATGGATTTAAAACAATTCGTCACAGTTTTCAGATATCTGATTGGGATGCCATTGCTGAAGCTGCACATAAACTGGCAGCACCGTCCAAGCACATTCAAAATTCACTTTACGATAATCTAAAAAATCTCGAAAGTGAAGCCAAAACAAATAAAGACTGTAATAAAATAAAACGACTGGTAGATAGTATAGCGAAGGAAATCACACACATCAATGCTTTCATAAACCAAAAACTAACTGAAGAGTAAATCAGTTATGTTTCATGCTAAGGGACACAGCCAACGCACATTTGTTTTTCTCCGACACACAATTCAAGCCTCAGGAAAACAAAAGAGCTAAAATTTTCCCTTCACACGTAGCATTTATCTTCTGTATTGGTTTAATAAGTTTGCCGCTGACAAATAAACTATGAAAAATAATTTATTTAAAAAATTTGACATTTAATAAACTATTATTTATATCATTTCCATAAGGTTAAACCTGATATTTGAACTATGAGAAATAAGAATATTTCAACTCAATCCAATGAACTTTTGACCCATTTTAATGGGATTGAGAAATTTTGCTTTAAAAGTTCAGAAGCATTTGAGGTTCTGTCTAAATCCTCAAAACCAACAGTAAATCAGCTTTTGAGCGACATGACAAAGCGCGGTTTATTGATGAGAATAAAAGATAGAGTTTATTATATTATACCTTATGAGAAAGACCCGGAAAGTTTTATGCCCGACTGGCACCTGCTGACAGAGAATCTCGTAAATGGAATAGATCATTACATAGGATACTATTCTGCACTTCAATTGCTCTTCCCCTATATATCAAGTAATCCATGTTTTGTATTTACCGAAGATAAAGTTCATCGAAAAACTCCAGCTCTGCGAGTATTTGCGGAACGAATAATGGAATTCACTACTTCAACATTTAAATGATCCTACTTATTTTATCAAAATGAGAATCAGATTCTAGTTTCAGGCAAAATCTTCCTAACTTTCCGGCATTATTATCGAACCTAAGCAACAAATAAGTATAAAAATGGAGGGTAGACCTTTTAAGATATTTGTCGTTGAAGATGATGCGTGGTACAATCATCTGCTAGTACACACTCTTTCTCTAAATCCTGATTACGAAATTCAGTCTTTCGCCACGGGAAAAGACTGTCTGGCCAATTTATACAAACAACCAGATATAGTAACCCTGGATTACCGGCTTCCGGATACCGTAGGATTGGAAGTCCTGAGAGAAATCAAAAAAACAAATGAAGATATACAGGTCATCCTGATTTCTGAACAAGTCGACATTGACGTGGTTGTCACTTTACTGAAACTAGGAGCTTACGACTACATTGTCAAATCTAATGACATAAAAGAGCGTTTGCTGAATACGGTCAACAACATAAGGAAAGGCAGTAAGCTAAAAAAAGAGATTGTAAATTTACGGCAGGAAGTCAGGAAAAAATATACCAAACAGAATACCATTATCGGGAACAGTGACGCAGTCCAAAAGGTTTACGACCTGATTGACAAAGCTACCCGAACGAATATTTCCGTCACCATAACCGGAGAAACAGGTACAGGCAAAGAATTGGTTGCCAAAGCCATCCACTACAATTCTGACCGATCAAATTATCCGTTTGTGGCAGTAAATGTTGCAGCGATCCCAAAAGAGCTGATCGAAAGTGAACTTTTCGGACACGAGAAAGGTGCTTTTACCGGGGCAAGCTTCCGTCGGACAGGCAAGTTTGAAGAAGCCAATGGAGGCACTTTATTCCTCGACGAGATAGCTGAGATGGAAATTTCTCTTCAGGCTAAATTGTTAAGGGCATTGCAGGAAAAAGAAATCATCAGGATAGGCAGCAATACGACGGTAAAAACAGATTGCCGCATTATTACTGCAACCAACAAAAACCTGACTGAAGAAATAAAAAAAGGAAATTTCAGGCAAGACCTGTATTATCGGTTATATGGCATGCCTATCGAACTTCCACCTCTGCGCGAACGGGGAAATGACTTGATTATACTGGCAAAACACTTTATACAATTGTTCTGCAAAGAAAACAACATGGCTGTGAAAACCTTGTCGCCCGAAGCTTCAGCCCGTTTGCTTTCTTATGCCTTCCCCGGAAATATCCGCGAATTAAAATCAGTAATCGAACTGGCTGTGACTTTGGCCGAAGGAGATGAAATTTCAGCAGATCAAATCGTTTTAGGCGAGGCACATGACGTTCTCACCGACCTATTTAATGAAGAACTCAATCTTCGCGAATACGTTATCCAAATTGTTAGAAAATTCCTTAAAAAATACGATAATAACATCAAACTGGTGTCAGAGAAACTGGATATTGGGGTAGCAACCATCTATCGCATGTTGAAAGAAGACAAATAAAGAACCCATGAGTTTCTGTCTTTTACTTTTTATCAATTTTGGAACATATTTTATCAATTTGAGAAAACAAGCTTCAGAGCAATAATCACAAATTACACATTATCAGCCCATTATGCAAATAATAAATATTGGCACAGGCATTGCAATGCCTTGTCCGGAAGAAGTATGGCACTAAATGCATTGACCAGAATAATGTGATCGAGTCACTACTTTTTCTTTAAAACAAATAAACATTATTGGCTAAATAAAAAGACATGGAAAATACAAAAAAGACACAGTTCGTGGCAATCCTTATTGCAGGTTTTATTTTGATTGTCGCAATCGTTGGCGGAGTGTACATTTATAACCAAAAGGAAGCAGAAATTAATTCCCTGATGGTTGAAAAGAGCAAAACCGACCTGATGATACAGCAGAAAGATTCCGTCATGTATGATATGGAAAGCACTTTTGCTGAAATCGAAGACAATTTGAAAGCCATTAAAGAAAAAAGAAAACAAATTTCTCTGGTGAATTCAGAAGGTGGAAAAAACAGGAAAAAGGCAATTAGTGAAGACATCAAACTGTTAGACAATTTGGTGGATGAAAACAATAAAAAAATTGCCATACTGGAACGGAAATTAAGAGAGTCAGGATTGAACCTAAAGTCTTATGAAAAAAGGCTGAAGAGTTTAACTGAAACCATTGAAAGTCAGAACGCAGAAATTGCCGAATTAAAAACACTGATTGAAGACAAAAATATCACGCTGGCTAAGCTCGGCTACAAGATTCAAAATATGGATTCTGCGATGGCAAGTCAGTCTGATACCATTACCTTTAAGCAAAAACAGATTCTGGACAAAACAGATAAACTGAATACGGCTCATATCGTGCTTGGTACTTTCAAGGAACTGAAAAAAGAAGGCATACTGAACCGCGAAGGTGCAATACTTGGTATTGGAGGAAGTAAAGCAATTCAGGAAAATTTTGATCCCAAATACTTTACCACGCTCGATATTCGAACAGCAAAAACAATTCAGCTAAACACTAAAAAGGTAAAAATCATCTCCGAACATCCGGATAGTTCTTATACACTGGTTGAAAAAAACGGACAAATTGCTTACCTGCAAATCGATAATCCGGAAGAATTCTGGAAAATATCGAAATATGCGGTCCTTGAATTAAAATAAACAATCAGGTTTAAACAATTCATTCATATAACAAGTAACACAATCGTCCAAATTTTGTGTTATTCGTCCAAAAGGCTGTTACGGTTATTTCCGAGCAGCCTTTTTTTGTGAATACAAATAATTGAATCAAATAATTTCCAGTGATTTTCCGACTTTAATGAATGCCGCAACAGCCTGATCGATCTGAGCTTTTGTATGTGCAGCAGAAAGTTGAACACGAATGCGTGCCTTGCCTTTTGGCACAACCGGGAAAACAAATCCAATCACATAAATACCTTCTTTCAGCAACTCATTTGCAAAATTAACAGCCAGCGGAGCATCGTAAATCATAACCGGAACAATCGCGGTAGTACCTTTCACTAAATCGAATCCGGCGGCTTCCATCTTGCCTCTGAAGTATTTGGCATTTTCCATAGTTCGCTCCGGAAGTTCAGATGATCCACTTAGCAAATCGAGAACTTTGATCGTTGCTCCAACAGTTGCAGGAGCCAGCGTATTCGAAAACAAATAAGGACGCGAACGCTGACGAAGCATATCGATAATTTCTTTACGTCCCGAGGTACAGCCACCGTTTCCACCACCCAGCGCTTTTCCAAAAGTTGTGGTAATGATATCGATCTTTCCCAATAGTCCGAAATGTTCCGCAGTTCCTCTACCTGTTTTCCCGATGTAACCTGAAGCATGCGAATCGTCAACCATAATCAGTGCATCATATTTCCTGCACAATTTCACAATATCAGGAAGCCGGGCCAAATCACCATCCATCGAGAAAACGCCATCGGTTACCACCAAGCGATACTTTGCTGACTGTGATTCCTTCAGACGACTCTCAAGTTCCGACATATCAGAATGTTTATATCGTGCACGCTGAGCCTTGCAAAGCCTCACTCCATCGATGATCGAAGCATGATTCAACTCATCTGAAATGATAATACTATCATCGCTCAATAATGGTTCAAAAACACCGCCATTGGCATCAAAGGCGGCACAATACAGAATAGTATCTTCAGTACCCAAAAAATCAGATACCTTCTGTTCCAGTTCCTTATGAATTTGTTGTGTACCACAAATAAAACGAACAGACGAAAGCCCAAAACCCCAGGTTTCCATGGTTTCCTGAGCCGCCCTGATTACTTCAGGATGATTGGCCAAACCAAGGTAATTGTTGGCGCAAAAATTCAAAACCATTTGATCGCCCGAAACCGAGATCTGCGAACTTTGTGACGAAGTGATGATCCGTTCGGTTTTATACAAACCCTGCTCTTTTAGTTCCTGCAGAGTCTGTGCTAAATCTTGTTGTATTTTTCCATACATGTCGCGAAGTTTAAATTTAAAGAACAAAGTAATGGATTCATCGACTGAAAATAAGTGATAAAACACAGTCCCTTGTCTTTTAATATGAATTTTAAATCAGGACAATTTAACGACTGCAGAATGAAAATCAAATTCATTTTCAGGAAATCGGAAAATAAAATAGCTTTTATGTCCGTGTCAGCTTTTTTTTTTATTAATTGGCTGATGTTTTTGTGGAAAAAACAGGATTGTCCGGGTATGAACTCACGGATATTCATTTCATTTAAAATAACACAATTACTACTGATGCGTTAAAATTGATCATTAAATAAATCATATTGTTCTTTGAAATTTTGATTGACTTCTAGTTCAGTAATTAACTCCTTTAAGGCTGCTTTGTCGAAAACTGAAATGCCTAAGATTTGTATTATCTCA
>DASRMB010000031.1:0-161509 GCA_035648135.1 Prolixibacteraceae bacterium
GGAGAAAAACTCACCCTGTTTGCGAATCCATTCCCGGTTCAGGTTATACAAAACTGTTCTGGAAGATTCAAAGGCATCAATGGGACTTTCCATCCATTGTGGTGCCAGCGGGTTGCAACGAAATGATTTTTGGATATTCTCAAAGTTGATCACGTAGAACCGGCTTGATTCGGGTAGCTTTCCTTGCTTCTTCGCTTTTAGGAAATGGTTGTAAGTAACCAACGATAAATCCGGATACTTAAAATCATAAACGCACAACGAAAATCCTTTTTTCAGGTGCTGCCGAATAAAAGGCAACACCACTGAAAACGATTTTCCGGAGCCAGGCGTTCCGATAACCATCGATGACCGGAATGGATTGACAATATTGATCCAGCCTTCCTGCTCATTGTCTTTATAGAGATACCTTGTCGGTAGGTTCACCGAATATTCGTTCTCTTTTAGTATCTGTTCCTGTGGAAAGCTCTCGTTCTCCACGTTAAACCGGTCTTTCATCAGATTGACATTGATCAGTTTGGAGATGTTGTCAAAACCGATGTTCAGAAGTACAAAACCAAAGAAAGTTAGTGTCAGATAGGATACCGGATAAGACTTGAACAGAATCAGGCTTCCCCAATATAAAATCAGACCAGCAATTACTTGCCCGATAATGGAAGAAACGGTGAGTTCACGATCCTTGTGGGCTTTGGTCCCCACACAGGTAATGGCCAAAAATACCAGGCAAACGGTCTTGGATCGATAGACATTAGCCAAAAAACCCAGGTTTTGAAGCTTTGCCACCAGCGAACCAAATGCCGGAATGTGCAGTCCATGCGCAGTAAAATAGCCCAGCTGGTTCAGGTACATCGACATGAACAGCAACAGGTAGCTAAAGAATCGAAATCCTTCATGCAGTTTTTCAAGTTCGTGTGATTCGTGTTCCATAAAAGCCCCCCTAAGTCCCCCCGAGGGGGGATTTAAAAAGTGAATTGCTAAAGTTTTGGTTTTGAATTAGCTGATTTAGATTATTTTATTGCTGTTTTAGAGGCCGCGCTTTAAGAATATCCTTGTTCTTCAGGTTGAAGGTGAGTTTTCTACCCGTATTGCCCAACGCTTTTTCATTGAGTTCAATTTTCAGGATACGCTGATCCGGAATGGTCATCTTTTCGATTACAAATACTTCACGTACGGTCGTTTTTCCCGGAATACGCTGTACTTTGTTTTGCTGATAATCGGGAAAAACCTGGTATTCCTGTACATTGGTGGCTTTTGTTTGTCTTTTATCGGTGATCCAGAAGTTAAAACTTTCCACGTCGTAAGCCATATTGGTTTTGTTGGTGATCTGAAACTCAAAAAAGAGTGCATCATTTTTTAAGTTGATCGAGTTCAGGCGTATTTTGATTCCGTCTTTTTCTGTTTTTCGTTTGCGAAACTGATGCCTGTGCTGATCCAAAACCTGATCGCAAAGGTCTTTCAGAAGATAATCAGGCATCATCTTTCCGGAAAAAGTCATGGCCTTTTGCGAATCAAAAGTTTCAATCGGGTAAGTGATTGGTGCATCGTTGCCATACTGAAGTTCGAAAGAATAAATCCGGTCGGCACAAACCACCGTCAGAGAGGTAGGCTTGTCAAAAGGTTGCACAGCTTTGATGCGGATCATATTTGTTAGCTCGGGAACAACTTCGGCCTGGATGATCGAATAATCACCAGCCTGCACATACTTGACTTTATCAGGACAAACCAGATGACTGGTTTTGGTATCCGATACTTTTAATATATTTTGAGCACTTACAGATATCTGGAAAATTGCGAAAATGAAAATGATTAAAAAAGATTTCATGGGCAGTTGAGTTTTTGATTATTTGGATTTATTAACCAGGTAGACAAGTGTGTTTTTCTTGATGGTGACTTTTTTGATTTTAATCATCCGGAAAATGGACTGTGCGGTTTTATCAGCAGCCTGCACCCCGGCATAAGTCAGTGGATTGTTGGTAAGACCAAACATAGAGGAAGTGTTGGTACTGCTCCCCACTTCTTTGGCCACTTTCCGGGAGGCATTGTCGGGAACATACAGGCCGGGCAGTCCGTCCAGATCACAAACAGTGACTTCAACCGGCACAAACTTTTCTCCGACCGGAATTTGCAGCACTTCAATCTGTAGCCGTTCATTGCTGACTTCACAAATGCCATAAAGAAAAGTATTGACCGGAATTTTAACCCCGTTCAACCAGGCTTCTTCCAGCAGTCGTAACTTAACCCGGTTGCCGGTCAATACCGTGGTGGTTTCATAAACTTCAGCTTCAATCACCGGAACAGCCCTTTCTTTGGGTTTGAATCCGGACTTGCCGCCTTTCTCAAGAGTGGAGCGCTTGCTCTTTTCAGCTTCCAGTTTTTGGTTTAGAGAGATTGTTTCCTTCAGCCGCAAATTCAGGGAATCATTCCGTTTTGCCAGCTCCCGGGTTTGCCGGAAAATCTTGTCCAGTTCTTCAATACCGGTCGGAGCAATTGCAGTTGTTCCTTTTTGATCATCGGAATCCTTTTTGTTTTTCTCGTCCTGAGCCGAATTTTGATCCTCATTTTGTGATTTTGTTTCTGCCTGACTGTTTTCCAGATCTTCCCTGACTTTCATTTCCTTTTGCCGGATGTGCGCCAGCAAGTCGGTGGAAACATCAGCATTCAACTCAGGAACCGGATCATTCTTATACATATTCTTCTTTTCGGAAAGTAGCTTTTCTTCAGTCAGGGGTTCCTCGGCCATGGGTTCCTTATTGGTGGAATCGATCTCACCTCCAATGTTATAATCATGACTGGCAATAACTTCCTTCTTCGAGGAATAGTTGTCCATCTTATCGTAAATCTCGATGTTACGGTCAGCATCCGGCAGCGTGTAATTGGCACCTTTGGCCACTTGCTGCTCTTTTTGTTTCTGTTCCTTCTTTTCGCCACCTCCCAGTACATAAAAGATCAGGACAATAAAAGGGATCAAAACCAATGGAAGAAATAACAGAGGTTTATTTCTTTTCAGGTATGCTTTCATGAATTTCTTGTTTTAAAGCGTTTTCAAACGAGTCAACAGGCATTTCAAAAGAGAGGGATTTTTTACGTTTCAGGCTTTTCGCTATTCCCGGGCTTCCTTCTCTTACCGGTTGAATAGGTTCGTAGGTGATTGCCGGTTTTGGAAACACCAGGAAAGAAAACAGGTACATCAGAAATGCTGCAAAAAGAATGATCGTCCATTTCTTCTTCCGTTTGGCCGGGTCGAGTTTCTGATCCTTTTGGTCCAACCGATCGATCCACTCATGGAAGCGGATGGCTTCACTGATTCGCATCACAAAGTTCCTGGATTGTTTATTTTCTGAATTCATAATCATTGATCTTTAGAATTAAAAGGACTTGCGTTTCATGGTTTCCAAATCTTTGTTGTCCGTTATCAGCCAATCTTCGATCATAAATCCATGCGGATTATTGTCAGTCCGGGAGATGTTCCGGAGCCGTCCGGATGTTTCCAGATTGCGAATGGTGATATTGGATTTGCGCACGATCTTCTGTCTGCCGAAAAACCTGAACTGGTAAGGATAAGCTGAGAAATCGATTTGCACTGAATCGGTTGTCAGGGTCATGCTAATATCCGATGCAATAACCTGGTTATACACGTTGTTTTCCTTGTAGGACTGGTATTGTTTCATGGCCGAACCGTCTGCCAGATACAGTGCTTCCCTTACATTGTTCTCGATGTACTGCTTGTCGGGTTCCATCGTAAAAAACAGCTCATGGAATCGCTTCACATGATCTTTAGCTTCCGAAAGCCGGTTATCCGTGATGTCGGCACGAAGGGCCAGCAGCAGGGATTTCCCGTTGTCCAGCACATAGATTTTCTGGCGCGAGCGTTCGACCAGCCCGATGGAACGGGTAAAAACAAAAGTGCTAAAACCTGTCATCAGCAGGCTAACGGCTAAAAGGATATAAACAGTAAAGCGGAACTTACGCTGTATATCAAATATCTTATTCATCTCGACTTTGGATTGATTTGTTTTCAGCTTAGATTATTTCATAGCCCCTTTGGTGATCATCATCATGGCAGCGGTTTTCACCATCCGTCCCCCTCCACTTCCGGTACCCGATGCGCTAATAATCCATGAGGCGATTTTAGGTACCATCATTAGGCCCACAATGCCACAGACCGGCACTATCAAGTTCGAAACATAGTAAAGCGAGGGCTGGTAGATCAGCGAAGCTTTTGTTAATGCAATCTCCTGATCGAGCACATAAATCAGCACTTCCTGAACCAGAGAGAGAATGATCAAGGCGATGGGTAAATACAGGTTCACGTTCACAAACCGGGCAATCCATTGCAGGTAGTTCTCCTGGAATCCATCAAAGATCGAGATGGCAAATACCAATGGCCCGAAGATGATCAGCAGCACACAAAAAACCGTGCGTAGAAAGGCAATCAGGTAAACCAGCGCCTCAAAAAATGATTCCAAAAGCTGCCGGACACTGTCCATCAAATAGAAATTGATCTGGTGCTGCAAGGCCCTTCCGGAGACAATATTGTAGGTGGTCAAAAGCAGGTTAACGCCTTTATCCCAAAGTGAAGCTTCTTTCTCCTCATTTTCCTGGAACGAAGGCAAATCGACCGCCAGGATGGCATCCTGCTTTTCTTCGAGTTTAGCTGCCACAATGTGTTTTTTGTCGGCATAAATCGCTTCCGAGAGTTTGGTCAGCCCTTTGGTGGGAACCATCAGCAACTGAACGAAAGGACTCCAAAAAGTAATCACCAGCACCAGTGCAAAAGGCCTGAGTAAAGGCAACAGTGAGATGGGATTGTCAGCAATGAGCTGTTCGTAAATGCGTTTGGAGATGTACAGAAAAGCGGCAATTCCACCAATGGCACGGGCCATATTGACCAATAACTGAGCATTGTCCAATCCTCCTTGGACCAGTACATCGGTAAATTGAAAAAAGCTTTGGGTACTCATAACTTGTAAAAGCATACAATTAAAGGATTAAAGATTAATAGCCCCTCCTAACCTCCCCGAAGGGGAGGAATCAAGGGAAAATGATAAATAGTAAATAATTTAATCGTCAAATCGCTTTACTCTTTCAGGAAAGCGTAAGACTGAGGTACATTGTTATCGAAAGTCTGTAAGTGCAATACCTTTCGGAAGGTGTAGTCCGTTTCGCCGATTTGCTTATTCAACTCGCGACGGATTTCGTCAAAGGCTTCCAGCTTTTTGCCGTGGTCAGTCAGAAACAGGTTGACGGAAATAAACCGGGTCAGCAGTTCATCGGCCTCCTTTTGGTAGGTTTGCCGAAGCCATTGGCAGTTATCCAGCATGTCCATGTTATCGATGCTGACAGACAGCCGGATAAAACCGGAAGCAATGCTGTACACATCGGGCAACTGGTCGGACTCCGAATCAAAGATTTTCTTTTCGATGTCCTTTTTGATTTGAGTATTGCTTTTGATCTGCTCCGTTTCCTCGTGCCTGCTCTTCATCTGGGCTTTTTCGATCAGCCTTTCAATGATCTTCAGCAGGTTGTCTTTCAGCATTCCTGCATATTCTTCTGTGTCAGACACCGGCAATGCACCAACTTGCACATAATAGTGCGTTGGCCAGGAGCGGATAAAAACCTGGGGAACCGGGAATAACCAGCCTTTGAATGCCGTAAAGGAAAGTGGATAGGTTCCTTCCATTTCAGGATAGTTGCCATGCCACGGCTTGATGTCAAAAATCTGGGCTTTCAATTCCTTCCCCGGCAGCAGTGCTGCCAAGGGAAAAATGAAAATAAAAAGTATTGTTTTCATGATTTCCTTTGTTGTTTTTCTACTTATTCAATTTGCCTTTTTGAAATCTGTTAGGGGAATAATCCTTAATCATAAAGGGTATAGTAAAAAGCGAACTTTTCGATCTGCCCGGTATTGAAACTGCGTTGGTAGGAAGCCCAGGCCAGTTTGTTGTATAAGTAACATATAGTTCCGTAGTGTTTTTTTACTTCGGTGTAGATCCCGTTGATGGTGTCGTACCGTTGTTTGTCGTCCATCATAAACAGGTCGTCTGCCACAATCGTATTCAGAATAGAGGTGACCAGTTGGCGGCTGTCGTCCAGCACCAGGTCAAAAGATTCGACAATCACTGCAGCCTGACGGGTAGTGAAGTTTTCGTCCTGAACCAACAAAGGCAGTTTGGTGGTGTAGATGTAGATGATCTTATCCAGCATCTCCTTGGTTTGTTTGATACGTTTGTAATCTTTGATCAGGTAACTGACTTTTTGAAGGCTCGCCAGCTTCTGTTGATCGATTCCGACCAGTTCTGAGGTTAGTCCTTTGATGTCGCCGCTCAGGATTTTAATTAGCACATTGTACCAGTTAATTTCAGAAAGGATTTCTTTTTCCTGATCCCAGAGCGCTTCGCGTTGAATACCTGCCCCAACGTCGGTCACCGGAGCCTGGGCAAAGGTGTATTTGGGGATGAGCGTATTGAATAAAACAACTATCCCGAAGATTAAAAATGTTGCTTTTGTTTTCATGGTTGTAACTGTTGATGTTTTACATGGATTTTAGGATTTCGAAAAAGGATAGATTCTGCTCTTCATGGATTTTTTTCAGGATCGTTTCCTTTTCCCTTTGTTCTGAGGTGTAGCAGTAGTATTCGGGTTTGCTCACTTCCAGTGCATATACCTGGGAGTAGCTACCAAGGCCAATAAAGACTTCCTTGAGTTTTCTCCCCTGTGGCAGGTTTTTATTGATCGAAAGAATCTGGTCTTTCTGGAAGTCGGACAATCCAAGGGTGTCGCTGATGCTCTGGAACTTGTTTCGGAATTTGCTCATGTCAAGCAAAATTCGGGTGTCAGCATTGTTGATAATCGCATCACGGATTACAGGCGAAGAAATCACATCGTCTACTTCCTGGGTAACTACCATAGCCTCTCCGAAGTGTTTTCGAATTGTCTTATAGAAGTATTTGATGTAGGCAGCCATCTGGGGCGTGGCAATGGCTTTCCACGCTTCTTCGATGCAGATGACCTTTCTTACTCCTTTTAACCTTCTCATCTTCTGCATGAAAATGTCGATGATAATCAGCGTAGCTACCGGGAAAATCGTTGCATGGTCTTTAATGTTGTCCAATTCGAAAACAATGAAAGGACAATGGAAAAATACATCGGTGTCCATCTCCTTGTTTAGCAAATAGTCATATTCTCCACCGCGATAATATTTGCCCAGAATAAAGAAAAACTCATTGACATTAAACTTGATGGACTTCTCTTTGACCAGTTCCGGAATGTAATTTTGGCTGAATTCGTAAAAATCATTAAAGGATCTTTCTGCTGAATCTGTTGCGAAATATTCAGTGACGCAATGGGCAATCACATCTTTCTCCATTTCGGATAGGCTTTCTTTATAGATCGTATAGATGACCGAAAGGATCGTTTGTTTGCGTTCTATATCCAATTCACCTTCCAGAATAAATGGATTAAACGAAATCGGGTTTTCCGTGGTAAACTCTACCATCATGGCTCCACCCTGGTCTTTGAGCCTTTCATTCAGGTAGATCGTCAATAGTTCGTAGCTTCGGCCTACGTCAAGCAAAACAATGTGGCAGTTTCCACTTTCGGCGTATTGCCTGAGTAAGTGGTTCGTAAAAAAGGATTTCCCGGAGCCCGATCCGCCGATAATGATCTTGTTCTGGTTATGAATCAGGTGCTTATGCGTCGGTTCATCCGAAACATCAATCTTTACCGGGCAGCCTTCCAACCGGTCTGAAAGCCGGATGGTAAAATCCGAAGTGCTGTTTTTCTGTTCCCCCTCGAAGTTGGTCAAGCAACAAGCTTGTGGAACCTGGATGATGAACAGTTCGGTTTCCGGTAGCTGCGTGGAGAAAGGAACACAGGAGAAAAACAGCATCGGCAGATCATGGGTATGCTGATACGGGAAACAGTTCATCAACGAAAAAGCGGAACTGGTTTCGCTTTTGTGCTGCTTCAGTTCTTTCAGGGATGAATCGAAAAGCATCACATTAAAATGGGTTTTTACGATCTTTTCTCCGGATGTCTGCACTTGATCCAGAAAAGATTCAATCAGCCCGGCATTAACTTTATTCTCGGAAGAAAACCTGGAGAGGCTGAAGATCTTCTTATAACTTCCTTCCAAAAAACCTTTGATTTCCTGCTGTTCAGGAATGTAGATAAACTGGTTAGTGATGTGCGAAAACGGCAGGTGATACGTAACCGGGTAGACCAGCGATACAGGTAGTCCGGTCTGCGGATGTTCTGAAACCGGACGAAGTTCTGCCGGAATATGGGAGTAATCGCTCAAACTAAGAATATCGACAAACTGGTCCATTACTTTTAACCGGTCCCGAAAATCGATTCCTCCCAATGCCGGATTGTTCTCGGTAAAATTGAGGCTCAAAAAACGTTCGATTAGTCCAAGTGAATGTTCGTCGCCAATGGCTTCTTCCCTTGATATAGGGTCGCATCCAATTCCGTTCTGATTAAAGATGGCTATCACATTACTTCTGAGTTCGTTGATCTTGTCGTACTGCAATTTTTCCAGATTGCGTTCTTTCCGGGAAAAGATCAGAGCAGATTCCATGTAGTTTTTCAGAAGACCTTTATTGAGCAAACTGATGTAAAAACAACAGTCGTGTTTCAGATAATGTCTACCATCAAAATGGTTTAAGTAAGAACTATTCAGGCTAACCGGATCGATCAATTGATAGAGTTCCAATAAGTCCGCATGCTCTTCCGAATGGAATTCGTTGATCAGGAAAAAATCCTGTTTATGGATAAAACTTCCCGCCGGCAGCAGATTGATCATCCGCTGGAAGGTATCGTGAAGCATATAAAGTTGTTCGTTGCTGCATGACAGGACTTCGGGCAGCCTAAGCCGAAAGCCTATGGTCAGGTCAAGATTGTTGGAGACCTGGACATCTCCGTTAAATCCAAGCACAGATAGTACACTATCAAGGTTCTTGATCTTCATCTTTACGAAAATTGATGGATTCGTCGTTTGCAACGGATAAATTGAGGTAGTTTTCCGGCGATTTGCTTTTTACCCCAACCTTCCGGACCATATTTCTTTTGGATGGTGTTTAGCCGGTACAGGTATGCAAAAAACCCAGGTACGCCAATCAATACTGCAGGAAAAACACCAATCAGAATATAGAGTGCTGAGAAAAGCAGGAAAGCCGCGATGATGCCATACAGTGCCCGGAATACCAAAGGGCCGGAAAGCCCTTTGATATATAAGCGGGTATCCACTTTTTTGACTGGCCAGGCTTCCATTAACCAAAGAATGCTTGAATAACAACTCCTACCAGAATCAGGAACAAACAGGCACCAAACCAGCCCATGATGGCTTTTTGGGTATCCTGATCACCACTCTGCCATTTGATATAAACCCGGACTCCACCGATCAACCCGACCACGGCACCAATGGCAATAATCAGATTCGAAATCGGATCCACATAAGAACTTACTTCAGTGGTAGCCTGGTCAATTCCGGCAGCTGACTGGGCAGCGGCAGAATATACTCCAAGGATTAAAACGGCAAGAATGGTTTCTGCTCTTCGGTAAACTTTTGCAACGCTTCTTTTCATGTGATTTTGATTTTTAGAAATGAATAACTAAGGTTTATTATTGTTGAAACTGAATGTTTCCAAGGATTTCGGGTTTGTTTGAAAGATGATCTTCATAAAACAGCTCGATGTTGTAGCCTTCATCGATGCCATTGTCCTGGTAAAAATCCACTTTCAAATCAATGGGTTCGATATGGTTAAAAGGAATCAGCTCTCCGGGATAATCGGATGCTGAAACTGAAATAGGAATCATTCGTTCAGGATAGATGTCTGTTTCATCGGCATTCTCAAACAGATTGCCGGATGTCCGGCCTGAGCGGTTAAGCCAGGCTCGGATAAAAACAGCGGCGTAATAAACGCTGCAAAGCAAAAAAAGCATGGAGATAAATTTGGTCCAACTGATGGTGTCCAATCCAAACATAGAGCTTCAATTTTTAAGGTTATTACTGGAATAGTTTTAAGCGTTCTTTCCCTGATTCAGGAAATCCGGAGAAAAACACCCTCTGCAAATTTGAACTATTGCAAGGAAAAAATTACCAGGTTGTACCCAACTTGGGTGTTATATATAGTTAAGTATATTATGGTTTAATAATTTATTTTAGCGCTTTTTGGATAAAGATGAAAATCACTTTATTAAGTCGATGATTCAAACTAATTACTGTTGAAACACAATGGTTTAGTTTGGAAAAACCAAATTATTTTCATTGGAGCTTGAAAAAAACACAAAAGCTCGAACAAATGATAAAAACGGTCGAAAATCGTAAAGATTTGGGACGCTCTTGCCGTTGCCGAAGCATTGATTTGCTGAGAATCTGGCTAAAGTGTGCGGGCTAAAGGCAAGTGTGGTAACTTGACTGGAATGAAGCGATTGTGTCGGGATGAAATAGAGCTTGTTTCCGGCCTTTTTGTGAGGCCAGTGTGATTTGGAAAGGCCGGAGCAGGCGAAATGGAATTGGCGCGGGATATCGCGTAATGGAAGGAAAGGAATCACTCTTGCCGCGGGGTTCATCCGGCTTATGAGCTGAGCAAGCAGATGAGCGACCGTTTCCTGTGAGGCACGAACAGCATTAGGGAGCAAAGAAGCGAGAGAAGCGAATGTGCCGGATGAACAGGGAGGCTGGGGAGACAGGCATAAAAACAGTGCGGAATCAGCTTAAAAAAGGGGGAAGTGTGGATTTGTATGGGTAAACCAAACAAATCAACTCTTCCCCACTTGACCGAGGCTTGTTCGCGAAATGCGGAGCAAATGAAGCGAATGGGCCGCAGGTATCCGAACTTCGATTTGGGCAATCCAACGTCAAAACTGATCTGATTTGCGGCTATAAACTTCAAATCCGTTTATCTTTCGCATCCCTGTCAAAGGCCACCAGGTTAAACATTTCGCGCATACGGCTGCGGATTCGGTTGCCGTAAATCGATTCCAGTTCCGAAGCTGAAAGGTTGGTGGTAATGTGGGTCATCATCCGTTTGGAGACATACAGATCATAGCGGTTAAGCAGGATTTCGGCCATCACATTGCACTCCTTGCCGTAAAATTTAGGCGTTTGTTCCAGCCCCAGATCATCGAAACAATAGACCTTGGGTACAGGCATATTGCCAATTTTGAAATAAGAACCTTTGCTATACCAGTTGATCACAGTAAACCCATCACGCTCAAATTCAAAGGTGATTTCGCGTGTTGGTTTCACCGAATATTGGGTTTCCCGCTGGAAAAAATAATTGACTAATTTCATCAACGAGGTCTTTCCACAACCGATTGGGCCACCAAGTAAAATCCCCTTTTTCAGGTTGAGTCCGTGTTTGGCCGCATTTTCATGATCTCCAATGGCATAAACCAGCAATTTGTAGATCAAAGGCTGATCGCTAGGGTCAATTTTAAAATGATCACCAAACAGGATTTTGCCCCGTTCTTCCATCCATTGCAGACTGGTCGGAAAGCTAAAATTGTACACTCCGCTTTTATAATCCGCTATTTGCTCATAAGGGTTCAGAATAATCTTTGTTCGTGTTGACACCGAGTTGGCCGGTCCTGACGTGATTGGGTTTTCTTTCATTGTGTTCAAAATTTTTAGTGTTGATCATCCACTTCCTGGCTGCTGCCTGCCAGTCAATAATTTTTGTTTTTCCGCCCAACTTCCAGCCAACCGACTGGTAGTGGTTGTAAAACTTATCGGATTGAGTGATTGGGTAGTTATTTTTTCGGAAAAAAATTTCGACTTCCTGAAAATCGGGCGGATGAAAATTTTCTTCCGGATTTTCTGAATTTTCGTTTTGGAATTTATTTTTTGTTTTTTCCTTTTCATTTGAAAAATCAAAATTTTCCCCTCTCTCTTTATTAAGTTTATTTTTGTTTATAATGTTTATTAAGAGTGTATCACTTGCTGTATCACTTTTGATACCGGCTGTGATACCAGTAGACTCTCCGGTATCACTTGCGGTATTCCTTGCAGTATCATTTTCGATACCAGTGGGACTACCGGTATCACTTGCTGTATTCCTTGCAGTCTCACTTTTAATACGACTGGAAGTACCAGTATCACTTGCTGTATCAGTTGCAGTATCATTTTCGATACCAGTGGAACTACCGGTATCTCTTGCAGTATTCCTTGCAGTCTCACTTTCGATACTACTGGAACTACTGGTATTTCTTGCGGTATCACTTGCAGTATCACTTTCGATACCAGAGGATCTACCGGTATCTCTTGCGGTATCAGTTGCAGTATCATTTTCAATACTGCTGGAAATACCGGTATCAATTGCTGTATTAGTTGCAGTATCATTTTCAATACTGCTGGAAATTCTGGTGTCACTTTCAGTATTCCTTGCGGTATCAGTTGCGGTATCAAATCTGATACAGGCAACCCGACTTCCTGTATGAAGATTAGATGATGGAGCATATCTGATGTAACCCCACTGCTCAAGCTCTTTCATGCATCGGGCATAAGTATTCACCGAACCGATCCGGGAGACTTGCATCATTTCACTTCGCGAAATGGCAAAATGATCCGCAAACCGCTCCAAATTCCATTGCTGAAATAGTGCGAGATACAGGCTGATATGATAAGGTGTCATTCGCTCATCATCCGCTAACCGGACAAAAAAGCCGGATAGATGCCTGATATAATTCATCGCTTTTGATCGAAGCTGAACCGGTTTTGGGGCTTGATCGGCTCAAGCATTTTTCGGATATCTTCATAATCATAAAACATCTGCCCACCTATCTTGGTAAATGGAAGGGTGCCGTTTACCCGCAGGTTTTGAAGTGTCCCCGGAGAGATACTCAGCAGTTTTTTTACTTCATAGGATTTCAACCACTTTTTGGCTGGCTGTCCATTTTGCTCTTTGAGCATCTTTTTGAACTCGGTAAGTAATTCGATCTTGAATTCCCGGAGGTCGTCTGTGGTAATAATTTCTGTTGCCATAATTTTTAGTTTTGAATGATTCACTTTGAATTTTTCCAAAAATCAGGCTTTCAAAACTATTTTTTACCACAGTTGCAACCAAGGTGGGTGTTTTATATGATTAAGTAGATTATTGATTAATAATACAATTGATATTCATATGAGTTCAATTGATATTTGCGTTGATGATCATGTTAAAAGAATTAACCAAAAATGACACAGTTTGGATAAATTAATGTGAAGAAACTTTTTTTACAATTTGAAGAAAAAAAACTCCATAGAGCAGAAAGTCGACGCCTAAATCTTTTTGCATACACTGAGCTTGCGATTCAAGTATACCTGAATATTTATTTCTAAAAAAATCAACGTAACTATTCTAAATCAGATTCATCCATTTTGTTTTCAAGCATACTTTTCATCATATCAAGAAACTTTGTACGGTCTATTTTTCGTTTTTTCATTTCACTGAAAGATCCGTAAATGTCATTTAATTCAATCCCAAGCAATTGCTCAAACGATCTAGCGATTGTTTGTAAATTTGCGTTGCCCTGATTAATCATCCCTGTCAGGTACATACCATAAATTATTTCATACACGTATATTTTATAACCTGTCCATTTTAAGGTCGTTGTCAATTTCAACTGCGGATTCTTTTCATTTCCTTCCAGCTTTTTGATCTCATCCTGGATATAAATTGTCAACATCTGGTTGGCGATAATTTTTGAAAAAGTATGATCGTGCCAGCTATTAAACTGCTCATCAACCAGAAAATTCAGATTTCTTTTGGGAAGGGGAATTTCAGTATCGCCCCGGGTAAAATAATTCTTATCAAAATGGATAAAACCACATTGAAAATACTGAACTTCAGCCTGATATTCCAAGGTAAATTCATGAATCCTATCAATCCTTTTCTTTAAATATTGAATTACTTTTTGATCATCAGCAATCGGAAGTTTACTCTGAATGTCAAAAACCTGCAAATAATAAATCAATTTACTGTTAACTGATGGTTTCAGTTTTTTGAAAAAATGAATCTCGCTTTTTTGGTCCGGAAAACCTTCCTGAAGAACGAACTCACGCATTTGTTCCAGGGCTGTTTTACAACAACCAATTGCCAGTTCCAATTTCTCAAGAATATAACCGGAAGAATCACTCAGTTCATCCAGTTTTAATGACAAGTCTGTAATAATTTGAATGTGCTTCTCCATGACATAAAGTTTAATTATTAAATTTTCACTTATAAAAAAAACTCAAATCAGGTTTATTTATGAAATATAATAAATAACAGAATCATAAAATTTCATTTCCAAATTATTTAACATTTTGCTATTGACTTATTAACAAATGAGAACCTGCTTTCGACAAATAGTCTCGATTTCTATAGGTATATGATGAAAATTTAGAGCCCTATCCATTAGCCTTCCCCTGGCGGGGAGGGTCGTTTTGGTGATAGATAGTTTTGATTTCAAATACCGATCATGCAGATTGCATGAGTAAAGACAAGTTCAACTGGCTAATTGACCAAAGTTCAGCGAACGGTATTGTATAGGCGGACCAATTAAAAGTCCCAGTTAAAGACCGGGATTCATTTTTTTAAACAAAAAAATATTTGGACTAAAACCTTTCTTTGATAAAAAAATACGTGTTAATACAATAATGAATAACAATCAAGAAGGTGAACAAAAAAAAAGGCCGAAGCCTTTTTTCTACATCAATCCTTCATCCGCAAATGAGAAATAAGTTTCTGAAGTAAGGATTAGATGATCCAATATTGCAATGTCGAGAACCTTACCAGCTTCGCGGATCTTTTTGGTCAGATCCTTATCGGCTTCACTGGGTTGCAGGTTCCCCGAAGGATGACAATGACTCAATATCAAACTACATGCATTTGATTTTAAGGCTGTTTGCATAATCATTCGCACATCTGCAACTGTTCCTGAAATTCCTCCAGCTGAAATCTGGCAGTAGCCCAGTACTTTGTTGTTCCGGTTCAGGCATAGAATGTAGAAATATTCCCGATAGTCGAGGCTGGGAAAAACATCCTTCAAACAGACGTAAGCATCTCCGGAAGTCACCACTTTGGGTAATTCGGATGCTTTGTACTTTGGTTTGTAACTGATTTCAATTTCACACAATGTTGAATTAAACACTGGCACCGGAGTAAATAAATTCTTTTGCATAACAAGTCACCACTGCCTTGTGGATTTTTTATGGCTTCTGGCTCGCCAATTAATTTTGAGCCAAATGCACATTGAGCAGACCGGAATCTTGTCATAGGGCGAATGTCATAAAACTTAACGTCCCCTGAGTGTGAAACAGTCGAGGGGCCTTAGGTTTTTGACCGAGCGAGAAGCGTGGCGTTGGTGGAAAGTGCGGAAGGGAAAGCCACCCTTGACTTTTCCGGAATGCGTAAATAACTTTGCGCTAAAATTGAGTGAGAGTAATACCTTATCGTACAGAAATTATGCAAGTAACTTCTCCAGCTTCATTTTCCATTTTTCCCAGTTTGGCATTTCTTTGGTTTGAAGATCAAGGAATTTCTGGGTATGGTCATGATGGATTAAATGGCAAAGTTCATGAATGATCACATATTCAATACAGCCTTTGGGGGCTTTTATTAATTCCGGATTTAGGATGATTTTCCCTTTGGTAGTGCAGCTACCCCAGCGCGTCGGCATTTCTCTCAATATGATTGAGCTGGGTTCAACTTTGTGTTTTTTGAACTTTTCAATCAACTCAATGGCAATTGCATGAAGCTTCCTTTTTGCATTATTCAAATACCAATTGCCTACCAGTTGTTTAACCCTGGCTTTATCAAGAGTTGTAACCTCAATGAACTTGCCTTTAAGTTTGACACTTTCAACACCTTCTGTGATAATTTTCAAACGGTACTGGCGGCCCAGATAAAGATGAGTTTCTCCTCCGACATATTTGCGATCTGTCATTTTTGGATGAAATGCCAGGAAAAAGCTTTGTTGTCTAATTATCCACGGTGCTTTTTTTCGAAGCTTTTCCTTTACTTTTTCGATCGGTGTGTCGATTGGGGCTTTAACAATCACATCTAAATCTGGTGTCACAGTTATGCCAAGTGATTTGCGACTGGAAAATTCCAACTGAAAATCTATTTGTTTTGATCCGAATAAAATGGCGTCTTTCATTACTTATAACGAATTTTAGCTACTTCAAGGCATTTGTTGGCAATATCGTCCAGTTCACCGAAAGATAGGCTGATATTGTATTTATCTCGCACTTCATCGATCAAATAATCACCGATTTCAATTTGCAGCTTTCCGGTAATATTGGTTTTATATTGCCAGTCGATGATTGATTTACCGTGATCCAAAACTGCTTTTTGAATCATTTCATCTATGTTCAAAGCTGCCTGTGTTGAAATCTCTCGTCTTACTATTGGATCCTGAATTTTATCGCTTAGTGATTCAACATTCAAGCCATAAAATGCCTTTGCAACATCTTTGTCTTTCAATGCTTCAGGAATATCACTATCAGTATGTGCCAATACATTGTTCATGATTTCCTGAACCTTGTTGAGATACTGGACTTCATTAATCCGCTTGGCTTCGTAATCGGCAATGGTTTCTTTCAGCATTTGTGAAAACTTTTTGTAGAATGCCGGGTCTTCATCCATTTTTTCCGAAATGTGTTTCGACGTTCTGCTGGCAATCTTATCAGCTTTGGCTGCTTTTCCTGTTGTATTTTCTACTTCCTGCTGAAATTTTTCTTTATCAAAAATATCCACCAGCTCTGTGATGATTTCAACTTTCTCGGTGGTAATGTGTGTGTCAATTAATTTTTGAATCTGACCTTCGTATTGCTTGTAGTCAATTACATCTGAATATCTTTCAATTACTGCTAATCGCAATTTTACAAACATGATCAAATCTGCTTTGTAACGGTTGATCGTTTTTTTATCAACCTGATTATAAAACTGGATGGATGAAAGCGCCAATTTCAAACCTTTTGCAAATGCTGCCAGTTTATCGTAGAACAAAGCTCGTATTGCTTCATCTTTCAGTAACAATTGATAAGCTTCAGCATCACGTTTATTGGTGATGGTTTTAAAGATGTCCCATAATTCTGAAAACTTTTGAGGAAGCTTTTTAATTTCTTCGTTGATGTTTACCAAAGTGCCTTCCAGATCATCTGAATCAAATTCTTCGAACGATGAATACAATTGCAAGGCATCATCCAAATTCTCAATCACGCCATAATAGTCAATGATATAGCCAAATTCCTTATCCGGATAAATACGGTTTACCCTCGCTATTGCTTGTAAAAGTTTATGTCCCTGAAGGTTCCTGGTCAGATACAACACTGTATTCTTCGGTTCATCAAAGCCAGTAAGCAATTTATCTACTACAATAATGATTTCAGGATCTTTTTGATTTTTGAACCGGCTAATGATATTTTTTTCATATTTTTTGGAATTGCCATGTTCATCCATCATCTTTTTCCAAAAACGATTTTCCTTCTCCGTGGATTTTTCATAGGCGCTGTCTTCACCTTCTCTTTCATCGATGGATGAAATCAGTACTTCACTGCTTACCAATCCAATTTCGTCCAGAAATTCCTTGTAACGAATGGCATTTATTTTTTTGTCGCAAACCAATTGAGCTTTAAATGGAGTATTTTGCCAATTGTCGCGAAAATGCATACTGATGTTCCATGCAATCGCATATATTTTTTGTTCGGCACCGTTCAACTGGTCTGCTCTGCTGAACTTCTTTTTGAAGTCGACTTTTTGGTACTCAGTCAATGGTTCTGAAACCATTTCGAAAAATGTGTCTAACGGACTTCCGTTTACAATTTGCCTGGCCAATCTTCCTTCATACAAAAGTGGAACTACAGCTTTGTCTTTTACGGCCTGATCAACCGTGTATGCATCTATAATACCACCAAATTTCGCTGCTGTACTTTTATCTTTTTTAAAGAGTGGCGTACCTGTCATTGCAATGAAACATGCATTTGGCAGGGTTTTCTGCATTTCAATGTTGAAAGTTCCATGCTGGGTCCGGTGTCCTTCATCAACCAAAACAAAAATGTCGTGACTCTGCAACGGGTTGCCGATTTTTCTGATGGCAGCCACAAACTTGTTGATGATGGTGGTGACTACTGAATCGCTTTTACTTTCAAGCAACTCAACCAATCGTTGACCGGTGGTGGCATTTTCCACAAACATTCCACATTTCCGAAAAGTACCGGTAATTTGAGAATCCAAATCAGTACGGTCGGTTACCAAAACTATTTTCGGATTTCGAATTGATTTTTCCATGGCAATGGCCTGGGCAAGCATAACCATGGTTAAAGATTTTCCACTTCCCTGGGTGTGCCAGATCACTCCACCATTTCGCCTTCCACCATCAATTTGAAGGATTCGCCTCATAGATTTTTTGACGGCAAAAAACTGTTGGTATCGTGCTATTTTTTTCTCTCCATTGTCGAACAGAACGAAATTGAAAATAATATCCATCAGCCGCTCCGGTCTGCATAAACCATATAAATATTCATCCTGGATAGTTGGCAATATATTTTCATTCTCCAGATCATCAAAATACTGCCTAATATATTTATAACGATCAGCAAATAATTTGTTTTTCTGCTCCGGATCTAAAGACTGATTTTTTAATTCCTGTAAATTGGTTCTGTATATCTTTTCTTCTTCTTCATTGTTGAATTTTTCTTCCCACTTTGCCCAAAACTTTTCAGGAGTAGCATTGGTAGCATAGGATGCTTCCTGTGTTGCCAAACTCAATGTCAGTTGAGAATAGACATACAAGGCCCGGATGCCGTCTTCCTGCTGACTGCGCAAATGTTGACTGATGGCCTGTTTCAATGGTTCTTTCATGTCAGGTCGCTTGCACTCGATCACACAAATTGGTATACCATTAACAAACAGTACCAAATCGGGCCGGTAATGTTCTTTGCTGGTGCTGCGCATTACACTGTACTCTTCGGTTACATGAAATACATTGTTCTCCGGATTTTTCCAATCCATGTATTGAAGCGTAATGCTTTTTTTATCTCCATCAAAACTTTGTTCAAATGCTTTCCCCAACGTGATCAGGTTATAAGCCGTTTCGCAGGCTGAAATGTATCCTTCGTTCATCGGCAATTCCTTCAAGACCCGAATTCCATTTTCAATATTGGCATCGCTGATGTAGGTGGTCTTGGTTGAACTGATTCGTTTTTCCGAGTTGATTTCTTTCAACTGTTTACGCAAAATATCATCCAATAAAACATTACTGGTTTTTCCGCCTCTAAGATTTTCTGCTTCTGCCGAACTGAGATAGGTATAGCCTAATTTTTGCAACAGCTGCAAAGCTGGTATCTGGCTAATATGATCTTCTTTAAAGCTTGGTGTATCCATTCTTTTTACTGTTTTGGAGAATTTTATCGCTTTTTGGAGAATTGATTATTCAAAGTCAATCTTACTAAAGTCTTATATATCAATACATTTTATTATTCCTAAATTATTACTGCCAGAAATATGGAGAATTGTGGGCCAAATATGGAGAATTATCACTGAGGTAATTATTCACATTTTTATTCCTTCAAATTCCGATCTCATGGCATTGTACACATGTCGCGAACTCACTTAATCTTCGCTTTTTTTTAAGCGTTTTTAGTTATTCTATTGTCTCATTTGATTATTTCTTTTTATATCCAAAACCTAATTTAATTCCATTTTCAAAAAATGGAATCAACTTTTTTCTACTAACTAATGAAAGTATCGAAATGCCTATTGCTCCTGAAATGGGAAAAAATTTATCTATTATGTCTTTGTATTTGGGGTTCACAGCAAATTTTATTAATGCAGTTGCAACGGCAATTACCAGGATGAAATAAATAATATTGGAAATAATATTCGTTCTATTAAGGAATTTCTTTTCAAAACTTGACAAGAATGCAAAATTACTTGTGTCTGATTTGTCTCCTTCAATAAGTACTATGTCAAAAGCTCGTAACGAGATAATATTCAAAAAATCAGATTTATATAAATCTAACTTATCGCTTGTTATTTTTGCATAAAAATCAGATTTTTCTTCCCAGGAAATCAATTCTAAATCCAACAAATTTTCAATGACGATTATTACCTGAAACAAGTTTTCTTTATTTTTATAATTACCATTAAGAATACTTAGAAAAGTATTCTTAATTAATGTACCTTCTTTTTCCGAACTCTCTCGGGATTGAATGGCTCTAATCAGCCAGTTTGATTCTGATTTAAATTTAATTAATCCTACAATAAGGGCAAATAACAATAGATCCTCATGAAGTATTGGAGAATTTTTATTCGGTTGTCTTTCTGATATTTGAGAATATACTTGATGAAACAATTGTTTATTCCCTTGTTTAATCGAGAGCAAAGTATTATTAAATAGTCGGTCAATTTCAATATCATAATCAATTCTTTCAACCGATGAGCAATTGACAAAAGAGATAAACTGATTGAATTTAGTATTTCTCTTTAAATCTGAAACGTAACTATTTCGTTCAATTAGAGAAACCATTTTTTATATTTTAAGTTTAGATTTATAACTTCTGATTTCCAGCCAGGCATGGTTCGAAGCTTACCTAATATTTTAGCAATCAAATTAGAATATTGCATAGTAGCAGGATTTTGGTTTGGCATAAAACTTCTCCATGAAAGAAGGCTGAATTTAAAGATTTGCTGGGTAATGTAATGTAAATCTGAAAACAGGAGTTCTTTTAAATTGTCTCCTTCTTCAAAAGAAGTAGGTCTTAAAATTTTGATTAATAAAGGATGACTTGCTCCATGTTTAGAGGTTCTCATTTCGTCAACCCCAAGCATCTGAACCAGACAAGAATAGTCATTCAATACGATATTTTCGCCTCTTTTAGGTACAAAATCGCCGATGGGTTTCCCATATTTAACAATTCCTTTTTGGGATTCATCATACATTAAAAATGGGTGGAAATCACTAACAGTTACAAAAGCAAACTGGATTTTATATTTAGTAATAGTTGTAACAAGTTCCTTTATTACTTCGAACTCAACATTTTTGATCGGCTTAAAAATATGGAACACTAACCTAACAGTATCATTTTCACGCCATCCATATTCCTTTGACAAAGTTTCAATAGATTCTTTCAGGCTATCTAAAAGCTCTTGAAAGTATTCATCGTAGGGAACATCTTTAATATTTCCAGACATCATGTACTGACCATCGCCCGAAAAAAATGTGCTAATCCCGACAATTCTTTCCTGTTCATTTCCAGCATATATATTATTTCGAAAGGTAGAATTACCTATTCCTACAATTATTTCTCTATCAATAGATTCCTTTGTAAGTATCGTCCATGGCACACCACCAAGTTTTGCATACATTTGGAGGCTGATAGCATTTAATTTGTATTCATCATACCTAATTATATTCTCGGAATTAACTATTTGTATTGGTATTTGGAGATTCAAGAAATATGCTTTTGTTTGATAATAAAGACTTTTATTAACTTCCTTTATTTCTTTTAAATAGGAAGGTATTTCGAGAATTACAATATCAGCGGTATAATTAAGTTTTGAATTTATTTTTTTGATTTGTTCAATTTCATAAGAGGTGATCTCCTGAATATCATAATCAATTTTGTGAAGTTCATATTTTGCCTGAAATCCTTTTGTGAAATATTGGGAATTAGGCATTCCATCAATAAGTTCTTTTAGGAATTCAGCCACTTTACCTCTATTCTCTTTATGGCATATTACCAAAAGCTTAGGTGATTTTGGTGTAAATTGAGATGAATCATAGGGGCCAAATCTTCTTAATCCATAATCTGCACCAGTAGCCACCCTTACCCTTGATGGGTCAAATACGAAGGTTGGTGATTCAAGTGTAAAGTTCTTGTATGCTAAGTTTTTTGATGGTGAAATAGTAAAACAGAAACCATCTTTATTTTCAAAACTTAAAGATTCTTGCTGGCTATTAAAGAATAGTAGTTTTGAAGCAGATTGAAAATCAGACAAAATACGTTTCGGGATAATTGTATTGGATTTCTCCGTTTTCAATTTTTCCAGAAGTGAATCAGCCTTATCTGAACTTCGTAATGCAAAACCTAAAAATTCTTTTATATTCTTATGTGTTTTCCTAAGATAAAGCTCATTAAGGCTAAATGATTGCTCGCCCTCATTCGTTTCAACAATTGCGAGATTATTTTCTATTTCTTTTACGGTTCCAATTAATGATTCATTTGGCAAAAGAACGTTTTGCGCCTCGGGTATTACTTCTGAATGGTTAACCTCACAACCCACAAGTCTAAATCCCTTGTCTACAAGCTCTTTGCAAGTTATATCTAACTTCCAATTTCTGTTCACATTAACAAGAAACCCAAATTGTTCCTCTCCATTAATTATACAGGTTCGCAATTGAACTTCAATTTGCTTTGTATATGATAATCTACCTTTTAATCCTTGGGGCAGAAATCTATGAATTAAATCATTCTCATTCTTCTTTGATTGAAATATGAATGGGTAAAAACTGTTTGGTTTATATTTAGGATATGTCTCAAGGAAAGTTCTGAAAAATATATGTTTAATTAGCGATGCAGTAATTTTTCTATCCTCAAAAACAGACATTGGTTCAGTTTCTCCAATACCTAAATCTTCTCCATTTTTATTTGAGATATAAATGAAATCTCCATGTTTAAAGAAAGAATGGGTTGAGTTATATTTTTCTCTGAGTTCTTTCAATAAATCCGGCTCTGATTTAACTCTTAAAACTTGATATTCATCGAAATCGAAATTTATTGGATAAAAATTAGTTACCATATCTTTTTATTTTTGTTGTAATCGTTTTTTTCCTGTCAACAGCACCTGCATCATCCCCTTTTTCTGCTCGCGCAGCTTATCGGTTTTGGCTTTGAGCAGTTGTATTTCTTTATCTGCTGCTTGCAGCACTTGGGCAATGGCGATTTGTTCTTCAACTGAAGGAATTTTCACTTCAAGTTTTAAAAAATCCTTTTTACTTAATACTCGGTTTCTTCCTGCACCACCTGGCGAAATCAGATCCAATAAATATTTGAATTTGGGTTGAAGGATAAAGTGCCGGAAATAATTCATAACGCCATTGTTCTGGTTGAAAGTAAATGTTGGAAAACGATGAGAAACTAATGCTCCGTCATCTTGTTTCCCAACAATTGCAATGGCTTGTTCCCAGGCAAAGGTGATATTCACGATTAAATCGTTTTCTCTGACAACGAAAAGTGTATCCATTTCTATTTTGCTAGGCTCAAAATCAGGTTTAAGAAATGTTCCTTTTCCATGACTACGAATTCCCATTGCAAGAAATGCTGAAGTTGGTTTATCAACTGGGCGTGAAACAGGAATCAGTACATCTTCTAATAATTTTACTTTCCACTTTTCATTCTCAAACCCCTTCAACCTTTTCTTTCCGGTCAATAAATTTTGCATTAGCCAATTTTTGCGGAGTTCTTTTTGGGCAATAAGTTGGTTGTTTTGGTTGATGGCCGAGTCCATTAAACTTAGGACATGGGCTATGGCAATTTGTTCGGGGAGAGGAGGGAGAGGAACTTTAACTTTTGCTAAGTCACTTGAATAGATATGAACTACTGAATTTCCCTGCCCTAAGACTCTTTTTTGCCTCTTTGCAAAATCAGTTTCTAAAGCAAATGAAAGACACTCAACATTAACTTCGCTTATTGTGGAAAGAATAATAATATCGCCACCTGCAAATGCTTTTTTGTCGCCAGTATAAGCCACAGCTTTCCCAATTTCTTCTACAGTCTCTCCGGAACCAGCAAATAAAATATCACCATTTTTTATCTCTTTACTTTCAAGAGTAACAGCTTCGTTGATAAATGATTTAAATTCATTTATGATAAAATCATGCGTTGTATATATTTCCCCATATCGAATACATGGAAAACCTTCAGATATAACTTGTTCCTTTAATATGCCTTTCCCTTTTGAAAACATTCCTAATTGGCCTAAGGTTTTCACCTCCCAATCGCTTGGAATGGTGGTATTGTAAAAGGGTTTTGTGGTTTTATTTTCCATCTAATTGAAAGCTTTTAAGTATTTGGGTTAATACGTTTTGTGGGTTTGTTGTTCCCAGCCCCATAGCTTTAAACAGTTCTTTACCAGGTAAATTATCGGCAACATCTGCAGCAAAGTTTTGTAAATCGGTTTTTAGGGTTTGGGGCAATTCAAAAACATCAGCTGGTGCTAACGTAACAGCTAATCTAAAAATATCGCTTTTGTGTTTTTGTATTTTCTTACTGTCAATATTTTCACCTTGTGCTTTGCGAATGGTCATATCATTATAAGCCCGCGATTTTAAGCAAATGAGCGATTCCGTTTTAGCCAAATGCACTTCATTTTCAATAAAACTGTGGGTTAAAATATAATTGTAATAATCGTCGCTTAATAAAATGGCCGAAAGACTTGCGAGTTCAGCTTCAACAGGAATTGGAGTTAAATGTGCCGGTTCGTTTAACAAAACAGCATCAGGTTTACGCGAGAATAGCTCAATCATATCAGGAAATTCTTTATTTACAGGATTGTAAAACCGATAATATTGTCGTTCACCGGTGCTCTTTTCCTGGTGCTCATAATTTCCATCTTCCACAAATTGCCAAAACTGCATAACGAATTCTGCGGTTAAGGCTTCAACTACCAAAATCATATCAATATCCTTGGTTCCTTTGGGCTCAAAACCGGCATCTTCCATGATGATATCACGGGCTGTTCCACCAATAATCAGGTAGTTATCAGGAAATGCTGCAAAATATGCTTTAAATAGGTCTAATCCTTTTACCATAAGAAGTGTTCTAAAATTTGCTCCAGTGCCATTTCAATGCGTTCGTCACGATTTTCTTTCAGGCTTAAATAGAGTGAAAGCGGATCAACTACGCTCATATTAATATTTAAAATTTCAACCAGCGGTTCCGGGTTGTATTTCCATACCTCCAGACCATACTTTCCCTCATGTTCGTTGGGGTTTTTTAACTGCCCATTTTTTTTCAAATCGTAAAACTTACCTTTCTCAATGGCATAATACTTTTGCTGGCTTGGATTCATGTCGCTGTATTCGGGCAGGGCAGACTCGTTAGCTTTAAGCAAATGCATTCCTTCCGGCATTTCGTCAACATAAATTATTTTTAACACAGGATTTACCAATAGTGGTAAAGCTAAATGCCAAAGTTGCCCTTTATCGCTAGCGAACCGAATGTATTTTTCTTTTGTGCCTTCAACCTCACAAAGTCCAAGATAATCCAAATTATCAACAGCTTTGGTTATTGCCATCTTGGTATAACCGAATCTTAATGCTAATTGAGTAAAGCTATCATTTCCAATATGCCCTGTATTCGGTCTTTGTAGTAAGTGATAGATAAGAATGAACTGAGCAGAAGGTAATAGTTTTTCTGTTTTCTTTTTTCTTCCCGCATTTTGATTTACTTCTCTTAAATCCATGAGGAATTCAGGCAAAAACAGCTGCTTATCCGGCACAATAAAGTTTATGCCTTTTTCTATTAGCCTTTTACGATATAAGGCAGAAATATCTTTGGCAAGTAAAACAACCTTTTGGTTAAGATTAGTATTAATTAATTCGCTATGTTTCTCTAATTGTGAAATGCTAAAGGCATCTACATCTTTATATTCGATTAGAACAAAATGGATGTCGCCCAATGTTACCCGGTGGAGGTTGTATATTTCATTTATGTACATGGGTAGGTTCCCTAGTTCTTGTTTAGGTATCGGCATTATTACCATCACATATCCCAGAATATCTTCAATGTATTTTTGCAGCTTCATTATCATGTTCTCCATCGTAAACATATTTAGTAGTGGTAAACCTATCAGGTATATTATACAAATATAGGTTTATTATCATGTGTATCAATAGTATCATCTAAATTATAAGTTGTACTATTACCAAAAGAAGTATGTTCATTGTTTCTAACATATCCTAATTGATTAGTAAGAAGTCTTGTTCTACCAATACTAAAATCAGGAGTATTTACATGACTGTGACCATATATCCAAGCATCTGGTCCAGATGCTTCAATCAAATCGAATAGCTCTACAGTAAAAGCATTGTTCAACACGCTGTTTTTAAAGGTTTCCGGATAATTCATCAGGGTAGGCACATGATGGCTAACCACCACCGTTTTGTTAGCCTGATTCCCTGCCAGCTCCTGCTTTAGAAAATCAATACAAGCCTCATGAAGTTCGTTGAACTTTGAGGAAGAAAAGTGGAATTGCCCGTTTTTAATCACCTTAAAATCGCTCATGCCACGCTCGATATACCATTCGTTTTCAGGTCTAATCTTCGACCACAAGGTTGAGAAGATAAATTTGACATCATCGAGAATAACGGTTTTATTATTTATCAAAAAAACATTCTCTTTTATTTTTTCCATGAAAGTTCCCGATTTTTCGGTCACATCGGAATAATAATATTCGTGATTTCCGGGAATCCAGTAGGTAGTCTTAAAATTCTCGGAAACATATGTGAAAAAGTCTGCATGTTGGGACATAACTTTAAAAGGCACAATATCGCCAGCAAGCACTAAAACATCACCCATAGGTTTCAATGGGTTCGTTTTGAGAAACTGCTTATTTTCGGGAAATTCCAAATGTAAATCGGAGGCGTATTGTACTTTCATGCTAAGCTCCCAATTCTTTTAAGTATTTGTCCATCTCGACTTGTACCGATTTCAATTCCACTTCCAATTTATCAATTTCTTTCTGAACCTCAGCGATATCCACTTCGGCTTCTTCTTCGAAGGTATCCACATATCGGGGAATGTTCAGGTTAAAATCGTTTTCCTGAATTTCTTCAAACGTAGCGACGAAACTGAATTTGTCTTCCACAATTCCGGCTGGTAATTTGCCCTCATTGAATTGGCGGTAAGTATCAACAATGTGATCAATATCGTTGGGTCTTAGTCTGTTCTGGTTTTTAGCCGATTCGTATTGTTTGCTGGCATCAATAAACAGCACATTGGTATTGTTGACTTTGCCCCGGTTGAAAATTAAAATAGCTGCAGGAATGCCAGTTCCGAAAAACAGGTTGGCGGGTAAACCAATTACGGCTTCCAGTATGTTTTCTTCAATGGTTTTTCGTCGGATTTTTCCTTCGCTGGCTCCACGGAATAGAACTCCATGAGGAACAACAACTCCAACTCTTCCGTGGCCTTCATGAGCGGTTTCAATCATGTGGCTAATAAAAGCCCAATCACCCTTGCTCTTTGGCGGAGTACCTCTCCAAAAACGATTGTATTGGTCGGTTTCCGGGTCAAAGCTGTCACTGGATTTGTTTTCTTCCTTGTCATCAATCTTTCCCCATTTGTCTAAACTAAATGGCGGATTGGCCACCACCGTATCGAACTTCATTAGTGCATCGCCTTCTTTCAGTTTCGGGTTACGAATGGTATCACCCCAACGAATCGTAGCTTTGTCAAATCCATGCAAAAACATATTCATTACCGCCAGTGCCCAGGTACTTCCATTGGCTTCCTGTCCGAAGAGCGAAAAATTATCGGAGCCAACTTCCTCACCAGCCTTGATCAGCAAGGAGGCAGAGCCACAAGTAGGGTCGCAAATCCGCGATCCGGGTTTCGATTTGGTAAGTTTCGCAATGAGTGTAGAAACTTCTTTAGGGGTGAAAAATTCCCCGGCTTTTTTACCGGCATCGCTGGCAAAGTTTTCAATCAGGAACATATATGCACCACCAATAATATCAGTTCCTTCCAGGTGCGATGGACGCAAGTCTAAAGTGTCTTTGTTAAAATCGAGTAACAGGTTTTTTAAACGTGTGTTTTTATCTTTTGTGTCACCCAACACGCTGCTGTTGAAATTGATGTTCTGGAAAATTCCGGCACCATCTTCGCTGTATAGTTTATCTCGGTTGGCTTCCACCAGATCTTCCAAACCAATATCAATCAACTCACCAATATTGAGTTCATTCCGATGATCATACAAATAGTTGAAATGACTTTGTTCTGGCACCACAAAGCGTTCGTGTTTCATCGCTCTTTCTGCTCTCTCCTTGTCGCCATTGTATTTGGCCAGATGTGTCTCATATTTGTCGTCACGAACATCGCTAAGGTATTTTACGAAAAGCATGGTCAGTACATAATCCTTATAGATACTGGGGTCAATGCTTCCGCGAAAAGTATCACAGGCTTTCCAAACAGCATCGTTAATATCTTTCTGTGTAATCTTTTTAATCATGGTTTATTTGATTGCGTTATTTATTTTTTTTTGAATAATGATTTCCTGAAGTGATTCAATTTTCTGCCTCATTTTTTTTTCCTGGCTTCTCAGTCTCGAAATTTCAAGAATGACTCGTTGAGTTTGAATATCAGGAACAAGCATTTCAAGCTTTTCTAAAACTGATTTTGAAATTGAAGCGATGGAAGAACCTAGGGCTGTAGATTTCAGGAATAGCTGAGTTGTAGGGCTATTCATGAACCAGGCAAAATATTCAGGTAATGTCGTGTTATCCCTTAAGCGAATAACAAAAAAGGAAGTAGACGCAACAGACTTCGGATACCGGTCTTCAAATACTGCCGCGAAGTTTTTATTACCTTTAGCCGCAAATAGCACATCCCCAAGTTTCAGAAGATGTTTTTCATTTATATCATCAGCCAATAAATCAGGATGTAGTTCACCAATGAGTAATCCATTTTCATCAAAGAACCTGGCTTGCAGATAAACGATTTCTCCTTTTGAAGCTGGCTTTGCAAAAACTCCTGTTTGTATGCTGGCGATATGTCCTAATGTTGTTTTCAAATTACAGTTAAAGATTAACTCTACAAGGCTAGTCATTATTTTTCATAAAACCACCAATCAATTGTAGAAAATATCAAAGTATATTTTCTACAAAAAATTAAAATTATTTACTACTTACTGATATAGTGTATTTTATGGAAATATCACAATTCTGTATTAAAAGCATAATTAAGCAGAAATGCTCGATTTAAATTGAGATTTGACCCTTTAAATTTACGGCTGGTGCGAGTGAAAATCGTCGCTAATCAATCGTTGAATGGTCAATTATTTTGACGACCATAAAAAAAAGCCTTTCGGCTTTTTTTGTTCCTGCTAGAACGGAAGGTCATCCTCGGTTTCTGCAGTCTGTTTTTTTGATTTCTTTTTGCCAGCCTTTTGGGCTTGCTCTGGTTCCTGATCTTTCGGTTCCCCGGAGTAATTTTTGGTCTGAAAGTAGCAGGTATGGGTACGACCGAATTTGTCGGGTTCTTTCAGTTTAGCAATTTCGAACAAAAGGTATTTTACGCCTTCTTTTTCAAAAAATGCGGCTTCGAGGCCAACTACTGGTAATGTTACTCTTACGATTTCAAGGCCTTCTACCTGTTTGCCTTTCCCGATGTAATGCTTTTCAAAAGTTGTCATGATGATGAATTTTAAGTTATTAAAAAAATTATACCAGGTTGAAATGTTCCGTTTCAGGATGGCAATGAGGAAACTGGAATACCGGACTGACCAACGGAAGGGAGGATATGCCGGGAAAACTCATTGACAGGTCTCTTGATAAAGGAACAAACCTTTGTATATATTTTTGACGAATAACTTCAACATCACTGACAGCCGTAGAAAAGCTACTTGCAGCAAAGGGATAAAAAAGGCTAGGTCATGAAATGTTTAGAGCAACAACGTAGCTGGTTACCAACAGTTTTGAAATAAGATATGTAGAATCCCCCCGAAATTGTATGAAGGAACCCAGCCGGTCGTTCCACAACCTACCAGACCACCCCGGGGCACGGGAGGAACCGTTGTAAGCCGGATGGCAAAGGAAAAAGACGAGACTGTCGCCTGATGACCTGCTAACAGGAATACAGCCGAAAGGCTTTGGGGGAGCGCAGTTCGGCAACTTCAGCAAACTCGGGGCGAATACCTTCACCCGCGAATCTGAGTGTAACATGGATTTTCGACCATTTCCACTGAGCATGAAGCCTTTGTAATCGACAAAGAAAGGGGCGAAAAGCCCCTTTCTTTCAGTAAGCATACGGACCGTTACCATTGTAAACATCCTCGTCGGCTGATGATGACTTGAAGGGACGGTATGGATCTTCGCCGCATTTCAGGCAAAACATCTTACGGTCGGACGTCCACCAATAAATATCTGTACCTTTTTTAATGCTGCAGCCACACTTTGAGCAAGCTGAATGAAATTTAGCTGTGATCATTCCTGGATCGTTTTTGTAAGTCATGATCTTTAGTTTTACTGAATGAAATTATTTTGATTAGCATATTGAGATTCCACTTTTTCAGAACCCCAGGTATCACGCATTTCGTCCATGGACATCAGCTTGCCAGACTTCTTGAAATATTCGCCTTTATGCCAGTACCAGGCCGCCTTGGGATGTGAGAATTTGTATCCTTCACCTTTCAATGTTTCACGGACAGCGAAAGTGTTGCCAGTAATCCAGATCCAGGAACCAATCAGTTCGATAACAATACCTGGCATGCAAATGATCCGGTCTAACCGTTGGCGCATTTCTTCCGAAACCTGCTGTTCATACTCTTTTCTACCTTCCGAAAAAGATTCATTGCTATTGATTAGCTTTTTGGACAGCCGGTCGTACTGATCATTGAGGACTTGCATGATTGCCGTATCGCCACCTTTGTCCGGATGAAACAGAAATGCAAGGCGACGGTATTCCTTGCGTAATTCGTCCAATGTTTTAATACCCTCGAAAAATTTCATATGATTTTGCCCCTGCCTTGAGGACTTTTATTGGCTTCTGGCTCGCCTGTTAATTTTGAGCCAATTGCACATTGAGCAGACCGGATTCTTGTCAATGGCCGAATGTCAGTTTTGAGACACGAAAAACTGAACTAGCGCCTTCGGCGTTGTTTCGGTTCTAAAGTTGACTGACCAAACTCCGAAACAAGCCTTGACTTTTCCGGGATGCGTAAATAACTTTGCAGAAAATTGTAGGAGAGAGAACCACCTCAGAAAAATCTAAAAAAAGGCACTTTGACTGTTGAATTTTTCGGAAAATAAAAAGCAACTGGAAGATATTCAGGACAGAATGAGGGAAATACCGGGATTTTTTTTTTGTTTCGGCGTAGTCATTAGCCGCTAAATCCAATGGTGTCCTTGTGTGAATTTTAATAAAAACAAGTATGATGAAGCTCTTACACAATCAGCAGCGAAGGATCTAGAAATCTTGCAGTTTGCGAATCCACTCATCTTTTGGAAATGGAATAATAGTTAAATATCTCCACACACCATCGTAATTTATTCTTTTACAAATACACGCAGAAATCTTCTGAATCAAGACATTAAAAGAGGTTTTTCCATTTTCGTAGCAAACCCGGAAAGCTTATTTCTTAAGACGGCCATATCCTGACTAACTTTTTGTTCTACGACTTTGGCATAAATCTGAGTAGTTGTAATACTCTTGTGACCTAACATACTACTCACCGTTTCAATCGGAACACCATTCGTTAGCGTAACTGTAGTTGCAAAAGTATGCCGAGCCAAGTGAAACGAAATGTTTTTTGTAATTCCACATAAATCAGCTATCTCCTTTAGGTAGCTATTTAATTTCTGATTAGAAATTAAAGGGAATATGCATCCTCTGTTTATAGACCTTGGGTTTGTTTTGTATTTTTCAATAATCTCATATGCTATGGGCAGTAATGGGACTTTAACCTGAACATCGGTTTTCTCCCTGGTAGTATAAATCCACAATTGGCCATCAACCCCTAAAGCTAACTCTGATTTCTTAAGATTTATCGCATCGATATAAGCCAGACCAGTATAACAGCTAAAAACAAAAAGGTCTTTAATCAATTGAAGTCTTTCAATTTTGAAATTCTTATTTTCAATTGCAGCAAGTTCTTGTGCGTCCAGAAATCCTCTTTCTGATTTCTTGAACTTAAGCTCGTACAAATCATAAGGGTTGTGTTTTAACCAATCCATGCGAATTCCTAAACTCAATATTTTCTTTAGTCTTTGCTGATGTTTCATTAATCCATTATTTCCAATAGGTTGATGATGATCAAGTGGTTTGTAATGCCGAAGGAAATATTCAAATTCAATCACAAATTTATAGTTTAACTGCGACAGCTTAGTATCTTTTGTTTTGAACTTACTCATTAAGAATTTTTCAATGTACCTTTTTGTCGTGTAATAATTCTTCAATGTTCCATATTTCAGAATTCCATGTTGAGATACATTATGATACTCAATAAGCTCACACAATGTGTGTTCTTCCTGATCCTCTCCTAGGAAAAGTGATTTGATTTTTTCAGCCGTAATTTCCTGATTTTTGATTTGTAATTCATGGAATATTTCAGTCAGCCTTACCCTCACCTGATTTAGAAAATTATTAAAGCTTTTCATCTCTAAGCTTGAGCCTTTTGCCATTCCTTTGGCACTATTCCAATTGTCTGTACAAATTGTTTTCTTTAATGAAATTTCTATTCGGTTACCCTCCACGGTTAATCGGGCATAGATCAATCCATCAGTTTTATTTCGATTGATTCTCATCACAAACTGAATTCCAAGTGTAAGTCGTGTTCTCATAAGGATCTCATTTTGTATTAATTAATAAAATTTGACTAACCCATTTTCAAAAACTCACCGTTTTACTCACCAAAACAAACTAAATTGACACAAAACACATCAAAAAACAGGGTTTGTTTTATCATAATAAAACGAGGTTTAATCCTTAATAATCAGCATTTTAACCTCATTCTGGTGAGTCAAAAATAAATTAAAAAATGACTCACCGTATTACTCACATTTTCTTTGAAATTGTTTGATCTGGATTGATCGAAGAAAAAACCAAAAAGCCTGTAAATCAATAGATTTACAGGCTTTTGACATGGAATGGAATCCCATTTTGTCGGTTTGCAGGGGATCGAACCCTGGACCCGCTGATTAAGAGTCAGCTGCTCTACCAACTGAGCTACAAACCGAATCGGCGACAAAAGTAACAGATTGTTTGGCATAAACAAAGAATAGCGAGGAGTATTTGCCCATACCGGGGAACGAAACGATAAAACGGGGAATCGAACCAGGGTCTGGCTTGCCTGAACAAATTATCAAATCCTTAATTTCAGGCACTTTAGGCGCTATCGTGTACAATTGCTTATCTTTGTAAGCAAACATTCGAAATAACATGGAAATCCTGGATCATATACCCGAAGGATTCATCAAATTCATTTTAGTGCTGGTCTTTTCCTTGCTGATTGGGCTGGAACAACGACGGCACCACATCAACGAAAACGAAGACCTTCTGTTTGGAACCGACCGGACATTTACTTTCATCGGGTTGCTGGCCTATGTTTTGTTTATTGCAGATCCGGTCACCTATATCCCTTTTCTGATTGGATTTACCTTAATAGGCCTTTTGCTCAGCATTCAATACCATCATAAAATCGGACAAAATGGGAAATACGGACTAACCAGCACCATCCTGGCTCTTTTGACCTATTGTATACCCATCATGGTTTTCACCCAACCCATTTGGTTGGTTCTGTCTTTTATTGTTGCTCTTATGATGGTTACCGAACTCAAAAGCCATTTCATTACATGGTCAAAAAAAGCATCAGAAGAGGAATTCATCACACTGGCTAAATTTATAGTCCTGGCAGGTATTATTCTGCCACTACTTCCTGAATCCAATATTTCAGCGCAGATCCCAATTTCACCTTATCATCTTTGGCTGGCCATCGTGGTTGTTTCAGGCATCTCCTACGCCAGTTATTTGCTGAAAAAATTCGTTTTCCCGAATTCCGGAATCATGCTCACCGGTTTATTGGGCGGTATTTACAGCAGCACAGCCACAACTGTAATTCTGGCCCGAAAGGAAAGGCAAGGATCAACAGGTATGCAAACTGTCCCGGCAATTATGATTGCCAACGGGATGATGTATTTGCGGATTCTTGTTCTCGCCTTTATTTTCAGCCCACCCATAGCTTTAAAACTATCTATTCCTTTTTTGGCCATGTTTCTGATTACTTTAATTCTCTCGAAACTTGCTGCCCGAAGAAACAAAAATGACCTTTCTGACGAAAATCCGGAAAGCACCGTGGAACTGAATAAAAATCCACTGGAATTTAGAACAGCTGCGGTTTTTGGCGTTTTATTCGTGGTTTTTGCCCTGGTGACCGATTTCGTACTGAAAAGCTATGGAAGTTCCGGAGTCACCAGTCTGGCATTCGTGGTCGGAGTGACTGATATCGATCCTTTTCTAATGAACCTGCTTCAGGGAAGTACCGGAATGGAACAGATGATTATTGTTTTGGCTATTATTAATGCGACCAACAGTAACAACCTTTTAAAAATGATATATGCCATTTCCTTGAGCAGTAAAAGCATCCGCAAAAGTTTAATTTTGAATTTTTCAATACTAATTATTTCCGGCTTCCTGATATCAGCAATCTTTTATCTAATTTAGTATTTCTAACTCATAAGCTTCTGATTCAAACACTATAGCCATGAGAAGATTATCACACCATACATTCATTGTGTTTGACAGAGGATTCTCGAAATTTGATCCGATAAAACGCAACTTACCTGTAGATTTTAAAACTGATTTTTTGATTCAGGAAAAAGGTAAATAGTCGCCCGGCATAAAACAGGATGCAGCTCATAACCGAATAACCAGAGAGACCAGTCTGTGAAGGGAATAGTTTAAATCCCGGCGTACTATTATTTAGAAGGTGATAAGGGATCAGTTGATATTATTGTGGGGAAAGGTATTGGTAAGGTTTTCAAGTATCGAATTTAAATACTGTTATTCAGGGTCTACTTAAAAATGGTTTAAGTATTGATGATTAATCGTTTAAATGTCATTTTATAAATATCAAGTGCAAGCAGTTTAAATGTAATACCGAAAAAAGCTTGCACTTGTTATTTTCAGCCTGGTAGACAAATATCCCAGAAGGATAAAATGTTTATAGAAAATGAATTGTGCAAGCGGACATTCAACCCTGGCCAGGGTTGAACAGCGTTCTAATCATCCTTTTCTATCCGCCAGCTGGCGGATGACCTCTCTGAGGTCTTTCTAAGCTTCTTCGAATTTTTCAGCAAACCCTATTTAGCCCGAAATCAAAGATACTGCCCTTAAGCCGGACGGGCTTTTTCTTCTTGGGCGGAACAACACCAACACGGCATATATTCCCGAATGAATTGAATTGAAACATCATTCTTCAAATTTGAAGCAACAATTGATCGGAGCGAGTGCGAGGGCCGTCAAAACGCCCGGCTGAGGGTTCGTTTTGACAAGATTTTTGCTTACTTTTCATCCCCGCCTGCCGTCGGGCAGGGATTGGAGAAGTAAGGGCCAGTCCGGCCTGAGGACAGAAAACGGATTTGAAATTGACTGTTTTAATATTGCTCCAAAACTATATGAAGTGATCCGTGATAAGTTGGTATCAGCTAATTCTGCTAAACCATTTCTGAAATAATGCACCAATAAAAGGAATCTCATGTTCAATCGTTTTTACCGTTCCAACAAAACTGTATGTCCACAAAACGAAGAGCACTCCCCAGACGATGATAAAATAATCAGGAATATACCAGGAAAGAAAGAAGCAAATAAAAAGGCCAAGCGTTT
The DNA here is from genome assembly GCA_035648135.1 of Prolixibacteraceae bacterium. Lineage (GTDB taxonomy): Bacteria > Bacteroidota > Bacteroidia > Bacteroidales > Prolixibacteraceae > Aquipluma. Next base: position 35,561 of record DASRMB010000031.1, read on the forward strand.
GACGCAAATAAAAACTGGTCAGCGAATCTTTATTTACGCTGTTTAAAACCAGTGCAATCAGCCATCCAACCGGGGTTAAATGAGCCAACATCGATTTCATTTTTGGATTCATAATGTATTCGTATAATCTGATATCAAAATGTAATTTATAAAAAGAAAACAGCAACACCGCCAACGGTAATTACAGCTCCAATAATTTCCTTCCAGTTAACTTTCTCGTGAAAAAACAGAATAGCCGGAGGAATAATCAGCACAGGGACTATAGACATGATGGTTGCCGCAATTCCTGCCTGAATATGCTGTACGGCCAGCAACGAAAAAGAAACTCCTAGAAACGGGCCGAAAAGCGATCCTAAAGCAACTCGCTTCATGGCTGATTTGTGTTGCATAGCTTTCCATACTTTCCCATATCGTTTGGTAAACAGAATAATGATTGCAAAACCAACCATTCCTGTAATGACGCGAATGTGAGAAGCTGCAAAGGCATCGTAATCGCCCATTCCTTTTTTACTCAACACAAGACCTACCCCTTGCCCAACAGCTCCACCAAAAGCGAGTAGAATTCCCTTTATGCTGTAATTACTTGAAATTTTATGTCCTTTCTTCGTGACATCCTCATGCTTTTCACGTTTCAGAATAACAATGGAAATTCCGGTAAGAGTAACAATCATTCCAACCCAGTTCATCGGGCTCAGGACTTCACCCAAGATCAACCAACCCACAAATGCAGTAATGGGTGGGGTCAATGCCATAATCAACATGGCAATACGTGCACCAACAACCACAAACGCCTGAAAAAGCAGCAAATCGCCAATGACAAAACCTACCAGTCCGGAAAGAGCCAGCCACGCCCAGCGTTCAGCTCCGGCATCCAATGGTAAAATCATACCTCTCCGGAAATAATTCACGATGCCGTAGATAAAGAATGCCAATACCAGACGAATAAAATTAACCTGCAGCGAACCAATTTTTTTGCCGGCCGACTCGAATGACATACTGGTTACTGTCCAGAAAACAGCAGTCAGTAGAGCAGCAATTTCACCAATGTATTGCCCCATAAAAAATTTATAAAATGAAGGCACGAAGGTAAAAAAGAAAGTGCCTGAAGTTTGATGCAACAGGAATAAATTTTGGCCCTCCGAACTTCCGGTACTAGTTCAGCAAGCCGGCAATTGTATCACCGAGTTTTTCCTGACGAAGATTTCGTCCGATAATTTTACCGGTTTTGTCAACCAACAGATTTGCAGGAATTGAATTCACCGAATAAATAGCAGCAGCTTCGTTTTTCCAGCCTTTCAAATCAGAAACATGAGGCCAGGTGAGCTGATCGTCAGCAATAGCTTTTACCCATCTCCCTTTTTCACCATCCAGCGACACACCCAATACGCCAAAACCTTTGATCTTATACTGGTTAAATACAGCCACTACATTGGGGTTCTCCCGACGACAAGGACCACACCATGAAGCCCAGAAATCAATCAGTGTATATTCATTCTTCGAATAGATGTCGCTTAACTTAACCGGATTTCCGTCCACATCATTCATGGTAAAATCAGGAGCAATTTCGCCAATTGCAACCGTCTTCAGTTTGGCAACCCGGTTTTTCAGACTTATAACAGTAGACACCGAATCAAGTTTCGGGTCAAGTCCGGATAAGAATCCATCCAAAACATCAGCTTCCATATCGTAATAAACCCGGCCCAGAAGGTATGGAGAAACATAGGATGCCGGATTGGCTTTAATGTAATCTTTCTGCTGATTGTCAATGCTATTGAAAACATCTTCAGCCTGTGCTATTAAATTGTCAGACTTGTTCTTATCCCCAAGTTCCGCAGCCTCTTTGGATTGATTAAAAAGAACAGTTCCCTGTTTGTCCAGCTGATCCAGTTTATCCTGAATAGCCTGAAATTCATCATGAACCAATGAACCAGTCACTTTTGCGAAGCTCAGCGAATCAGCTAAACCAGAAATTGAAATAACTGCATTTTCAATAAAAAACGGTAGCTTTTCATTTTTTGCACTAACACTCAAATACCATACTTCAGGATTTTTCACAACACCCGCAAACTGACATTCGCCGTTCTTCAGTTCAGCCGAATCCAACTTAATCCATTCACCATTAATTCTTTTACTCAGGTAAGCCTCCCCTTCAGCAGCGTCCAGTTTCACACTGACCTGATAGGAAGGGGTTTGGGTGCAGGCGAAAAAACCAAAGATTAAGGCCACCAGGAAACAGTTTCTCATCGTTCTAATTATTAAAATTTCAATTTTTACAAAATAACAGAATTTAATCAAGTGTTATCCGCATCTATCAATAAAAAAACCGGGCCATTAAGCCCGGTTCTTTTGCTTCAACCACATTGCGAAAATCTGTGATGAAACGTATGACTTATTTTATTGTTTAGTGTAACCTTCCAAATGGACACCACCAACCGAACGGCCTGAAGGATCGGCATTGTTCTTGAAACTGGCATCCCACTCCAATGCAACCGGCGTACTGCAGGCAATTGAAGGCACAGATGGAACGCAGCTTGCAGCCGAATCAGAAGGAAAGTGTTCAGTAAAAATAGAACGGTAGAAATACTCCTCTTTCGACATTGGTGTGTTAATCGGAAACCGGAATTTGGCTGTTTTCATGTCTTCTTCGCTAACTTTATCAGCAACCATTACTTTCAGTGAGTCGATCCAGTTATAGCCAACGCCATCCGAAAATTGTTCTTTCTGACGCCACACAACACTTTCAGGCAATAAATCTTCAAATGCTTTGCGAATCACCCATTTTTCCATCCGTCCGTTTTTAGCCATTTTTTCTTCCGGATTAATCCGCATCGCTACATCCAGAAATTCTTTATCGAGGAACGGAACACGTCCTTCAACACCCCAGGCAGCCAAAGATTTGTTGGCACGCAAACAATCGTACAAATGAAGTTTATCCAACTTACGAACAGTTTCTTCATGGAAGGCCTGTGCATTTGGAGCTTTGTGAAAGTAAAGGTAACCACCAAAAATTTCATCGGCACCTTCACCCGAAAGAACCATTTTCACCCCCATCGATTTGATGACCCGAGCCAAAAGATACATCGGTGTAGATGCACGAACAGTGGTCACATCATAGGTTTCAAGGTGATAAATCACATCACGGATCGCATCCAATCCTTCCTGAACCGTAAAATGGATTTCATGATGAACAGTTCCGATGTGATCGGCAACGACTTGAGCCGCAGCTAAATCCGGAGAACCAACCAGTCCAACTGCAAACGAATGCAACTGAGGCCAGTATGCTTTTTGTGAATCTTTAGATTCAACACGGTATTCAGCATATTTTTTGGCTATCGCCGAAATAACCGAAGAGTCAAGTCCTCCGGAGAGTAAAACGCCGTAAGGAACATCCGACATCAATTGACGATGAACAGCATCTTCAAGTGCTTTACGCAAAACAGCCATATCGAAGCCGTTGTCTTTTACCGCATCATACGATGTCCAATCGCGCTCATACCAGGTTTTCACTTCACCATCCGGACTGTACAAATATTTACCGGGCAAAAATTCTTCAATTTTGTTGCAATAACCTTCGAGTGATTTCAATTCAGAAGCCACATAATAATTGCCATATTTATCCCATCCCTGATACAATGGAATGATTCCCATGTGGTCGCGGGCAACCAGGTAAACATCTTTTTCCTGATCGTACAACGCGAATGCAAAAATCCCGTTGAGGTCTTCCAGAAAATCAATGCCTTTTTCGCGGTACAAAGCCAGAATAACTTCACAATCAGAAAGAGTCTGAAACTCGTATGAATCACCAATCCGATTTCGGATTTCCATGTGATTATATATTTCGCCATTTACGGCCAGGACCAATTTACCATCTTTACTGTACAAAGGCTGACCTCCTGATTCAGGGTCAACAATCGACAAACGTTCATGAGCCAGAATTGATTTGTCGCATGAAAAAATACCTGACCAATCCGGACCACGATGCCGAATTTTTTTCGACATCTTTAAAACCTGAGGACGCAATTCCTTCGCCTGCACCTTCAAATCAAAAACTCCTACAAATCCACACATAGTATTGTCTGTTAAAATATGATCGTTCCAAAAATATTTCAGAGTTCAAAAATATTCATTTTGATCACATTTTAAAAGAATTCATGACATTTTTCTTTTTTATATAACATTATACTGTCAAATAAATCAAATTTCGGTTTTATACACAAAATATAAAATTGAAATTCAGATTCCACACCCCTATATAAGACATGAAACGTCTAAAAAATTGGAAATTAACATCCTCGCCCCCTATATCTGAAACTAAAACAATAAAAATTACACTGCATTTTCCAAAAAAGCCATCTTGCAGGAAAATCAGTCAAATATCCTAAAAAAGCAAAAAGACAGCCAAAACTGACTGTCTTAATTCCTTGTTCCTGAATAAAATTGATTACACGTTAAATCGGAAATGCATAATATCGCCATCCTGAACCACATATTCTTTTCCTTCGACACCCATTTTACCTGCTTCCTTACAGGCCTGTTCCGATTTAAGAGCTATAAAATCTGCGTACTTAATCACTTCCGCCCGAATAAAACCTTTTTCAAAATCGGTGTGAATGACACCAGCAGCCTGTGGAGCTTTATATCCACGTTTATAGGTCCATGCCCGAACTTCTTTAACACCAGCGGTAAAATAGGTTTCAAGCTGCAATTGCCGGTAAGCACATTTAATCAATTTATTGACACCCGATTCATCCAATCCCAAATCGTCCAGGAAAAGCTGGCGCTCCTCATAACTGTCCAATTCAGCAATATCGGCTTCAGTGGCTGCAGCAATCATCAGCATTTCTGCATTTTCGTCTTTGATGGCTTCTTTAACCGCATCAACATATTTGTTGCCCGAAACGACTGCTGATTCATCAACATTACACACATAAAGAATGGGCTTGTTGGTAAGCAACTGTAATTCTCTGGCTGACTTCCGGTCGGCTTCATCGATTTCAATCGACCTGGCTGATTTCCCTTCGTTCAGCGCATCGCGATACATTAAAAGTATCCTCAACATTCGCTTAGCTTCCGGATCGTTGCCTGTTTTTGCCTGTTTTTCAACTTTGGCAATACGACTTTCAACCGTCTCCAAATCTTTCAGCTGCAGTTCAATATCAATAGTTTCTTTATCACGGACCGGATCAATAGTCAGATCAACATGAGTGATATTTTCGTTTTCGAAACAGCGCAACACATGAATAATTGCATCAGTTTCACGGATATTTCCCAGAAATTTGTTGCCAAGTCCCTCGCCTTTGCTTGCTCCACGTACCAATCCGGCAATATCAACAATTTCAACCGTTGTCGGCACAATACGTTCAGGATGAACTAGTTCAGCCAAGACCGTTAAGCGTTCATCAGGAACTGTAATTACTCCCAGATTGGGTTCAATGGTACAAAACGGAAAGTTTGCTGCCTGCGCCTTTGCATTCGACAAACAATTAAAAAGAGTCGATTTCCCGACGTTTGGTAATCCTACTATCCCACACTGTAATGCCATGCGTTCTTGTTTTTTTTTGAATTTTGGTGCAAAGATAATCGATTCGGCCAACTATGAAGCAATTAAAATTCATACTTATTAATCAATTAATAGAAAGACACAAGTAAAAATGCCAGTCATGCCGGTGACAAAACAAAATAAAAGCAATAAGCATCTTTACCTGATTTCAACGCAATACTTGCTGCAGAATTAATTATTCTGAATACAATGAGAGAGATTAAAGTCCGGTTTATTACTTTTGCAAACAAAGCCAATCTATTATGATCTTAAATTCAGTTTCTGTCGATTGTGTTATTTTTGGATTTGACAAATCCGGCTTGCGTGTTTTACTGAACCAAAGTGATCAGGAAGCGCTCAAACAGGCACTTCCTGAACAGCTCAGTTCAGAACAAATCAAACAGCTTTACGAAAAACATCCGGTTTTAACGAGCGATATCTACTGGAGCCTGTTTGGCGGTCACGTTCCTGAAGAACAGGATCTCGATGAATTCGCCAAAAACCTGTTGTTTCAGGTCACCGGATTAAACAATGTATTCCTTCAGCAAACCAATGCTTTTGGTTCGCTTGATCGTGTGCCTTATACCCGCGTAATTACCATTGGTTATTATGCACTGATTAATCCGGATTATTATGATCTGAAAAAATCTACCCTGGCCAAAACGATACAGTGGTATAATCTGAATGAACTGCCTCCGCTATGTTTCGATCATGACAAGATCATCCAGGAAGCGCTCGTCAAATTGCGGCAGGAAGTAATGTACCACCCGGTTGGCTTTCATCTTTTACCTGAAAATTTTACGCTGACCGAAATACAATCGCTTTACGAGGTGATCCTGAATAAAAAGATGGATACCCGAAACTTCAGGAAGAAACTGGCGAAAATGAAATTACTAATTGACTCCGGTAAAAAACAACAAAATGTAGCACACCGTGCCGCCAAATTATATCAATTCGACATTCATGTTTACGAAAAACTGAAAAATGAAGGCCTGAATTTCAGGATTGAATAGGATTTCAGGAAAAATGCGGCCCTGGACAACCTGCATTAAGCACAATCAAAATAAGTCGAAGTGCAAAAAGCAAAAGACCAAAACCATAATCACTGTTGTCGAACTGCCGGATTAAACTATTCCCCCGCTTTACAGTCAGTGTACCAACCATCGATTCAAATATGACCAATGATCAGCAGATACTGGATAGCCTGAAGGACCCGTCAACCAGGGAACTTGCCTTCAGACATCTGATTTCCAAATATAAGGAAAGGCTTTACTGGCATATACGTAAAATGGTTCTGAATCATGACGACGCGGATGATATTTTGCAGAACACGTTTATTAAAATATGGAATGGACTCGACTCATTTCGGGGCGAATCGGGTTTATTTACCTGGTTATACCGGATTGCCACCAACGAGTCTATTACTTTCCTGAATCTTCGCAAACGCAGAATGATGACGAGCCTGACTGACGAAAATGAATACCTGATTGAAAATCTGGAGAGCGATACTTATTTTGACGGCGACGAATGGCAAATGATTTTACAAAAAGCGATTGCCACCTTGCCTGACAAACAACGGTTGGTATTCAACATGAAATATTTCGACGAAATTAAATACGAGGATATGTCTGTCATACTTGGCACGTCAGTTGGTGCGCTAAAAGCCTCCTATCATCATGCGGTAAAAAAGGTGGAAGAATACGTTAAAAATCACGAAACACGAATAGAACCATAAATTCATCAAAAAAAAAAGCGATGTGTTGAGCGGAGTAAAGAAAGAAAAAATTAAAACGCTCTTGAAATTAAACTATTTGAAATTGAATACGTCAAAGCCATAGATTTAGAAATCATGTACGAAGAAGAAAACATAGAACCAGAATTCATGAAACGGCCAAAAAAGAATCCGTTTCGAACTCCCGAATTTTATTTCGATTCGATCGAAGACCGGATCATGGGAGATATTGAATACCGGGTGAAGAAAAAGACTCCTTCATCCAAAATATTCCTATTTCTGAAACCAGCCCTGGGATTAGCTGCAAGTTTTGCGCTGATATATTTACTTGTGTATTACCCGATAAATAATCTTCTGTTAAAAAACACAGCACAAGTAGTGGTTGCTGACAGTACAGCTCATGACTTGTTCGAAGCTTACGCACCCAGCTTTTCTTTGATCGACGAAAACTCACTGGTTAATGCAATTTTTTCAGACGAAACGAGCAATGTCTCTGAAATAAACGAGGATGAAATGCTTGCCTATCTTTCTTCAGGAATGAATGATATTGAAATTTATTCTGAAATACAAAATTAAGGAATCATGAAAAAATTAACTCTGATAATTATTTTAGCTATTTTTTCTTTAACTCATTTGGTTGCCCAGGAAAGGAAAGGCCCAAGTCCTGAAATGTGGGAAAAAATTAAAGCTGAGAAAATATCCTTTTTCACCAGCAAGCTTGATCTGACACCTTTGGAAGCGCAGAAATTCTGGCCTGTTTACAACGAATTTGAAAAGAAAAGATTTGATATTCAGCGACAAATTCACGAGTTCGAGCACATGCCCGATGAAAAATTCGCCAATCTTTCTGATTCTGAAATTGATAAAATGGCCGGTGATTATATTGGATCATTCGAAAAAGAAGCCCAGTTACTGAAAGAATACCATAAACAATTCATCAAGATATTACCAGCTAAAAAAGTTCTGATGATGTACCGAACCGAAAATGAATTCAGGTCACATCTGATCAGAGAATACCGAAAAAATCAAAAGAGGGAATAGAAAAAGGCTGGGATAACCAGCCTTTTTTGTTTTTTACAATTTATATTTCCCTTTTTCCAGAAATTCAATGGTTTTGTTTATCCCGACATACATCAAAGTATCTTCATCAACAAACGAAACATGTTTTCGGTAATCAGCCCAAAAATGTTCCAGGTAATCCGAAGTTCTCGCAGGCCTCCTGAATTCCATAGACTGTGCAGCATTGTATAATTCGATGGCCAGAATGCTGTAAATATTATGAGCCACTTTCAACACTTTTGTAGCCGAGTTTCCACCCATACTCACATGATCTTCCTGTTCGTTTGACGACGGAATGGAATCGACCGAAGCTGGAGTACTCAATTGTTTATTCTGACTGACAATCGAAGCAGCAGCATACTGTGGAATCATAAATCCGGAGTTTAAACCCGGTTTGGCTACCAGAAACTCCGGAAGCTGACGATCGCCGGAAATCAACCGATAGGTGCGGCGTTCGGAAATACTTCCGATTTCAGAGAGCGCAATGGCCAGAAAATCGAGCGACAAAGCCAAAGGTTCGCCATGAAAATTACCGCCCGAAATAATCAGATCATCATCCGGAAAAACAGTTGGATTATCCGTTACTGAATTGATTTCAGTTTCTACAACACCAGCCACATAACCCACCGCATCTCTCACCGCACCATGGACCTGCGGAATACAGCGAAACGAATACGGGTCCTGGATATGCGCTTTGTACCGGCTGATCAATTCACTTCCTTCGAGTAATTTCCGAACATTCGCAGCAGTCTTAATCTGTCCCGGGTGAGGCCGGATTTCCTGAACCTGAGACATAAATGGTTCAATCAGTCCGTCAAAACTATCGAGCGACAGGGCTCCGATAATATCGGCATAATCGAGCAACCGAAAAGCTTTCAGTAAAGTAAACACGGCATGTGCACTCATAAACTGAGTCCCGTTGAGCAAAGCCAAACCTTCCTTGGCCTGTAACCGGATAGGCTTCCACCCCATTTCCTTTAATACATCTGATGCCTGTTTCCGGATTCCATCCTGATAAACTTCACCCATTCCAATTAATGGAAGAAATAGTTTCGCCAGCGGAGCCAAATCGCCGCTTGCTCCGAGCGAACCTTGTTCACAGACAATGGATAGAATGTCGTTGTTGAATAAATCCAAAATTCGCTGGACAGTAATCAACTGAACTGCTGAGTTTCCTTTGGATAAAGCATGCGCTTTCAGCAAAAGCATCAGCCGGACCACATCAGAAGGAATTTCGGGCCCCAGATTACAGGCATGTGAAATAACCAGGTTTTCCTGCAATTTACTCAGGTCATCTTTTGATACTGCAATATTACACAAGGATCCAAAACCGGTATTAATTCCATATAAAGGGCCGTCCGTTTCGCTCATCTTCCGGTCGAGATAAGCTTTACTCTTTTCAATCAAAGTGACAGATTCTGCTGAAAGAACCAGAATTTTATGATGTTCCAGAATTTCTTCAATTACCGGATAAGTTAAGCTTTCTGGAGATATATAATGAATTTCTCTTTCCATGAATTTCAATTTTGAAGTTTGGAGTTTGAACAAATATTCAACTTTTCATATTGAATATCGAATAAAAAAAATGGGAATAGTTCCAAATCCAATCCGGATTTTGGATTCAGGAATTTGAAACTGCTTCAGGGAAGTCGAATTCAGGGGCAACGAATGTCGCCACCTATGGTTTTTGAAAATCGGTATTCTTTTCGGGTAAGAATCATTTCCTGAATTTTCAGGAAAGTAACTCAAATGTTTTTTATTCTGAAAGGATATTTATCAGTTCCTGTGCATCGACCAACTGTTGATCGCCTGTCAGCATATTTTTCAGGTTTAACTTGCCTTGAGCCAATTCGTCTTCACCGACAATGGCCACGAATGGAATATTTTTAGCATTGGCCCAGGTCATTTGCTTCTTCATTTTACTCTGATCAGGGAAAATTTCGGCATTGATTCCGGCTTTCCTAACCGCAGCCAAAACCGGCAAACAGAAGGCTTCTTCAGATGTTCCCAGATTAACAAACATCAGTTTAGTCGAATCAACTGTAACCGCTGGAAATAATTGCAACTGAGTAAGGACATCGTAAATACGGTCGGCACCAAACGAAATTCCGACGCCCGAAACTCCCGGCATACCAAAGATTCCGGTCAGGTCATCGTAGCGACCTCCACCGCAAATGCTTCCCATCGATGCATCTTTGGCTTTCACTTCGAAAATAGCACCCGTATAATAATTCAATCCTCGGGCAAGCGTCAAGTCCAGTTCAACTTCAGTAGATAAACTAAGTGTATCCAGATAAGCAAATAAAGTCCTGACTTCAGCAATTCCCTTTGCTCCAATTTCCGATTGACCAATGGCCGAATCCAATTGAGTTAATTTCTCCGGAACAGAACCCGACAAATGCAGAATGGGTTGAAGTTTATCGACCGCATCCTGAGGAATTCCTTTTTCAAGTAATTCTTCATTCACTTTTTCAATCCCGATTTTATCCAGTTTGTCGATGGCAACGGTGATGTCTACAATCCGGTCTTTTTCACCGATTATTTCGGCAATTCCAGCCAAGATTTTACGGTTATTAATTTTAACAATGGTGTTAATCTTCAGTTTTGCAAAAACCTGATCGACAATCTGAACCAGCTCCATTTCGTTGAGCAACGAGTCGCTGCCGACGATATCCACATCACACTGGTAAAATTCACGATACCGGCCTTTCTGTGGACGATCGGCCCGCCAAACCGGTTGAATCTGGTAGCGTTTAAAAGGAAATGAAATGTCGTTGCGATTCTGCACAACATATCGTGCAAAAGGCACCGTCAAATCGTAACGTAAACCTTTTTCGGAGATTTTATTGGTCAGCCGGATACTATTCCGTTCAAGTAATTCCGGATCGGTCAGTTTTCCGGTAAAATCGCCGGAATTCAGGATTTTAAACAGCAGTTTATCACCTTCTTCACCGTATTTGCCCATCAGGGTCGACAGATTTTCCATTGCCGGAGTTTCAATGGGTTGAAATCCGTATAAACGGAAAATACTTTTTATAGTATCGAATATATAGTTCCGGTTGGTCATTTCTGCCGGTGAAAAATCTCGGGTTCCCTTTGGGATTGAAGGTTTCTGTGCCATTTTATTTACTTTTTCAGTCCGCAAAAGTAAGTAAAAACAGGCATTCGGGCTGCATGAATAGGGGGATAAAATATATCGGTGGATTTAATCTACTCGGTGGTTGTATTCGATTGATTGCTATGAGTACTTTCGAAGAATAAAACTCAAGCCAATCGGTCCTACTCGGAATTAAGCCGTTGGGATCGTAAAGCTAAAACTACTACCCTTCCCAGGTTCGCTTTCGACCCAAATCCTGCCCTTGTGTTTTTCAACAAAATCTTTGCAAAGAAGAAGTCCCAGACCTGTGCCTTTCTCATTGTGGAGCCCGATTGTACTAACTGACTCTTCTAACCTGAAGAGCTTATTTATCGCTTCAGCCTTAATTCCAATTCCGGTATCAACAATTGAGATTTTTGTTTCTTTCCTTATGCTGGAAACTATTATTTTAATCGACCCCTTATCCGGAGTATATTTAATCGCATTCGACATTAAATTGCGAATAACGGATTTGAGCATATTTCTGTCAGCAAATATTTCCAGATTACCAGCAGCTCCAACATCAGTAGTAATCGTAATATTTGGAGCAATCTTACTGAAATAATCGGATACTTCAGTAAGTAAATCATTCAGAATAATTTTTTCCCGGCAAAATTTCATTCCTCCCGTCTTATCCAACGACCAGTCTAAAAGATTCGTTAAAAGTGCATACGATTGATTTAAAACCAAATCAATATGGTTCGCATACTTTTCAACAGAGGCATAGTTTTTATGTTGAATTTCATCAATTAACATTTCATTGAATCCTAAAAGAGAATTAAAGGGGGATTTCAGGTCGTGCGCGATAATGGAAAAAAATTTGTCTTTGGTGGCATTTAATGTTCGAAGATTGTCTTCTCTTTCCTGCAACTTCATGACATTAGTTTCGAGCTGAGTTTTTTGATCCTGAATTATTTTATTCTGAGAAAATAAGATTTCATTATTCTTTTTAATCTTCAATAGGAAATAAAGAACAATTACCATAAGTACTATCAATAGAACTATCGCCAAAATTGCAAATTCAAACCTATTTTTCATCCGAATGGAAGTATTTTCGAATTGCTGGTCTTTTAATGCCTGTTCAAGCTTTTTTTGTTCAAGTTCATTCTCTCTATTTTGGATCTCAAATTCCTCTAAAAATCCAGCAACCTTACTTGACTTTAAAGAGTCGTTTGAAATATTCGCCATTTTTAATGACTTGTATGCTTCCTGAAGATTTCCGATAGACGAATAGGCTTCAGCTTTCAATTTATAGATTTCAGGAAACTCTTCATTCACTCCAATTGATTTGGATAGCTGGAGACATTTATCGAAGAACTGTATGCTTTCCTGAAATCGCTTTTGTTTCAGTAGCATTTCAGCTTGCCTGCGATACAACCTTGCTTGAATGTGGCTATAACCATTTTTAGCACAAAGGGTGCTGGCCTTATCAATATACATCTTCGATAATGCGAAATTCGAAATTCCGTTGTAATATCCTGACAAAGAAAGATATAAATAAGGCAAAACGTATTCATTATTTATTTTTGGCAGTAATTCCAGAATTTTCTGATAGTCAGCTTCAGCTTCCTTAAACTTTTCTTTCTCTACTTTTAGCACTCCCACATTGGAATAGGAAATGGCTAAATCGCCCAGATTGGATTTTGTTTCTTTAAGAGCCAGCGATTTTCCAAAATAAGTTAGTGCTAAATCGTAATTATCGAGTCGCTTATAGATAGTTCCGATGTTGTTGTAGATGATGGATAAGCTACCCGTATCTTTTAATATTTCAGCCAGGTTGAGTGCCTTCAGATTATAATCGAGGCTTTTTAACTGACTTGCTCCAAAAGATGCTACATAGCTCATTCCTCTGTAACAATCCAGAATATTGATAGAATCTTTTTCAGTAATAAATAAGTTTAGAGCAAAAACATAATTTTCAAGAGCTAGCTTGAACTGGCTTTTCTCAACCAAACCTCTTGCTGTGTATGAATGGGCGATAGCTAATCCCTGATTGTATTTTATTTCATTTGCTAAAGCCATCGCCTTTTGAGAGTAAAACAATGAACTATCGGTATTAAATCCACCAAAAAAATAGGCTATCTGATTGTAATTTGACACCTGTTCTTTCTTATCCTTTTCAATAAGGTTTCGAGAGTGTAAAGAATCAATCTGGCTTTGCTCTGAATTCTGAGCCAATGTTGTTACAAATATCAAGAAAAAGAGGATTCCGAAGAGAGTTAATTTGTATGTAAGTATCTTTCTCATTTTAAAATCTCCAATCTGCTATAAAAGTAGCTAAAAACTTCCTGCATATTAGGGTTGCCTATAAAATGCTTCTGAAAAATCGATAAAGCCAGTCAATCCAGTAATAGATCTCTTCAATCGTAATAACAGCAATAAAAAATCAGAAACGATGAAAAAGCCCGATAGCTGAGCAGACTGCTATTTATAACAGAATGAGGGTTTCACTTAGTGTGAAACCCTCATTAAATATTTATTCATATCCTTGAACCCAATTGTAGCTCATTCCTTGGGCACTTGAGATGCTAAATGTTTTTGCAACTAATCCTTCACCAGTTTCTTATATTTCACTCGTTGTGGACCTGCGTCACCCATTCTTTTTTTGCGATTTTCTTCATAATCGGTAAATCCACCTTCAAAGAAGGTCACCTTCGAATCGCCTTCAAATGCAAGAATATGGGTAGCAATACGGTCGAGGAACCAGCGGTCGTGGGAAATAACAACGGCGCAACCGGCAAAGCTATCCAAACCTTCTTCCAATGCACGCAGGGTATTGATATCAATATCGTTGGTTGGTTCATCAAGCAGTAACACATTTCCTTCTTCTTTCAGAGCTAAAGCAAGATGCAACCTGTTTTTTTCCCCTCCGGAAAGGTATCCGCATTTCTTTTCCTGATCGGCTCCACCAAAATTAAATCTCGAAACATAGGCCCGGGCATTCAACTGCCGTCCGCCTACCGAAATCAAATCACTTCCACCAGTGATGACCTGAAATACTGTTTGCTCAGGATCTATCGCTTTGTGTGTTTGATCAACATAGGCGATTTTTACGGTTTCGCCCACATCGAAGGTTCCTTTATCAGCCTGTTCCAGCCCCATGATCAGCTTAAACAAGGTTGTCTTTCCTGCCCCGTTCGGGCCAATTACTCCAACAATACCGTTGGGAGGCAACACAAAATTAAGGTCCTCAAACAACAGTCGGTCTCCATAACCTTTGGCAACGTCCGCAGCCGAGATCACACGCTCTCCTAAACGAGGTCCATTCGGGATAAAGATTTCAAGCTTTTCTTCCTTCTGCCTGACATCCTCATTCACTAAACGATCATAGGCTCCCAGACGGGCTTTCGACTTGGCCTGTCGTGCCTTGGGCGACATGCGTATCCATTCAAGTTCCCGTTCCAGCGTTTTGCGTCGTTTCGAAACCTGTTTCTCTTCCCGTTCCATCCTATTCGATTTCTGTTCGAGCCACGACGTATAATTTCCTTTCCATGGAATTCCCTCGCCACGATCCAATTCAAGAATCCAGCCAGCTACATTATCCAGAAAATATCTATCATGAGTAATGCAAATCACTGTTCCTTTGTATTGTTGAAGATGCATTTCGAGCCATTGAATCGACTCAGCATCCAAATGGTTGGTTGGTTCGTCGAGCAAAAGAATATCAGGTTCTTTCAGCAGCAAACGGCATAAAGCCACGCGCCGACGTTCACCTCCGGAAAGCTCTCCGACCAGCTGATCGTCAGGCGGACATTGCAAAGCATCCATTGCACGTTCGAGTTTGGAATCCAGATTCCAGGCATCGAGATGATCAATTTGATCCTGAAGAATGGCCTGATCAGCAATCATTTTATCCATTACTTCCGGATTTTCATATACCTCAGGATCACCAAACTTCAGGTTGATGTCTTCATATGCTTTTAAAACATCTACGATTTCCTGAACACCTTCCTGAACAATATCTTTTACTGTTTTTGATTGATCTAATTTAGGATCCTGCTCCAGATACCCAACCGTATATCCCGGTGAGATGACCACTTCACCCTGATAGGAACTTTCAATTCCAGCAATTATTTTAAGTAAGGTTGACTTTCCGGAGCCGTTTAAACCAATAATGCCAATTTTAGCACCAAGGAAAAAAGAAAGAGAAATATCTTTCAGAACTTGTTTCTGTGGAGGAAAGGTTTTATTAACCCGATACATCGAGAAAATTATCTTATTTTCATCTGCCATAATTATTGATATTTAAGGTTTTTT
The DNA here is from genome assembly GCA_035648135.1 of Prolixibacteraceae bacterium. Classification (GTDB taxonomy): domain Bacteria; phylum Bacteroidota; class Bacteroidia; order Bacteroidales; family Prolixibacteraceae; genus Aquipluma. The sequence goes on from DASRMB010000031.1 coordinate 51,284, forward strand.
AATCAAAGGTATCCTTTCATCTATCTAAAATAGGATTTGAGTTATCAAAAGTAGCGCTTTTAAACATATCTTTTGCTATTTTTAACCCGGAGAAAAATTCCCCCTCAAAAAAAGCCCATTTTGAAACTATTAGTTGTCGATGATAATCCGATAAATCAGAAATTCCTGTACTACTCGCTCCGAAAGTACTATGAAATAGAAACAGCAAACAATGGACTTGAAGCTGTTGAGATACTGGAAGAGCAAAATTTCGATGTTGTTTTGATGGATTTGTCGATGCCTGTGATGGATGGAGCTGAAGCTACCTCGCTGATAAGAAAATCAATCCATTTCCGAAATAAGTACATTCCAATCATTTTTGTCACAACCAATGATTTTGAACACGAACGGGTGCGTTGCCTGAGCAAAGGCGGAGATGCCTATTTAATAAAACCAGTTGTCGTTACGGAATTACTAAGCACCATTAGCTTTCATCTCAATGCTAAACAGGATTTGGTGTATTAGTTAGCGATCTGAAATTAAAATTAAATTCCCAATACATCTTTTTATTGCATTTCAAAAAAAAGGGTAATAAAAAAGGCTGATTTTTCGTCAGCCTTTTTTTATTCTTGAAATAATTCTTTATTCTTCAGATTTAACTTCCGATGAAGCTTCATCAGCTTCAGGAACTATTACTTCCGGAGCTACGACTTTCGCATCTTCAACTTTTGGAGACACAATTACCGGAGCTTCAACTTTTTTCTTACCACCACGACGTGAACGACTTGGTTTTGCTTTGACTTCTTTAGCAGCCATCAAGCTTTCGTTGTAGTCAACTAACTCAACAATACACATTTCTGCATTATCACCAAGCCGGTTTCCTGTTTTAAGGATTCTGGTATATCCTCCCGGACGATCTCCCACTTTTTCAGCTACATCTCTAAATAACATAGCAACAGCAGTTTTACTTTTCAGGTGTTCAAATACTAGCCTGCGCGAATGAGTTGAATCGTCTTTTGCCTTGCTAATAAGCGGCTCAACATACATTCTTAAAGCTTTAGCTTTAGCTACAGTCGTCGTAATACGTTTGTGAAAAATCAATGAATTGGCCATATTGGACAACATTGCTTTCCGATGAGCGCTTGTTCTTCCTAAATGGTTGAATTTTTTATTATGTCTCATTTTTGATTATTCCTTATCAAGTTTATATTTACTGATATCCATCCCGAACGTCAAACTCAAACTCACCAACAAGTCATCAAGTTCTGTAAGTGATTTTTTACCGAAATTACGGAATTTGAGTAAATCGTTCCGGTTATAGGTAACCAGTTCACCCAAAGTTTCAACATCGGCAGCCTTTAGGCAATTCAATGCTCGTACAGAAAGATCCATGTCAACCAATTTTGTTTTTAAAAGTTGGCGCATATGCAATACTTCTTCATCAAATTCTTCGTTTGCAAATTTCTCATCCGAATCAATGGTGATTTTTTCGTCAGAGAATAACATGAAGTGATAAATCAGAATTTTTGCAGCTTCTTTCAGTGCATCTTTCGGATGAATAGAACCATCGGTTGTGATTTCAAAGACTAACTTTTCGTAGTCAGTTTTCTGCTCTACACGATAATTTTCGACAGAATATTTCACATTTTTGATGGGTGTGAAAATTGAATCGATCGGAATTATTCCAAACTCAGCATCGATCGGTTTATTTTCAGCACTTGGGACATATCCGCGACCTTTGTTGATGGTGATATCCATCTGCAATTTAACTTCAGGTTCCATCCGGCAAATAATTAATTCTGGATTTAAAACACGGAAGCCGGTCATGAATTTATTAATATCTCCGGCGGTAAATGTATCCTGTCCGGTGATTGAGATTGAAACCTTCTCGTTGTCAAAATCTTCAACTTCACGTTTAAACCGGATCTGCTTCATGTTAAGGATCATTTCAGTTACATCTTCCATAACTCCTTTAACTGTAGCAAATTCATGGTCAACTTTATCAATTTTGACAGTTGTGATTGCATAACCTTCCAAAGAGGATAACAGAATTCTTCGTAAGGCATTACCAATTGTAATACCATAACCTGGTTCCAATGGACGGAATTCAAATTTACCGTACTTCTCATCGGTCTCAACCATTATAACTTTGTCGGGTTTCTGGAACGCTAATATTGCCATAATAATACTGAGTAATTGATTATTTAGAATACAACTCTACAATAAGCTGTTCTTTGATGTTTTCAGGAATTTCTGCTCTTTCAGGACGGTTCAAAAATTTACCAGCCAATTCAGCATTATCCCATTCCAACCATGCAAATTTAGTATAACGACGCGAATTCAGCGAAGCTGTAATAACTTCCAGCGATTTTGATTTTTCACGAACACCAACCACGTCACCTGGACGCATATGATAAGATGGAATATTTAATACTTCACCATTCACAACGATGTGTTTATGAGTTACCAACTGACGGGCAGCCATACGAGTAGGAGCAATTCCTAAACGAAATACGGTATTATCTAAACGGCCTTCAAGCATTTGTAGCAAAACCTCACCGGTTACGCCTTTTGATGTCGATGCCTTTTTAAATAAATTAGAGAATTGTTTTTCTAAAACACCATACATGTATTTTACTTTCTGCTTCTCCTTCAATTGAGTACCATATTCAGACTTTTTGCGTCTGCGGCTGGCGACTCCGTGTACCCCTGGTGGGTAATTTTTCTTTTCAAATGCTTTATCAGGTCCGAAAATTGGTTCACCAAATTTCCGAGCGATTCTGGATTGTGGGCCTCTATATCTTGCCATTACTGTCTTAATTAATTAAATTAAACACGTCTCCTTTTTGAAGGACGACATCCATTATGTGGTAGTGGGGTAACGTCAACAATTTCACTTACCTGAATGCCAACGCTGCTAATTGCACGAATAGCAGATTCACGACCATTTCCTGGACCTTTTACGTATACTTTTACTTTTCTGAGGCCAAGATCATATGCAGTCTTAGCACATTCTTCAGAAGCTACCTGAGCGGCATAGGGAGTATTCTTTTTAGAACCTCTAAATCCTTTTTTACCAGCGGAAGACCACGAAATTACTTCACCATTACCATTGGTCAGCGACACAATGATGTTATTGAATGAAGAATGAATGTGTGCCTGTCCGATTGCTTCAACGATAACAACTCGTTTCTTAGTAGAACCAGTCTTTTTTGCCATAATTCAAATATCAATTATTTAGTGGCCTTTTTCTTATTAGCAACTGTTTTTCTCTTTCCTTTACGTGTACGGGCATTATTTTTTGTACTTTGTCCACGAACCGGTAAGCCTACACGGTGACGAATTCCACGGTAACAACCGATATCCATCAACCGTTTAATATGCATCTGGGTTTCAGAACGCAATTCGCCTTCAACCTTAATGCTTCCACTGATAGCTGTACGAATAGCAGCCAGATGATCATCAGTCCAATCCTGAACCTTGATGTTTTTGTCAACGCCGGCTTTTTCGAGGAGGGTAACAGAAAGATTGCGACCAATACCGTAAATATAGGTTAATGCTATCTCGCCTCTTTTATTATTAGGGATGTCAACACCACTTATACGAGCCATAAAATAAATTTTTTACAAAGTTAATAATTATCCCTGACGTTGTTTGTACCTAGGATTTTTTTTGTTAATCACGTACAAACGGCCTTTCCTGCGAACAATTTTACAGTCGGCACTACGTTTTTTAATGGATGCTCTTACTTTCATTATTTTGTGATTTAGTTTTTGTATCTAAAAGTAATTCTTCCTTTTGTCAGGTCGTATGGTGACATCTCAACCTTCACTTTATCACCAGGTAAAATTTTGATGTAGTGCATCCTCATTTTTCCTGAAATATGTGCAGTGATGGTATGCCCATTTTCCAATTCAACCCTGAACATTGCATTTGATAATGATTCAATGATCGTTCCGTCTTGTTCTATTGAAGACTGTTTTGCCATAAATATGATCTAATTATCTAGTAACTTGATGTTTATATTCAATATTAGGTTCAAATCCAAACACCGGTACGGAAGATTATTTAATTTTCCGCTAATAAACCCGGCAAAACTACAAGAATTACCTGATTTACTTCGCTATTTATGAATTAAATTCAACAAGAATAATACTTCACCAATCAAAGACAAAAAATGTCTGACTAATTTATTAGTATGCAGCTCCACTTCCTGGACGTCCTTTAATCCGGCCTGATTTCATCAAACCATCGTAGTGACGCATCAAAAGGTGACTCTCAATTTGTTGTAAGGTATCCAAAACAACACCTACAAGAATTAACAACGATGTACCTCCAAAGAAATAGGAGAACTGCTGATTAATCCCGGCTATCATTGCAAATGCAGGCAGAATCGTAATTATTCCCAGAAATACTGATCCGGGAAGAGTTATACGGGACATGACTGTATCCAGAAATTCAACAGTTTTCTTCCCTGGTTTAACACCCGGAATAAAACCACCGTTCTTCTTCATATCTTCAGCCATCTGTAATGGATTTACCGTAATTGCCGTATAAAAATACGTAAATACGATAACCAGCAGAAATTGAGTAAAGTTATACCAGAATCCTGTAGTATTTGAAAAAGCAGTTGCAAAACCACTTAAACCACCTGATTTGGCAAAACCTGCAAGACTAATCGGAATAAACATGATTGCCTGAGCAAAAATGATAGGCATTACGCCTGCAGCATTCACTTTCAATGGGATATACTGACGAACACCACCATATTGTTTGTTGCCTACAATTCGTTTGGCGTATTGTACAGGTATTTTACGGGTTCCCTGAACCAGTAAAATTGCTCCCATGAATACAACGGTTAGTACAACAAACTCTAAAAGGAACATCACCATACCACCACCTTGCTGTTCGATGCGCGAAATAAATTCGGCAAAAACAGAATGAGGAAGACGGGCTATAATTCCAATCATGATGATCAGCGATATACCATTTCCAATCCCTTTATCAGTAATTCGCTCTCCAAGCCACATCACAAACATTGACCCCGCCGTTAAAACGATGGTTGATGTTATTGTAAACATGAATCCGGTAATCGCAAAAGCCGACTCGGGTAATTGGTAATGAAGGTTAGTTAAATAGGCAGGAGCTTGGAAAAGCAGAATAACCACGGTCAAATACCGGGTTAGCTGGTTAATTTTCCGGGTACCTGACTCCCCTTCTTTCTGTAATCGCTGGAAATAAGGTACCGCAATACCCATTAACTGGATTACAATTGATGCCGAAATATACGGCATGATCCCCAGAGCAAAGATTGATGCTTTAGAGAATGCTCCCCCCGAGAACATATCCAACAATCCGAGCAACCCACCGGAAGTTTGATTTTTAAGTTGATCCAACTGAGCCGGATCAACTCCAGGTAAAGAAACATACGAACCTAAGCGATAAATTAAAAGCAAGAATAATGTGATCCCCAAACGAGATCTCAAATCTTCAATCTTATAAATATTTTTTAGGGTTTCAATAAACTTTTTCATCAGGTTTAGAGTATTTCAATGGTTCCTTCTAACTTCTCAATGGTTTCTTTAGCTCTTTTCGAAAAAGCATGAGCTTTCACTTCCAATTTAAGGTTTAATACTCCATCTCCCAATATCTTAACTTTATCCCTTTTGGAAGCGATACCTGCTTCTACTAAAGTATTAACATCAATGCAAGTCAGATTCAATGACTCAGCCAATTCCTGAACTAAATCAAGATTGATTGCTTTAAACTCTTTTCTGTTGATGTTTTTAAAACCAAACTTAGGTACTGCACGCTGCAAAGGCATTTGACCACCTTCGAAACCACGGCGACTTTTGTAACCTGATCTCGATTTGGCTCCCTTATTACCTCTGGTAGAGGTACCTCCGTGTCCGGATCCCTGTCCGCGGCCAATTCGCTTTACGCTCTTTGTTGAACCTACTGCAGGTTTAAGATTACTTAAATCCATATTTCTTAATCTTAATAAGTTTAAACTTCTTCAAAAATTACAAGATGCTTCAATTTATTGATCATTCCCATAATCTGTGGAGTTACTTCATGTTCCACTGAACGATTCAGTTTTTTGATTCCAAGAGCAATAAGCGTAGCTTTTTGTCTTTTATCTGAACCAATCTGACTTTTTACTTGTGTTATTTTTATCTTAGCCATAACTCCTTATCCATTAAATACTTTATCCAATGTAACACCACGGTGTTCTGCAACGGTATGCGCATCGCGTAATTCGAGAAGAGCATTCATCGTTGCTTTTACAAGATTGTGAGGGTTCGACGATCCTTTAGATTTCGCAAGGATGTTGTGAATACCAACACTTTCAAGTACAGCGCGCATAGCACCACCCGCTTTTACTCCGGTACCGGATGAAGCAGGTTTCAAAAATACACGGGCACCACCAAATTTAGATTCCTGTTCGTGAGGTATTGTACCGTTATGAACCGGAATCTTTGCAAGGTTCTTTTTAGCAGCATCAACACCTTTTGATATTGCAGTAGTAACTTCATTGGCTTTACCGAGGCCCCAGCCTACGATACCATCTTCGTTACCAACAACAACAATAGCCGAGAAGCTGAATGTTCTACCTCCTTTGGTCACTTTCGTAACACGGTTAATAGCTACCAACCGGTCTTTCAGTTCCAAATCACTGGTTTTTACTTTTCTGATATCTCCTGTCATAACTATTAAAATTTAAGGCCGCCTTCACGGGCAGCTTCAGCTAATTGTTTAACTCTTCCGTGATACAAATAACCATTACGATCGAATACGACAGCGGAGATGCCTGCAGCTATAGCTTTTTCAGCAATAGCTTTTCCAACTTTCGCAGCTATTTCGATTTTGGTACCCTCGGTACCTGCGAAATCTTTATTAATTGAAGATACTGCCATCAACGTTTTCCCTGATAAATCATCAATCAACTGAGCATAAATCTGCTTGTTGCTTCTGAAAACATTTAAACGAGGTCTTTGAGCAGTTCCGGAAACGATTTTCCGGATTCTCTTCTTAATTCTATATCTTCTTTCTTGCTTCGTTAAAGCCATGGTTTTAAAATTTTACTATTTAGCACCAGCTGATTTTCCGGCCTTGCGCCTAATAATTTCACCAACAAATTTAACACCTTTTCCTTTATAAGGCTCAGGTTTTCTGAAGGATCTGATTTTAGCCGCAATATGTCCGATCAATTGTTTATCACAACTTTTCAGCGTTACAATCGGGTTGCTACGTTTATCACTTTTAGCTTCTACCTTCACTTCGGCTGGAAGTTGCAGGAAAGTATGATGTGAATAACCTAAAACCAAATCGAGAATCTGTCCTTCGTTCTCAGCACGATAACCAACACCGACCAACTCAAGTTTTATTTCGTAGCCTTTCGATACACCAACCACCATGTTGTTGATCAGTGAACGGTACAGGCCATGAATGGCACGATGTTTTTTATCATCTGAGGGACGATTTACCGTTAAAATATTTCCATCAACGGTGAAGGTGATATCCGGATCAACCTGTTGTGTAAGTTCACCCAGCGCACCTTTTACTGTAACCAGATTTGTATCAGTTACAGTAAATTTCACACCTGCTGGTATTTCAATGGGTAGTTTACCTATCCTTGACATTATTATTCCTCCTAGATTAATAAACGTAACATAAAACTTCACCACCAACGCTTAATTCACGAGCTTCTTTGTCCGTGATTACGCCTCTGGATGTCGAAATTACTGCAATTCCCAAACCGTTAAGTACACGTGGAATACTGTCGGTATGGCAATATTTACGTAAACCTGGCTTACTAATTCTTTTGATTGTTTTGATAGCTGGAATCTTAGTCTCAGGGTTATATTTCAACGCAATTTTAATGTTGCCCTGAAAGTTCACTTCATCCTCGAATTTATAGTTGAGGATATATCCTTTATCTTTCAAAATTTTGGTAATTTCTTTCTTGATATTGGATGCAGGAATATCAACAACACGATGTTTTGCCTTTTGAGCATTTCTGATTCGTGTTAGATAATCTGCTATTGGATCTGTAATTTTGCTCATTACTTCTTAATTAGATATTACCAACTTGCTTTTTTAACACCCGGGATTAAACCATTAGAAGCCATTTCTCTGAAATTGATTCTGCTGATTCCAAACTGACGCATATATCCTTTCGGACGCCCGGTTAATTTGCATCTGTTATGCATACGAATACGGGAAGAGTTCTTAGGTAACTTTTGAAGACCAACATAATCGCCTTCTGCCTTAAGAATGGCTCTTTTCTCGGCATATTTTTCAACAAGGTTTGCTCTTTTGACTTCGCGAGCTTTCATTGATTCTTTAGCCATATCTTAAATCTTTTTAGCATTTTTAAACGGTAAACCTAACTCTTTCAATAATGCGTAGCCTTCTTCATCAGAAGATGCTGAGGTCACAAAAGTAATATTCATTCCGTTAACACGGACAACTTTATCCATAACGATTTCAGGGAAGATGAGTTGCTCAGGAATACCAAGGGTGTAATTTCCACTGCCATCCATTTTGCTTTCAATTCCTTTAAAATCACGGATTCGGGGAAGAGACACACTGATTAAACGATCAAGGAATTCATACATGCGTTCTCTGCGAAGGGTAACACGAACCCCGATCGGCATTTTTTTCCTGAGTTTAAAGTTAGAGATGTCCTTCTTCGATTTGGTTTGGACTGCCTTTTGACCGGTGATATTTGTAATCTCGTCGGTAGCGACTTCGATTAACTTTTTATCAGCGATAGCAGCTCCAACTCCCTGGTTGATGACTATCTTATCTAACTTTGGTGCCTGCATTGCGTTTTTGTAGGAAAATTCCTTTACTAACGCAGGTACAACTTCGTTTAAGTATTTTTTCTTAAGTGTTGGTACGTAAGCCATTACTTAATCTCCTCTCCTGATTGTTTAGAATAACGAACTAATTTACCTTTATCATTAAGCTTCCTCCCTATACGAGTAGGTTTCCCAGTTTTAGGATCCTTATTCATAAGGTTTGAAATATGGATAGGTGATTCCTTCTCCACAATACCACCCTGCGGATGAGCCGCATTCGGTTTTGTGTGTTTTTTAACCATATTAACACCTTCCACAATAGCTTTCTCGGTTGCTCTGATTACTTCAAGCACTTTGCCTTCCCGTCCTTTGTAATTGCCAGCAATTACAAAAACGGCATCGCCTTTTTTTACATGTAATTTTCTCTGCATTTTTCTGATTTTATGCATTAAAGTACTTCAGGAGCAAGTGAAATAATCTTCATGTTTTTATCACGAAGTTCTCTTGCTACGGGTCCGAAAATACGAGTTCCGCGCATTTCACCAGTGTTGTTAAGCAAAACTACTGCGTTATCGTCAAAACGGATATAAGTTCCGTCCGGACGGCGAACCTCTTTTCTGGTACGCACAACAATAGCTTTAGAAACAGCACCTTTTTTCATTTCACTTCCCGGGATAGCACTTTTTACTGTGACTACAATGGTATCACCTAACGAAGCATAGCGCTTTTTTGTTCCGCCTAGTACGCGAATACAAAGCACTTCTTTTGCTCCACTATTATCGGCAACGCCACATCTTGATTCCTGTTGTATCATTACTTAGCTCTTTCTATGATTTCCACTAATCTCCAACATTTCTGCTTACTGATTGGTCGTGTTTCCATGATCTTAACAGTATCGCCGATGTTGCAGCTGTTCTTTTCATCGTGGGCGTAATACTTGGATGTTTTGTTGACGAACTTACCATAAATGGGATGTTTTTCCTTGCGCTTTTCAGCCACAACGATGGTGCATTCCATTTTGTTGCTCACAACAACTCCAACACGCTCCTTCCTTAGATTTCTTGATTCCATTACTAACTCAATTTTGCGTTAATTTCCCTTAGACGTAGAATGGTTTTTAATCGTGCAATGTTACGACGGACACCAACAATTACTTGTGGGTTATCCATCGGAGAAATTGCATGGTTCATCTTCATCCGTAATAAGGAATCCTGATCGGTCTGAACTCTTTCCAGAATTTCAGCCTTTGTTAATTCTTGAATTTCTGATGTTTTCATTATTCCTCGATTAAAGATTCGACATAATCACGTCTTACAATGAACTTAGTAGTAACTGGTAGTTTTTGTGCAGCTAAACGAAGTGCTTCCTTAGCAACCGCATAAGGAACTCCATCTGCTTCAATCAATATTCTACCTGGTGTAATCGGAGCAACAAATGCTTCCGGGGCACCTTTACCTTTACCCATACGTACCTCTGCAGGTTTTTTAGTAATCGGCTTGTCAGGAAAAATTCTGATCCAAATTTGACCCTGACGTTGCATATGACGGGTTACCGCAACCCTGGCAGCCTCAATCTGGCGCCCGGTAAGCCATGTTTCCTGCAACGATTTTATGCCGAAAGATCCAAATGCCAACTGGTTTCCTCTTTGGGCCAGTCCTTTCATTTTTCCCTTTTGTACTCTTCTGAATTTTGTCTTTTTCGGTTGTAACATCCTTCTTTAAATTCTGAAAGGTTTACAAATTATTTTTTTCTTTTCTTAAATCCGTTCCCTTTTGGGCCACCTGGTGTAGGACGTCCAGACTTCTGGTTCTGGCCTACGTTTGGTGAAAGGTCACGCTTTCCATAAATTTCGCCTTTGCAGATCCAAACTTTCACACCGAGTAAACCGGTTTTTGTTAGGGCTTCTGCAAGAGCATAATCTATATCAGCTCTCAGAGTATGCAAAGGAGTACGACCATCTTTATACATTTCTGAACGTGCCATTTCAGCGCCGTTTAAGCGACCTGAAACCTGAATTTTAATACCCTGCGCTCCCATTCTCATGGTTGACGCTACAGCCATTTTTGTTGCACGACGGTAAGCAATCTTACCTTCAATCTGACGTGCAATGTTTACAGCTACAATTTTGGCATCCAATTCCGGACGTTTGATTTCAAAAATATTAATCTGTACTTCTTTGTTGGTGATCTTCTTTAACTCTTCTTTCAGTTTATCAACTTCCTGACCACCTTTGCCAATAATAATACCGGGCCGGGAGGTGTGAATTGTGATGGTAATAAGCTTCAGTGTACGTTCAATAATAATCTTGGAAATACTTGCTTTTGCCAAACGGGCATTCAAATATTCCCTGATTTTAAAATCTTCCACGAGCTTTTCGCCATAGTTGTTTCCACCGTACCAATTGGAATCCCATCCTTTGATGATTCCTAAACGATTAGCGATTGGATTAACTTTTTGTCCCATGTATTATTATTTATACTGTTTCTTTTACTTCAATTAAACTACCAAGACTAACAGTCACATGATTAGATCTTTTTTTGATCCTATGTGCACGCCCCTGAGGAGCAGGCCTTAGTCTTTTCAATATTCTTCCTGAATCAACAGCAATAGTTTTCACATACAAATTGCTTTCTTCAAGCCGACTTCCTTCATTTTTTGCCTGCCAGTTTGCAATAGCTGACATGACTAATTTTTCAAGTCTGCGAGAAGATTCTTTTGAGGAAAACTTTAGTACATCAAGAGCTCTGTTTACTTCCATTCCGCGCACCATATCGGCAACAAGCCTCATTTTTCGCGGTGAAGTAGGACAATTCTTCAAAACAGCAAAATACAGCTGTTTCTTAGCTTCCTTTAGTTCGTTTGCACTATTTCTTTTTCTAGCACCCATCGTGAATTCTTTTAATAGTTAATGAGGATCTCATGCCTTATTTCCTTCCTTTGGAATGTCCCCTGAAAGTTCTTGTAGGTGCAAATTCACCAAATTTATGACCGACCATGTTTTCAGTAACATAAACAGGAATAAATTTATTTCCGTTATGAACTGCTATGGTTTGCCCTACAAAGTCTGGAGAAATTACTGATGCTCTGGCCCATGTCTTAATTACCGACTTTTTATTCATTGCATTCATAGCTAAAACTCTGCGTTCCAGCTTGAAATCGATAAAAGGACCTTTCTTTAATGAACGACTCATATTCTTCTCCTTTTAATTATTTCTTCCGTTTTTCTACAATATACCTGTTGGAAGCTTTCTTCAGCGAACGGGTTTTAAAGCCCTTAGCTAATAAGCCTTTACGTGAACGTGGATGTCCACCTGAAGAACGACCTTCTCCACCACCCATTGGGTGATCGACAGGGTTCATAGCCACACCTCTTACGCGAGGTCTTCTACCTAACCACCTTGAGCGACCAGCTTTCCCTGATCTTTCCAGGTTGTGTTCGGTATTTCCAACGATACCTACTGTAGCACGACAAGTTATGAGCACCATTCTAGATTCGCCTGAAGGCAATTTCACGATAGCATACTTTCCTTCTCTGGAAGTTAACTGAGCATACGTTCCTGCACTACGTGCCATCACACCTCCCTGACTGGGATGAAGTTCAATGTTGTGAACCAAGGTTCCTAGAGGAATATCCGATAGTGGTAAAGTATTACCTACTTCAGGAGCCACGCCATTTCCGCTCTCTACTTTCTGCCCAACTTTAATTCCGTTGGGAGCAAGCATGTACCTTTTTTCACCATCTGGAAATACCAGTAGTGCGATTCGAGCGGTACGGTTTGGATCATACTGAATAGATTCTACAACAGCAGCAAAACCATCTTTATCTCTTTTAAAATCGATAAAGCGATATTTGCGTTTGTGGCCACCACCTATATACCTCATTGTCATGCGTCCCTGGCTATTACGACCGCCAGATCTCGTCATGGGCTTCAACAATGATTTTTCAGGTGTTGATGCAGTAATTGACTCAAAGGTACCAGCAATCTTGTGCCTTTGACCAGGAGTAACTGGATTAAATTTTCTTACTGCCATTTTATATTAAATATTACTGTAAAAATCAATAGTCTCTCCTTTTGCAATTGTAACAAAAGCTTTTTTGCTCATTCCGGTACTTCCCGAAATAACGCCGGCTTTGGTAAAGCGAGACTTTCTTTTACCACCGTTTATTAAAGTATTGACAGATTGTACTGAAACATTGTATAAACCTTCAACGGCTTTTCTAATCTGTAATTTATTAGCGCTCCGATTAACTAGAAAACCGTAACGGTTAAGCACTTCTGCCTGACCTGTCATCTTCTCGGTAACGATCGGTTTAATTAATATGTCCATTTTAAAGCCTTTTAAATCTTAAAGAATTCTTCTATTTTACTCACAGAACTTTCCAGAACTATCACTTTTTTTGCGTTCAATATCTGATAAGTGTTTAATTCCGAAGCAGTTATGATAGAAATCGCCTGTAAATTTCTGGAGGACAAATATATATTTTTATTTTCTTCCGGTAAAACGAATAGCGACTTTTTATCATTAATTTTCAGATTATTACTGATTTGCACCATTTCGCGGGTTTTTGGAGATTCAAAAGAGAAATCTTCAATGACCAGAATTGCTTCCTCCAAAGCTTTATAGGTTAAGGCTGACCGGCGTGCAAGAGCTTTAACCTTCTTATTTAATTTGAAGTCATAAGATCTTGGGCGTGGACCAAAAACGCGTCCTCCACCGCGGAATACAGGTGATTTGATACTACCTGCTCTGGCAGTACCTGTACCTTTTTGCTTTTTAATTTTTCTGGTACTTCCAGATATTTGTCCTCGCTCTTTCGAGCTGTGAGTTCCTTGTCTTTTATTGGCCAGTATTTGTTTGACATCCAAGTAAATTGCATGGTCGTTTGGCTCAATACCGAAAATTTGTTCATCTAAAGTAACAGTCCTTCCGGTTTCTTGTCCTGAGGTATTTAAAACTTTTATTTCCATTACTGATAAATAATTACGAATGAACCTTTAGCTCCAGGAATTGAACCTTTTACTATCAATAAATTTGACTCTGGCATTACTTTCAAAACTTTCAGGTTCTGAATAGTAACGTTGTCATTGCCATCACGACCACCCATACGCATTCCTTTGAAAACGCGGGATGGATAAGAAGATGCACCAAGTGAACCCGGGGCTCTTAGACGGTTGTGCTGACCGTGAGTGCTATCACCAACACCATGGAATCCGTGACGTTTAACAACACCCTGAAATCCTTTACCTTTGGTTACTCCCTGCACATCGACCCATCCTTCTTCAATGATGGAATCAACGGTAACTAGGTCACCAGGTTTAAACTCGCCTTCCAGCTCTTTGAACTCAATAAGTTTCCTCTTTGGTTCTGTTGCAGCTTTCTTGAAATGTCCTAACTCAGCCTTGTTGGTATGTTTTTCCTTTTTGTCTTCATACCCCAGCTGAACAGAGTCATATCCGTCAGTTGCCACCGATTTTACTTGTGTAACAACACAAGGTCCGGCTTGAATCACAGTGCATGGGATGTTTTTCCCCTCAACACTGAATACGGAAGTCATTCCGATTTTTTTACCGATTAATCCTGCCATTTTTTTTGTTTTTTACAGGTTATCAAACTTTAATTTCTACTTCGACGCCACTTGGTAATTCAAGCTTCATTAAGGCATCAATTGTTTTTGCTGTTGAACTGTAAATGTCGATCAAACGTTTGTATGAAGACAATTCGAATTGTTCCCTTGATTTTTTATTTACAAAGGTTGAGCGTAATACAGTAAAAATACGCTTGTGAGTTGGAAGTGGAATTGGTCCGCTAACTACAGCACCAGTTGTTTTAACTGTTTTTACGATCTTTTCAGCCGACTTGTCTACCAAGTTGTGATCATACGATTTCAGCTTAATTCTGATCTTTTGACTCATAATGAGAAATAATAAATAGTACAGTTTATAATAAGTCTGTTCTTCCTTTAAGATCTTCGAGAACTTTTATTGCAAGTAATTTTGGCAACTCAACATATTTTGCAAATTCCATTGAAGAAGTTGCACGACCTGATGATAAAGTTCTTAGTGTAGTCACATATCCGAATAGTTCAGAGAGCGGAACAAATGCTTTAATCACACGTGCACCTGACTTTTCTTCCATACCTTCAATTTGACCACGACGACGGTTAAGGTCACCGATAATGTCACCCATGTATTCTTCAGGAGTAACAATTTCGCATTTCATAACGGGTTCAAGCAATCTTGGACCGGCTTTCCCTGCTGCATTTTTAAATGCCTGACGGGCACATATTTCGAATGACAGTGCATCGGAATCAACCGCATGAAAACTACCATCAAGCAAGGTAACTTTCAGGCTATCTACATTAAAACCAGCCAAAGGACCGTTCAATAAAGCAGATTCGAAACCTTTTTGTACTGACGGAATGTATTCGCGGGGAACATTACCACCTTTTACGGCGTCAACGAACTGAAGTCCAAGCTTACCTTCATCGGCAGGCTCAACACGTACGCTGATGTCAGCGAATTTACCACGACCTCCTGATTGCTTCTTGAATACTTCACGAAGTTCAACCATTTGAGTGATACATTCTTTATACGCAACCTGAGGAGCTCCCTGGTTACATTCCACTTTGAATTCCCGGCGAAGACGGTCAACAATGATTTCAAGGTGAAGTTCACCCATTCCTCTAATGATCGTCTGACCTGAATCTTTATCGGTATTTACTTTAAAAGTAGGATCTTCTTCAGCAAGCTTGTACAAACCCAAATTCAGTTTATCTAAATCCTTTTGAGTTTTTGGCTCAATCGCAATTCCAATAACCGGTTCCGGAAAGTCCATACTTTCGAGAACGACAGGATTATTTAGATCAGATAAAGTGTCTCCGGTGCGGATATCTTTAAATCCAACAGCAGCACAAATATCACCCGCTTCAATTACATCAATCGCATTTTGTTTGTTTGAATGCATCTGATAAAGACGGGAAATACGCTCTTTTTTTCCGGTTCTGGCATTAAAGACAGAGTCTCCAGCTGTAATTTTTCCTGAATAAACCCGGATAAAACACAAACGACCAACATAAGGGTCGGTAGCAATTTTAAAAGCAAGAGCGGAAAGAGGTTCTTTTACATCGGCATGGCGAATAATTTCGTCCTCGCCATTATATTCCCTGCCTACAATATCACCTTTATCAAGTGGACTTGGCAGGAATGAACAAACAGCATCCAGCAGACGCTGTACGCCTTTATTTTTAAATGCGGAACCACACATCATCGGTAGAATAGAACCACTGATAGTTGCTTTGCGGATCACAGTCAACATTTGTTCAGTTGTAATTGATTCCGGAGCTTCGAAAAAACGTTCAAGCAAATCATCATCAAATTCAGCAACTGATTCAACCAGCTTGGCACGATATTCATTCGAGATTTCAACCATATTTTCCGGAATTTCTTCCATGTAAAAGGTTGTACCCAATGTTTCATCGTCTTTCCAGCGAATGGCTTTCATTTCAATTAAATCGACCAATCCTTCAAAAGAATCTTCTGCACCGATTGGAATAGTAATTGGAACCGGATTAGCACCCAATTTTTCTCTTACTTCAGAGACTACATTATAAAAATCGGCTCCAGAACGGTCCATTTTATTAACGAAACCAATACGTGGCACACCATATTTTTCAGCCTGACGCCAAACCGTTTCTGATTGGGCCTCAACACCACCGACAGCGCAGAAAAGTGCAACAGCACCATCGAGAATCCTTAAGGAACGCTCTACTTCAACAGTGAAGTCAACGTGACCGGGAGTATCAATGATGTTGATTTTATGTACTTCATCTTGATAAGTCCAGAATGTAGTAGTAGCAGCCGACGTAATAGTAATACCACGCTCTTGTTCCTGTTCCATCCAGTCCATAGTAGCAGCCCCATCATGAACTTCACCGATACGGTGCGTAATACCTGTATAATACAGAACTCGTTCAGTTGTGGTCGTTTTTCCGGCATCAATGTGAGCCATGATGCCAATATTTCTAGTATATTTTAAGTCTTGTGCCATTTTTTACCAGTATCTTTCCTTTAACTAAATCGCAATCTATTTTTATTTTAACTATTAAAAACGGAAATGTGCAAATGCGCGGTTTGCTTCAGCCATACGGTGAGTATCTTCTTTCTTCTTGTATGCGCCACCTTCTTCATTGTAGGCTGCAACAATTTCACCGGCAAGTTTCTCAGCCATTGAACGGCCTGAACGTTTGCGTGCAAAAAGAATTAAATTTTTAACTGAGATGGAAGTTTTTCTTTCGTTGCGGATTTCCATTGGGACCTGGAAGGTAGCTCCACCAACACGTCTGCTTTTAACTTCTACTGCGGGGGTAATTTTTTCGAGTGCTTTTTTAAACACATCCAGAGGGTTGATTTCTGAATCTTTCATTTTCGTACCAACGATGTCCATCGCGTCGTAGAAAATTTGGTAGGCTGTAGATTTTTTTCCGTCATACATTAAATCGTTGACGAAACGAGTAACCAACATGTCGTTGAACTTTGGATCGGGCAGAATGATCCTCTTTTTTGGTTTCGATTTTCTCATTATAAATGCTTTAGTGTTAATTTAAATTCGCTGTCGTTTGTGGGCTTCAATCGGCACCTTGGCCTCTTTACTCAACTCAAACCACTAAGCTAGAACGTCAATTAAAAAATAGAAAAATTACTTTTTCGCTTTTGGTCTTTTGGTACCGTATTTTGACCGTCTTTGTGTACGACCTTCAACACCAGCGGTATCCAAAGCACCACGGATTAAATGGTAACGTACTCCCGGAAGGTCTTTAACCCTACCTCCACGTACCAAAACAATAGAGTGTTCCTGAAGATTATGACCTTCTCCCGGAATGTAAGCGTTTACTTCTTTGCCATTCGTTAAACGAACCCTGGCTACTTTACGCATAGCTGAGTTTGGCTTTTTAGGAGTTGTGGTGTATACACGAACACAAACTCCCCTTCTCTGAGGGCAAGAATCCAATGCCGGAGATTTACTTTTCTCCGCATTACTTTGTCTGCCTTTTCTAACTAACTGCTGAATCGTTGGCATATAGCTACTCTTTATTTAAAAATATTAACGCAAAAATTTGGTTTGCAAAGGTATCGTAATTTTCAACAATTCCAATACCTTAAGCTTCCGTAACAAGGGTTCTCCCTTTAAAACGGCTTGCAAAAGTACTAATTGTCAGCAGAAAACCCAATAAAACCCAATAAAAAAATGATCTTTTTCCGATTATTCTTAACGTTGGAAATTTCACGACGGAAAGCAGCTCTTATTCGGATGCGGAAATCCGGTGTTTGAGAAGTGATTTAACAGGATTAAAAAATCGTTGAATGAGTCGTAAATCTTCGGTGATTATTTCGGCCGAGCCTTTCATTTCCTGACTAAATTTTAACGGAATGTTGTAATTAGTCTTCATATCCTGGGGCATCTCCACTTCAACAACGTAATTTTCATTGTTGGTGATTAGCGAAATGCTCTTAACCTCGCCTATTATAAAACCATATTCCATGTACGGGAAATTTTCGAACCTGATGTTGACTTTCTGGCCGACGGCAACTTTCCCAGCCCCTTTAACCGGCAGACTGAGACGGCCAATTATCTGGGACTGTTTTTCAGGAATAACCGAAAATACAATTTCATCTTTTTTGACCTGCTGATTTTTGCTCCAGAAATTCGTAAAACTCACTTTCCCAACAATCGGACTTCTGACAATAAAGGTTTGTTCCCAATAGGCCAACCGACTTTTCAGAACATTCATGGCTTCTATTAATGTATTCTGTGCTTTCTTCTTCTGATCAGCAAATTCCATTTCGGCATCAACCACTTCCTGTTCAAGCTTGATCGTTGAACTTTGGGTTTCGACAAGTAATGTTCTCGATCCGTTCAAATTGTATCTCTTCTGAATCAGAAGAATTTTTGATTTTTCCAGATCCAGATCAGAAAGTACACCTTTCAACTGAAGCAAAGAATCGCGTTTAAGCTGAGCGTCGACCAAGCGATAATCAGCCTGCATATCCTGTTTCTGTGACCAGAGCCTGTCGTAATAAATGCGGTTCATCGAAACCTGTTGTTTCAGCGAATTAATCTTTTTCGGGTATAGTTTCAATCGGAGGAATGAAAAATAATCGTTGTACAACCTGACAAAACTGGAATAATCAGCCTGAATATCCCCTAACCGTAAATCAAAATCAGGAGCAGGCACTGACAAGGTATCAAAGGTCAGGATAAATGGATCCAACCGGAGAAGAATCTCTTTCAGCTTCATGGCATCGTCAAAATTGGCCGTATTTTCGAGTATGGCAATGATTTGATTTTCGGAAACCTGCTGCTGGTCGGAGACCATTAGCGAATCAATTCGGGCAGTGGTGCGTGCAGCCAGGTAGGCAGGTGGGTTTTCGGACAGAACAACAATGCTGGCATTAATAACATCAGGATATCGAAAGAAGTAACTTCCCGCAAGCAAAAGGACAACAATCCCTAAAATGAGGAAAATGCCGGAACGAATCATCCATCGGGGTGATTGCTCAACAATCTCCTGAAATTCATCGCTTCTAAGTTCAATGTCTATCGGTTTTCTTTCTTTGTCCATCTTCTCTTGTGTTCAGTATTCAGTCACAATTTTCATTTTGATGCAAGTTCCGCGTTGCGGGATTCGAGATATGTAACACGTAACCCGGATCAGTTTCCCAATTCCAGCTGATTTTTCACCAACTGATAATAAGCACCTTTTCTTCGGGTTAATTCTTTATGATTCCCTACTTCAATGATACTTCCTTTTTCGAGAACAATAATCTGATGGGCATTTTTCACTGTACTTAACCGGTGCGCGACAACAACAACCGTTTTCCCGTCAAAAAATGCATCCAGATTTTCCAGGATAACTTTTTCGTTATTTGCATCCAGCGAGTTTGTGGCTTCATCGAAAAAGATGAACTCAGGATTTTTATAAATAGCCCGGGCTATTAAAATACGTTGTTTCTGCCCCTGACTAAGTCCAACTCCTTCAGGCCCGATTTTGGTATTGTAATTCAAAGGTAAAGTTTCAATAAATTCCTGAATACTTGCCATTCTGACTGCATAACTCAGCTTTTCCTTGTCGGGGTCCTCATCGCCAACGGTAATATTACTGGCTATGGTATCCGAAAAGATAAACCCATCCTGCATAACAGCCCCGCACTTATTGCGCCACCAATGTTGCTTATAAGCCGCCAAATCGGCCTCTCCAACTTTGATGGTTCCGGAAACCGGTAGATAGAATCCAAGCAACAGTTTGACCAGTGTTGTTTTTCCACTCCCGCTTGTTCCGACAATAGCAGTAACTTTACCTTGTGGAATGACCAAATCAAGATGATTGAGTACTTTGGGTGAATGAGGTCCTTCATACTGAAAGACCAAATCCGTAATTCGAATATCTGCTGATGCCGGTAATGCGGTCAGTTTACCTTCCTGATCCTGCTCTTCATCTTTACTGTTATGTATCTCGGCCAGACGTTCAAGACTTATCTTTGCATCCTGTGAAACCTGCATAAACTCAATCATCTGATCAAGCGGGCTGTTCATTTGACCGATAATATACTGTACGGCCAGCATCATACCTAAAGTCATGTCTCCATGAACAACAGCCGTTGCTGCGAGAACAGTGATGACAATATTTTTAGTTTCGTTTATAAATACCGACCCTGCCTGCTGATATTGCTGTAACGAAAGATTGCTCACATTGACCTTGAATAAGCGGGCCTGAATCCTCTCCCATTCCCATCTTTTCTGACGTTCGTAGTTGTTCAGTTTTATTTCCTGCATTCCGTTGATCAGCTGAATCAGCTTACTCTGATTGTCGGCCAGTTGGGTAAACCGTTTAAAATCAAGTTCACGACGTTTTCTGAGGAATAAGAATATCCAGCCAATGTACAAAACTGAACCAAAGAGAAATACCAGAAAGATGCCCAGATTATAAATAACAAGTACAATACTGAAGATAACAATATTGAAGACAGAAAACACAACATTGAGTGACTGTGAAGTTAAAAACCTTTCAATTCGGCGATGATCTCCGATACGCTGCAGCAAATCGCCAATCATTTTGGTATCGAAAAAACCAATCGGCATTTTCATCAGCTTAATCAGGAAATCGGAAATGATACTAATATTAATGCGTGTATTGATGTGCAGCAAAATCCATGAGCGAATAAAATCAACGGTCATCCGGCTCAGAAAAAGCATCATTTGGGCAGCCAGAATCAGATAAATAAAATTGATATCCTGATTATTGATACCAACATCTACAATGCTTTGTGTCAAAAAAGGAAAAATAAGCTGAATCAAGCTGCCGACTATAAATCCCAGCACCAACTGGATAACCAGTCTTCGGTGGGGTTTCAGATATTTCAGCAGAAATTTGAAGTTGCCGCGGTTCATCTCCTCCCCTTCCATCTCGAAAAATTTCGGCGTTGGATCGAACAGAAGACAAATCCCCTTTTGTTCACCCTGACGGACAGTAGCCAGCCAATGTCTTTTAAATTCCTTTTCAGAATACCCGACGAGGCCAAATGCAGGATCGGAAACATATACAATACCTTTCCTGTATTTGTAAACCACAACAAAATGATCCTGATCCCAATGTACAACACAGGGTTTCGGAGCTTCAATCAGTTGTTCGAAAGTAATGCGGGCACCAATTGTACGAAAACCGATCGTTTCGGCCGCTTCACTTAAACCAAGCAGAGAAACACCTTCACGGGTAATATGTGCAAGCTGACGGAGTTTCTGTAGCGAATATGTTTTTCCGTAAAATGCAGAAACCATGCGGAGACATGCAGGCCCGCAATCCATGGCATCGTATTGTTTAAAAAAGGGAAATCTTGACATATATGATTCAATGTTGCTCAAAAATAGAAGAATTAGTTGGATCTTCTATTTTTCGGTACTTATTGTTGTACAATAATGGCAAATTGGCATTTCTCATTTCCAAAAACAGTTTCGGGCGACAGGGCTTTTGAATCCTGTTTTAAATACTATCAAAATAATTTTGCAATTAGAATCATAATATTGATAAAATTCAAATAAAGTATATTCAACTGATGGACTTACACTTACAGCACATGATTTACTTACAGCATAAATAACCAGGTTCTATAGAAATCTTCAGCAGTTTAAAAAAATACTCAACAACATATCACCAACACATCAAACTAATTTACTGACACTTACAGCCAATAGTTAAGAATACCTAAAAAACACAATTCGTTGATTTTCTACTTTTTAAATGAATGGCACAAACCCTTTATCAATAGCAATTTCAGGTAATATGACCGTGTCTTGATAGTTAATTAATTATTACTAAATTTGGTCCACGCTGTTAATCAGAAACCCAGAAAGCTGATAATGAACTAGTAAAAAACCAATAAATAACTAAATATGAAAGTCTACAAAACGGAAGAAATTCGCAACATTACATTAATTGGCAATGCTGGCAGTGGGAAAACCACCCTCGCAGAAGCAATGCTTTTCGAGGGTGGAGTGATCAACCGGAGAGGTGATATCGGAACCAAAAACACAGTTTCCGACTATCATCTGATTGAGCAGGAATATGGCAACTCGGTATTTTCTTCGCTCATGTATGCTGAAATGAACGGTAAAAAAATCAACATTCTGGACACTCCCGGGATGGACGATTTTAGTGGGGGTGTCGTTTCTTCCCTTCAGGTTGCCGGACTTGCCCTGATGGTTATTGACGCTTCATCAGGAATTGGTGCAGGAACAGAATCCGCCTTTCGCCATGCCGAAGCAGCTAATAACAAACTTCTTTTTGTATTAAACCATCTGGATAACGAAAACGCAAACTATGACCAGGACGTCGATAATTTAAAAAGCAAATTCGGGAATAAAGTAACCATTGTGCAGTATCCCGTTGAAACAGGTATCGGATTTAACGCTATTGTTGATGTGTTAACAATGAAATTGTACAAATACAGCCCGGATGGAGGGAAACCGGAAATACTTGATATTCCTACTTCGGAAAAAGAACGTGCTGATAAATTGCACAACGATCTGGCTGAAATGGCTGCTGAAAATGAAGAATCATTGATGGAACTCTATTTTGAACAGGGCTCACTGACTGAAGATGATATGCGAAGAGGAATAAGAATAGGAATGACAAAACGCGATTTATTCCCCGTTTTCTGTGTTTCAGCCAAGAAAAACATGGGAGTTGGCCGCTTACTCGAATTTGTCTGTAACATCGCTCCTTCTCCAAGTCAGGTACCCATGCGCGAAATTATTCAGGGGAAAAAGGTAGAGATGAATGAATCAGAACCAACTTCCTTATTCGTGTTTAAAACGGCAATCGAACCACACGTTGGTGAAGTAACCTATTTCAAGGTGATGTCGGGCAAAATAACCGAAGGGAAAGATCTGTACAACACATTCAACAACGGCAAAGAACGGATTTCGCAACTTTTTATTTCCGCCGGAAAAAACCGCACCAGTGTTACTGAACTGGTCGCTGGGGACATCGGCTGCACGGTAAAGCTGAAAGACACCAAATTCAACCAGACACTTTGCGAAAAAGAATTAGATCTGAAATTTGCCCCAATCATATTTCCCGATCCAAAATTTAGGATTGCGATAAAAGCTGTTTCAGAAACCGATGATGAAAAAGTTGGGGAAATTCTTCACAAGGTAAAAGAAGAAGATCCAACCTATGTCGTTAATTATTTCAAAGAACTGAAACAATTGATTGTTGAAGGACAGGGAGAATACCATATAAACACATTAAAATGGTACTTTGACCACATTCATAAAATCGACATCGAATTTAAAACACCGAAAATTCCATACCGTGAAACCATTACAAAATCAGCAACGGGCGATTACCGTCATAAAAAACAATCGGGTGGATCCGGCCAGTTTGGTGAAGTTCATCTGATCATTGAACCTTATGAAGAAGGAAGCCAACCCAAAAACATGTTTGTGATGAATGGCAAGGAACAGAAAATTTCCGTTCGCGATACTCAGGAATACCCGATGACATGGGGTGGCAAGCTGGTTTTTCACAACTGCATCGTGGGAGGTTCAATTGATACCCGTTTCCTTCCGGCCATCGTAAAAGGCATCATGGAAAAAATGGAAGAAGGTCCACTTACAGGATCGTATGCCCGGGATATTCGCGTTTACGTTTACGACGGCAAAATGCACCCGGTTGATTCGAACGAAATTTCTTTCCGTTTGGCAGGTCGAAATGCTTTCAGCATTGCCTTTAAAAATGCCGGAGCAAAAATCCTCGAACCAATCTACGAAATGGATGTCTGGGTACAGGGCGAACGGATGGGCGATGTCATGAGCGATCTGCAAGGCCGTCGTGCATTAATTATGGGTATGGGCAGCGAAAAAGGATATGAAAAAATTACCGCCCGTGTTCCGCTGAAGGAAATGAATAAATACTCAACTTCGTTAAGTTCATTGACTGGCGGACGTGGTGTTTTCAATATGAAATTTGCCGCCTACGAAAAAGTACCACAGGAAGTTCAGGAAGAACTTCTGGCAACTTATGCCGCCGAAGAAAAAGACGAATAGATATCAATTTGATCAGATCTATTTTTCAAATACAAAAACCCGGGAATAAACCCGGGTTTTTCATTCTGTGCAGTTATTAGAAATTTCATACCTTTACAATACGAATTTAAACCAGGGTTATATGAAACGGATGGATTTAACCATATTGGTAGAAAAAGGTGAAGATGGTTTCTATGTAGGCCAAATACAAGAATATCCCCCAGTTATGTCACAAGGCAAAACCCTTGACGAATTGAAGGAAAACCTGAAAGATGCACTGACACTTTTTCTGGAAGTGCAAAAAGAACAGGTCGAAAAGGATTATTCCAAGCGGAAAATTGTAAAACGAAGATTGATTTTTTCGCAATGAAACTGAAGGATTTTGAAAAGCACCTGACCGAACATGGCTGTAAGTTATTGCGCGAAGGTGGTAATCATTCAATTTGGGTAAACAAGGCAAATTTGAAGCAATCAGCCGTTGTAAGACATAAAGAAATTGATAACAGGTTGTGTAAAAACATATGCAAACAACTGGATATTCCATCGATATAAAATAAGTGCACAAATAGTGCAATAAAAATCGAATTTTAAAACTCAGGCTCCTGACATATGGGTTCGCGAACTGGCAAACGTGGTGTTTTCAACATGAAATTTGCCGCCTACGAAAAAGTACCACAGGAAGTTCAGGACGAACTTTTGGCAACTTATGCCGCCGAAGAAAAAGACGAATAGATATCAATTTGATACTGGTTATATTGAGCATTTGAATCCTTTCATTGACACAAACAAAAAGGGGAATGATTTCATGTAATAAATTCATTGAGAATCCTACGCAACTCAAGCCACGTATAAAAATTTCCAGAAAAATTAAATTACGATGAATAAGCATATCAGGCTTTTAAAATTTCAGGATTGAGTTTACTCGTTTTATAAAAGACTATAATTAAATAAACCGATGAGCTCAAATAGGAAACGGAAGTAGCAATACAAGCTCCTGTTAAACTCCACAACGGGATAAGAATAAATGATAAAACGATCGTAAAACAAAGCCCAATAGATGATTTGACAATTAACACTTTCATCTGATTCAAGGCAGCAAAAAAATGTCCGTAAACATTTGATACCGCAATGGCAAGAATCCCGGGCATAAGTAAAAACAATAATTGTTTAATGGTGCTAAAATCTTTTCCGAACACCATACCAAATATCCATGTTGGAATTAAGGCCAAAACAATAAGCATGGCAAGAGTTGTGTAAAGACTGAGCCTGGCCGATTTTTTAGTAAGTTCCATCGCCTTTTCGGGATTATCCATATTAATAATCTTCGAATATTGTACCGTTGTAATACTTTTGGCCATCAGCCAAATTGATTCTGACACAACAATCGCTACGGAAAACAGACCGACAGAAGTAATATCCTCAAAATAAAGGATGAAAAAATAAGACAACCGATAGTTTAAAAACTGAATAAAATAACTCAGTTCATTCTTCCAACCATAGCCAAACGACTTCTTAACCAGACCCTTAGATATTATCATCTCCTGCTTTACCAGATACGGAATAATAATAATCAGGCTAATAATAAACACAACTGTCTGTGACAAAAAATAACTAAATAAATAAGCGTTTACAGTTCTGTTTTTGAATAGGTAAATAAACCCAAGGCTGAAAATCAACAGTAAAAATGGCGGAAGAAGACTGAAAATATTGAAAAGCTGGATTTTTTCCTTTCCTATAAATATCAATAAGTTGAGCGCAAGGAAAGAAGTTACCAATGTGATTGGGAAAAGGACAAAAAAGCGTTGTTGGGTATGAAGAAAAGAAAAGACAAATGCGACCACAGTAGTTGAAAGAATAATCCAAATAACAGCAGGTAAAATCAATTTTGACAAACCCACCTTGTTCATGAAATATACAATGCTGCTACCTCCCAGAATATTATTAAATATTACAATTATGGCCAAATCGGCCATAATTATCGAAATAATCCCCCTCCCTTCCAACCCAAAATAATTGGTTGTTAGCGTAAGAATGGCAAAGTTGACAATAAGTATAAGAACCTTAGAGAAAAAGGTTTTGAATATGTTTTGAAGAAACATAGTTTATTCAGGTTTGAAACATATAAATAAAATCCAAAAACAGAGGCTCAATAATCCCCCAGTTGTAATTTGTCTCAGCCAGTTTTCTTGCTGCCTGACTATGTTTAACATACAGATCAGGGTTTTTCATATATTCTGTCACATAGTCAGCTATCTTTTCCGAATGATCCGGGTTTACAAAATGACCAAATTGATTCACGTCAATTTCGCGTCGAATCGCTTTAATATCAGAGTAAATTACTGGTTTTCCACAGGCTGCATAATAAAACACCTTGATGGCTAAACAATGATTGTTTTCAAAATCAACTTTCCGAAGATCAAAAAGAATATCAATGCCCACCAACTCATCCGAAAACTGTTCGAAATTTTGCCTCTCCAACAATTCGATGTCAATATCCACAGCCGCTCTGCATAATTTTTCGAATATCTCTTTTTCCTTATCACTGATGCACGAACCAATAATTTTCAACTTAACTGCAACGTCCGGATTCCGCGTTTTCACGATGGTCGCAACATCGAAAAAACTTTTTATACCTTTTTCAATACTTATGTTCCCGGTATAACCCAGGCAAATCCGGCCGGGAATCAGCATCGACTTTTGATGGTTGATGTACTTCAGATCGGGAAAATAACTAATTATTGCCCATTTTTTGCGCTGAAATAAAAACCTGAACGGTAAACTTTTGTAATATTCTCCGAAGATAAATCCATCGCAATGGGACGAAGTGTATAGATTAAAACTTAATAAGCTGAAAAAGCTTAAAATCCTTTTCAAAAACGGAAGGCCATCCAGATTTTTTTTCGATGGATACCACTCCGTCACATCATAGATTATTTTAACATCCAAGTGAGCCTTCTTTTTGTATTTGATAGCTGCGAATATGGGCAGTGGCTCGGAACAAACAATGATTTCCGGATTGAATTGAATTAATGTTTGATTGAAAAATTCGATTTTTTTTTTCTTGTCCGATGAATATCTGTTGTCACCTATAATTGAAATATTCCCAACTGTTTTTTTTACATTCTCAGTACTCGAAACTACAACAACTTTAAACCTTTTGGAAACCGACTTTGCCTGATGATAAAAAATACGATCATCAAATGGAGAGTGGGCGGATGTCAAAAAAGCTACAGTGTTGATTTCCATTTTTCTTATCAGTTCAGAAATAAAATATTATTGCGTAACAGAATCATATTGAAAATCGAACAGGAATAAACGATTATTTCTGTGCCATCAAAAAAGTATTGTTATCCGCATTTTCACATACGACAAAAGGATGAACATTTGATTAAAACCCTCAGTATGTCCGTTTATTTCCCCCTGAATAAATGGAAAAATCCATTGGCACTTCGTCTCTTCCCATCGCGGCCTACACCTTCAGCAACGTAATAATACACTCCCGGAGATACTAATCGTCCACCAACTTTCCCATCCCAAACTGACTCCGATACTGTTTCTGCAGTATTGTAGAATCCTTGTACATTATTGTTTTCATAGACATGCAAGATTTTTCCCCAGCGGTTGAAAATTGTTATTTTAACCGTTTTCATCGAAAAGAACTTAACCACAAACTTATCGTTCTCGGAATCGTTATTAGGTGTGAAAACATTGGGAGCATCAATTATCGAAACCTCTGCAATAATATCATTATCGATATAAAAAGTATCCGAACACGTCGTGAACTCTGAAACCTTTTTTGAAACCAGCTTTACTTTATATTCACCAACTTCTTCAAAAGTATAAACCGGATCTTTAGTGTAAATAATTTCCTGAATGCTATCTTTAAAAGTACCTGCCGTAATTTCATCATTTATCTTCTGCAGATCTTTAAAGATAAACCATTCATATTTATCGGCATCACCGTTTATCGATATATTGGTGAATGTAATTGTAAAAGGAGCCTCTATTTGGCTGGGGTCGCTATGCTCCCCTTGATTTTCAAGCGCATATGTAAAAGCGGCTTCGGTAACAATCGAATAATAAGTAACTTCTGCTGTACCGGCACAGCCAAACCTGTCAGTAACAGTAAACGTGTAATTCGTATTTCGTGGCGGCGGATCAAAAACCTGCGAAGTAGCGAACGAGCTGACAGTCGCATCACCTTCCAACCACCTCACCTGAATATCTTTGTTCAATACCTTGGCTTGCCCGTTTGTCAGATCGGAATAACTTAAATCCGGAGTATCAACAGTTCCTTTCAGGGTAAATGAATTACAATCTGACTCCGTGATTTCGGCTGTTGCCTCAATGTAATTATTGAATGCCCAGGCAGTAAATTGTTTTTCGCCTGAAAGGGCTGTAATGATAACCCGGTAGCAACCATTTTCAAGACTTGAAATCGTTGAAGAATTAGTACCCGACAAATCGCTTGTGAAGAAATCAAAAGTTCCGCTTGAAGCATTATATTTCTGCCATTCAAAAGTTCCGGTTTCTCCGATGGGTAAATTTGCCGTTAAATACGCATTTAACTCGTTCTTCATACCGCAAAAAACATGAATGTTATCCTGACTTCCACTTGAATACTCCGTTAAAACTACCGCATCAGCATCAGAAGTAATCTGAGCAAAACCCGCTTCCGGAGCCATTACCAAACAGCTAAACAAAAATAATACACAAAGTAATTTATACTTGTTCATTCTTCTTAATCTTTACAATTCACAATATTAACGCTAAAAATTGATTTATCTTTTGCGACTCCAGATTTTTTCTGAATCAGCTTTGTTGAAAACTACTTACCTTGCGAGCCCGAAAAGAGGAAAAACAGTTTTACTTTTGAATTCAAATTAGAAAAAAGATATCGTGCAGAATTATTTAGAAGGATTAAATGAGGCTCAGAGACTTGCCGTAGAAAACATCCACGGTGCTTCATTAATTATTGCCGGTGCAGGCTCCGGAAAAACACGTGTATTGACTTTACGAATTGCCCATCTATTAAAAAGCGGAGTAAAACCCAACTCCGTATTAGCCCTGACATTCACCAACAAGGCCGCCCGCGAAATGAAAAGCCGTATTGCAGGCATGATTGGGCAAAATACAGCGAAACACCTTTGGATGGGAACCTTTCACTCGGTTTTTTCGCGTATCTTAAGAATCGAATCCGAAACAATCGGATATCCGTCAAACTTTACCATTTACGATTCGTCCGACTCAAAAAGTCTGATTAAAAGCATCATAAAAAATTTAAAACTCGACGATAAAACCTACAAGGCCAACGTTGTTTCGTCACGCATATCCGCGGCAAAAAACAACCTGGTTTCTTCGGAAGTTTATGCCACATTGCCCGAAACAATAGAATATGACCAAAGTATCAAAATGCCGTTGATCAGCCTGATTTACAAGGAATACGCCAAACGCTGCTTCCTTGCCGGCGCCATGGACTTCGATGATCTGCTCCTGAAAACCAATTCATTGTTCCGGAATCATCCTGAAATTCTGGAAAAATATCAGCGCATTTTCGGCTATATTCTGGTTGACGAGTACCAGGACACCAACCATTCCCAGTACATGATCATCAAAAAACTGGCAGCCAAACACAACAACATTTGCGTGGTTGGCGACGATGCTCAAAGTATTTATTCGTTCCGTGGTGCGCGTATCGAAAACATCCTGAATTTCAAGAACGATTATCCCGAACACAAGGTATTCAAACTCGAACAAAACTACCGTTCGACGCAAACCATTGTTGACGCAGCCAACAGTATTATCGCTAAAAATAAGCGGCAAATTCAGAAAAATGTATTTTCAGAAAAAGAAAAAGGCGCGCTGATCAAGGTGATGAGCGCCATAACCGATAACGAAGAAGGTTATCTGGTTTCCAACGAAATCATTGAAACCCGGCTGCGCGACCATTTCATGTTTTCCGATTACGCCATTTTGTACCGCACCAATGCGCAATCGCGTATTTTTGAAGAATCACTCCGGAAACGGAATATTCCGTATAAAATTTACGGTGGTCTCTCTTTTTATCAGCGAAAAGAGATCAAGGATTTAATCGGATACTTCAGATTGGTTATCAATCCGAAAGACAACGAGGCATTTAAACGGATTATTAATTATCCGGCAAGGGGCATCGGGCAAACCAGCCTCGCCAAACTCGAACAATTTGCCGGACAAAACGACCTCTGCATCTGGGAATTTGCGACCAACATTCCGCTTCTGTTAAGCGAATTCAACAAAGGAACAGCTGCAAAGATCTATGAATTCACAAAAATCATTGAATCATTCCGGGAAAAGCTGGAAACATTTGAAGCCTTCGAACTGGCTACTGAAATAGCAACCGGCTCAGAGGTCATGAAAGATTTGTACAAAGATCAAACTCCGGAAGGGGTAAGCCGTTTCGAAAATATTCAGGAATTATTAAACGGTATTCAGGAATTTTCCATTTCGGCCAGGGAAGAAGGAACGCCCAACAAGTTAAACAATTACATGGAAGATGTCGCTCTGCTGACCGATCAGGATAATGAGGATCCGGAAAATATCGATCGGGTAACCCTGATGACCATTCACTCGGCCAAAGGACTTGAATTCAAAAACGTCTTTATTGTTGGCGTGGAGGAAAACCTTTTTCCATCGAACCAGAACGGCCAAAAAACACAGGAGGATTTTGAAGAAGAGCGTCGGCTGTTTTATGTTGCGCTAACCCGGGCGGAACAAAATGCGTACATTAGTTATGCACGTCAGCGTTACAAGTGGGGAAAACTGGAATATTGCAATCAAAGCCGGTTTATCGGCGAAATTGATCCTCAGTTTCTGAACATGCCCGTCGAAAAAGATCCCGCATTTTACGGAGACAGTCAGGATTTACCTTTTTCAATGCCGAAGTCACGACCTCAAAACGCAACAATTCCCGGTACCAGGCAGACTGCAACAAGCCAACCCGATTTATACCGGAAATTAAGCAAGCTGCGCGAAGCTAAAAAAGAAACGGAAGCGTTTGATCACAGCGATCCGGCAGATATTCAGCCCGGAATGCTAATTGAACATCAGCGATTTGGACGTGGAAAAGTGTTGCAAATGGAAGGAAAAGCACCCGACATTCAGGCAACTGTGTTTTTTCAGAATGCCGGGAAAAAACAACTTTTGTTAAAATTCGCTAAACTCCGGATAATTAGTTAGTTTTGCAGTGTTCTAAATTGTATTAGTTTTTGATGCTTTCTTTTGCAAACAAAACTATTTTGATTTCTTTTACAACAAATTGTCTTCATCCTGATTATCTGCATGAATTTCCTTTTTGAGATAACAGCCTGATTATTTAAGAAAAACTTTATTTATTTACATGGATTACAATTCTGATCGCAGTAAGTTGCCTATTCCTGAGTATGGAAGAAACTTACAAAACATGGTCTATCATATCATGACCATTGAAGACCGCAATGAACGCAACAGGGCAGCCCGAACGATTATTGACGTCATGGGTACAATGTATCCGTACCTGAGAGATATCAATGATTTTAAGCATAAGCTTTGGGATCATCTGGCTATCATGTCCAATTTCGAATTAGACATCGATTACCCGTACACCCCGCCATCTCCGGAATTTTTCAATACGCCACCTCTTCGGATACCTTATAGTAGTAACAGAATCAAATATCGTCACTACGGCAAAACCATCGAAATTTTAATTGAAAAAGCTGCAGTTTACGAAGATGAAAAAGAACGCGAATTATTGATCAAACTGATTGCCAACCACATGAAAAAGAGTTATGTGATGTGGAACAAAGACTCAGTTACCGACGATAAAATTCTTGACGATATTGAAGAGCTTTCGAAGGGGAAGATTAAATGCAGTGATTTAACACTGACTGAAACCAAAGATATCTTATATCGGAATCAGAAAAAACCAAGTCAGTCGCACAATACTGGACGTAAATACCAGAAAACTGACGATCGCAAAAAAATGCGTCAATAACATCCAGAGCATAAACCCAATATCCAGATAATACCGTATTTTCTTTTCTGATGGCAACTTTTAAAATCGAAGGAGGCAACCAGTTACATGGCGATCTGTATCCGCAGGGTGCAAAAAATGAAGCTCTTCAGGTCATTTGCGCAGTTCTGCTTACACCATGTAAAGTTCAGATTTCAAATATTCCTGAAATCAGTGATGTCCTCAAATTAATCGAAATTCTAACTGAACTCGGTGTTAAAACCGAACATACCAGCAAAGGAAATTATACTTTTCAGGCTGACGAAATTAGTCTCGACTACCTGAAAACCGATCTTTTTGCCCGTCATGCTGCCAGTCTTCGTGGATCGATTATGATTTTGGGGCCACTTCTGGCACGCTTCGGAGTCGGATACATTCCACAACCCGGTGGCGATAAAATCGGACGGAGGCGACTGGACACCCATTTTACCGGCTTACAAAAACTTGGAGCCAGTTTCACCTTCAATCCGAACGAACTTTTTTACAAAGTTGAAGCTTCCAAGCTAAAGGGAGCTTACATGCTTCTTGATGAAGCCTCTGTAACCGGAACTGCCAATATTGCAATGGCAGCTTCGATGGCAGAAGGAACCACAACCATTTATAATGCTGCCTGCGAACCATACGTACAGCAACTTTGCCGGATGCTCGTTTCGATGGGTGCAATGATAGAAGGGATAGGCTCAAATCTGCTTTCCATCACCGGAGTTAGTTCACTCAACGGATGCAAACACCGGATACTTCCGGACATGATTGAGGTTGGAAGTTTCATCGGACTTGCAGCCATGACCAAATCAGAAATCACCATCCGAAATGCAGGGATCCAACAGTTGGGTATTATTCCGGAACAATTTAAACGACTGGGAATTAAGATGGAAGTACAGAACGACGATCTGTTTATTCCTGCTCAGGAACACTACGAAATTGAAACATTTATCGATGGTTCAATCATGAACATTGCAGATGCTCCATGGCCAGGTCTGACTCCCGATTTGCTCAGTATTTTCCTTGTAATTGCCACTCAGGCCAAAGGAAGTGTGCTGATTCATCAAAAAATGTTTGAAAGCCGCCTGTTCTTTGTCGATAAAGTAATCGATATGGGAGCCCAGATTATTCTTTGCGATCCGCACCGGGCTACCGTAATCGGACTCGACCACAAATACCAGCTCCGGGCTACCAATATGAGTTCACCAGATATTCGCGCCGGCGTAGCTTTGCTCATTGCCGCATTATCAGCTCAGGGAACAAGCAAGATCTCCAACATTGAACAAATCGACCGCGGTTACGAAAATATCGATGACCGGCTAAATGCCATTGGCGCGCGAATTACCCGGCTCGACTAATTACAATTAGGAGGAAACCCTGTATTCTCCGGAACGATAAGATTTTACATGCCCAACCTGTTAATATTTCCTAAGAGAAGCAGCCAAATCCAAAAACTTATTACTGAATTGTTATTTTTGTCGTGTTATCGAGGAATTAAATCATTATAAAGTACAGCTATGAAAATAAAAATTACACTGGTTTTTGTTCTGCTTTTCACCGTGTCAACTCTGACACATGCAGCCCAAACCAAGAATGACGGACAGGAAGCGACTATCGGCTTGAACATTGGCAATAAAGCACCCGAAATAAGCGAAAAGACAGCTGATGGAAAAGAACTTAATCTTTCAACACTTCAGGGGAAAATTGTATTGATTGATTTCTGGGCATCGTGGTGCGGACCATGCCGTCGGGAAAATCCTACCGTTGTGAGCGTTTATGAAAAATATAAAGATTCGAAATTCAAGAATGGCAAAGGATTTACCGTTTACAGTGTTTCGCTCGATAAAGATAAATCGGCCTGGGAACAAGCGATCCAGACAGATAAACTCGGTTGGGAAAATCATGTCAGTGATCTTCAGGGCTGGAACTCTAAATTTGCCGGAATATACGGAGTTCGCGGAATTCCTGCCAATTTCTTAATTGATGAAAATGGAATTATCATAGGTAAAAACCTACGTGGTCCGGCATTGGAACAAGCAATTTCTGTACTTCTGAAATAATGCCTATAAATCATTTCCGGAAGAATAACGACGGGAATCTGGGGAATTAAAACTCCAATTTACAACACGGACACAGAGAGCTTTGACTTTTCCATATTTAAGATAATACAACAGATATTGTTTTTTAGCTGAAAAAGAGCTCTCTATTTTGCGGAATAAAATGATGTGATTTTTTCGAAATCCAAGGATTGTATCTTTCTGAAAAAGCAGAAAATAACTAAGGTGAAATTAATGCCAGTCATGTTCAACACAGACACATCGAATCTTATAGACCGCGGCTCGGAACGACTTCTAAATCAGCTATCCGCATTAGATCTGAATGAGATTGGCATTTCAGATTACAATCAAAGGTATCTGAACCAGTATATAAAAAACTACCCCTTTTATATTGATCTGTACAAGCAATTACTAACCACTGCGATCGAAGAACTGAGTATGTCTGTTGAACAAAGTGTTTTTCTGGATTATGGAGGAGGATGTGCGTTCCTCTCACTACTGGCAAAGTCCATAGGATTTGGGAAAGTGATTTATAGCGACATTTATGATGTATCATTGAATGATGCAAAGTTAATTTCCGAAAAAACAACGATCAGAATTGACCATTTTATATTGGGAGATGTCGATGAATTGGTCGATGAAATAACACAGAAACAGTTGAACCCCGATTTGATTTGTTCTTTTGATGTATTGGAACACATCTACAGTCTGGAGAAATGGTTTACTTCGATATCAAGACTAAAAAAAAGCTTCTCCATCGTCTTTATGACAAGCGCAAACCCATATAATCCAATTATTCGGAATCGTTTAAAAAAGATGCAACGGCAGGCTGAGTATGAAGGAACGGTAGAGTATTGGGGAATGAAAAAACGAGATTCAAAAATCCCCTATTTATTGGCCAGAAAGGAGATTATCAAAGAAATGCTACCGAATGCTGATGATAAAACGCTCAATTCCTGCGCAAAACAAACACGCGGACTTCATCAAAAAGACATTTCAAAAGTTATTGACGAATATAAGAAAACAGGTCGAATAAATTACACCATCAAACATCCCACAAATACCTGTGATCCATTTACCGGGAATTGGACAGAAAATCTAATCGATATAAAATCGTTGAGAAGCATGTTAATCCTACTCGGTTTTAAAACTGAAGTAATTAGCGGCTTCTACAGTTATTCGAATAATAAAACATTAAACTTTGCAAAGACAATCTTGAATCATTTGATCAGATGTCAACGTAATTGGGGATTATATCTGTCTTCAACCTATATCCTGAAAGCAAAGAGATAAGAAATCAGAAATGAGCCCACTCCGAAATAAAGTCTTCAATAAATATCAGTATTGAATTTTCAGAAATAAAATCAGGAAAAACAGCTCTAAAACAAGTAATTATACCACTCCTGAAATCCAAAACTCTCACATGAAAAGCTGGAAGGGTAATTCGCATAATCCGGACAAGCTCTTTTGCTTTTCACACCAGACCACAATCAGAATCTGAATACACAGTGAACTCAAAACAGAATAGTCAGTAAAAAATGACTGTTCATGAATCTTTCTTCAGGCTAAAAAAGAATAACACAAACTTCCCAACAGTGTAATTGAGTCTTCCTGTTACCAAAATTTGTCAGTTAACCATTATTTAAAATGCCAATTTGTCAAATATAAACCAATGGCAGTATATTTGCACCTCCAAAAATCAAATTTAAAAATTCAGGGACAATGACAAAAAATAAAGTCAAAAAAGAAGCTAAAGATAAACAGGAGAATGAAGTGCCGGAATTAACTGTAGTGCAGGAAGAGCCGGCAGAAACAGAAAAAGAAATCCTAAAAGATACCGCTGAAGAAAAATTGGGAAAAGCTGAATTAGAATTAGTTGAACTAAAAGATAAGCATATTCGCTTACAGGCCGAGTTTGACAATTACCGAAAACGGACCTTGAAAGAACGTATGGAATTGCTAAAAACAGCTAATGAAAGTCTTTTGGGCAGTATTCTTCCGGTGATTGATGATTTTGACCGTGCCATTCAGACATTAGATTTAGTTGAAGAAGAAAGTCACATTAAAGATGGTGTTTTCCTGATTTACACCAAATTTCAGGAATTTCTGAAACAAAATGGAATAAAAGAGATTGAAGCGCAAGAGCAGAAATTTGACACCGATTTGCATGAAGCGATTACCAAAATATCTGCCCCATCCAAAGAATTAAAAGGCAAAATTGTGGATGTTGTGCAAAAAGGTTATTATCTGAACGACAAAGTAATTCGTTTCTCTAAAGTAGTTATAGGCGAATAAGCCTGATTTATTTGATTAAAATGACAAAACGCGATTTTTACGAGATTCTTGGTGTCAGCAAAACAGCTAGTGCCGAGGAAATAAAGAAGGCCTACCGGAAAAGAGCCATTCAATTCCATCCTGACAAAAACCCAGGAAATAAAGAAGCCGAGGAAAAATTCAAGGAAGCTGCTGAGGCTTATGAAATATTGAGTAGCCCCGAAAAACGTCAGAAATACGACCATTATGGTCATGCAGGAATGGGAAGTAATGCCGGCTTTGGCGGGCACGACATGTCGACAGACGATATTTTCTCGATGTTCGGCGACATTTTTGGTGGCGGCGGATTTGGAGGTTTCGGTGGAAGTTCCCGCAGCCGTGGCCCACGTCAGCACCGTGGATCAGATCTTCGTGTTAAGGTCAGTCTTGATCTAAGCGAGGTATTAAACGGTGTTGAGAAAAAAATAAAAGTAAAAAAATACGTTCCCTGTACCCACTGTCACGGGACTGGTGCTGAGGGCGGTTCTTCGTATACAAACTGTTCAACCTGCCGGGGTTCCGGACATGTTACCCGTATACAGAATACGATGCTCGGGCAAATGCAAACAACAGCCACCTGCCCCACCTGTAATGGCGAAGGACAAATCATCACGAACAAATGTAATCACTGTCAGGGAGAAGGTGTTTTTCGCGACGAAGAAGTCATCAGCATCAGAATTCCAGCTGGTGTAGGCGAAGGAATGCAATTGAATGTAGCAGGAAAAGGAAATGCAGGACGCCGCGGTGGCATTAACGGCGACCTTTTTGTCGTCATCCAGGAAGATGAACATCAGGATCTGGTCAGAGATGGCAACAACCTGATTTACAATCTTTTTATTACTTTCCCTGAAATAACTCTTGGAACAACGAAAGAAATTCCAACGATAGAAAATAAAGTAAAAGTTAAGATTGAAGCAGGCACTCCTCCGGAAAAAATCCTTCGTTTACGCGGAAAAGGATTACCCGATGTAAATGGTTACGGGAAAGGCGATTTACTGGTCAGAGTACATGTTTGGATACCTAAAAAAGTGAAC
Source organism: Prolixibacteraceae bacterium (assembly GCA_035648135.1). GTDB lineage: Bacteria > Bacteroidota > Bacteroidia > Bacteroidales > Prolixibacteraceae > Aquipluma. Next base: position 89,064 of record DASRMB010000031.1, read on the forward strand.
CATGAAGAACGGAAATTGCTCGAAAAACTTCAGGCATCACCTAATTTCATCTATGGTCCGGATCAAGCTGACAAGAATTTATTCGAGAAAATGAGGGATATATTTGATTAAAATACACCTCGAAAGAATAAAAAAGCTACAGAAGAATTGAAAATCATCAATCTTTCTGTAGCTTTTTTTTGTTTATTTTGCTGTTATGGTGCATTTAAAATGACATCTCAAATTATCAGACAAAGCCTTTTTTGATTCGAAAAGATTATATAGATTTGTATCCAAATGAATACACTAATACATGTACTTTATTGAGAAAACAGCTGAGTTTGATAAATGGCTGCGGAAATTGAAAGATTTAAGAGCCAAAGCAAAGATTTTATTTCGAATTCTAAAAATTGAAAATGACGGACACTTTGGAGATTGCGAACCTGTTGGAGAAGGAATTCGTGAATTAAAAATAAACTACGCCAAAGGTTACAGAGTTTATTTTAACGAAAAAGATGGAAAAATAATTATTCTGCTTGTTGGTGGAGACAAATCAACTCAACAAAAAGACATTGAAAAGGCGAAAGAGATTTTAAAGAAATTAAAAAAATAGAGATATGGAAGCTTCAAAATTTGACATAGCAGATTATTTAGATAGTAACGAAATGATTGCAGAATATCTCAATGCTGTTTTAGAGGAAGGTGATAATTCTGATATCATTACAGCAATTGGTCATATTGCAAAATCAATTGGGATGACAAAAATTGCAGAAGAAACAGGACTTAGCAGACCGAGTTTATACAAAGCTTTATCTGATGGTGCGAAACCACAATTTGAGACAATTATGAAAGTACTAAAAGCTATTGGAGGACAGATAAGAATTAATCCGCTAAGTGCTTAAATCTCATCCAGATTGACATAATTACATACAAAAAAAACGCACCATAACAGCAAAATACATTTAGTTCAGATCACACAACATTCCTGAGGGAGAACAAAATGATTCACCGGTATACTAAATCTTGTCCTTGCCGTACTGGCTATTCCTTTTCCAATCTACGAAATGGCTTTCACAGCAACGAGATGAAGAGATTCTGCATTTGACTTATATTTTGCCATTCTATCGAAATATCTCCAACGAATCAAGAGCAGCTTTGTATTTCCGCGCATTGGCATTGTGCTCAGAATAATTTTTCGCAAAATTGTGATAGCCCGAAAAATCTTCGCGGGCACACATATAGATATACGGTGTTTTTGCAGCATTTAGAACCGACTCGATGCTTGAAATCTCAGGGAAATTGATTGGTCCCGGAGGCAAACCTGCATGTTTATATGTATTATAAGGCGAATCGACCGCCAGATGACTGTTCAATACCCGCTTGATATGAAAGTTACCCAATGCAAACTTTACCGTTGGATCGGCCTGCAAAGGCATTCCACGCCTTATACGGTTCAGGTATAATCCGGCCACAATAGGCTTCTCATCTCTCCTGTTCGTTTCTTCCTGAACAATTGATGCCACGGTCATCACTTCTTCAGGAGTTAATCCCAATTCTCTGGCTTTCTTCCGCCGATCCTGATTCCAGAAGCGTTTGTATTCCATCGACATACGGGCGAGAAACTGATCAGCAGTAGCCGTCCAGTAAAACTCATAGGTATTTGGAATAAACATGCAGTGAAATGTATTTTTGTTAAATCCATATTTACCCTGGATAGCCGGATCGTTAAATTTCTGAAGAAGCTCAATTGAATCTGGTTGGATATATTTTGAAACAGCTCCGGCCAACTCCTCCATAAAGCGCAGATTGTTAAATGTGACCTGAACAGGGATCTGGTTTCCTGACCTCAGCATATTCAGAATTTCATTCGTATTTAAACCCTTATCCAACAAATATTTACCAGGCTTTATCGACTCTGCGTATTTTTTTCGTTTAGCGACCCAGTTGAAAGCTTTATAATTGATAATGATATTATGCTTTTTTAAACTGTCGATTACCTGTTGGTAAGTTGCATCCAGAGGAATTTTAATACTTCCGGGAGTTTTAATATTGGCTTTGAATATATAACGAGAAATCTGATAACCTCTAAATCCGGCGACACCAAGCGCCACAATAAAGATGATCATAATCCACTTATTCAATCGGGGAAACAGCATAAAACTGCTTTTTTTGATTAAATCCATATTTTGTTTTGATTTTTGCCATAAAAATAATCATTTCAGTTGAAGTACCTAACTTTAACACAAAAGGACAAAGCTTAAAGACATAAGCCGGAAACATAAACTAACTGAATACAAGGCAATAAACAACCGAAAACCCTTATCAGGCCTTGCAGGTGAGAAACAAGTATAGACTAAACAATATTAAAAACATTCCAATTGCAAAATCCATCTGAATTCAATGTTTATCATCTTTATCTTAATTTCCGGATGAAAGAAAAACGGACCTGTTCAGTCTGGCTGAATTTGCTTATTTTCGCTTTCAATTCAAACAACAACAAAATAGTTCAATATGCACCAGGTCAATTTAGCTGAAAATATTTATCACATTGGGTTCAACGACAGGAGAACTCAACTTTTCGAAAACTTATGGCCCATACCACATGGAATCTCCTATAATTCGTATTTAATTGTGGATGAAAAAATTGCGTTAATTGACACTGTTGAACGTACTTTTATTGACGAATATCTGGATCAGATTGAAGTATTAACAAATGGAAGAGCAGTCGATTATCTGGTAATTAACCACATGGAACCTGATCATTCAGGAGCATTAAAAGCGGTTGTTGCCAAATACCCCAATATTATCCTGGTCGGAAATAAAAAAACCTTCGACATGGTTGCCAACTTTTACAAAATCTCAGACAACACACTTGAAGTCTATGATGATTCGGAGTTGCCGTTAGGAACACATTGTTTGTCATTTGCACCCATCCCTATGGTTCACTGGCCCGAGACGATGGTAACCTATGAAAAGACTCAAAAGATCCTGTTTTCGGGAGATGCCTTTGGATCATTCGGAACACTCGACGGAGGTGTTTTTGATGATGAACTGAACATCTCGTTTTACGAAGAAGAACTAATGAGGTATTTCACCAATATTGTTGGGAAATACTGTCCACACACTCAACGTGCCCTAAAAAAAATACAAACCCTCGATGTGAAAATGATTGCTGCAACACATGGCATCGTTTGGAGAACCAATCTGAATTACATACTTGAACGGTACGAAAAATGGAGCAGCTACACCACCGAAACCGGTGCAGTTATTGTGTACGGATCAATGTATGGAAATACAGCAAAAATGGCCGACGCTATAGCCCGTCAGCTCGCTGTTCGCGGGATAAAAAACATCCGGGTTTATGACGCTTCAAAAACGCATGCATCTTATATCATTAGCGATATTTTTAAATACAAGGCTTTCATTATTGGAAGTGCAGCCTATAACAATGAACTTTTCCCTTCGATTGAAAGTTTGGTGACCAAAATTGAGCACATGGGGATCAAAAATCACCTGCTTGGCATCTTTGGTTCGTTTGGATGGAATGGTGGAGGGGTTAAGAATCTCCAGAAATTCGCCGACAACATTAAATGGGAATTGGTTCACGAATCGGTTGAAGAAAAAGGAACTTTGAAAAAAGACAAATTTGACCAATGTGTTGAGTTAGCCAATACCATGGCAGACAAACTGTTGAATTAATTCAAATAGACACAACGATGAAAGGCTTTCGGGAACGATAGCCTTTTTCGTTTCCGAGTAAATACCTGTGACCGATTTCTTCGAATTTTGTGAAAAACTAATTGACTTTTTCTGAAGGAAATCCGGCATGAGAAAATATCTTTGCAATTCAAAAAAATTAGCATATGCAAACATGGTTCGAGTGTAAAGTAAAATATGTAAAAGTTGACGAAGATGGCCGTGAACGCAAAGTTAGCGAAGTATATCTCGTTGATGCCGTTACGTTTACCGATGCTGAAGCGCGTATAATTCAGCAAGTACAAACAATGGTTCGCGGTGAATTTATTATCGACAACATTAAAAAATCGAATATTGTCGAAATATATCCTCACGAAGATGGTGAATGGTGGTACAAAGCACGCATCGGTATTGTAACAATCGACGAAAAAGCGGGCAAAGAAAAGAAAATCAACAACTATTTTCTGGTTGCCGCCGACGATATCAAACAGGCACTTCAACGCCTTGAAGAAGGACTTTCATACATCCTGGTACCTTATCAAACAACATCGCTTGCTATATGCAACATCATTGATGTATTTCCTTATTTTGAGGATATTGTAGACAAGGCCATTCCTTCCAATCTGAAACCTTTATCTCAGGTCACAAAACCTCAGGTTTTTGAAGATGAAGACCTTGATGTGGTTTATTCGGCTGATGATGATGAAGAGGAAGAAATTCCAGAAAAAGAAGATGAAACTGACGATGAAGAATAATCGTCTCAATTACTGATATTTTACGAAAAGTTAATCGTTAAATACATCAAAAAAAATCATTGTTAGTTGTGCAAGAATCGAAAAACGATGCACCGCTAACAATGATTTATTTTTTCAGGTAGTTACTCGTTGATTCTTTCGGATGTTTTTATGCCGTTTCGTGAGCTGATTTTCTCAAATAGATCATGACCTTATAGAAGTTGAATCGATCACGTTGGATTGGGTCAAATTCATAATAAGCATTTGCAATTCTACAGATGTCTTTCACTTCCGTGTAAATGGCATTAATTTCCCGTTTAAGTTCAGCGCCTAATTGATCTTTTCCGCTCGCAATATCAAAGCAGTTTTTCAATTCAGTAAGTTTTTCTTTGTACAAAAGCAGGCGTGATAGCAGGTTTTTGTCAATACCCCTGGCAAGAATAACCTGCTGCAATTCCGGAGTCATATTCCGTCTGAATGTTGCCATCATTTTATACAAGCTAAAATGATCACCATTCTTAGCATCACTGAAATAATCAACATATCCCAGATTTTCAAAAGTTTCATTGAGAAATGCTTTGTCGTGATTAAAATCGACTTTTAATTCGGCACGGAATACGCTGATGTCTTTTAATGCAGCAATCATCAGTTCATAAAACTGTCCATGTTTTTCGAGATGATCGGTTAGAGAATCATGAGTAAAATACTGGTTCATAATTCGTTCTATCCTTTCTTTTAGGTTTTCAGCATAATCAGGCGACCAGTTTTGTCTGATGGAAGAGAGTTCGAAGATGTTCTCGCTGAATGATTGAGCGATCTTTCTGCACGTCAAAATGGTTGCAGTTCCGGTAAGGCAAGTTGATATGACATTCATAATCGCAGATTTTAAATTATTTATCAGTAAAATATACGACATTTTAACCTGAAAAAATATGTCCAAAGTCGTTATTATCAGAATTGTGTTGAAGAACAACCCTTTTCAGAATACCCCCGATAAGAATTCGTTGCTCAATTTTCAGTAATAACTTCTTTAAGAATTCAGATCATCATAAAAAAAGCCCTGATCTGTTTAAAACAGATCAGGGCTTCAGTATTTTGGTAAATTCTAAATCGAAAAATTAGCTGTTTTTTGCATTTCTTTTGCGATCGTTTTCTTTCAAATTGATTTTCCGCATACGTATGGACAACGGAGTTACTTCGACTAATTCATCACTTCTGATATATTCAAGAGCTTCCTCGAGGCTGAATTTAGTCGGTGTAATCAATCTGGTTTTATCATCAGTACCCGAAGCCCGCATGTTGGTAAGCTTTTTGGGTTTGGTAACATTGATGGTCAAATCATCAGCACGGGTATGTTCTCCAATGACCTGTCCTTCATAAATTTCCTGAGCCGGATCAATAAAGAAAGAACCACGGTCTTGCAGTTTACTGATGGAATAAGCAAAAGCAGTACCTGTTTCAAGAGCTACCAGAGAACCGTTAGTTTTATTATCAATAGGACCTTTATATGGTAGATATTCAACGAAACGATGATTCATTACCGCTTCGCCTGCGGTAGCAGTAAGCATGTTTGTACGCATACCAATAATACCACGTGAAGGAATCAGAAATTCAAGGTGGACGCGATCGCCTTTGCGTTCCATGTTTTGCATTTCACCTTTTCTCATCGAAGCCATTTCAACTACTTTCCCTGAATATTCATCCGGAACGTCCACGTGCAGTTCTTCAATTGGTTCACATTTTTCACCAGCAATTTCTTTGTACAAAACCTGAGGTTGACCAACCTGAAGTTCATATCCTTCGCGACGCATGGTTTCAATAAGAACAGATAAGTGGAGAACACCACGACCGTAAACAATATACGAGTCGGCTGAATCAGTCGGCATAACACGTAATGCCAAGTTTTTCTCCAATTCTTTTTCCAGACGATCTTTTAAATGGCGGGAAGTCACATACTTTCCTTCTTTTCCGTAGAAAGGTGAATTATTAATCATGAATGTCATACTCATGGTAGGCTCGTCAACCGCAATCGGTTCCAGTGGTTCCGGATTTTCATAATCACAAACGGTATCACCAATATCGAAACCTTCAATTCCGACCATGGCACAAATATCTCCGGACATCATCTGTTCAACCTTTTGACGACCGAGACCCGAAAATGTATGAAGCTCCTTAATTTTACTCCTTTTGACTGAACCATCACGTTTAACCAGTGAAACGTTCATTCCTTCGCGAAGTTCTCCGCGATGAATACGTCCAATAGCAATACGACCAACATATGACGAATAATCGAGCGAAGTAATTAAAACCTGAGGGGTTCCTGGATTTGGAACCGGACCAGGAATATGTTCTAAAATAGAATCGAGCAAAGCTACAATATTGTCGGTTGGAACTTTCCAATCATCCGACATCCAACCTTGTTTGGCCGATCCGTATACTGTTGGAAAATCCAACTGATCTTCCGTAGCATTCAGACTGTACATCAGGTCGAAAACCTGTTCGTGAACTTCTTCAGGACGACAATTTGGTTTGTCAACTTTATTCACTACAACGATGGGTTTAAGGCCCAAAGCAAGTGCTTTTGACAGCACAAAACGGGTTTGAGGCATTGTTCCTTCGAAAGCATCAACCAAAAGCAAAACGCCATCAGCCATGTTTAAAACCCGTTCAACTTCGCCACCAAAATCGGCGTGACCAGGAGTATCAATGATGTTGATTTTAACATCTTTATATATTACTGATACGTTTTTCGCCAGAATAGTAATACCTCTTTCGCGTTCCAAGTCGTTACTGTCGAGAATCAACTCCTGTTTCTTCTCGTGTTCCTTCATGATGTTACAATAGTAAATCATCTTGTCAACCAGTGTGGTTTTACCGTGGTCAACGTGGGCAATAATAGCAATGTTTCTAATCTTCTGCATAGGTTCCAAAAATGAAGGTGCAAAGATAGCCGAATAATCCGATACAAATTGGTTTTACGTTAATAGTGATGTTAAGTTTTTGTAAATGCTGTTCTTTTAACAATTTAGCCACATATAAAAGCAAAATGGAGGACTCTTTTGCCAGAATCCTCCACTTTTTTCGAACAAAAAACGCCAATAAATCTTCAACTATTTGTGTCTTTTCTTTAATTCCCGAGCCAAATCTTCAATCCGATATCCTTTATGCGATAATAAAACAATCAGATGATAGAGCAAATCTGCTCCTTCATAAATAAAATTTTCATCGTCGTTGGCCATTGCACCAATAATAGTTTCGACGGCTTCCTCCCCAACTTTCTGGGTAATTGTACGTGTTCCTTTCTGAAATAAAGAAGTCGTGTACGAACCTTCTGGCATTTCCTGTTTCCGCTGGTCGATAAAATCCTGAAGGTATTCCAGAAACTGGATATCACTTTCCTGATTTTCTTCAGCCCAACAGGTATCGTCGCCTGTATGACAAACGGGACCAACAGGGTTCACTTTAATCAGAAGTGTATCGTTATCGCAATCGGCTGCTATTGAAACGACATTCAGGAAATTGCCTGATTCTTCACCTTTGGTCCAAAGTCTGTTTTTTGTACGGCTAAAAAAAGTCACCTGACCGGTTTCTTCGGTTTTTGCAACGGCTTCTTCGTTCATAAAGCCTAACATCAGCACAACGTTGGTCGTATTGTCCTGAATAACAGCAGGAATAAGACCGTTAAGTTTCGTGAAATCTAATTGTGTATTTTCCATTTATATTTTTGTTTGATAGTTTACAAATTGTTCCTGAAGCTGGTTTTCAATGTGAATCCGGTCGCGTTCAAGTTCTGTTTTAAGTTCGTCCTCAGTTGGAAGATAAAGTTTATATTTTGACGAAAACAGTTGTTTACTTTCGGCAAGCACTGAATATTTTATAACCGATTCATTTTGTTGCGAGCACAAAATTATCCCAATGGTTGGATTATCATCTGTTTGCCTGATTTTTTCTTCAAACATGCGCACATACATATCCATTTGGCCCACATCCTGATGAGTGAGCTTTCCAACTTTCAGGTCAATCAGCACAAAACATTTCAGGATATAATTATAGAAAACCAGATCAATATAATAATTCTCAGTTCCGGCAGTAATATGATATTGCCTACCGACAAATGCAAATCCCCGACCTAGTTCAAGGATAAAGGCATGAAGGTTTTCAAGCAACGCACTTTCAAGAGTCTTTTCGAGATAAGAATTTTCAGGCTTCAGTTTAAGAAATTCCAGAATATACGGGTCTTTTATAAAATCGCGTGGCGATTCGGCCAAAGCCTGAATACTTTTTTCCGCCTCCAATTTTACGGGATTTTTATCACGGCTTGAAATTATCCGCTCGTAATACAAAGTACTGATTTGCCGATCGAGTGCACGAACGCTCCAGTTTTGCAACGAAGTTTCTTTCATGTAAAACTCTCTTGCCGCTTGATTTTCAACACGCATCAAAAGACAAAAATGCGACCAGCTCAATTCGCTAGACAGTGTCTGGCGAATTGGAATTCGTGAGTCAAAATCAGTATTTTTGATACAAATTTCTGGAAAAGTAAGATAGAACTGCCTGAAATTTCGAAGGTTCGAAACAGAATATCCACGCCCAAATTCGGAAGTCAGGTTTTCAGATAACTCTTTCAAAATTTTTTTACCATAGTCTGCTTTTAATGAACCACTCTGTTCTTCTTCAACAATAAGCCTTCCAACCTCCCAATAAGCCACAACCATCGCTGAATTGGCAACCCGATATACATTCTGATAAGCTGTATCCAATATGGTTTTTACTGAATGAAATAAATTGGGGATTTGAACCTGGTTCATGTCTTCTATATTTGTTTGATCAAAGATAGGTCTGTTCTATCGAACTACAATTCCTTTTGTTCTCAAATAACTTTTCAAATCAGGTATCGCAATTTCCTTGTAGTGGAAAATACTTGCAGCCAATCCGGCATCAGCTTTCCCTTCCGTAAACACATCCACAAAATGATCCATGCTTCCGGCACCTCCGGATGCGATAATCGGAATTCTCAGCATATCGGACATTTTGGCCAGCTCTTTATTGGCAAAGCCCGCTTTCGTACCGTCATGATTCATCGAAGTAAACAGAATTTCTCCGGCTCCACGGCTTTCACCTTCTTTTGCCCACGAAAACAGTTCCTTATCAGTCGGGATCCGACCACCGTTGACAGTCACTGTCCAGTAATCATTTTCGCCCCGGGCATCGATGGCCAAAACCACAAACTGGCTACCGAAGTTCAGCGCCAGATCATCAATCAGTTTCGGATTGCGAACTGCCGATGAGTTGATACTTATTTTATCGGCACCTGCACTCAGCAAAGCATCGGCATCTTTCAGTTCGCTGATTCCACCACCAACGGTAAATGGAATATTTATTTCGCGGGCAATGCGCTTCACCAGCTCAACAAAGGTTTTTCTCCCTTCATGCGTGGCTGTAATGTCAAGGAAAACCAGTTCGTCAGCTCCCTGTTCGGCATACAGCGCGGCCAGTTCAACCGGGTCGCCCACGCTTTTAATATCCACAAAGTTGATGCCTTTCACGGTCTGACCGTCTTTGATATCCAGACATGGTATGATTCGTTTTGCTAGCATAGTTTACAAAGTTTAACCACCAAGATCACTAAGTTCACTCGGCATATTGTATTCAATTCGTTATTAAATATTTTATTCCCAACCCCACCACAATCGCCAGTGTAAACGACACGAGAGTTCCCAGCAAAAAGTATTCAGCTTTTTGGTTCCCGTCTTTTTGGGTTTCGCTGAACCTGAAAACCGATTTGGCTGCCACCAGAAACCCTATTGCCTGAAGTTGCCCGTTAGTAATGAAAATTACGATAAGAATCCGTTCCATGATACCAATCCACGCCGAAGCATCCGGTTTGATTGAATGACTTTTCGTTTTTATAATCGATTTCAAAAACATTCCGGTTAAGATTCCCATTGGATTGGTTACCAAAACAAATCCACAAACATAAATCCAGAAAAGAACAAATTGATTTGGGACGGTAGCTTCAGTAAAAAAAGTGGCCAGAATCCAAAGTATTCCGATATGCAGCGATTGATCAATCAAAAAACTTAATATACTTTCTTTAAAGAAAGATTTTAGAATATCGATCAGATAATGTGTCAGGAAAATGACAGGCACAAACCACCAAATCGTTGGTTGCAGCGTAAATAATACCGGCAAAACAGCAGCTATCAAGGTGTGAAGAATCAGTTGTTTTGATTTCCATCCGTTATCTTTTTTACTGGCAACCCAACTTGCTGGCTGAAACCAAAAGTCGGCAATCAGATGACCGGCAAGAAGTGAGAAAAACAGATTATTCATACCAATTGATTTACGATTGTATGTTCATACCAGATTAAATATTGCTCAATAGCCGGCCATTTGCTCGCTTTGAGTGTTTTACTTACCGCAGCCGGTGAAATCTTCAATCGTGCTGCAATGTTTCGCTGCATTTCCTCAGCTGGGTTCATCGAAATAACCGATGCCTGTCCCGGCTTCCAGTCTTTTATAATATTTTCGGCCAGAAGTGTAGTAATATCCAGGTTGGGTTGAATGCCAGGTTTGTTCACCGCAATTTTCAATATTCGGTCTTCCGCTTTCATTTCATCAAGCTGATGACCCGATAACGTAAAAGCCTCTCCATCTGACTGTAACACATCATCTTCGTAAATTCGTGAAACTTCTCCAATACCAATACTGATACGGGCAAACGTATTGACTGTGGAAATAATTATGGATTGAATCATTACAGCCAGCCATGCAGCCTTTTCGCTAACGCACATCAGTTGAAAACTGTCTCCTCGGTAAAACTGAAGAGGCAAAAGAACATGCGGAGTGCTTTTGGTAAAGCCCTCCAGTTTATCTTTCAGTAAACTCCAGAATTCTTCATTTAATCCCGATGAATCAATCAAATCTCCGGTGATTACTCCAACAATCTCATTTTGTTTCATGCACTAAAATTAACCTAAATAAGTTAATTACACAACAATTAACCAAATATAGTTAATTTCATAATAATTAACTAAATAAGGTCAACTGTCGTGTTTGTTATTGTTTATGAAATTTCTCAATTTCCTTTAGACTAATCCGGTTTTCATAAATCGCTTTCCCGGTAATAACGCCCGGAATGCCCATTTCGTCCAACTCATAAATTTCTTTCATGCTTGCAATGCCACCACTGGCGATTAATCCCAGATTTGGAAATTTCTCCATGATTTCTTTGTATAGTTCGATGCTTGGACCGGTTAACATACCATCGCGGGCTATGTCGGTCGAAATAACCTGCCGGATGCCTTTGCCGGTGTAACTTTCGATAAAATCCAGGATTGATAATTCTGAAACTTCCTGCCAGCCGCTGACCGCAATCATTTTATCTTTGGCATCGGCTCCCAGAATAATTTTCTCCGGACCGTAAGTTTCAATCCAATGCAGGAACGTTTCACGATCTTTTACAGCGATACTTCCGCCAGTAACCATTTTTGCTCCACATTCGAACGCAATACGAAGATCTTCGTCCGATTTCAGACCACCACCAAAGTCGATCACCAGATTGGTTTTGGAAGCAATTGTTTCCAAAACTTTGTGGTTGACGATATGTTTAGCTTTGGCTCCATCCAAATCGACCAAATGCAGACGGGAGATTCCGGCATCTTCGAACATTTTAGCCACCTCAAGTGGATTCTCGTTGTAAACCGTTTTCTGGTTGTAATCGCCTTGTGACAAGCGAACGCATTTAGCGTCGATAAGATCTATCGCTGGAATTATTGTTATCATATTGGCCTCCCCCGACCCCTCCGAAGGCGGGGAGAAAAAACTCCCCGCCACGGTAACAGCCGTTTTATTATATTATTTTGAACTCACTTATTTATATTTGGGTACATTTAAACTTCACGGCAAACCCCTTATTTCACCCTTCCTCAATTTCCACTCTTTCGAAGAGGTTTAGGAAGAGGCTTTTCCCTCCCCTTCGGGGAGGTTAGGAGGGGCTTTATATTTTCAAAAAGTTCTCCAGTATACGAGCACCAACGGTTCCGCTTTTTTCAGGATGAAACTGGGTAGCGTAAAAATTGTCGCGGTGCAGCGCTGCACTAAAAGGATTGATGTAATTGCAAACAGCTGCTGTGTGTTCGCCAACCGCAGCATAATAGGAATGTACAAAATAAACGTATTCCTGATCAATGCCTGGATCAAAAATACCACTTTTCAAATTGCTGATGCTGTTCCATCCCATGTGGGGTACTTTGGTGACAAATTCCAATCCGGGTTCAGGAATAAAGCGCTTAACCTGTTCTTCAAAAATCCCCAAACAAGGCGTATCATTTTCTTCGGAATGACTGCACATCAATTGCAGGCCCAGACAAATGCCAAGCACGGGTTGTGTCAACGACGGAATCAGCAAGTCGAGTCCTTCTTTTTTCAGGAAAGCCATGGTCGTGCTGGCCTCTCCTACTCCGGGGAAAATCACTTTATCAGCTGCTCTGATTTTTTTGTGGTCACCTGTTATTTCGGCATTCACTCCCAATCGTTGCAGTGCATTGTTCACCGATTCGATATTTCCAGCGTTATATTTAATAATAACAATATTCATGTCAGATAATCTTATTTTTTTCACTCATTCGATGACAACCATAGACTAGTTTCGGTACATTTGCCATCACATTTTAGATCTGGCGCGTTCTTCTAACGGTTAGGAAACCGGTTTCTCAATCCGGAAATGGCAGTTCGATTCTGCTACGCGCTACTAAATTCCTTTATTTCAATAAATCAGCAATTACTTTTTTCATTTCCTGAAATTCTTCTTCTTTGTAAAGTCGGGTCATGAAGACAATCTTACCGGTTTTATCAACAATCACATTCCGGGTTACGCCAGCTCCTTTTTCAGCAAACTGATAAAAAATGCCTCCTTTAGGGTCGAGCAACAAAGGGTAAGTAACCGGAATCTCCCGGGCGTATTTGACGACTATATCTTTCGTTTCGTCCAGATCAATTCCATAAAGCGCAAAATTGGGGTTATTCCTGTATTTTTTCCAGATATCAGCTTCGATGTGCGGCATTTCTTTCCGGCAAACCGAACACCAGCTGGCAGTGAACTGTAACATAACGATTTTGCCTTTCAAATCAGACATCTGAACGGTTTTCCCATCAGTAGTTGTAGTTGAAAAGTCAGGTGCCTGTTGCCCGATTTTTACAATATATCCGTAATCGGCAGGAATTTCCTTAGCCGGCGTTTGTGCCTGAGAAGCATTAGCCACAAGCAATAAAATAAATATTAAACATCTCATAATTAAAATATTACACAATAAAATAATATTTGTGAATAAAAGTTTACAGATTGTTGTTAATCTTTTAGTTCAACCTTAACTGTTTTTAAATCCCTGACTATGTCTTTAAACCTTTTTAATTGCAACTCATTAAATGAATCCTTAAGTATCGGAGTAGCTGAGTCTTTAGTTATATAAATGAGTATCCAATTGTTCAATTCTTTAATCTTATAAAGCTTATTCCATGTCATTTCAGTCTTAAATGATTCTCCATTAATATGAATTAACTCATTCGTGAAAACGTAAGTAATTAACTCGTTTATTCTACTATTTGACTTAAACCTCTTCCTTGCCGTTCCATATATACCAGCAGGTATAACATAGCAAAGAATCAATCCAAACATTAGTTGAAAAGTTGGAGGCTGATTAAAATATGTAATTCCGGAGAAAGACAATATAGATAGAACCAACATCACCAATCCAATTATAGTTAACAGAATCGTTATAACATTCTGATAAGAAATATAATAACATAGTTTTACATATCTTTTAAAAGATAATTTACAGTCAATCTTTATGTCATTCATATATTTAAATTTAACATTGTCTTGACATCTCCTGAAAAATCCACCTCTTCTAATTAAAAACTACTGTCTTGTTTTTATAAACCAACACCTTGCGCAGCAGATGTTTAAAAACGGCATGAGACAATACAATTTTTTCCAGATCACGACCTTTTCTTACCAGCCGTTCAACCGTATCAGTGTGGTTGCAACGGGTTACATCCTGCTCTATTATTGGACCACCATCCAGATCGCTTGTCACATAATGACTGGTTGCACCAATAATTTTCACTCCGCGTTCGTAAGCAGCATGATAGGGTTTTGCTCCCGCGAATGCCGGCAAAAACGAATGATGAATATTGATGATTTTGTTCGGAAACCGGGTCACAAATTCAGGAGAAAGTACTTGCATGTAACGGGCAAGGACGATAAAATCAATCTGATGCTTTTCAAGCAATTCAACTTCAAGAGCTTCCTGTTCAACTTTATTAGCGCTTGTTACGGGAACGTACTGAAATTCGATATCGAAACGGCGGGCAACAGGCTCCAAATCCATGTGGTTACTGATGATCACTGGAATTTCAACATCCCATTCACCAGCCGTATAGCGCGAAAGCATATCGAACAGACAATGTGACATTTTGGAAACAAAAATGGCCATGCGTGGAATCTGTTTCGAAAAATGAATCGAATAATCCATGCTCAGTTTGTCGGCAATCAGGGTGAAAAAGTATTCGTTGATTTTATCCTGCGGAATGGCAAAACCTTCCAGTTCCCACTCTACCCGCATGTAAAAAACATGTTCGACCCGGTCAACATACTGATCCAAATAAATAATATTGCCGTTATTCTTGTTCAGAAATTCGGTAACTGTAGCCAGAATACCCTGCTTGTCGGGGCAATGAATCAGCAGAATAGCTGTATTCTTTTTTTCGCGCAATGGTTTAATGCTTTTCATATGCTTATTTAATTAACCACAGAGAACACAGAGTTTTCACAGAGGTCTCTGAGTAATTTTTTATTTGTTAATGACCCGTTTGAATCCTTTTATTAGTTGCGTTACATTAAAATTAATGAGTAATCCGATGTCACATTTAGAAAGCTTGAGATAAGTTAACATTTGCGCCAAATGAAGATCTGTAAGAGACTCAACAGATTTTAATTCAACAATTACCCGATTTTCCACTATTAAATCAAGCCGATACCCACAATCAAGTTCTATTTCTTCATAGATAACTGACAGTGGTTTTTCCTTTTCTACCTTTAATCCGGATTTCTTCAACTCATAATATAAACATTGCTGATAGACAGATTCCAGTAATCCAGGGCCTAAAGCAGAATGCACTTTGATAGCACATCCAATAATTTTCTCTGTTATTTGATTTTCTGAAAACATTTTACTCTGTGGTCTCTGTGGTTTAAAAGTTAAAGTGTTCCTTTCGTTGTTGGCAATTCAAAATTAAACACATCTTTCCGGATGGCCATTTTGATGGCACGTGCCAGAGCTTTAAAAATACCCTCTATTTTGTGATGTTCGTTTGTCCCTTCAGCCTGAATATTCAGATTTGCCAAAGCAGTATCCGAAAATGATTTGAAAAAATGAAAGAACATCTCGGTTGGCATTTCACCCACCTTTTCCCTTCTGAATTCAGCGTTCCAAACTATCCAAGGGCGACCGCCAAAGTCGAGGGCAACCTGTGCCAGACAATCGTCCATTGGCAAACAATAGCCGTAACGTTCCACTCCGCGTTTATCTCCAAGGGCAAGCCTGAATGCTTCTCCGAGGGCAAGACCAGTATCTTCAATGGTATGGTGTTCGTCAATTTCCAAATCCCCATCCACCTGAATAGTCAAATTCACTCCGGAATGACGGGCAATCTGGTCGAGCATGTGGTCAAAAAATCCCAGCCCGGTATGAATGTTTCCTTTCCCTGTTCCGTCCAGATTCAGTTCAACCTGTATTTTTGTTTCTTTGGTATTGCGAACAACCATTGCAGTCCGGTCAGGAGAAGCTACTTTTGCATATATTTCGTCCCAGTCAGTTGTAATCAACACACAAAATTCAGCTAATCCTTTTTCCTGAAGTTCACTTTCCAACGAGCCATCATTAATCAGAATCGCTTTTGTTCCCAGGTTTTTTGCCAGCTCGATGTCAGTCAAACGATCGCCAATCACAAAACTGTTAGCCAGATCGTAACTTCCATCCATGTATTTACCCAACAAACCTGTGCGTGGTTTTCGTGTTGGAAGCTTGTCTTCTGGAAAGCTTCGGTCAATCAGAATATCATCGAAAACAACTCCCTCTTTTTCAAAAGCATTCAGCATTTTGTTGTGAGTCGGCCAAAAGGTGTCTTCAGGAAAACTGGAAGTTCCCAAACCATCCTGATTCGTAACCATCACCAATTCGTACGAAAGATTTTTAGCTATAAAATGCATGTTCCGAAAAACCTTGGGAAGATATTCCAGCTTCTCGAGCGAATCAATCTGTTCATCTTCGGGCTCAAAAATCAGAGTTCCGTCGCGATCGATAAATAGGACTTTCTTCATGTTTTTACTTTGCGGGACTTTGCGGGACTTTTTACCACAAAGTACACCAAGTTTATAATAGTTCCTTTAAAGCTTTTCTCAATTTCTTATTTTCTTTGGGCGAGCCAATTGTAATCCGAAGACAGTCGTCGCAAAGCGTTATTTTAGAGCGATCGCGAACAATTATGCCACGTTCGGTCAGAAACTCGTATATGCTGCGTGCATCGTGCATTTTCACCAGAATAAAGTTGGCATCCGAGGGATAAATAACCTGAACAAAAGGCAGTTTGAATAACTTCCGAACCATTATACCACGTTCTTCAACAATCGTTTTCACCCACTCTTCTTTTTCCTGAAGATTATCCAATAATTTCAGCGCCTTTTTCTGGGTGAGAATATTGATGTTATATGGATATTTAATTTTATTGAAAACCCGGATAATTTCAGGATGAGCAAACGCCATTCCCAGACGAATACCGGCCATTCCCCAGGCTTTCGAAAAGGTCTGCAAAATAATCAGGTTTTCATACTTGTCCAATTCCGGAAGCAAACTGCTTTCAGGAGAAAAATCGATGTATGCTTCATCCAAAACAACAAGCCCATCAAAATCATTCAAAAGCTTTTCAATTTCTGTCGGATCGAGAAGATTTGCGCTTGGGTTGTTTGGAGAACAAATAAAAATAGTCTTTGTGTATAAATTTGACGCGTCCAATAATTTTTGTGCGCTGAAGCCAAAATCTTCATTTAGTTTTACCTTGCGGACTTCCACGTTATTGATATCGGCAGAAACCTGGTACATACCATAAGTTGGATCGATTGTCACCATATTGTCGACTCCCGGCTCACAAAAAGCGCGGAAAATAATGTCAATCGGTTCATCACTTCCATTTCCCAGAAAAATCTTTTCCGGAGCAACATTTTTAAGTGCTGCAATTTTCGCCTTCAACTCCAGCTGCATTGGATCAGGATAGCGGTTATATGGTTTACTGAACGGATTTTCGTTGGCATCCAGAAACACCTGCGCTTCGCCAGAGAACTCATCACGTGCCGAAGAATAAGGTTTTAGTGCCTTTATATTATTGCGTAATAATTTATCCAGATTCATATACTATTTGTTTTTTCGAATTTCGTTTAACCTGAGCGTAACCGCACTTTTGTGCCCTTCCAGTTGTTCGGCGGCAGCCATGGTTTCAATAACTGGTCCGAGGTTCTTTATTCCTTCCGGAGTAATTTCCTGAAAGGTTATTTTCCGGATGAAACTATCGAGATTAACACCACTAAAAGAACGTGCCCAGCCATTTGTCGGCAAGGTATGATTGGTTCCGGAAGCATAATCACCGGCACTTTCGGGAGTATAATTTCCGAGAAAAACAGAACCGGCATTGATGATTTTTTCTGCAACCTGAATGTAGTTTTCCATTGAAATGATCAAATGTTCAGGAGCATAATCGTTAATCAGATCAATCATTTGGGCTACCTCGTCCAAAACAACGGCATGACTGTTTGCCAGTGCTTTTACCGCGATTGCTTGTCGGGGCAACAAAGGAAGCTGCTTTTCAATTTCAGCTTGTACTTTCAACACCAAATCAGGTGAATTGGTAACCAACACCACCTGGCTGTCAGCGCCATGCTCGGCCTGAGAAAGCAGATCGGCAGCTACAAATGCCGGATTGGCCGTTTGATCAGCCATTACTGCCACTTCTGATGGACCTGCGGGCATATCAATAGCCACATCGCCCATACTAATCAGTTGCTTGGCAGCCATTACATACTGATTTCCGGGGCCAAATATTTTATCAACCTTCGGGACACAATCAACGCCATACGTCATTGCTCCAATGGCCTGAATTCCGCCAAGTTTAAATATCTGTGTCACACCAACCAACTGGGCCGCAAATAATATGGCCGGATGAATCTTCCCTTCTTTATTGGGAGGCGTACACAAAATAATTTCTTTACATCCCGCAATTTTGGCCGGAATGGCTAACATGAGTACGGTTGAAAATAATGGAGCAGAACCTCCTGGAACATATAAACCTACCTTTTCGATCGCAACTGATTTTTGCCAGCAAACAACCCCGGGACTTGTTTCAATTCTTTTGACCGTCGAAATCTGCGATTCATGAAACTGATGAATGTTTCGAGCAGCAACTTGTATCGCATCCTTGAGCGATTCATCGACTAATGTTATAGCTTCAGCTATTTCCTGCTCCTGAACGGCAAAATCCCGGATCATGACACCATCAAACTGCTCAGTATATTTCCGAATGGCATCGACTCCGTTGGTTTTGATGTCATCTAAAATACCCTGAACCTGAATTTCAAGTTGGCGGACACTGAACAACGGACGTTGAAGTAGCTCAGCCCATGTGTTTTTGGGAGGATTGAAATAAGTGTTCATACGTTCAATTATAAAATCATCTTTTCTATCGGAATAACCAGGATTCCCTGAGCTCCGGCAGCTTTTAACTTACCGATAATTTCCCAAAAATATTTCTCTTCGATAACTGAGTGAACCGAACTCCAGCCAGCTTCTGCAAGTGGCATAATGGTTGGACTTTTCATCCCGGGCAAATACGACTCAATTTCAGCTAATTTATCATTGGGGGCATTCAGCAGAATGTATTTTTTCTTTTCGGCACGCTGTACCGATTCCATCCTGAAAATCAATTCATCGAGAATGGCCCTTTTCGTTTCTGAAAGATTTGGATTAACAACCAAAACAGCTTCTGATTGGATAACCACCTCAACCTCTTTCAAGCGGTTACTAACCAAAGTACTGCCAGAACTGACAATATCGAAAATCGCATCTGCCAATCCAATTCCGGGGGCAATTTCAACCGATCCGGTAATCACATGGATTTCGGCAGTAATATTATTTTTGCTGAAATAATCTTTCAGAATTTCAGGATAAGAAGTCGCAATTTTTTTTCCGTTGAAATACTCCAATCCGTTATAAGTGTCAGATTGAGGAATGGCTAATGACAAACGACATTTACTGAATCCAAGACGTTTGGCAATAACTACATTTTCTTTTTTTTCGAGCATCTCATTTTCGCCAACAATTCCAACATCGGCAACACCACCAGCAACAGCCTGAGGAATATCATCGTCGCGTAAAAATAATGCTTCGAGTGGAAAATTGGTTGAAGTCGAAATCAGCTTTCGGCTACTAAGCGGAAGTTTAATTCCTGCTTCATCAATCAACTTTAACGAATCTTCGTTTAACCGTCCTTTGGTTTGAATGGCAATTTTTAAAAGTCCTTCCATTTTGAGTATTTAGTTTAAAGCAAAAAAGGCTTACCATCGTGGTAAGCCTTTTTTGGGGTTAATATCTTTATAATAACATCAAAACAATTACTGCCTACCTGATAATAGAATACTATGATGGCCGTAATGTTTGAATGTATTTTTCATCTCTGTGTTTTATGTGGTGCAATTATAATTATAAATTGAAACTAAAACAAGTTTTTAAATTACAGTTACATGGATTTTACGTTTTTTTAATGTTAAAAAAGAGAAAAACTTAAAAACCAACAAAGCTGAAGTCCTTTCCGGATAAACGAATTCAGTCTTCTTTTCCCTCTCATTTAATTAAATTAAAAATGATTTTGTATATTCGTACAATCGATTGCAATTTCAATAATAAACCAACTAAATATGAAAAAAGCTCTTTCATTTCTATTCGTATTCATGCTTCTTGTCTTGACTGTATCTTCTGAAAACAAGCAGAACAAATGCTTCAATCCGAAACAGATAAAAAAAACAATGAAAACCGCTGCATCATGGCAGCTTGCCAATCCGAAACACGAATTATGGGACTGGACTAATGGTGCATTTTATGCCGGTGTATCTGCTGCCTATCAAACTACCGGAGACAAAGAACTGCTGAATGCGATGATTCAAATGGGCGAAGCAAACCAATATAAACCTGGTCCACGGTTTCAGCATGCTGATGACATTGCCATTTGTCAGACATATATCGACCTGTACCGAATCAAAAAAGATAAATCGATGATTCAACCCTTCATCGACAACATGGAAAAATTTCTGGCAACACCTTTCCCTGTCGAGGGAATACAGAAAACCACATGGTGGTGGTGCGATGCCTTGTTTATGGCGCCTCCTGCGATGGTTAAACTTTCTGTCAGCACGGGCGACAAAAGATACATGGAGAAAAGCGATGAATTATTTCATGAATGTTACGATCTCCTCTATGATCAGGAAGAACATCTGTTCGCCAGAGATTTGGGCTATGTAATCAAAGACGATGCATCAGATCGTCATGAAGCCAATGGGGAAAAGATATTCTGGTCGAGAGGAAATGGTTGGGTGATGGGAGGATTGGCAATGGTTTTAAACAAACTGCCAAAAGATTACAAGGAGCGACCATTCTATGAGAACCTCTTCAGGGAAATGGCAGAAAAAATTGCAAGTCTTCAGCAGGAAGACGGACTATGGAGAGCCAGCTTACTCGATCCTGCTTCCTATCCTGGCGGAGAAGCCAGCGGTTCAGGTTTCTATACCTATGCTCTGGCCTGGGGTGTCAACAATGGCTTATTAAGCAAAGACAAGTATCTTCCGGTAGTTCAAAAAGCATGGAAAGGAATGAATACCTTGATTCAACCTGACGGACACATTGGTTGGTGCCAGCCAATTGGGGCAGATCCCAAAAAGAACTTCTCTGCCGGTAGCTGGGAAGTATACGGAACAGGAGCATTTCTACTGGCAGGCAGTGAGGTGATCAAACTGAAAAAATAAATTACAGAACGACCTTGCAATTCGACTAAATACAGAAGATAAATAATGCCTTGACTTACTTATAGATTTTAGTTCTGGAAGTCAGGTCAGCAGGAATAAGGAAATCGTTCAGTAATTTATTGTGATCTGATTTTCAGTGAACAGGTAATTGCTTTTCCGGAAAGGACAATAATCAATTGGATACCTTTATTTAACAGAAAGGTACATCATAAAGATCCATGACTAGTTATGCAAACAAGATCGTCCAATCAACCGATTGGTTGATTGGACGATCTTGTTTGTGGTATGAAAAGCCTGCCAGAGGTTCGGCTTTTTTTATTGCATTAATAGAGTAAATATGGAACTGGATTATTTCTTAATCAAATGATAGAACAAAAATCCTAAGCATAAAAAAACCGCTCGAAAAGCGGTTTTTTTATGCTTAGGATTATCCAAGATATGTTTTAAGCAATTTACTTCTTGATGTATGCCGCAAACGGCGGATCGCCTTTTCTTTAATCTGTCGAACACGTTCACGCGTTAAGCCAAAACGTTCACCGATTTCTTCGAGAGTCATTTCCTGACAGCCAATTCCGAAAAACATCCGAATGATGTCGCTTTCACGTTCGGTAAGCGTTGCCAAAGCCCTTTCAATTTCTTTGGCCAGTGACTCCATCATCAGGGCCCGATCGGCATTAGGTGAATCGTTGTTGATCAGAACGTCCAGAAGACTATTGTCCTCACCTTCAACAAACGGTGCATCAACTGAAATATGACGTCCTGAGACACGAAGAGTATCTGCAACTTTATCAGCAGGTAGTTCCAATGCATCAGCAAGTTCTTCAGGTGATGGCTTCCGCTCATTCTCCTGTTCAAACTTAGAGAAGGCCTTGTTGATTTTATTCAACGAGCCAACCTGATTCAAGGGAAGACGAACAATTCTGGATTGCTCTGCCAATGCTTGCAGGATGGATTGACGAATCCACCAAACAGCATACGAAATAAACTTGAACCCTCTGGTTTCATCAAACTTTTCAGCAGCCTTAATCAATCCCAGATTACCTTCATTGATAAGGTCGGGTAAACTTAAACCCTGATTCTGGTACTGCTTAGCTACAGAAACAACAAAACGCAGATTGGCCCTTGTTAATTTCTCTAATGCGGCCTGATCACCTTTTTTAATCCGTTGCGCCAACTCCACTTCTTCCTCAACAGTGATAAGTTCTTCTTTCCCAATTTCTTGTAAATACTTGTCTAAAGAAGCGCTTTCGCGGTTGGTAATCGATTTTGTAATCTTTAATTGTCTCATATAACCTACTGAAAAATAGCGTGCAAATATAGGCTTTTGAAGTCAATAATTCAAATGGATTTTTTATTAAGTTTTATTGTTGCTATTTATAACCTGTTTTTTTGAATCATTTTTAATCAATTCCAAAAACATAGTAAGCGATTTCACCATTTGGATAAATTCCTTCAACTAATATTCCACCCCTTGAGTTTTTAATAATGCGTTTTAACTCTTCAACCTCCGAAACTGCAGTCTTGTTCACTTGTGTAATAATAAATCCTTTTTTTATTCCCGAGTCTTTAAATTTGCCATTTCCGAGTTCTGCAATTTTCAGACCATAACGGATTCCTAATCCATCTTTATCGCGGTCAGAAACCTCAACAAATTTCGCACCAAAAATATCAGAGGAATTATCATTCTTCACAATTTCCGTATCTCCGTGTTTGTTACGAAGCGTTACGTTAAATGGTTTCCTTTTATTATCTCTTTTTACAACTATCGCTACTTTATCTCCCGGCCGGTGTTTATTGATCTGTTGCTGCAACTCGGCTGTTGAATTCACGTCTGCTCCATCGACACTGATAATGACATCATTATCTTTAATTCCAGCCAATTCAGCGGCCCCGCCTGATTGAACTGTACTAATAAACACTCCCTCAATTTTATCAAGCTTATTCTTTTTTGCCAGTTCATCCGTCACATCTCTGATTTCAACACCCATTAAAGCTCTTTGCACTTCACCATATTCCAGAATATCTGCCACTGCTTTTTTTACAATGCCAACAGGTATTGCAAAAGAATATCCTGAGTAGGAGCCAGTCTGGGAGGCAATGGCAGTGTTAATACCAACAAGTTCACCCTGGGTATTCACAAGTGCTCCACCACTGTTCCCTGGATTCACCGCTGCATCAGTTTGGATAAATGCTTCAATACCCGAAATACTTTGATTAATACCAATGTTTCGGCCTTTTGCACTAATAATTCCTGCGGTGACGGTGGAAGTAAGATTAAAAGGATTACCAACGGCCAACACCCATTGACCCAATTTTAAATCATCAGAGTTGCCGTATCGTAGAAATGTCAGATCTTTGGCATCAATTTTCAATACAGCAATATCGGTTTGAGGATCGGCTCCAACAAGTTTGGCATCGAACTCACGTTTGTCATTCAGTACCACCTTTATCTGATCAGCTCCGTCAATAACATGGTTGTTTGTCACGATTGTTCCATCGGCAGAGATAATCACACCGGAACCGAAGCCTTGTCGCACAGGCATTTCACGCTGTCGACCGCCACCATTCCCGAAAAACCAGTCGTAAAACGGATTCTGTGAGGCATATGTCCCCTTTTGAGTTACCATAATATGCACAACTGCATGAACCGAATTTTCAGCAGCAAATGTCAGATCAGGCAATTCGCTTGAATTGGTAGTTGGCAAACTGGCATATCGCATTGCCTGCTGCTGCTCAGTCACAATCCCCGGTTCATCAAAATACTGAGTATATGCCCAAAGTGCAATTAATCCTCCAACTAATGCCACTAACAATGTAAATAATCCCTTTTGGAAATTCTTCATCGTTTTTTACTTTTTGTTAATATTAATTCCTGACAATTATAAAGATAACGCTAAATTCGTAGATGTGTTTTACAAATTTTTAATCATTTAATTTGTTTAACAGATTTTAACAGCACCTTAAACAAAATCAGGATTATCAAATCGAATGCCAATCGGCGACTTTTACCAATAGGAAACTTTTTATAGAAAGAATTAAATTGTGGCTGCACAATAATGTACACAACCTGATTTTATTACTTGTCCGATTCCATGGCGATCAAAACTCAACCGTGTTATCACCCCAGGGAACAATAAATACTTGAATGAAGATCAATTCTATTATATTTGTTCATTCAAAAAAGAACCGGTGACCAGATTAATAAATAGAAAAAAAATGCCTAATAGTTTTTTCAGGAAAATAGCAATTTCCACAAATATTTCTACCTACCTGAGTCATACTCTGATAATCATTACTGTTGCCACCACCTTATTGATAGGCAGTATTTTGATCATTCAGCAAAACCTTCAATTTAACAAAATTAGCAAACAGAAAAGTAACGAATATATCGAGGATCAAAAGCACTATATTCAGGAAATCGTTAAAAACGAACTTGAATATATCCGGTTACAAAACGAAATATTTAAACAAAAAATTAGCAGCAAAATCAGACAAAATGTAAATCAGGCATACTATACTGCAGAATCTATATATCAAAAATATTCCGGAGAAAAATCGGACGAAGAAATTAAAGATCTGATCATTGCGACGATTTCTTCCCTGAAATTTGACATGGAATATGAAGCGGTTTTCATTTCAACTCTTGACGGAACAGGAGTTTATTATCCGGGTAGACCGAGATTTGCAGGGAAAGAAATGCGGCATTTTAAAGATGCAAACGGGAAAGCTGTTATTCTTGAAGAGATCAATCTACTGAAGGTGGAAAAAGAAGGATTTCTCGATTACCAGATCAATCCGAATTTGACTTCTGAAAACTCACCTCATAAAAAGATAAGCTTTGTGAAGAAGTTTGGTCATTTCAACTGGTATTTCGGGTCAAAACAATACGTAGATGATTATTTTCCAAATTTCAGGAATGAAATTGAGCAAAAGATAAGCACAGTAAGATTCAGATACGGAGGATACGTTTTCATGAATCAGGTGAATGGCACTCCATTAGTGATGGACGGAAAAATTCAGTCAGGAAATTACAACCTTCTTACAAATGCAGACAGTACCCGCAATAAGGTTTTTAGGCAGCAGCTAAATGTAATCAGGAATAATCCTGAAGGAGGTTTCTTCTTTTACAAATGGAATAAAATAAACGAAAAAACACTTTCAGAAAAATGTTCTTATATTCAGCTTTTCAAGGAGTATGACTGGATTGTTGGCGCTGGTTTTTACCTGGACGAAATCAATCAAAGAATAAAAGATCAACAGAGAGCACTTCATCAGGATCAACAAAAGAGTATCTTTAGTATTCTGGTCATTTTGTTGGTGCTTTTAATTCTTGAAGCAATAATCATATATCATTTCAACAAAAAATATAAATCAGACTTTAACCGCTTTTTTAATTTTTTCTATCTATCTCAAAACAGCTTTAACCAATTAAAAATTTCTGAATTCTATTTTGATGAGTTTAAACGTGCCGGAATTGCTGCCAACAAAATGATCATACTCCGTGAAGAAATTGAAATAAAACTCATTAAAGAGCAAAAAAAGGCGACTGAATCTGATCGGCTCAAATCAGCTTTTTTGGCCAATATGTCGCACGAAATAAGGACTCCTATGAATGCTATTCTTGGTTTTTCAGACTTATTGGAAGACGATGATCAGGATGATGAAAACAAAGTGGTTTTCGTTAGATTAATTCAAAAAAACGGAGAAACACTGCTTCACCTTATTAATGACATTATTGACATTTCAAAGATCGAAGCAAATCTGCTTTCTGTCCGAAAAAGACCAGTTCAATTAAATGCATTTCTGAATGAAATCAGGGATTACTACACCGAAACACTCGCCTCCAGAAAGGACAAAAACATTCAATTTTTGATTAACAACATTATCAACTCAGATATTTCAATTCTGACCGACGAAATCCGTCTTCGGCAGATACTCGATAATCTGATTGGAAATGCCATAAAATTCACCTCTTCAGGCTCAATAACGGTAAATGTCAAGATGGAGGATGAAGTTGTCCATTTTAGTATTACCGATACCGGTATCGGCATTCCGCATGATCAGCAGATTAACATTTTCGAAAGGTTTATGCAAGCCGAACATGGGCCTAAAATGAATTTCGGGGGAACGGGCTTGGGTCTGGCAATTTCGAAGAATCTCATCAATTTACTCGGAGGAAGTATCCATGTAAAATCAGACCCAGGTATCGGATCAACTTTTTATTTCCACATCAGCATCAATTAGGAGCTATTGGAAATAGCTAAATGAAGCTACAACAGGAGAAAATTGATTCCTGTTATTCAGCTTTTCGTTTCGGCACTTCGAACCATTTGTCAACCATTTCTTCGGATTTATAGTTCAGGATATAATTCATTGCTTCTGCGGCATTTTTAGCAATAAAGTAAAGTTTACGGTAGTTAACCTTCGCGAATTTCTCTTCGTACGATTTCTCAAACTGCTTGAAAAGATCGTTGTAAAAGCCGTTGGTATTGATAAAAACAACAGCCTTGTTGTGGTAACTCAATTGTTTCAGTGTGATTACTTCCAGAATTTCCTCCAAGGTACCGAAACCTCCTGCCAATGCGATAAAGGAATCCGACAGTTCCCTCATTTTGGCCTTTCGCTCCATCATATCGCCCGAAACAATTATTTCGTGAGCATGAATGGAGGCAAGGTTAAAGTCCCGCAATTTCTCCGGAATTACGCCAATGGTTCTTGCCCCGTTTTTCCCGGCTTCTCTGGTAATCACATCCATTAAACCCACATTGGATCCGCCATTAACCATGCCGAATTTCGATTGGCCAATCAGACGTGCTAAATCAATGGCTTCATTGACGTAAACATCAGCAATGGCATTGCTGGATGAAGAAAAGACACAAATATTCATTGCAAATCAGATAAAAAGTAAAAGTGTTGAACCGGATAACTTCGATGTGCAAAAGTAAAAATAAGAATTCTCTCTGCAGAAAAATTACTCAAAAACAAAAAATCCCGGCAAAACCGGGATTCCTTTATCTATTAAGTATCAATGTTTGCATATACCGCATGATCTTCGATAAACTGTCGCCGTGGTGGAACTTCATCACCCATCAGCATACTAAAAATATGATCGGCTTCAGCAGCGCTCTCTATAGTCACCTGACGCAGAGTTCTTTCTTCAGGATTCATGGTTGTTGACCACAACTGCTCGGCATTCATTTCACCAAGACCTTTATATCGTTGAGTATGAATACCTGATTCTTTCCCTTCTCCCCAACCATCAATAATACGAAGCCTTTGTTGATCCGTCCAGCAGTATACTTCACGCTTTCCCTTTTTGAGTAAATACAAAGGAGGCGTTGCAATGTACAAGTGACCACGTTGGATCAGTTCCTGCATAAACCGGAAGAAGAAAGTCATGATCAATGTGGCGATATGGCTACCGTCCACGTCGGCATCGGTCATGATCACTACCTTATGATATCTTAGCTTGTCGAGGTTCAGTGCTTTTGTATCATCCTCTGTTCCGATAGTGACTCCAAGAGCAGTGTAAATATTCCGGATTTCTTCGTTGTCGTAAACCCGATGCGCCATCGCCTTTTCAACATTCAGTATTTTACCACGAAGTGGCAAAATGGCCTGAAACCTGCGATCGCGACCCTGCTTGGCTGTTCCACCGGCCGAGTCTCCCTCGACCAGAAAAACTTCACATTGAGTAGCATCTTTTTCAGAACAATCGGATAATTTTCCCGGCAGGCCTGCTCCGGAAAGCACATTCTTACGCTGCACCAACTCTCTTGCCTTGCGGGCAGCATGACGAGCCTGTGCAGCAAGTATAACCTTATTTACAATTGCCCTGGCCGAACGTGGGTTTTCTTCCAGATAATTGGCCAGCATTTCGCTCACCGCCTGATCGACTGGCAAACTGATTTCTGAATTACCCAGCTTTGTTTTGGTCTGGCCTTCAAACTGAGGTTCCGCCACTTTCACCGAAACTACGGCTGTTAATCCTTCACGAAAATCATCGCCATTGATCTCGAATTTCATTTTGGTAAGCATACCGCTATTTTCAGCATATGCTTTCAATGTACGGGTCAAACCCCGACGGAAACCTGTCAGATGAGTACCACCTTCAATGGTGTTGATATTGTTGACGTACGAATGAATATTTTCAGTAAACGAAGTATTGTAGTGAAGGGCAATTTCAACCGGGACTCCGGCTTTTTCAGATGTAATATGGATGGTCTCCTCAATAAGGCGTTCACGGGTATTATCGAGATATTCAACAAATTCTTTCAGTCCCTCCTTAGAGTAAAATTCTTCGTGTTTAAATTCGCCGCCTTCAAGTACAACCCTCTTGTCGGTGATGTTTAGCTGCAGACCTGCATTCAGGAATGCCAGTTCTCGCAAACGTGCTGCAAGAATCTCAAATTTATACTCAGTAACCAGGAAAATTGAATCATCTGGTTTAAAAGTAACTGTAGTTCCCGTACGATCCGCTACGCCTACTTCTTTTACACTATAAAGCGGTTTACCTTTGCTATATTCCTGTTGCCATATTTTTCCCTCACGACAAACCTCTACTTTTAGAAGTATAGAAAGGGCATTCACGCAGGATACCCCGACCCCGTGCAGACCTCCGGAAACTTTGTAGCTACCCTTGTCAAATTTTCCACCAGCATGCAATACGGTCATCACGACTTCGAGTGCCGAACGATTCTCTTTGATATGAAGTTCAGTCGGAATACCACGACCATCGTCAACAACGGTAATCGAATTATCCTCGTTAATGAAGACGTCAATGTTTTTGCAATAGCCAACCATTGCCTCATCAATCGAGTTATCAATAACTTCATAAACCAGATGATGCAAACCTTTTTCATTCACATCACCAATATACATGGCCGGGCGTTTGCGAACAGCTTCCAGGCCTTCAAGTACCTGAATGCTGTTGGCATCATAACCTCCATTATCATTCTGTGTTCCCCAATCCTGGGTTTCTTCAATTTCTCTCATCGATCAAAATATTTAATTATCCCATATTTTTACCCATTCAATCCTAAAATGCAGGATTAAAGCCATTTACAGAAAACGAAAATTTTCTGTTTTTCGAAAATTGCCGGATTGGGTAATAAAAAAGATATTTGATTTTCAGTATATTCTTCACTTCGTAATTCCTTCAACAACTAAGTTGCAAATATAGTAAAAAAGTAGTTACTGCCGACGGTAAAACCGGCAATCAGAACATTAAACTTTTTAACAATTTATGAACTTTATTAATCCTGAAATTCAATGAATTATGTCATTTTAAATACGAACCGGAAAGTTTACCGGAACGCATTATATAACCAGTATTATTTTCAGAAAGAATAGCTGATTCCAGCCAGCCAGTTAAAGCTTTTGTTGGTGTAGCCTAGCCATTGCTCATAATTCTGGAACCCAAAATTATTAAGATTAACAAAGAAATTAAATCTGTCGGAAAACTGATATTCGGCACCAACGTTCAGATCGATAATTGGATCCATTTCAACAACACTGGATGGCAATGATGAAGCCAGTGGTTCACTGATTAATGCCTTTCGTTTGCCAATCACATAAATATCGGTTGAAAATGTAAATGGACCGGCAGGCTGATAAATGCCAGAAAATGTCAGGTCAAAATTCGGCATCTGCCAGGCCTCCTGAAGAGATTTCAGATCATACGAATAATAGTTTCCCAGCAAGTGAAGAGAAAAATTATCGGAGACGGAATGAAGAATCTCCCCCGATATTTTCATGACATTTAAATCGTCATAAACCCAACTAAAGGTATTACTGAGTCTGCGGTTGCTTGCCGAAAGATTTTGCAGATTTTTAGCTTCAGTGACATAGAAATGCTGATTTTTAACCTTTGAATAAGATACTTCGGCCACATAATTGGTTATTGGGCTCAACTTACCCTTAAATCCTCCCGAAAGAATGTATTTATAATTGGCATTTGCAACATCGTGATAAGGATCGACATAAGGATTTTCGGCTGCGATGGACGAATAGGTATTGTGCTGCAAATGACCGTCAATTCCGGCAAACAAGGTAAGAACACGCTCAACAGGCGACCATTCGGCCTTCACTTTTGGCCAGATGAATAAAGAAGCATCAATATCGTCATCAAAAACGAAGCTTGTATTTAATCCAGCCTGCACGCTGGCATTATCGGTCGACCATTTTGCTGATGGATTTATTCTCAGTATAAGCTGTTGTTTTGATCCGTAGGTATTCGAAAACCGATTCAGGATGCTGTCGGCCATATAATGTGTGACTGAGGCATTCAGGATACCAAATGCGTTGTCAAACTTTTTGCCCAGATCAATTGAGAGTCTGGTTTGATTCTCGGTCTGTCCGGTCTTGCTGACAAAATAATGCGATTTGAATCCAAAATCATAGCTTAAGTCGTATGCTGAATTTGTTTCGCTTTTCAAATTCACGCTACCGGTACCTTTCGAGAAATATTGTTTATCCTCAAAATAGGGAATCATTTGTTCCTTGAGGTCATCCGACAGCATATCTCCGGTGTACCCGTAATAATTGAAGGATTTACGGTCGAAAGCCAGACTCCCGGATAAGGTTGAATTCCGAAAAAATCGTTTACCAAATACTTCAAATGAATTTTCAGCTTCAGGAGCTTTTACCCTGTCATCATTGAGCAGATTAATTTTTCCGTAGGACGACAAATGTCTGAAATGCATTCCGAAGTTTGATTTTTTATCGGGTTGTGCATTAAAGAAAAGTTCACCGTAAGGAGTAATGTAATTTCCAAGCCCAAGCTTCAATAATCCCATTCCCATTTCGGGTTTCGGTTCTCCAACCATTTTAGCGGCCGCCACAGGCGTAACATCAAAAGTTAAAAAAACAGGTTTGCTGTAAATTGAATAATCGAAAGTTGGAGTTTCTGTTTGTTCAGCTTTAACTTCAGGAATATCAATGATCTTCACCGCCTCGCTGATCGTAGGCTGATAAGCTTTGGTTACCTCAACCTCCTGCTTTAACTTATCGGTATCTTTTTGTGCCATTACGTTAACTGATCCGAAAATTAGGGTGACAGTCAACAGATTTACAGCAAGATAGTATCGTTTTTTCATGTTCTTCTATTTTATTGAATGATGGCTTTATTCCAAAGACATGCCACTTTTTACTGATGTATTAATTATTTTTCACCTCCGGTAATATCGATTTCGAGCGGCTTACTTTGGTTTATGGTCTGAGTGGCTTCACCGGTTTCAATCAATTGCAGCTTCTGACGTGTTGCGTCCAGAATTCCGTCATTTTGTTCCGGATAGTTGTCCTCGATACTTTTCAGTGTGTGCTTGGCCTGAAATTCATCTCCGTTTTTCAGGTAAATATCCGATAGTAAAAGGAAGCTTTTCGCCAGCCAGAACTGATGTGGCGAGTTTTCATCAATGAAATCCATGATTTCACTTTCCGCTTCTTTTAGCTTTTGTCTTTCAAATAGAATTTTGGCAACTAAATATTTTGATTCGGCACCTTCAGCCGAATTGGTATCTGCTGAAAGATTACTTAAAATTGGAAATGCTTTGTCTTTGTTGCCCATATTGTAATACGACAGCGCAAGTATATAATTGGTTTCACGCTTCAGGATATCTGAAACCTTTCCGGAGCCCAGCACCTGATTAGCGGCTTCAATACAGGCCTGATAATTAGCCAGGCTGAACTGACAGCGCATAATTCCGGTTCGTGCATCCAGCAAATTGTTTCCTGAATTTGAAATTTGGGCAAACCGTTCGAACAAGACAAGAGCCTGTTCGTAATTCCCTGCATCATACTGTAGTCCTGCGGCTTTCGACAAAGCAACTTCCGTAAAATAATTATCAGGTTGACCAATTACATATCTATAAGCCGACAGTGCTTTGGTAAAACTACCTTCATTATAGAGCAACTGAGCCAGATAAAAATACGAGTTCAACGCGAAATTTCCGGACGGGAACTGCGTCAGATAGTGTTCAAACTGTTGCAGGGCTTTTTTATCGTGTGCCATGTATAATTTTTCAGCAGCGCGATAGGTCAACGAATCCTGCTCACTGACCGAAACCTGAGCTCCTGAACCCAGATTGCCGGTATATGCAAAATAAGAATCGACATCGTTCAGCTCCACATAATCGTTTTTAATTCCGGCCAAAGCGGCCTGTGTTTCAGGACTGTTAGGCGAACGACCGACTACCTGTTTGTAATAATTGATTGATGCCTGATAATCGTTAGCATTGTAAGAAATCAGCCCCAACTGTATTAAAGCTTTATTCAGGAAATTACTCTGCGGATAATTGCGCACCAAATTATTGTACTGACTGATGGCCATTTGGGGCTGGCTGATCCGCTCGTAAGTCCGGCCAAGTTCGTACAAGCCATCATCCAGATAAGATGATTTTGGGTAGTTTTGAATCAGCGTTTGCAAAGCGTCAATTTTCCCCTGATTGTCGTGCTGCAAACCCAGACAGAAAGCTTTCTGAAAGAGCGAATAATCAGCATCATAAAGGTTAATGCGCAGCGCCTTGTCGTAATTCGAAATTGCTGAAGCATAATCCCTGTTCAGGAAATAACAGTCGCCCAACCGATTGTTGGCATCAGCCACCTTATCGCTTCGCGAATCAGTTGCAAGATTCAGGTATTTCCTGAAATAATCTCCGGCATTGGAATAATCCTTCAATTGAAAATAGGCATAGGCCAGATTATAATGGGCCGTTTTATAAACCGGAAGAGAAAATGCCCCTGGTGATTTCAGAAAACGGTTATAATCAGAAATTGATTGGTTATAATCATTCAGCCGGTAATAAGCTTCAGCTTTCCAGTAAAGTGCCAGAGCCCGGTAATTTTTGTTAAAGTCACCCGCCTCAATTGATTTTTCGAAGTTCTCGACGGCAGCAGTATAGTCCAGATTATTGAAACTTTCCAGTGCCCGATAATATGCAACCCGCTGATAAGCTTTTTTAACTGATGGACTTTTTACTTTGATTTTTTCGATCGAAGTCATGGCATCGCGGTAATTGCTGGTACTCATGTAAACTTTCACAAGGTAATCGTAAGCAACATCGTTTCGTTCCGAATTCGGATAAGAAGCAACATATTTATCGAACGCCTTGATGGTTTCGTTGAAGGGCGAATACGACAGTTCATACGTAATTTTGGCATAATTAAACAAGGCATCTTCCTTTATTTTCGGATCAAAATCGAATTCCGAAGCTGCTTCAAATGCTTGCCGGGCTTTATTTTTATCGTTGGTAACAACATAACAATCGGCCAGATGGTAATAGGCATTTTGCGCCAGTTCATCTTTTCCCTTAGCGGCTATTTCGAGATGTGATATTGCTTTTACTTCTTCGCTGTTCAGGTAAAAACAATAACCAAGCATGTAATTTTCTTCACGGCCTTTGTTGTTTTTGTCAGAGAGATAAAATTCCAGAAATTCAACAGCTTCATTAAATTGACGCAAATGAAAATACGAACCACCCAGTATGCGCGACAATTCAGGTTGCTGATCAGCCGAAACGGTATTGATTAATGGCGATGTGTATTCAACAACTTCGCGGTATTTGCCTTGTTTGTAATAAATCTGGCTGATGTAAAAAGGGATAACCTTCTCAAACACCGGATTATTCTTCAGCTTCAGGAATTCCTGCAGAGCCGATTCGTAATTTCCTTTCAGGTAATGAATATGCCCCCAGTAATATTGAGCAGGAGCTGCATACATGGAATGTCCTTCCTTTATTTCAGAAAAGTCAGCCAAAGCTGCATCCATCTTTCCCTGCTGGAAACTGGAATAAGCTCTCAAATAATAAAAATGGGTGAGATCATCTCTACTTAGTTCGGCTTTGTCTAATCCGTCGAAAGTTCTCAGCACTGCTGAATATTTCTTTTGATCGAACTGATAAATAGCCTGTTCAAACAGAGCTCTGTTCCTGAATGAACTTTCCGGAAACTGGTTCATGAATTCGGCAATTTGCTCTTCTGCATTTTCATTGTCCAATTTCAGTCCGCACAAA
Source organism: Prolixibacteraceae bacterium (assembly GCA_035648135.1). Classification (GTDB taxonomy): domain Bacteria; phylum Bacteroidota; class Bacteroidia; order Bacteroidales; family Prolixibacteraceae; genus Aquipluma. Next base: position 123,605 of record DASRMB010000031.1, read on the forward strand.
GCTTTGTAAAACATGGCTTCGGCCCGAATATCCGAATTTTGTTCAGACTTCGATGCTATCTGCTCAAACTGATTGAGTGCCGACACGTAATTTCGGGCGATATATAATTCTTTGGCTTTCTGGACTTCCTGACTGACTGACTGATAATATACCGTTTGCTGGGCTTTAGTCAAGCCTGGAAGAAAAGCAAACAGAATCAAAAAGAATACGAATCGGTTTGTCTTCATAGTATGGGTTGAAGGGTTATTTCGGAATCTGTACATTTTTAATTTTTAGGTGCTGATTGATACATAAACTGTACCATGTTTTATAACTGACCAATTTTACTGGAAAGAGTTGCTCGTGTAAAATTAATTATTCAATCCGTCTTTCCTGAAAATTGGATGGAAATCATAACAAAAACTGATATTTCAGCCTATTTAGTATTTGGATGGATAAAAAAAATTAGTTTTGCAATCATACCAATTCGTATTTCCATGTCAGAAGAAAACCACATTGAACTCAAAAACGCTGATATTTTTCAGCGCGACCACCTGGTACTTTCAGACATTAGCCTGGAAATTAAAACAGGCGAATTCGTTTACCTGATAGGGAAAGTTGGAAGCGGAAAATCGAGCCTCATTAAAACGCTGAATGCTGAATTACCACTTGAAAAAGGAGAAGGTAAAGTGGCTGGATTTGATCTGGCTGAGCTAAGAACCCGTGAAATACCGTTTCTCCGACGTAAATTAGGTGTTGTTTTTCAGGATTTCAGGCTACTGAGCGACCGCACCGTATACGACAACCTGACCTTTGTGCTAAAAGCCACCGACTGGAAAGACGAAATGGATATTGCAGACCGTGTGAATACGGTTCTCGGGATGGTTGCGATGACACACAAATCGAAATCGATGCCTCATCAGTTATCAGGAGGCGAACAGCAACGGGTCGTCATTGCACGGGCTTTGCTGAACAATCCTGAAATCATTCTGGCCGATGAACCTACCGGAAATCTTGATCCCAAGACTTCGATTGAACTGATGCAGATTTTCAAGGACTTGAATGAGAAGGGGAAAACGGTCATCATCGCGACACACGATTACCCACTAATCCGCAAATTTCCAGCCCGGATTATTACCGTTGACGAGCAAAAAATTTATGAAACTGTAATTACCCACCGTGCCCAGAAGGAATCCCCGGAAGGAGAATAACTATTGACATTCCATCTGATCATATTTGCAATGAGGACACAATAATCCAAACAATAAAATAGGTTTATCGTTTCACTCACCTATAAAGTTCCAACCGAAGTCGTCGACCAACAATGACTGCAAAAGGTCTGGAGTTTTTACCTGGCTAATCAAATGTATCGCCTGTAAATTTCATACAGCACTTTTTCTTCATTTTCCCAGCATAACTCTTTGGCAGCTTTCGGAAGATTCTGTTTCCAAACGGTAATTTTCTCTTCATTGAAAAGTGCCATCTTCATGATTTCAGCCAAATCTTTTCGCTGGTGAGTTTCAGCAATCACACCAATCCGGTACTGTTCAACAATTTTTCTCATCTCCGGAAGATTGGAAACCAATACCGGCACTCCTGCCTGAATGTAATCGAACAACTTGTTTGGAAGGGCAAAACGGTAATTCAATCCGAAATCTTCTTCGAGCGAAATACCCAAACTTGCTTGTCGGGTAATCCGACTCAGCTGATCAATCGGCACCCGGCCAAGGAATTTCACCTTCAGTTCAAGTTTTAACTCTGCAACCAGTTCTTTCAACTGACTGGTTAAATCGCCATCACCTGCCAGCCACAACTCCGCTCCTTCCAGAAATTGCATCGCCCGAATGGCGGCCTCAATACCGCGACCAAGGTTTAATGCACCCTGATACAGAATAATTTTTATTGAATCCGACTTCGCCAAAAACGGAGTCGGTACGGAGTCATTTTCGGAACAAACCGGAAGATTCCGCACAACTTTAAATTCAACTCCATATAAATCACGGTATACTTCAGCAATCGAATCACAAACGGTATAGGCCGCATCGACACGCGGAACCAGCAGTTTTTCGAGTCCGGTCCAAATCGTTTTTACAAGCGGACGGCCAATTAATTCAGGAACTTCAGTAAAGTATTCGTGACTGTCGTACACCAAAGGTTTACGCTTCAGGCGCGAGGCCAGATAATTCGCCGGAAGTGTATCCAGATCGTTGGCCACAAACACATCAACATTGGATTTCAGGAGATAGAAAAAAAGTCGCAGGTTATATTCGAAATAAAACAGCGGGCCTTTGCGAAAGATTAGTTTCATCCGGTGCATTGTGTAGTTGCGTTCCAGCAATTGACTTTCAGGCAATAAACGTCCGATCAGAACAGGTTCAAAACCCATTTTCTGCAAGCTGACAACCACTTTATGCAAACGGTTGTCGGTCATTAAATCGTTGATTACACTGAGCGAAACTTTTTTCAATGCGAATTTCTAAGAGTTCATTCTGCCAAGTTAAACGAAATAGCATATTCTTCTGTTATATTTGCTGAAAAATAATTTAGATGATCCGCTCTTATACCAATTATCCGCTCAAAAAACACAACACTTTCGGCACCGAAGCCTCTTCCAGATACTATTTCGAATTTACCGAGGCTGAAGATCTGTCCGGATTTCTGGCTACCAATAAAGATTGGCCAAACTGGCAGATTTTAATTTTGGGTGAAGGAAGCAATCTGCTGTTCGTGAATGATTTTCCGGGATTAATTATCAACCCCAATATACCCGGAATTACAATCTCACACGAAGACCGCAACAATATCTGGCTCGAAGTTGGTGCCGGAGTTGTTTGGGATGATTTGGTGGAATATGCTGTGTTCAACTGCTGGGGAGGAATTGAAAATTTGTCGCTGATACCTGGCAAAGTTGGTGCCGCAGCAGTGCAAAACATTGGTGCATATGGCACGGAAATTCAGAGTCAGATTGAATCGGTTACCGGATTTGATCTGGAAACCCAAACAGAATACACACTCGGAGCAGCTGACTGCCAGTACGACTATCGGGACAGTATTTTTAAAAATCAACTAAAAGACCGGTATGTCATTACCAGTGTCGTGTTTAAACTCGATAAATTTCCGGAGTTTATCCTGAATTACAATGATCTGAAAACCGAAGTTGAAAAACTTGGAGCAGTCAATCTGCGAAATATCAGGCAAACGGTCATCCGCATTCGAGAATCAAAATTACCAGATCCGAAGGTTGTTGGCAATGCTGGCAGCTTTTTTAAAAACCCGGTGATAGAAACATCATCTGCAAAACTACTTTTCGAAACATATCCGAACATGCCACACTACCCTTCTTCCGAAGGAAAAACCAAGCTGGCAGCTGGTTGGCTCGTTGAACAATGCGGATGGAAAGGGTTTCGCCGTGGCGATGCCGGCGTTCACGAAAAACAGGCTCTCGTTCTGGTCAATTACGGAAATGCTACCGGAAAGGAAATCTATGAGCTTTCAGAAGAAATTAAACAATCGGTTCAGAAGAAATTTGGAATTGAACTGGAAAGGGAAGTCAATGTGATCGGGTGAAATGGGTCAGTTTCATTCACATAATCTCAGTATGTGTTATCTGCAAATTAATCCAGGTCAAGAACAATTCCGATATTTTCCCTAACATCATCAATTAATTGAGATGGCAAGTCGCCTATCTTTTTTATTAATCGCTTATTATCTATAGCCCTAATTTGATCGATCATAACATCACAATCATCAGATATATTAGCCATTCCTTTCTTCAAATGAACTCTCAATATTTCAGAATCATTTTGAACATTGGTAGTAATTGGACAAACAATGGTGGATGGATGTGATACTTTATTCAGTAGATTTGTTTGAACAACAAGCACCGGACGGGTTTTCCCAGGCTCAGTACCTATTCTCGGATTTAAATCGGCAATCCAGATCTCGAATTGTTTAATCAACATGATCAATCTCCTCAAATTCTTTTAATACAGACATTGACTCATCCTTGACTAATTCTGATTCCACACCAAGCTTCTGTTCAAGAATTATACGTTGTTGAATCTTGTTATAATAATCAATCGCCTCATTAATATACCTATTACGAGACTTTCTAATTTTGGAAAGAATTTTTTCAGTCTCGCCAAAAACTGAATCATCTATTTTTAAAGAAACTGTTTTCATTCTTAATTTTTATACACCAAAGGTATATCTAATTCGTATATACTACAACTGATTGGACGATTATCTTTAATCTGATTCTATTTTTTCCGGCAAACCACCTGGAAAAATTTCATGGGTTCTTCATTTTCGAGATGCTTAACAGGCTCGTCAATTTCCCGGCACTCGAGCAAACCAAAAGGAGCAAACTCCTCTTCCACTGCAACGGAATCGTAAAAGAATACCGTTAAACCATTTCCGATCCGAAACCGGTCTTTGCTGATCAGTTTCCCGTCTCCATACATTTTGGATTCTTTGGAGACTACTGCAAACACCATGATTCCGCCCTGCCGAAGCTGATTGTAGCAGTTTTTCAGAAATTTACGCCGGTTATTCTGGTTCATCAAATGAACGAGGGCATAACAGAAAATTCCATCGTATTCAGTATCATCGAAAGGCATCTGAAGAACAGAACCGTGATGAACAGGAAATTCCAATCCAGTTTCGTGGGCAAGCTGAATCGCAGTTTCGGATATTTCGATTCCGGTCACATCAAAGCCACTTTCGACAAATAATCGTGCATTCCGGCCATATCCAACACCAGGGATCAGGATTTTCCGGAAATCATTTTCTGTAAACAAATGGGAGGCAAAAACAGCAGAATCTGCTGGTTCAAATTTCCAGAGCACACCTTCTTTCTGATACATATCTTCCCAAAATTCAGTCATACTTAAAAAATATCAATAATCGTAAATACTATTTTTTCACAATAAAAATCAGATCAGTAGTTACTGATCCATCCTGCTCGTAATAATCCTGAAGTTTTAACTGTTCAATTCGACATCCGCAAACCGACGGGCATATTAAGCGGCAAATTCATCAAAGCGTTGAACCGAAAGTTCAAAGTTCTCCATCAGTTAAACCTGTCCTTCCGCATTTATGTATTCTGTTACAACCTCCCTGGCCCGCTCGTAATCAAGATTTGAGACAAATATTTTTACCGCACCAGCGCCTCCTGCGGCCACATTCCAGGGAGCAAGTACTCCCATTTTTTCATCTTTAATAAAGGCTTCAATTTCAGCATTATCCAATAAGCTCTTTACCATTGAGGCTTGCCAGTCGTTACCTTCGAAAACAACAACCGGACGGATTTCATTATCAGTATCCATAATCAGAAATTTTAGCGATTAATTGACACCCAAGATATGAGTTTTTTAGCAAACTGAAAAACTGGTTAAACACCGGAGATATTCAGGATTAATACTGGCACCCAAGCCAGTGGTTTCGGGAAGAGTTACCAGACCATTTCCATCGTAACGAATGCCACCAAGCACCGGATCTTCAGGAATGTTTTCTGAAGCCAGTTCGTTTAAAACACGGATGGCTGATTGGGTATTCCAGCCCTGATTGGCATCAAGCCGAAGAGCAATTTCAGCACCAATTCGTTTGTGGATCGCTTTAATCCGGAAAATATCCGTTTCTGGATTCTCGCCCAGTTTCACCTTAATAATCCGAAAACCTCTTTCTTTAATTTCCTTCGCATCGGCAGCCATTTGTTCAGGCAATCCTAAACTTACGGCATAATCGGTCACGAGTGGTTTGTCGTTTTTCCCTCCAAGAAAGACATACAAAGGCAGTCCGGCATGCTGCGAAGCAATATCGTAAAAGGCAATATCGAGGGCGCTTTTGATACTCGAATTTCCAAAAATCACCCGATCCATTTCTCCGGAACAGCCTTCAATATCCAATGGATTTTTACCAAAAAAAGCTTTTGCCAAATAGTCGGCTACGACATAACAGGTTTCCATGCTCTCGCCATTAATAAGCATAAACGGGCTACATTCACCGAAGCCTGCCAACCCATCATTCGTCCGGATAACAACCACAATATTTTCAGCATAATCAAACGCACCCAGTGAAATGACAAAAGGTTTTTTTAGCTTGATCGGTGATTTGTAAATTTCTATCCGGATAATTTTCATTAAAATGGCTTTAAATTGGTCATACAAGTGACCGGTAAATTTAGATTAAAATATTACATTAAAAACCCGTAGGATTGAAATTCTCCAACCGTTATAAACAAAAAATCCGGCTCCATTTCTTTTCAGAAATGAATACCGGATTTTCAAGAATCTATTATTAACCCCCTTTGAATGGCAAATTATCCGATTTCTCTTGTAATGGCAATGGCTGCAATGGTTCCATCGGCAATTGCGGTAGTAATCTGACGGTATTTTTTGCTACCTACATCGCCTACAGCAAATACTCCATCAATATTTGTTCGCATGTCCTCATCAGTCTGAATATAACCCCACTGATCAAGCTTTAGCTTATCACCAAACATATCGAGATTTGGTTTCTGTCCGATAAAAACGAAAATTCCATCAGAGCTAAGCGATTTTATTTCTTTGGTTTTCAGATCTTCTACCTCAACCACCATTTTATCACCAGCTTTTCTAAAAGCGCGTGGTTCGTGTTCGAACAGGAATGAGATTTTCGGATTGGCAAAAGCCTTTTCCTGAGCAGTTTTGTTAGCCTGCAGTTTATCAAACTGATGCACAATAGTAATTTTCGAAGCAAATTTCGAAATAAAATCAGCTTCTTCAATTGCAGAATTTCCACCGCCAATAACTACCACTTCTTTATCGTGAAAATACTTGGCATCGCAGGTGGCACAATACGAAATACCTTGTCCTTTGTATTCCAGTTCGCCAGGAATCCCAATCCGGTTTGGCGATGTTCCGGTTGCAATAATAATCCGTTTGGCCTTAATCGTTTCTTGTCCGTCTATTGTAATTTCCCTTTTATCCAGATCTACCTTAGTCACATCAACCGCAACTTTATAGGTTGTTCCGCAGCGTTTGGTTTGCTCCGACATGTTGTGCGAAAGCATGTATCCGGGTTGCGGATCAATAAATCCGGGGTAATTTGAAACCATATGGGTAGTCGATACATTTCCGCCTGGTAAAGCAATATCAACCAAAACGGTGTCGATTTTAGCCTGACAAAGGTACAGCCCGGCAGTCAAACCCCCAGGTCCGGCACCAAGAATAGCCACATCGGCATGAACAACTGTCGGTTTTTGAGTTTTCATGATTTCTGAAACCTTGTCTTTTCCAAGCACATGTTTCAGTTCACGAACAATTTCAGAGCGTTTAACACCACCTGTAAGGCGGGCGCAAACTTCTTCTCCATCCTGATAAAACAAAAGGGTTGGCGATGATTGAACAACCAATTTATCTGACAATTCACGGTTTCCCTGACGGAAAATTTTCACAAACTTTATTTCTTTACCAAACAGTTTTTCCAGGCCTTCCAGCTTGGGTGCAATAGCCTCACATGGAGGGCATTCGGTAGAATAAAAGTCGACCAGTACGTTTGTTCCGGCCAATACTTCTTTTTCAAAATCTGCTGCAACAATTTCTTTCATCTCTGGTTTTCTTTTTAAATTCTTAATCTATTTTGTTGTCATGTAAACTGCCTCAAACGAATTTCCATTTGGGTGAAAATTCTACGAATGCAGGTATTTCAATTTTTCTGATTATCTGTTATTTCGTTTAAAGGAGCATGATTAAACACACGATCCTTAACCACCAAAGTGGTACAATCTATTTTCACTTCGCGTTGAAACAAAATGTCGTGACCCATACAAAGTCCTATCATCAAAACCAGATCAACGTTTTCCTGGTTTAGTTGCATGGCCTGCCCAATTGGGTTGCATGATACAGTACAGAATCCACTTTCCGGATTCACCTCATTTTGAGGGATTCCTCCAACAGTGCAGGATACAGAACGAACATTCAGTTTGTTGTCACGAATAATCCCTGCAATTTGCTGAACCTGCTTTTCCATGCCATAACAATAGGCCAATCCAATTCGCTTGTAATGCATCCGCTGGGCAAACGCTATGGTTTCCTGAAGCCGGGATAATGTTCCGGCTCGTCCGTCATCGACCAAACTTGCTGCTGCCTGAACAATCGCTGATTCTTCGGAATATTTCAGAATCATCTCTTCACGATTAAACGAAGTGATCGGGCAAGGTTCCGTTTTCCGGCATTGGTTATCGAATTTACAGGAAGTGCAATCCATCGTTTATTCGTTAAAATAGTTAGCAATACCCAGTTCCAGCAATTCGGTGACCGGACGGCAATCTGGACTGTTCAAGGTTCCGTTGTAGTTTTTTGCCATAGATGCACAACCACCGCCACAAATCAGACTCATGTTGCATGTTTTACATTTCGGGATCGATAAAACATCCCGCTCCTGCCATTCCTCAACGGCTTCTGTGTTTTTCCTGACTTCAGGATAAAAAGTGCCGAGACTTTCGCCATTCTTCCCAACAGTAGCTGTACAGGCATAAACATTTCCGGTAAAATCGAAAGCCCATTCAGTTTTGGTTCCTGTGCAGGCATCAAAAAGCGGCGCAGGCATTTCCCCTTGTTCGAATAAAAATTTTGAGACAGAGAATGCCGGTTTATGAAATTCGCTGATATGGGGAAATTTCTTTAGCAAATCGTATAAATCCTGATACAATTCGAGCCTCGAATACAGCTTATTCTGATTGGCCTGGCATTCGTGCAGTTCGTAATTTCTGCCCAACTGAGTTTTAAAAAGTGGTGAAGCCGTCCAGCCTTTGTCGATGGCAAACTGAGCCAAATCGGGTAGATTGCCAATATTTTGTTTGTCGACTACCATTCGCAAATTGACCGGAATGTTGTTTTCAAGCAATAGGTCAACTCCACGGGCAATGCGATCGAACGTTGGACCTCCGCCTTTTAAATATCGTCGCTGGTTATGTGTTTCGCTGGTACCGTCAAGTGTAACCTGAATTTCGCGAATAATGCCTTTTTTAAGTATTGGGATATATTCTTCCAGGTTATAACCATTGGTAACCGCGGCAATTTCCAACTTGTTTTCGGCAGCTTTCCGGATAATATATTCCATATACTCCTTGTGGCGCGGCGCATTTAGAAAAGGTTCGCCGCCAAAAAGGGTAATGTATTTTTTTCTTCCTGAAAACTCATTCAGAATGTAATCGAAGAATGAATCAATTACCTCTTTCGACAAAGAAACAGGTAAAGCCTCGTAACCGGCCTGATAGCAATATGAACAATCGAAATTGCAGCTGTAGTTGGTCACAAAAAAGATCTGAATTTCATCCTTTTCACGATCGTCCAGAAAGCGAAGGTATTTCTCGCGAAACAAACGTTTTTCCTGAGCCGGATCAACCAAATATCCATTTTCAATCAGTTCAGTATTTCCTTCGTCAACATTTGTCAGTTGGTCGAAAGTTTCCTTGTCCAGTATATCGGCCTGCCCCGACAATGAGTTCACAATGAACCATTGATCAGAGTCCTTAATTTTCGAAACAATATTGTACTTGGAGGTCTGCATGGAATAAACGCCAGGGAGCGCTATATATAAGATTTATACTTTGATGAATGATAGTATTTTGACCTTTTTGAAAAGATTCAAAAAAAATCAGGCCTCTCCCAGCTCCCCTCTTTGGGAAGGGCTGGGGGAGGCTTTACCGAAAACTTAATCGTGGCATCCGGCAATAATCTGAGATTGTTTAGCACAACATTGCGCCTGTTTAATCTGTCCTTTTTTCTCTTTTTTTACAAGACTTTTCATAAAACTAATTTTAACTGTTGATTAAACTATAGAGAATAAAAGTACTTAAAATGAACTGAAGTTCTATATAAAATACTTTCATACTTTTCAAAAAATATCGATCAAAAAAATTTCCAATGCTGAATATTCAATATCCAATTTATTCAGCTGACATGGAACTTGAAACCTAAAACTTGGAACTCTTTTTAGCAGCAACTATACTCGTCTTTTGTTGCAGTAATGGTAAAGCTCGACACTTCAATTTTTCCTTTTGGATATGGAGAACTTTCCTCGAGAATACGAAAATTTTTAAATCCGGTTGCTTTAATGATATTGACGTATTCGGCTTTAGTAATCGAACCTGCCCAACATTCAGCAACGGCTGCCGGATCAGTGGCATATTCTTCAGGAACTGGCTCACTCGAAAAAATATCGCTGATTACAAATCTTCCACCGTTTTTCAGCAAGCGGTAAATTTCAGCCCAAACTTTTGCTTTATTACTAACATGATTCAATGTACAATTGGAAATAATCAGGTGAGCTGTTTCGTCTTCAAGTGGAATTTGTTCCAGATCTGATTGTATAAACTTAACATTTTCAACTCCCATTTTTGCAGCAGTTGATGTTGCCTTTCTAATCATTTCTTCGGTAACATCAATACCATAAACAAAACCAGTTACGCCAACTTCTTCTGCTAAACGTAAAACATCAGTCCCCCGGCCACTTCCCAAATCGATACAAACCTCATCAGCTTTCGCCTCGCTCTTATCAGCTGCGCCACCACACGACAAACAACAAGTGTCATTTGCTAATTCGGAGTATCTTCCTGCTATTTCAATTGTATTCATATTCATCAATTTTGAGTTGCAAATATATGGCAATAAATAAGACGAACCAACATATATAGATTATTTGATATGTTTCTTAATAATCAGGAAACATGATCGTTTAAAGATACTTCAAATAATTATCGTATCCTGAAATATCCTAATAACCCAAGTTCATTTAATTGAAATATTACACCGAAAATCATCTGACAGGAATGGCAGAAAAAAGTGCAAATGACTCTTTCGTGCTATTGACATTGGTATTTCAATGGTGTAAATTTGGTTTACAAATGCGAATTTAATCAACAAAATACCGCTTAACTATTTATTAGATAAGAGTTTATATTTCATGTAATTTCTTTTCACCTTTAAGGAAATAACTACAATGCAACTAACAAATTAACTAAACCTATTAATATTATATCTTATAATCGTGACGATTTGCCTAATTTATTTTTATCGCTTTAATTCATTTCCTGAATTTTATAATGAGAACGATGAAACTGAATTTTGAAAGGCTCTAAACATACTTGATCATTTTAGGCATATTGAAATAAATTAACTATCAAGTTTTAATATGATACATCCAGTCTTAAAATTTTTGGCAGAACAGTTAAATGAATACATCGAGGAAGTTAAGAAACCTGATGTTTTGGAATCTCCATATGTCATTCTTCAAAATATTTCCAGATTGGATGAAGACCTTCTAAAAACAACAAATAAGATACTGATCTCTCTGGTAAATATTTCAGAAGAAACTTCGATGAAAAATAATCCGGATTATACATCAGTGAAAAACAATCTGGTTACTTACAATAATCCGCCGATAAATCTGAATTTGTTTATCATGATTACTTCGTTCATGACGAATTATGAAAATGCCTTGATCTACCTTTCTTATGCCATTAACTTTTTTCAGGGAAAATTCTCTTTTACTCTTAAAAACAGCATAACTGAAGTTGAAAGCCTGCCTGATGACTTCCATATTATACTCGACCTGTTTAATCTCGGCTTCGAGCAGTTAAACTATGTATGGAGCACTTTCGGTGGCAAGCAGCATCCGTTTGTGTGCTATAAAGTAAGGCTACTGAAAATTGAAAGAGAAAGCACCAGAGAAATCAGTGGAGTAATAAGTGAAGTATTGATTGACGGACGGGGAAAAAATTAAAGTTAAATCAAATTGTGCTATGAGTCAAAGTCTTCTATATAAAAGTCTTTTTGAAGTAAAGATCCTGCATCATTACTTCCTGAACAAGGGAGAAGAGGAATGGGACACCATGAATCAGGAAGACAAAGACAGTCAGGAAGCAAAATTTGATATCCGTGAAATTTTAGATATTACACCAACATCAGATTGCACGCAGGCCTTGAATGCTCACAATTGCGTTTTTAAAAGAACTTCCGCAGGAATTATAGTAGGAATTAAATCCATCGCAGATGAATTAAATGCAGGCAAATTCAAAGCTTTTGTTTCCCTCAGCGAGACTCAGACATTTAGATTTCTGGTTAAGCTGAAAGATTATAATTTCATGAATTATACCGCACTTTCGCTACAGTCCTCCAGAGGCAAAATGTTTGTATTAAATAACAGCATCACAAACGCCTCCAATAATTTCCCCTCACTAAGCACCATTCCTCCGGTCTTCGAAAACGGCAAATTGTATTTACCGGGCGATATGTTATCTGATAATGCAGTTAATCAGACCAAATTATTTACCGCACTTGTAAAAACCAGCAATAACCCGACAGGATCGGATGACTGGCTAACAGAAGAGGGAAATGCTGACACTCCGCTGAATTATGTGAATATCAACGATAGCTACCCGGTGGCAAATGGATTATTTACCTATACGATGACCGAAAAAGATTCGTATCCGATTGCCATCCTGAAAGACGCATCAGGATTCACCATCAAACCTGAAACGGAAGTTCTTCAGGGTGATTTTTATACCTTGCAGGTGGATATGCGGAAATATCCCGAAGGAATTTATTCCATACATATTGACAGTGATAATCCCACTTACCACGACGATGTCACCTTCTACCTTCTTCAGAGTAATGATACACCTTTCACCTTAATTGAGATTAAAGTGAAAAGTAAACAGGCAGTTTTTGACCTGACCAATCAGGAAGATTTGCTTTCGCCTGTTTTCGAAATACGTTTCCGCAACCGGCGGACACACTGGCGATACTTAGGGAAAATATTCAGCACACCATATATTCCTGACAATCCCTTGCCACTTACGCGATATGGAAATATCGAAATTATGAAACCTCCCAAACCGGAAGACACAAAAACGATCATGCTTCCAAATCCATCAGTCAGTCTGATTAAAGCCGAAGCTTTAACCGACATAAATGAGACAAAATATTACTCAGAAATTCATATAAACTAAATCAAAAAAAGGAAATCTAATGGCAACAACGTACAAAACTCCCGGCGTATATGTGGAAGAAATTTCCAAGCTGCCACCGTCAGTAGCCCAGGTAGAAACAGCTATACCTGCATTTGTTGGCTACACTCAAAAAGCCGAAAAAAACGGAGAGAATCTCCTGAATAAGCCCACACGGTTGGGATCAATGCTTGAATATGTGCAATATTATGGCAGTGATAATACACCATTATCCATTGCAGTCGTAATAAATACGGCGAATAACAATGCTGTCGAAACAGTAACTGTAGGTAATACACAGCGATATTTAATGTATGATTGTTTGCGCACTTTTTTTGACAATGGTGGTGGCGACTGTTACATTGTTTCAGTTGGATTATTTGGATCAGCTCCTGTGTCAGGAGATGAAAATTCTTCATCACTGCCGGGATTACGGGTTGGAGTAAAAGCACTTGAAAAATATGATGAGCCAACGATCATACTTTTTCCTGATGCAGTAAATATGTTGACAAATGGTTCTGATGATCCAAATCTGTATTCGTTACAGCAAATGGTTCTGGAACAATGCGCCAAACTTCAGGATCGTGTTGGTCTATTTGATTTAAAAGAAAATATTAGCGGCGATTTGAATACTGCAATAAGCAATTATAGAAATAATATTGGTATTAATAATCTGAAATACGCTGCTGCATATACACCCTGGATTCAAACTACATATCCGAGAGACATAAACTTTGAAACTTTTAATAGTCTTGTAACCGCCTTGGGTGGTGGCAGTGTCGACTTATCTACTCTTTCGTCTGATAGCAGCCTGAATGAAATCGTTGTTAATACAAACACGGCAAATGGAGAAGTTTCTGGAGTAAATGCGGTACTGACATCAATTCGAAAAGCCGATCCTTTAACCGGCAATCTGAATGTCGCTGTACTGGAAGCTAAAAGTTTAAAAGATAAATTTAATGAACTGAAAAAAGCTATTGATACAGCTGCAAATGATACAGTTGCGAAAAGCGCTATGGTTATATTGTTAAATTTCTGCAGAAAGGCTTTGCTCGAATTCAATAATTTAAAAACGACACTAACTACTGAGAGCCTGAAGAAAGATCTGGATTCGTATGCTAAATCAAACACCATGTGGCGGGGAGCAGCCCAAAAACTTATTGCTTTGGATCGTAATGATGATGTCCGAGCTTTAAGCGGATTAGCAAATACAGCCGTGGCAATTAATAGTGCGTATCCTTCCATCGATACCGTATGGCTTGATTTTGCAACTCCTTCACTGATAATTGCCAATCCAAAAGATTTTGGTGATTCAAGTGTTGCTGCTAATCTGCCAGCAATTGGGCGCCTCATAGCTATTGATTTGCAAAACATATTTAATATGCTTTCAGATTTTGCAGATTCGCTTCTAGCTGCTGCTCAGGCTTATAAAAAAGCGAATCAGGATACCTTGTATGAAAAACATCCGGTTATAGGTAATATCGTAAAAAGTATTAAAAAGGAATTAAGTAAAGTTCCGCCCAGCGGAGCCGTTGCAGGTGTTTATGCCCGGGTTGACAATGCCAGAGGCGTATGGAAAGCACCTGCAAACGAAAGTTTGAATTCTGTTTCAGGACCAACTGTTCAAATTACCGCCGAGCAACAGGCAAATATTAATGTAGATGCTGTTGCCGGAAAATCAATTAATGCTATCCGTGTTTTTACCGGAAAAGGAACATTGGTTTGGGGAGCAAGAACTTTGGCTGGCAATGATAATGAGTGGCGCTACATTAGTGTTCGCCGTTTCTTTAATATGGTTGAAGAGTCGTCAAAAAAAGCAACCGAGCCTTTTGTTTTTGAACCCAACGATGCCAATACATGGGTGAAAATACAGGGCATGCTTGAGAATTTTTTAACCACTTTGTGGAGACAAGGCGCTTTACATGGGGCAAAACCGGAACATGCTTTCTATGTGGCTGTTGGCCTTGGCAAAACAATGACTGCTCTCGATATTCTTGAAGGAAGGTTGATTGTGGAAATAGGTATGGCTGTTGTTCGACCTGCTGAGTTTATCATTTTACGCTTCTCTCACAAACTGGCCGAAAGTTAACATATCCGGAATTACGGTAAATATTTAAATCTAAAAACAATCTCATTTTTAAAAATAAAAAAATATGGCAAACTATCCTCTTCCCAAATTTCACTTTCAGGTGCAATGGGGCGGTGAACGTATCGGATTTACCGAAGTTACCGGACTTGACATACAGATTGAAGCCATTGAATACCGGGAAGGCAGTAGTCCTGAGTATTCAAAGATTAAAATGCCGGGTATGCCTAAATACAGCAACATCACTCTTAAAAGAGGGAGTATGAATGGTGATTCCGATTTCTATAAATGGATCAATACCACCGCTTTAAATACTGTTGAAAGGCGCGATATCATTATCAGTTTACTGAATGAAACACATGCACCTGTTATATCCTGGAAAGCGAAAAATGCTTTTGCGGTTAAAGTACAGGCAAGTGATTTGAAAAGCGATGGTAATGAAGTAGCTATCGAAACTCTTGAACTGGCACATGAAGGCTTGAATATTTTGAATTGAAAATTCCCTTTTTTCAAGCTAATCGGACTGCAAAAATTAGTTTCCGTTTTAAGTAAATGCTATGGCTACACCTGTTGCAGGCGGATATTATCCGCCGGTGGGATTTCATTTTAAAGTAGAATTTGTAAATCTGGGCAATAACAACGACCAGCGTTTTCAAAGTGTCACCGGGTTAAATGTTGAATACGATACCGAATCTTTTAAAGAAGGTGGTGAAAATCGTTTTGAGCATAAACTACCGGTTCGCACCAAGTATCCCGATCTGTCTTTAAAAAGAGGAATGCTCACAAACTCTGCTGTAATTGATTGGTGTATTGATGCATTACAAAACCGCAGTTTTAGACCGGTGCAGGTAAATGTAACTTTATTAAATGAAAAGCATGCCCCCATTACAACCTGGCAATTTTTCAATGTCTGGCCCAAAAAGTGGAGCGTGAGTGATTTTAATGCACAGGAAAATTCGGTGGTTATTGAAACGCTTGACTTGTGTTATAACTATTTCACCATAAACCGAAACTAATGCCTTTAGAAATTAGAGAATTGATTATAAAAGCAACGGTGAATGATTCGAAGGAAAAAGATGCAGCAAATTCGGCACCCGGCAGTCAGGAATCGAAAGATGCCCAAAAAGCCATGCTGCAGCAATGCATCGACGATATCATGGATATTCTAAACAGTCAAAAAGAACGATAAATGGCAACCGGAGAATTCGAAAAATTAAAAATTTATGCCTACACCGATCCTGGTTGTGGTGACGATCAGTTGGCTGCATTAGATGAAAATCCGATAACAGCAATGATCAATCCTGAAAATTATACGCTGGAAACAAAGGTAGAATTTAACAACGGACAGGCTGGCGGAACAAGTGGCAGCCAGCCGCGGTTCGAAAAAAAACTACCGAGCGAACTGGCATTCGAATTTTTATATGACAATACTGGGATTATCGATGGCCGGAAAAGAAATGACATTTCGGACGATCTGGCAAAACTGAACAATTTTTTAATGGGTTACGATGGCGATATTCATCAAACCCGCTTTTTCAAATTTGTTTGGGGCACCAGTCTGATGAAAGGCGTTTGTTCATCATTAAGCATCACTTATAAATTATTTAATCCTGACGGAAAACCGATCAGGGCTGTTTGTAAAGTTACCATTCGCGAAGTAGCCGAAGAGGAACAAAGGGTATTGGAAGAAAATAATCATTCACCCGATCTAACGCATTTCAGGATAGTAAAAAAAGGAGATACACTGCCTTTGATGTGTTTCAAAATTTATGGCGACTCAAAATATTACTTTCAGGTTGCACAAGTGAATAAGCTAAATAATTTCAGAAACCTGGTTGTGGGGAATGAGATTTTTTTTCCACCATTTGATAAAACAAAAAACTAGATGCCTAATGAAAGAAACATACCATCTGATAAACCGAAGAGCGTAGTTACTCATACGATTATCAGCGGCGGTACCGAAGTTTCCAAACAGTATCAGCTTTTGTCAATCATTGTGAATAAAGAAGTTAACCGCATTCCTATGGCAACGCTTGTTTATATCGATGGAGATCCCAGCAAACAATCTTTTGATTTGAGTGGAAAAGCTGACTTTGAGCCTGGCAAGGAAATAGAAATAAAAGCTGGCTATAGCAGCGATGAAAAAACCTTGTTCAAAGGCATCGTCATTAAGCACAGTATTCGTGTCCGAAATAAAAATTCTGTATTGATTATTGAGTGCAAAGACAAAGCGGTTAAAATGACAGCAGCCTGTAAAAACAAATATTCATTGGACACCAAAGACAGCGATATCATCGAAGAACTTATTGATTCATATGGTTTGGACAAAGACGTTGCTTCAACCACTGTAACGCACAAACAAATTGTACAATACAACTGCACCGACTGGGATTTTATGCTTTGCCGCGCTGATGTAAATGGCTTACTCTGCATTGCCAACGACGGAAAACTGTCAGTTGCTCCGCCTGAGTTTAGCGGAGATACTGCACTTACCATTCAGTATGGAGCCACCATTCACAATTTGGATGCGGAAATTGATGCACGGCTGCAATATAAATCCATCAAAGGTTCGGTTTGGAATTATACCGATCAGGAATTGGTAAAAGATACTGAAGCTGAAGACCCGGGCGTGCCGGATGCAGGCAATTTATCTGCTGATACTTTGGCCGATGTAATTGGTGAATCGGAGTACCGGTTATTTAACAGTGCAAAAATTGAAGAACCTGAATTGCAGGCATGGGTAAATGCCGCCATGATGAAAAACAGATTGGCAAAGATCAGGGGTAAAGTTACAACAGACGGAACAGCGGACGTTTTGTCCGGTCAACTTATTCAGTTAAACGGCGTGGGCGAACGGTTCGAAGGAAAATTATTTGTAAGCGGAATCAGGCACCAAATCACAGAAGGTCTTTGGCAGACAACCTTTCAATTTGGAATTAATCCCGAATGGTTTGTACAAACATACAATGTTCAGCAACCCCAGAGTGGTGCCATGTTACCAGCCATACAAGGTTTGCACATCGGCATTGTTACCCAATTGGAAAATGATCCTGATGGGGAAGACCGGATTTTGGTAAAAATACCCGTGATAAACAACGACGAGGATGGGATCTGGTGTCGCGTTTCGACCCTTGATGCCGGAGAAAACCGCGGAATGTATTTCAGGCCTGAAATTGAAGACGAAGTCATTGTTGGCTTCATCAACAATGACCCCCGGCATGCGGTGGTTCTCGGAATGCTCAACAGCAGTGCAAAACCGGCACCAATAACAGCCTCCGACGATAATCACGAAAAAGGCTATGTAAGCCGTAGCGAAATGAAAATGATATTTAATGATGATAAAAAAAGTTTTTCGCTGGAAACACCTGCAGGAAACATATTTCTGATCACTGAAGATGAAAAAAAGATTTACCTGGAAGATCAAAACGGGAATAAAATAACAATGAATGAAGAAGGTATAAAAATAGAAAGCAGTGCGGACATTTTATTAAAGGCAACTGGTGATATTAATGCTGAAGGTGTCAACATAAATGTAAAAGCAAGTGCGCAAACAAAAGTGGAAGGAAGCGCCGGAGCTGAAATTTCAAGTGGTTCAACCACCACAGTAAAAGGTTCGATAGTAAATATTAATTAACAGAAAAACGAAGATTTATGCCAATGGCTGCAAGAGTTGGTGACATGCATGTTTGTCCGATGGTTACCGGGACAGTGCCCCAAGTGGGCGGGCCGGTGATGCCGCCGGGAACACCAACTGTGATGATTGGCGGAGTTCCTGCCGCAAAAGTTGGAGATATGTGCACTTGCGTTGGGCCACCGGATTCGATTGCTGCCGGTTCTGGATCTGTTTTTATCGGTGGCACACCGGCAGCCAGGATGGGTGACAGTACAGCACACGGCGGAACAATTGTTATCGGTTGCCCAACAGTAAACATTGGAGGTTGATTTTAAAATTTAAAATTATGAGCGACGAATTTACAAGCAATGATTTTCTGGGAGTTGGATGGAGTTTTCCGCCAACATTTAATGCACAGACAAAAGCTGTAGAAATGACCGAAAAGGAAATAGATATAGAACGGAGTTTGCAAATACTGCTTACCACCACCATAGGCGAACGAATCATGCAGCCCAAATACGGATGCAACATGAATACATTGTTGTTTGAACCGCTGAATACAACGGTGAAAACAATCATGATTGATAAAATAAAAACGGCTATTCTGTTTTTTGAACCCCGGATTGATGCGAAAAAGATTTCACTGAATATGCAGAATGAACTGGAAGGTGAAGTTCTGGTTGAGATTGAATACATCGTGAGAGCAACAAACAGCCGGTTCAATTTTGTATTCCCATACTACATTAACGAAGGAACAGAACTAAGTTTTTTAACAACCGATAAATCAGTTAAATAAAAATGGCAAACTGCAGCGAACATAAAAATCCACTGATTAATAACGGAACCAGTCAAATCCAGCGGGTTTTGCCGGGAATGGATAAAAATCAATATGCCCTGGTTGACGAAAAAGAATACGCCGACTGGATTGTGTTTGCCAACAATTTTGCTGTGTTTATTAATTACTACAACAATTCAAACATTTCCTCCGGAAGCTGGAAGCCATTTTTCTCCAGCGACGTTTCGGCCCAGCTCGGAACCATTGCACTGCAAGACATTGCAAGGTATAAGCTGGAAATAAGAAAACGGTTTGATTTTATCAGGAATGATGACAATGAGACTTTGCTGCCGGATATCAAGTTAAAATTAAACGAACTGTTTAGTGCCATTCTAACGCTTAGCAAAGCTTTGGACAACTATGTTCAAAAATTACCTGAAGATACAACGCTGAAAAAGACCATTTACAACCTCATAAAAACCAAATTGTCGCCTGCGCTCAACAGGCTGATTGCATATTACAAAGCCGCACAAAATCACGGATATCTCGATCACCATGTCGGAAGCGACTGGATAATTTTAAATCTGCCATTGACGGATGCCAAACAAATAATCGACATTGACGGATTAAATAAAAATTGGTTAGATGATTCACTTTATGTCAATTGGGCCGCATACAAAAATCATATTAATGATGACGAAAGCATCTTTAATAATCCGCTGACTGCACCCACTGAAATTTTTTCAAGCATCGAACATGCAGCCAACCACAACCTGTTTACCGGGATATTCGATACCTATTTATCAACCTTTACAAAAATCATTCAGGATGCAGAAGCAGACTTATTAAAAACGCTTGAAAGCTATGATTCGCACACACCACATTATGCATTGTTTCTTAGCTTTTTAATATTATTCAGGTATACGCAAACGCACATCAACACCATAACCCAGCGGCACCTCGATTTTTATTACAAGGAAGTTTTAAGATTACAGCCACGTGCTGCCGAAGCAAACAAGGTTCATGTTTTGGGCGAATTGGCCAAACAGGTCGACAGCTATTTGCTGAAACAAGGCACATTGCTAAAAGCGGGAAAAGACAGCCAAAAAAAAGATGTAAACTACCAACTCGACAGCGATACAATTTTCACCAAGGCCAAAGTTTCGCAGCTAAAAACATTCTATAAAGCCTCTGCTGAAGATAGTATTTATGAGACAAATAGTAAACCGAACGACCCTCCTCCAAAAATTATACTAAACAATTCAGGACGTGTATTTGCGTCTTCCATAAGCAATAGCGACGATGGAATTAAACCGGCTTTAACCAGTGCCAATAAAGAATGGCCACCATTTATTCACAAAGTTTATAAAGAATCTAAACTGGATAGCATTGCCATGCCTAAAGCACAACTTGGTTTTGCATTGGCTTCGCATTATTTATACCTGACTGAAGGCGAACGGAAAGTATTTGTTCGGTTTGCGATGAGTACCAATTCTGCGTTCAACAACAAAAATATCGAATGTTACCTCACTGCCGAAAAAGAATGGTATAAAGTTGAAACATTAGATATTGAATATTTAGGCAAGAAACTATCAGATGGTACTACCAACTGCGCTGAAATTTCATTCACCATTCCAGGTTCGGCGCCTGCCATTGTAAATTACAATGCCGCGAAGCATGGAGGCACTTTCAATGTTGCCTTGCCCATTCTTAAAATTTATCTGGTAAATGATGATGCCAATATATATGAATACGATTCGCTAAAAGACATTACCATCACCAAAACTGAGATCAGGGTTGAAGTGGGCATGAATGAGACTAATAGCCAGAAAGGATTGAAAAATCTGCAGCTGTCGAACGATTTTGGCGTGTTGGATGCTTCAAAACCTTTTATGCCATTTGGCACCCGACCAACATCCGGAAACCGTTTGGTGCTAGGCAATAAAGAAATTTTATCGAAAAAAAACGCACAATTAAAGCTTAATCTTGAATGGAAAGATTTACCATCAAACAAGGCTGATGTCAGTTTTGCGGATCTGGGTGGTGCAAACTATCCCAACATCTCGATCAACAAGCTTGAAGGAGGTATCTGGAAGAGTTTAGATACTTATGAAGAGATTTTCGAAGATCAAGGCACTTCAGGCGTGAAAACTACGAAGCAAATTTCTTTGTCTGAAAACAGCTTCGATAATTCAGTAGTCAGCTTTGCTGAAGATTATCCGCAGTATACCATCAACAGCAACAAAGGGTTTCTCTCCTTACAATTAACGCAATCATTTGGTCATAAGGAATATCTTGCAACATTAACCGATTATCTGGTTCGAAAAGCAAATAATGATCCTTCAGATGACATTGCTACGATTCCGACAGAGCCCTACACTCCTACCCTGCAATCCATTTACGCCAGTTACTCGGCTTTTTGCATGAGTGATGTTTCATCTACAGATGTATCTGTTTTCGACGATCGTGAAATTAGTTTCTTTCACATCTACCCTTTTGGCGATGGCGAACAACATAAATATTTAAACCCAACAGAAAACAATGTTTACCTGTTGCCTCAGTTCAAACATAAAGACGAAAACAAACCACACATCGGGGAATTTTACATCGGCATCGAAAAATTAAATCCGAATGAAGCTGTAAATATTCTGTTTCAGGTAATGGAAGGAACAACAAATCCAAAGATTGCCAAACCAACCGAACATTTAAGCTGGGCATTCTTGAGCGACAATAAATGGATCGAATTTAAGTCGTCTGAGTATAGCGACAATACCTTACAATTGGTTCAGTCGGGCATTATTTCTTTTTCAATTTCTGACGAAGCCACAACAACAAATACCATTTTACCTTCAGGATACATCTGGCTAAGGGCCGCTGTTTCTGAAGCCGCTGAAGCTGTTTGCGACCTGATTTCAGTCGATGCCCAGGCTTCCGTTGCAACTTTTACGAACAACGAAAATGCCAACGATTTCTTAGATACCGCATTGCCTGCCGGAACAGTCGCCAAATTGAAAACTCCGGATGCGGCCATAAAAAAAATCACACAACCTTATTCTTCTTTCGGCGGACGGCCAAACGAAAACGAAGATCATTTTTACATCAGGGTAAGCGAAAGGTTGCGCCATAAAGCCCGTGCCATTACCGTGTGGGATTATGAGCGACTTGTACTGGAAGCTTTTCCTGAAATATATAAAGTAAAATGCCTGAATCACACACAAATTGAAGATGGCATCTACCATGAAGTAAAACCAGGGTACGTCAGTATTATTACTATTCCGTCGCAGTTAAACCACAATGATGCGAATCCATTAAAACCATATACGCAGCAAAGTACTTTGACCAGTATTGAGACCTATTTGCGAAAACGCATTTCCTGTTTTGTAAATCTGCGTGCCTGCCAGCCACAGTTTGAAGAAATTCGGCTTGAATTTTCGGTTAAATTCTATGAACAGTATAAAGACTTTACTTTTTACACCAGCAAACTGCAGAAAGAAATAACTCAGTTCCTTTCTCCCTGGGCTTTCGGAAATACATCATCCATTGATTTTGGTGGAAAAGTTTACAAATCGGTACTCATTAATTTTATTGAAGAAAGGTATTATGTCGATTTTATTACCGATGTATTCATGTATGTAAAAGTGGATGAAACGTCAGCCGAAAGTTCCGATTTGGATGAAATTTTCGCTTCAACGTCCCGAAGTATTTTAGTTTCGGCACCCGCGCCGAAGCATGTGATACATGAACTGATTGTGACCGAAAGTAATGCAGATGAGATTTGTATTGATAAAAATAATATTAAATAATGCCTGAACATGGCTAAAAGTTTTACCATACAAAAAAATCCTAAACTTACCGATAGCAGTAATTACGATCTGCTGCGCCAAAAGGGAATGGAATACATTGAAAAGCTGGGAAGCAGATTGTGGACCGATTACAACATTCACGATCCGGGTATTACCATGTTGGAGGCACTGGCTTATGCACTTACCGATTTAGGTTTACGCAGTTCGCTTGACATAAAAGATCTGCTGGCCCTCCCCTCTCCCGAAACAGCCGATTTAGATGGACAATACCCAGCAGATAAACGACAGGCCTTTTACACCGCCCGTAATATTTTAACGGTTAATCCATGGACCACCGATGATTTCCGAAAACTCCTGATCAATATTGATGGAATTAAAAACGGTTGGCTCAATTGTAAAAAGTGTGCCTGCGACGACATTTATCTGTATGCCAATTGTACTAAAAGCATTTTGCAGTATAAAGTAACCGAACATCAAGTTATTGTAAGAGGACTTTACGATATTTTGCTTGAATTTGAAGAAGAAGAGAAAAGCGGAAACCTCAACAGCGGAAAGATAAAATACAAATTCAGCTACAAAAATGGATCTCAGTTAGCCAACGCCAATATTGAGATGCGTCTTCCTTCGTGGGCAAAGCTGGAAACCAATAAGGCCAAATACGAAAAATTCAGAACCACAAATAGTGAAATTACTAATGTTGAAGTTGAACATATCTCAGGTTCAATACCAGTAGGTGATTTTGATATACCCGACTCTCCGGAACAGGTTCTCGACAATGCCCTGCGCAAACCAGTTTTTGCAAATGTTAAAATTAAGTTTAAACCCGACAAAAATGATGTACCAACAGAAGAATTGACATTCACTGATGTGCCCATAAATGTCTGGTTCAGAAATATAGAGGAAAGAAGAGCGCTTACTCTTGACCAATTGAAAACGGCAATCATGGACAAAACTGTGGCAGGCATTTTTCCGAAATATCTTGAAAAAATTAAGCGGGCCGACACTGTAATTGCTGAAACTATTCAGTTACTGCATAACCACCGCAACCTTGCCGAAGATTACTGCACCATAAAAGCCATTGAAGTTGAGGACATTGCTATTTGTACTGATATGGAAGTTGAGCCATCAGCAGATATTGAAGCGATTTTGGCTGAGGCTTATTACCGCATCGATCAGTATATGAGTCCGGATATTAAATTTTATTCGCTGCAACAGTTGCTTGACGCTAAAAAACCTGTGGATGAAATTTTTGAAGGCCCTGCATTAAGCAATGGATTTATCGACAACGATGAATTGGCTGAAGCTTCATTACGAACTGTTCTTTACACATCAGATGTGATCAATATGATCATGGATATTCCCGGGGTCAAATCGGTAAAGAACTTTGTGTTTGCCAAATATGATGATTATGGACGATTAGTTGAAAGCCAGTCATGGAGTATGACTGTAACACAAAATCGTCAGGCCAGACTATATGTTGAAGGAAGTAAAGTAATGGTTTATAAAAATGGATTGCCATTTTTAGCCGATGCCAATGAATTGGGTGATAGCCTGCAAGTAGTTAAAGGCAAAAACTCACAACCAAAATACTCAGTCCTTGAAAATGATTTACCTGTTCCACACGGTAGTTATTATGAGCTGGAATCCTACTATGCCGTCCAGAATTCGTTGCCTTTTACTTATGGTGTTGGAACTGACGGACTGCCCGATTCGGCAACGAACCTGCGAAAAGCACAGACAAAACAATTAAAAGGCTATTTGTTATTTTTTGAGCAATTGCTGGTCAATTACCTGGCACAACTAGCCAATACAAGTGAATTATTTGCGGTTGATAATACAGTAACCCAAACTTATTTTTCACGATTACTGGAAGCCGGTGATATAGACGGAATTAGTGGTTTATACAATGGATTAAATGCCGCGATCTTGCAGGGATTGATAGAAAATGAAGATACATTTCTGGAAAGGCGCAATAAATTTATGGATCATTTACTGGCCCGTTTTTCCGAAACATTTAACGAATATGCGCTAATGCTTTATTCGTACACCGAAGATAAAGACATTGCCGATAGTCAGTTAATTGAAAACAAAATTTCCTTTTTACAGAACTTTCCGGTTTTGAGCCGAAATCGTGGAAAATCGTTCAATTACAAGAATCCTGATTTGGTTTGCAATACCGAAAATATTGCCGGACTGGCAACCCGAATCAAGTTGCTTTTGGGCTACAGCACCAATTACTCCGGAAATGTAGAGCTCTATGAAGAAACGGATACCGACGGAAAATATTACGAACGCAGATGGCGGCTGGTCGATAAAAACAAGAAAGTTTACTTAAGCAGTAGCACCAAATATTTTGACCCTGAACTCGCAGTTGCTGAGCAAAAGGCATGGAATGAAATTGACCAGGTATTTGTTTACATCACCGATCCGGCACATTATACCATCAAAAAATCAAAAACCTGGGTTCTTAATTTGGTTGACAATACCGGCGAAATAATTGCAACCCGCAAACAAAGTTTCAAAACCAAAGCAGAAGCAGAAGCAGCTAGGGATGAAATCATTGCATTTGCAGACAAAATAATAACTCCGGAAAAAATTCACATTGTCGAACACGTTTTACTGCGGCCACGCGCGGTTGGTGATCCTTTGCTTTCCGTTTGTCTGAATTCGCCGTGCAACGATTGCGACGAACGAGATCCATATTCATTCCGGATTACGGTGGTTTTGAACGGCGAAGATGGACTTGCCAATAAAGGCATTGAATTCCGGCGTTTTGCAGAGCAGACCATACGCATGCAAACACCGGCACATCTCGGTTTGAAAATATGCTGGGTGAGTAAAGAATCCTTAAAAGAGTTTGACAAGCTGTATTGCGGCTGGCTCAAAGAACTGGCCCAACCCGAACCCGATGCCACAACACTTCACGACAGACTCGACGCTTTGTTAAAAGTATTTACCAATTTGAATAATGTTTATCCGCAGGCAACGCTGCATGATTGTATCGACGGGAATGACAGCAACCGTGTCTTACTCGGGCACACCGCGATCATTAGTGATGCAGAACTTGACAAACAGATTAATAAGAAAAATGCGAATTAATTTTTTTTACGATCCGCTCAAACGGAAAATAAATTTACAGTTATGATACCTTCAGCAGCCAATTCAGACTATCCAAAGTTTGTAGCCGATCAGGTGCTTACATCTGACAACCTCAACAACTTATTCGGCTACCTTGATGAGCAGGGAAGAATAACACGAACCAATTTATCCGGGATTGGTATTGTGTGCGGGTTAGAAGTGAAAACAGCCGCCGATGGCAGCAGCATCACCATAACCCAAGGTGTTGGTGTAACCAGTTCGGGTTACCTGGTGTCTGTTCCTGAAGTTAAATATATCGGAATAAATACTTTTAATGCGCTTAAATGCGAATATTACGACGAGTTTGTTACCAACGAATCTCCCAGAACAAAGAGATTTGATTTGTGGGAATTAAAACAGGAAGCGGAGTCTGAAGGCACCACTGCTTTAACCAAAGCTTTTCTCACTTCAGGAGAAAAAATTGTATTGATTTTTGTTGAGCTGCTTGATGAAAACAATAAGAATTGCGATCCCAGCTCGTGCGACGATAAAGGTGCAAAAGTAACTGTCAACTTCAGGCCGTTACTTATTAAAAGTGCAGATGCAAACAGTTTGATTTCAAGCACCGAATCTAATATTACTTCCGAAAAATTCAATTCACTTCCCGATATTTTTTTACCAAGATGGGATGCACCCAATACGAATCCGGTAAATGCGGATCAGATTTTTTTAGGGTATAAAAATATTCTAACCCAAACGTTTATTCTATCGGTACAAACAGTGTTGTCAAATGCCTATAACACGTTTAAACCTGTAATTGCCGATGAGTATCCAACTGATCCTTTTGTAGTTAATAGTCTTATTATACATTATAATTTTTTATTTAACGGACCCATTAATACAAATCAATCGATACACATTCAATATTACTACGATTTATTCAGTGATTTAATAGAAGCATATAATGAGTTTTGCATTACCGGCAGCGAAATTTTAAGTACTTGTTGTCCGGACGAATCATTATTTCCACGTCACTTATTATTGGGAGAATCCATTTCACTTCCATTGGACACGACTTCTTCCTACCGGCATTATTTCATGTATTCACCCTTATTTGAACGCAAAGACTTGCTGGGTACTTTAAAATTGCTATTCCGCAGAATGGACTTAATGGTTAAGAGTTTTCTTATTCCACCTGTAGCAGCTTCTATGAGCGATTCAATTGACCTGAATATAAAAATTACCCCAAGTAAATTATCCCGCGCTCCTTTATCTGCAAAAGCAATTCCTTATTACTTCACTCCCAATGCACTTCCAGTTCCTTTATATAAATTCTGGAGTGTCGAAAAATCTTTGCGAAACAGGGCTCAGCAAATTTTATCATACAATTCGGATCAGTATAATACTACAGATGATTTTGTTAATGAGCCACTCAAATATGATTTGGAGTCGTATAATTTTTTCAGAATAGAAGGGATAACCGGGAAACAACTTAAACTCGTATTGGATTCAATCAACAATCGTATTCTGAATGCAAGATTACCTATTCAGGTAGTACCTGTTTCCACAGGCAATCCATTGTCTGGATCGGAAAATGACGAATGCTGTGTTTTTTCTGACATCGAATTACAATATCAGCTCATACGCAATGAGTTACTTTGCTGCTTAAAATCGAATATTAGATACTGGGCATCGCTCGAAAAACAGGACAACGAGAAAGGTATTGTTGTCGCGGAACCTAAAAAAGTTCGAATTTTTACCGCAAAAAACGATACATCTGCTGAAAAAATTAGTACTGAAGACGAAAAATTATACCGATCCGGTGCATCCCAATTGTTAGGGAAAAGCCTTGAAAAAATTGAAACTGCAATTGAAACTACAGGCAATCTAATGCTTGTGAATTACGCGAAGGGTGAGTTTCTAAAAGAGACACTATCAGAAATCCAGGAATCCAGTTTTGCATCTGATTACCTTGAATATCAGCTTCATGATAATATTACAATGGGAAGTTTGCCGGCTCCAAAAACAAATGATGAAGTTGAAAACATTACGTATTATATTTTAATTATTATTGATGAACTGGAAGAATTGGCAGGTTTGCTTTCCGAACCAAACATAGAAGTATTCAACATCGCCAGCTTCATGGTTCATGCTGAAAAATTAAGTGAAGCAAGTGCCAAACTGGACAAATTGTTATCCGCGTATAGTTTAACTGAATATCAAATTGATAAAATCAGGATTAACGCACCTTCAAAAACTGCCGAGATAGATAAAATTGCTGCTGCAATGCCTGTAATAAATGACGACGATACAAATAAAATAATCCTGCTTCTTTTAAATCTTTCAAGTTCAACTGATTTTATTACGCAGTTGCAAAGAAAGACGGGTAGTTATAGTGCACAGGTGGAAATCATCAGTAAATTCTTTACTTCTTTGGATAAAGACGGCATGATGGTTCCCATTATAAAAGAGCCGGACACCAGAACTGATTATACGTACAGCTCAATTCAGGATCATTTAAAAACCGAAATGTGTTCCTGTGATATCCAGAACCTCAACTATTTAATCGATAAATATATTAAACAAAGAGCTACACTTTCAGATGTGAATAATTTTTCGGTTTATACTAAAAATCATCCGGGCATTCAGCATAAAGCAGGTGTTACAAGTGGTGGAACCTTTGTAATTGTCTATAAAGGAAGCAACGATCCGGGAAAGGATATTGCGACCAACACTGTAATCGGCGATTTTTATTTGCCTTATTCATGTTGCAGTGATTGTACTCCGGTGCAGGTCATTATACAAGAGCCGCCACTTCCGGTAAATCAACCACCAGTGGCAAAGGCAGGCGATGATATTTCGATACAACTTCCTGTAAATGAAGTTATTCTTGATGGCACTTCATCATCTGATCCTGATGGCGTAATTAAAACTTATTTATGGGAAAATAAAAGCGGGCCTGCAGGATTTATAATTGAAGATTCTTCAGCAGCAAAAACCAAATTAGGGAAACTGGAAGTTGGTGAATATATTTTTAAACTTACTGTAACTGATGATGATAATTCCAGTTCAACAGATGATGTAAAAATTACAGTTTTGGCTTTACCGAAACATCCACCGACTGCAAATGCAGGCCCAGATCAGATTATTGAAATTGAGTCAGCTATTACTCATTTAGTTACTGGTTCGGCACAGTTGGACGGTTCGTTATCCTCTGATCCTGACGGAACAATTGTTAGTTTTAGCTGGGCTAAAATAAGTGGACCGTCATCCGGATTAATTAGTAAACCTTTATCGGCAAAACCTTTAGTTACGGAACTCAGCTTTGGAGTTTATGTATTTGAACTTACGGTTACAGACAACGATGATCTTACCGGAAAAGATCAGGTAAGTATAGCCGTAAATGTTAACATGAACCAGGCTCCAATAGCAAATGCAGGTCCGGACAAAACACTTACACTACCCCAAAACAGTCTTCAGTTAGATGGTTCTGATTCAATCGATCCGGATGGTACAATTGTATCATTTGACTGGTCATTAACTTCAGGACCAACTGGTAGTGCGGATATTAGTAATCCGGACAATGAGATAACTCAGGTTACTTTCAAACAAGTCGGAACCTATGAATTCAAATTAATTGTTACTGATAACAAGGGCTTAAGCGATAGCGCTACAGCAACAGTAACTGTTCTTCAGGCAGAGAACAAACCACCAATTGCTAATGCCACCGCAAAACCAACGTCTTTGGTATTAGTGCCTGAACAACAATTTACGGTACAATTGGATGGCAGTGGTTCTACCGATCCCGATGGCAGTATAAAATCATTTTTATGGACATTGTCTTCAGGGCCAACAAGTGTGACTATCGTTTCTCCTGATTCTTCTATTTCCACAGTTGAATTTTCGCAACCCGGCAATTACAACTTTACGTTAACGGTTACCGATGACAGAGGCAAAACCGATTCGGCAACTACTCCAGTAACCGTTACTCAGGAAATTGTAACTGTAAAAACATGCGCGCTACTCAACAATATCATCTCAGATTTTGATAAAATTTCACGATCAGACACGCCTTCCAATTTTAAAGTGTTTATCGGGCAATCTGAATATGCCGACATGAACGATATTATTGCGTTTTTTGATTTAATGAAGAATTCGAATATGGTCAACCAACCGGTTGATAAACAGATCAATTTCTTTATTGAGCAGAAAATCGAATCAAGGCTAGTAACATGGATTGACGATCTGAAAATATTCATCCTGGATCTTGGTGTTTTTAGATTACTCGCATTAGCTACACTGAATGTTCTTACAGAACTAGCCTATTTTATCTCGTGCATTCAAAAGGATGATGTCAATAAAGCTCGGGTAAAAATGGCCAATGCATTAACTTCAGAAAGTAATATTTTGCAGGTCATATTGCAGGTTGCACTTGGGTTACCTGCTGATCAGCGTAGTGTTCTTGCAACCATGAATACAAATGCCAAAGACGAACGGACAAGAGTAAGAAATAATGGGGAAGAATCTGTAAAACCGGCCTATGTGGTAAATCTGGCCACAATCCTAGACAATTTAAAAGCAATGAATCTGTAACACATGAAAAACGCTCCAAATACCATCCGAAAACAAACGCTGCTATTTAATTACAATGGAAAAGCGGATGGATTTGCTTTGCAAAAGGAGGTGAGCGATTGGTGTAATTTTACTTTAATACCTGAAATTGAACTACAGCTCGAATTATTTGATCTGGGCGAAAATTACATGAGTATTGACACACTGGAAATTGAGGCAACAGTAAATACGAATGACTGGAAACAGAAAATAAATGATGAATTGATATTTAGCCTGAACCAAAAACTTAGCGACTACAAGCCAACTTTATCCGAAATCAAAGAAGAGATCGTAAGCAAAAAAACTAAACTGGATGAACTTATCTTATTCTATTTCGAAAACGGATATCTGCCCTGGTGGGGAAAAGCGTTGATTAACGAGGATTTCAAAACAGTTTATCAGAGTTGGATCAGCGAAGAAATGTCTTCAATCAGAGCAGAATTTATCAGTGAGCGACTGGAGCAAATAGTTTCAAAAAATTTAGTTAAACGCATCATCAATCAGGTTCCTCAAAAATTATATTTTCAACTTCTCAAAAACATTTACCGCCAATCATCTGAAATTATCAGTCAGCTTGAGTCATTCTTTGAAGAGGAAATTGCAAACAACATTTCTCCTGAAAAAGAAAAATTAATTACAAAGACTCTTTACAGTCATCTGTTAAAAGTCGTGATTAAAAATAAAGGTAAAATCGATTCAGATTCGATACTGACGTTTCTATACAAAGAACTGAAATCAATTAACGTTTCAGAAAAACGAATAAAGCCACAACCAATTGAAACTGAGAGACCGTCTAATCCACTGAAACGTGCATGGCAGGAACTTTTAATCAGCGAATCAAAAAAGCTGACAATCGAAACTGAAGCAGAAATGCCTTCAACAGGGAAGAATATTCAGGAAGAAATGATGAGGGAAAACAAATTTCAATACAATAAATTAATTGACAAGCTTACTAATCCGGCTTCGATCGAAACCAGAAAAAACGATTTGGAAACCGAACTTCAGGAAGGAATTTTTATTGATAATGCGGGCCTTGTAATTTTTGCGGCATTTATTCCTGCCCTGTTTAAAAAATTGGCAATTGAGAAAGACGGAGAAATTTCAGATCCTAATCTGGCAGCTTTGATTATTCAATATTGCGTAACCGGCAATAAGGATATCGCGGAATACGAATTGGTTCTCCCCAAAATATTGTGTGGTTTAGATATCGAATTTCCGATAAATACAAATACCAGAATATCTGACGAGCAGATGAGAGATGCTGAGGAAATGCTTCAGTCTGTAATCGAATATTGGTCGGTACTTCAAAACACCTCCATCGAAGGTCTCAGGGAATCATTTTTACAACGAGCTGGCAAATTAAGTTTGGTCAACAAGAACTGGGTATTACAGGTCGAGCAACATTCAATCGATATATTGCTGAATTCATTGCCATGGGGTATTTCCATGATGAAACTACCATGGATGAAATACTTGCTGAATACCGAATGGATTTAAAATGAAACTATGTTTTCAACTGCTGAAAAAACAAACCCATCCGCTACTGTTGTTCAACAAAAGGCACAACAGCAATCCTTTTTTAGAAAGGCGGAGGAAGAAACATTTTTTGGCAACAGTGAACAACCCTCCTTTTTTAATACTCCGGTACAGGCCAAATTATCCGTCAGCAGTCCCGACGATCCCCAGGAAAAAGAAGCCGATGCTGTGGCCGAAAATGTAATGAGAATGCCCAATCCTGAACTTGCCACTATTGCTGCCAGCGGAGAAGAAAAACTGGATAAAAAGGAGGACAAGGAAGAGGAAGTTCAGGCTAAAATTGATCCGACCGCAATAAGCAAAATAAGTCGGAAAGAAGAGGATGGAGAAGAAATTCAGGCCAAACGCATATCGGCCATTTACCGCATGTATGATGAAACAGTCGATTCTGGATTTAGTGATGTTTCTTCAAATGGCGGAGCTGCAACCGAATCAGTAAGTCGAAAAAAAACGGATACATATCATTCAGGTATTATTCAGCGAAGCGGAAGGAGTCCCCCAAACGAATCAATTCCATTCGAACAAACATTATCATCAACCAAAGGTTCAGGCAGTGCATTGCCAGGCGAAACCCGCGAATTTATGGAGAGTCGGTTTAGTGCCGACTTCAGTGGTGTGCGTGTACACACCGGATCAACGGCGCAGTCCATGAGCAGTAATATTCATGCTCACGCTTTTGCGCATGGAAATGATATATATTTCAATGAAGGTAAATTTTCACCTCATTCCGAGGGTGGAAAAACTTTGCTCGCCCATGAGCTAACACACACCATCCAGCAAGGCGCCAGTCCGGCAAAAACCACTGCAAAAGTTGCGCCCAAATCGATAGCCCGAAAAAACATTATCCAGCGAAGTGAATCCGGAGTCCCGGCTCAGTTAACCAATGCTGTTGAAAAAGCGAAAACCGTTGAAGGGAAAATTGATGCCAATAAAACTCAGGCCGACGGTTACCGGACAGGCTGGGAGCATTTAGTCGAAATTTTCAAGACAACATTTGGCGAAGACAAGATAATCAGTGACAGCAATGGAACTACAGTTGAAGGCGCAGTAGCTGAGCAGGATATTAAAAAGAAAAGAGAACAAAGTGGTATGATGGTGGTTGATAATACTACTGCTACCAGTAATAACGGAATTCCCGGAACTACCACCGGATCAAGAGATGCTATGCCAAGCTGGTGCGGCATATTTGCATTCTGGGCTTTAAATAAATCCGGCTTGCCTATGCCAAAATGGGAATTGGGCGAACGGATGATTAAACCTGAAGCTGCAAGACTTCCTGGCAGCCCTCCTATGCCGGGCGATATAGCCTATCGAAATGCACATTCTCATTTTGCCATTGTCGAAAGTGTTACCGGAGATACAGTAAAAACCGTAAATGGAAATACTGCCGGAGAAGACAATTTGGGTGGACAGGTTCAAACCAAAGAACATCCATTAAGCGACTGGACTGCTTTCTTTGATCCGTTAAAGATAATGAAAGGCAGTTTAGGAAGCGAAGATGGACCTGTTGAAGAAAAGCCTAAATCGCTCAAAGAATTACGAAAAGAATTATTCCACATCGATCGGAAAGAAGAAAATGAACAGGAAAATACAGAAGATTCGAAACCAACGGAAATTCAGGCAAAACCTGAATTAAGTACCTGGTCGATTGATGCCTCCGGAACTTTGAATACCGAAAATACCGTTCAGAAAAAAACTGAGCCGGAAGAATTACAGAAAAAAGAAGAAGAAAACCAGGAAGAAGAACAAACAGTTTCCCCAATATTAAATCCACTTCAGAAAAAAAGCTGCGATGGATGTGAAGTTGAAAAAGATGAGCCGCAAAATGAATTGGCTGCGTTTGCTTCGCCTGCGCATATTCAAACTAAAGAAATTATAAATAAAGATACCAGCTCGTTAACAACGGTTGGCAATACCATTGCTATGACTGCAGATGTCCACAGCCGCGGGCCCCCGGTGCAGGTGCACAACAATGGTAATATTATTCAAGGTGGCTGGTTTGATAATGCATTATCGTTTGTCGATTCTGCCATCGATTTTGTAGCCGAAGGTTTGGAAGCCGGAAAACGCTTACTGCTGAATGAGGCAAGAGACTTTGTAATGGCCATTCCAGGTTACAGAGCTTTAAGAGTGGTACTAAGCAAGGACCCGATAACCGGCGAAGAGATCGAACGCAACGGCCATAACTTTATTGAAGCTGCATTCGATATTATGCCCGGCGGCAATTTGCTGTACGATAAACTTAATGAGCTGGGAGCATTAAGCGAAGCCGAACAGTGGATTGATAGCGGAATTGCTGCCGTGGAAGCTTTGGTTAGCAATGTGGTTAGCAGGGTAGAGAATTTCTGGAATAGATTAACACTGGAAAGCCTCGCATCACCCACACAGATCTTTGAAGAGGCCGGAAATATTATTCACAGTACAATCAGCTCGATTGTCAGTTTTGCTGAAGCTGCTGCCATCGAATTACTCGAAATTGTAAAAAGCTGGTTGCTGACTCAGATTGTTGATTTTATAGAAGAACATACAACCGCCTATCCTTTATTGACGGTTATTCTGGGTAAAGATCCAATAACCGGAGAAATAGTTGAAAGAAATGGCACAACTATTTTAAGCGCTATTCTGGAACTTGGTGGTGAAACAGGCATACAGCAACGCACACAAATGCAGGAAACGGGAACCTTCCAGAAAGCGGCCGACTGGATAGACCGTGGAATAAGTGTGTTTGGCAATTTGCTGGAAACGATCACGAATAATTTCGATCTGATCTGGAGTGTTGTTTCTATTGATGCGTTAATGCACCCGATTGATAAGTTTAATGAAATTTACAACACGTTTGCAGCGCCGGTAGCAGATGTATTGCAGTTTATGGCTGATACGGCAGTCATTATTCTGCAGTTCATCAAAGAGGTATTGATGCAAAGACTGAGTGCCTGGGCGGGAACAGTGAGGGGGTATTTTCTGGTAACGGTAATTATTGGTAAAGATCCGTTTACTGATGTCGTGGTTGAGAGAAATGTAGAAAATATCATCCACGGATTCATGAGTCTGATGGAAGGCGGCGAAGAACAGTTTGCCCAGATGAAGGAATCCGGAAGTATTGCACGGGCAACTCAACGAATTGATGCTGCAGTGGCAAGGCTGAATATGACTCCTACAGCAATCGTGCAATTGTTCATCGACTTGTGGAGGGGCTTTACACTTAACGATCTGGCACATCCAATTGAGGCATTCCAACGAATCATTGACACTTTCGGAGAACCCATTGGCAGGTTGATCGCTTTTGTTGTAGAAATAGTAAAAATTGTTGTTGTGGTTATTCTGGAAATAATGAATTTTCCGTTTGACCTTATTAACAATATCATCGCCCGGACGATTGCTGCTTTCGAACGGATAAAAAATGATCCGATAGGATTTTTGAAAAATTTATTGAGAGCCATTAAGCAGGGCTTCATACAGTTCTTTGATAATATAGTAACACATTTAATAAACGGTGTCGTCGGGTGGCTCATGAGCGAGTTACGAGATGCAGGAATACCTGAACTTACCGACTTCTCATTGCGTGGTGTAATTGGATGGGTACTTGAGGTGCTTGGCATCAGCATGGAAAGGATATGGGAGAAACTGGCGGCACATCCGCGTATTGGACCTGAAAGGGTTGCCAGGCTACGAAGCATGATTAATACAATGGAAGGCATCTGGACATTTATCCGGGATGTGCAGGAGAGGGGCGTTGCTGCAATCTGGGAAAAAATTCAGGAACAATTAACCAATTTGTGGGACACTGTTATTGACGCAGTGAAGAACTGGATAATGGAAAGAATTGTAACACAGGTTACCGCAAGGTTGTTGAGTATGCTGGATCCTACAGGTATCATGGCAGTGGTGAACAGTTGTATTGCTATTTACAGCGCCATCCAAAGTTTTATTAAGTACCTGCGCGAAATGCTTGAAGTGATTAACTCATTTGTAAATGGGGTGGCAGAAATAGCAGAAGGAAATATAACAGTTGCAGCAAACTACCTGGAAAATACGATGGGAAGGGCAATGCCTATTGTAATTGGATTCCTTGCCAATCAGGTTGGTTTAAGTGGCATAGGAAGACGGGTTGGCGAAATGATTGAACGAGTCAGAGAAATGGTTGATCAGGCTTTGACCTGGCTTGTAAATAAGGCTGTGGATACCGGAATGAACTTATTAGACAGAGTGATGGCGATGGGAAGGAGTGCTGTAGGGGCGGTGAGGGATGCGTTTGCATCAATTCTGGGATTTAGGCGTACAATCCGTTCAGGAAATGTAACCCATACTATTTATTATCGGGGCACAGACGAGGCACCTGAAATGATGGTGGCAAGTACAACAAAACCATTACTACAAGCACTTTCCGACAGAAAAGATGAAATTGACGCCGCTGCCGTTGGAACAGAAGATGCCATAAATAAACGTATATGGAAACAAAAAATTAATCAGGCTAGAGAAAAATATAATACCGATTTGATACCAGCTTACAGAATAAAAAGAATAATAAACAATGATAATGAACAATTAAATCAAACCCTACGAATAAATGAAGCCACTGATTTTATACAAAGTGTATTGGAAGAAGTTAAGATCACAAACGCAGATTTTGCAAGAGGCCAATTAAGAGCACCCTTAGCAGTAAATGATATGTTGAAATCAAGTACAAGAAGTGAACGAGGTAATATTGTTACTCCACGTTTTAAAGTTTTAAGAATAATTAGTGAATCGAGCCAGGTAGAAATTCAGCAAATAGATCATTTAACTGGCCGACTTACCGGGCCATTAATTAATACTTCATTCGACGAAATAAGTGATTCATTAAATAACTCTAGATATGCAATAGATCCGGAAGGTGCAAGTATTGAAATTGAAGCATATAATAATACTGACTACTGGTCAAATAGAAACGTTGCACGTAAAATATTAAACTACAGATATCAATTAGATCATAATCCAAACCAGGAACGCAGTTTGATTATGAACGGTGTTGAACGTTACCTCCGGCAGCACGCCTCTTATAGGAATTGAATTGGGATTTTGTGTTTTGAAGAGTGGGGATTTTGTTTCCCCGATGCGCCATTTTATTTCAGGATGGCTTTTTATTTATTTATCCGAACTTTATTTCAGCCTGTTTCCCAGGTTTCCGGTGTAAATCCGGTCAGTTTCGGTCAGTTTGGGCAATACGATTCCAGCCCCGGTTATTTGGGGCATACTTTAGTTGCGGCTATTTCATGCTTGCCGTTTGCAGAAACCAGGATTGACCGTTAGTTTAGGCCCGTCGCGCTGTCGAATGCAGTAGCCTGATTCAATGGTTGCCACTACCAGCATAATGCCTTTTCCACAACAAGGGCACTGCTTTGGATGCCGCCCATAAAGCATCTCGAAGGTTTCCATCCAGTTAATGCCTTTTGC
>DASRMB010000032.1:0-76789 GCA_035648135.1 Prolixibacteraceae bacterium
GGCTATCGGTAAGGTTGGTTGAATAGTATTTCATACGTTCTTAACAGTTTGGAAACCATTAAGATAGCAAAATGAATTCAATTAAACAACTGATAGTCAATGTATTATACTAATATATTTTAAATTTAAACAGTCTCTTAGAAAAAAGTTTTGGAGACTGTTTATAATTCGTTATTAAATTCTGAAAAGTGAATATGGAAGTGGAAAACAGTTTTGTGGAATTCTTATGGTGCACTTCATAGTTCTGATGCATTTGGGGTTCAGCCGGTTTCTGATTTTTCGTTCAGCTAATGTAGAAATAAAAATGATTATGTGTATAAATTAAATGGAAATAGTTGCGATTTCTGCAGGCTGTATATTCTTCCTTTTAAACTTTCCTTCTGAAACTGAAATTTATCCCCTTATAATTGTAAAATCTGCTTATTTTTGCAGTGAACAAAACAGAATCAGATATGTACAGAACACATACATGCGGCGAAATCCGCATCAATCATCAGGGTTCGGAAGCAATCCTTGCCGGCTGGGTTCAGCGCATCAGGAACCTTGGCGGAATGACTTTTATCGATCTACGTGACCGTTATGGACTTACACAGTTGGTGTTTGATGAAAAAACAGATCAGACTGTTGCTGAAACAGCAAATCATTTAGGTCGTGAGTATGTGGTTCAGGCTGCAGGAGTTGTACGCGAACGCAGCAGCAAAAACAAAAATATGCCGACAGGTGAAGTCGAATTATATGTCACTTCACTGAATATTCTAAACAGTTCAGAAACTCCTCCGTTTACAATTGAAGACGAAAGTGATGGGGGTGACGAAATCCGGATGAAATACCGTTACCTCGATCTGCGCCGCACACCGGTTCGCGACACACTTATTCTGCGCTCGAAAATGGCATTTGCCACCCGAACCTATTTGGATGGACTGGATTTTATTGAAACGGAAACTCCGGTTCTGATAAAATCAACTCCGGAAGGAGCGCGCGATTTTGTCGTTCCTTCACGCATGAATCCCGGCGAATTTTACGCTTTGCCACAATCGCCACAGTCGCTCAAGCAGTTACTTATGGTAGCAGGTTTCGACCGTTACTACCAGATCGTGAAATGTTTCCGCGACGAAGATTTACGTGCCGACCGTCAGCCCGAATTCACACAGATTGACTGCGAAATGTCGTTTGTGGAACAGGAAGACATTCTGAATATGTTCGAAGGACTGACCAAATATTTATTCAAAGAAATTAAGGGAATTGATATCACAGAATTCCCACGCATGCCTTATTCCGAAGCGATGGAAAGCTTCGGATCGGACAAGCCGGACATTCGCTTTGGTATGAAAATCAAAGACCTGACATCGCTTGTCAAAGGAAAGGGATTTCCGGTGTTCGACGATGCTGAGTTTATCGGCGGAATCTGTGCCGAAGCTTGCTCTGAATATACCCGCAAGCAGTTGGATGCCTTGACAGAATGGGTGAAACGTCCTCAGGTTGGCGCCAAAGGTCTGGTCTATCTGAAATATAATACTGACGGAACCATGAAATCGTCAGTTGATAAGTTTTACGATGCAGATGAGCTGAAACAATGGGCTGAAATGTTTGGAGCAAAACCAGGCGATCTGATTTTACTTCTTTCAGGAGTAAAATCAAAAATGCTGAAAGCCATTGGCGACATGCGTTTAGAGATGGCTGGCCGTTTGGGATTACGCGATAAAAATGTGTTCCAGCCATTGTGGGTGGTCGATTTTCCGTTGCTTGAATGGGATGAAGATACGAGCCGTTTTTATGCGATGCATCATCCGTTTACTGCGCCTAAACCCGAAGATATCGCTTTGCTCGAGACCAATCCTGGAGCTGTTCGTGCCAATGCATACGATTTGGTTATCAACGGTGTAGAAATCGGCGGAGGTTCGGTTCGTATTTTCGATAAAACCCTTCAGGCAAAAATGTTTGGCTTACTTGGGTTTACTCCGGAACAGGCTGAATATCAGTTTGGATTTTTGATGAATGCCTTCAAGTTCGGAGCACCTCCTCATGCCGGTATCGCTTTTGGATTTGATCGTCTGACTTCGATGTTCGCTGGGCTGGAAAGTATCCGTGATACCATCGCCTTCCCTAAAAACAATTCTGGCCGCGATGTGATGATGGATAGCCCTTCAATTATTTCGCAGGTACAACTGGACGAACTAAACCTGTTGGTGAATGTGAAAAATCAGAAGTAGCCATAGCACTATAAATTACAGATGGCGGTCATGTTAAAATATGACCGCCATCTGAATTGAATTTTATCGGTAAAATTAGGTCATGACATCCTTAAATGATCGTATTTATTGCAGATCGTGAAATTTTCAGTACTTTTCATTATTCATAAAGTTACAATAATCCAATTATCAGGTGATTAATTTGATGCGAATTTGGTTATTTGTTTTTCTGGTAATTGCTTCAATTACCAACTCCTGGGGTATTGAGGTGCCGGTAAAAACAAAAAATATTCTGGTTATTAATTCCTATCATCAGGGGTATAGCTGGACAGACAGTATGACTGTAGGCATTATTCAAGAGTTTAGAAAACATCCTGAAATCACCCTGTATATTGAAAGTTTAAATTCCAAGCAATTCGGGCAAACCTTCTTCGAACTCACCAAACAATATTTTCAGAATAAATATGCCAGCAAACATTTTGACGGGGTTTTGGTGACCGATAACGATGCTCTTAATTTTGCCTTTCAATATGATCAGGACCTGTTTCCTAATGTTCCGGTTGTTTTTGCAGGAATTTCGAATCCAGAAGATTATCCGCTTGAAAATTCACAATACTATGGATTAAAGGAAACGTCCAACTCCAACCTTGCCCTGGGGTTTGTTCAGAAAATATTGCCTGAAGCAAAACGGTTATTGGTGCTGACCGACTTCACAACCACCGGTCTGATTTATCGGAAAGAGTTAACTGAGGAAGCAGCTCGATTAGATGATTTTTCAGTCGTTTTTCCTGAAGTGATTGATGAGGATTCAATATTCAGGATGGCAAGTTCAGGGAAAGCGTGTGATGCGATTTTTTACATTGGTATTAATCAGGATGAAAATGGCCAATTGGTCGATTTTATGTCCTTTCTTGATAAAGTTATTCAGGTGTCAAAAGTACCTGTATTCAACAATGACCCGTTTTTTATGGGGAGAGGAGTTGTCGGCGGCCTGTATCAGAGTGGCAAAAAGCATGGAAGTGTAGCTGCTGGCTTGCTCGTTCAGTTAATGGATTCAACAGTTCAAAAGCCCGCCAAAAGATTCAATACAACGGGTAACGATTTTTATTTTGACAGGAAACTGCTGGACAAATACCAAATTCCGGTAAGCAGAATACCGGAAGGATCGTTAGTGATTAACAACCCTTCCTTTCCGAATAAGGAATATTTCATTGTATTGATAGGAGCGCTTGCTGTCCTTATTTTTATCGTATTTCATCTATACTATACCAATCGAAAGGCTAAAGAAGCCGAACGGAAAATCAGAAAACAGTTTAATCAGATTCATAATCAAAATAAAGAGCTTGAAGAGGCTTATGGTCAGCTGAGTGGAGTTATCTCAGAACTGGAAAAAACCAATATACATTTAAAGAGAATAAATATCGACATGGCAGAAGCCAAGAAAAAGGCTGAAGAATCGGATAATCTGAAGTCCGCTTTTTTGGCCAATGTGTCGCATGAAATTCGCACTCCGCTGAATTCTATTGTTGGCTTTTCTTCTCTTTTGAGTGAAGATGATTTAAGTCTGGAAACACGAAATTCGTACATCGAACTCATCGAATCAAATACGGAATCGTTGCTTGTCCTGATTGATGAAATCATCGATCTTTCGAAGATTGAAGCGCAGCAACTGATCATTAAAAAGCAGAATTTCAGCATAAATTCCCTGATGGAAGAATTGTTCCATATTTTTAACCAGGGACATAAAAACCCGAAGGTGGAATTGCGGATGAGTAAAATTTCTGACGCCAGTGAATTGTTTGTTTATTCAGATCGGATTCGGGTCAAACAGGTATTTATTAATTTATTGTCCAATGCCTTGAAATTCACCGAATCAGGTTTTATCGAGTTTGGTTACCTCGAAGCCGGAAATCATAAAATTCAGTTGTATGTCAGAGATTCAGGAATCGGAATCAGCGAAGAATATCACGAGTTGGTTTTTGAGCGTTTCAGAAAACTAAACAATGAAGGAAATAAATTTTATCGGGGTACTGGACTAGGTCTTTCAATTACCAAAAAACTGGTTGAATTGCTGGGAGGGAAAATCTGGATTGAATCAGAACCCGGGAAGGGAACTGTGTTTTTTTATACGCTGGAAGGTCTCGAATTAAAAGACAGCCCGAGCTGATCTTATCCCAAAAACAATTTTTTAAAAAAATCCAAGTTCCAGTCGGGCTTCTTCGCTCATCATCGATTTGTCCCATGGCGGATCAAAAGTAAGTTCTATATCAGCTTCCTTCACATTTTCGACAGCCAGTGCAGCCTGTTTGACATCTTCGACCAACATGTCAGCAACAGGACATCCCGGAGAAGTCAAAGTCATAATGATATTCGCCTTGTTTGTATCGTCAATGTCAACATTGTAGATTAATCCCAAATCGTAAATGTTTACAGGTATTTCCGGATCATATACGTCTTTCAGACGTTCGATTATCAAATCTATTCTTGTATCCATCACTCATTCTCCTTTTTCTGAAATTCTCTTATATGCAACAGCGTAAAGTTTAATTTGTTTGATCATCGACAGCAATCCGTTCGACCGGGTAGGAGAGAGATGCTGTTTCAGACCAATCTCATCAACAAAAAACAATTCGTTTTCAATGATTTCGGCAGGTGTTCGGTTCGAAACAACTCTTAACAAAAGAGCTACCAAACCTTTTACAATAACGGCATCACTTTCACCCCTGAAGACGATCTTCCCGTCAACAAATTCAGAAACCAGCCAAACTCTCGACTGACAACCTTTGATCAGGTGTTGATCGGTTTTGTCTTTCGGGTCAAGATCTTTGAGGTCGTTCCCCAATTCAATCAGGTAACCGTATTTATCCATCCAGTCTTCGTAAATCGAAAACTCTTCAATGATCTCTTTTTGTATTTCGTTTATGGTCATGAACTAAAGCTTAAAGGATGCAAATGTCGTTAATTTTTGTCTCCCTTCAAAAAGAATATAGACTGACCTTTCGAATCCTGATGAAATCTTAACAAATTACTCCGTTTTTGAAACTTCCGGAAGTAAGAATTGGAGGGTATCTCCTTCCTTTTAATACTTTTGAATGAATCTAAATTACCCTGATTTCATCTTCTACCTCATTAAATTTATACCTTTATGAAATTGTTTT
Organism: Prolixibacteraceae bacterium; assembly: GCA_035648135.1. GTDB lineage: Bacteria > Bacteroidota > Bacteroidia > Bacteroidales > Prolixibacteraceae > Aquipluma. The sequence continues at coordinate 5,348 of DASRMB010000032.1, forward strand.
TAGATTAAAACCCAAGTTTCAATAAAATCATTTACCATGGAATCAATAGCCGGATCACAAACCGAAAAAAATCTACTGAAAGCTTTTGCTGGAGAATCACAGGCTCGTAACCGATACGAATTTTTCGCAAAAGAAGCCCGTAAAGAAGGATTAGAGCAGATTGCTTCGCTTTTCGAAGAAACAGCCCTGAACGAACGCTCACATGCCAAGCAGTTTTTCAAACACCTCGAAGGTGGACCTGTTGAAATTACAGCTACCTATCCTGCCGGTAAAATCGGAACAACTCTTGAAAACCTCAAGGCTGCTGCCGATGGTGAAAATGAAGAATGGACCGAGTTGTATCCTGAATTTGGACGTATTGCCGATGAAGAAGGATTCAAAAGGATTGGACTGCTTTTCAGAACAATTGCTAAAGTTGAAAAAGCCCACGAAGAACGCTACCGGAAATTGTATCAGAATCTGGAAGAAGGCAAGGTGTTTGAACGTGAAGGTAAAGTGGTGTGGAAATGTCGTGTGTGTGGATTCCTGCACGAATCGACCAAACCACCATTAAAATGCCCTGTTTGCGATCATCCTCAGGCTTATTTTGAAATTGAAGTTGTCAATTATTAACCGGAAAATTTCGAAACTTTTAATAGAAACAAAAAGGCCGTCTCCAAACTTATTGGGGACGGCTTTTTTATGCCTATTAGTTCGTTAGCTTGTTCCTGAATGACAACTCACAAATGGTTTAATCAATCTGACGTTTGGTAAACCATTTGTCCCACAGGTTAAAGCTACAATTCAGTTTTACAAATTTTTCCTGAACAAGGCTGTTTTTTGTTGTCCCGCGTGAACCCAGTTCTACCGAGAAGTTTGCATAACTACGATCTTTCTTGATCGGAATCCCAATACCAAATGATACCGCTTGCTCATGAATCTGATTACTGTATATGTTCAGATAGCCGCTTTCATATCGGAATCCTAAGCGATATTTGGTTGCCTGACGGAAAAGGCTTGGATCGTTTTTTGGGGAAAACTCAAGACCTCCACGGTAACTGTTATTTATGCTTAATTTGTTTGAACTGAAGTCTAAAGTGGCGTCTCTCCAGTCACATCGTCTATAGTCTGCCGTAGCAATCCATTTATTTCCATATAAATAGCTCAGTCCGACACCAATGTCCAGCGGAAGTTTCATTGATCCGGTGGTCTTAACATCGCTGGAGATCGTTTCGGAAGTGCTGCTGTATGTTTTTGTTATTGTTGTCGATATTTCTGAATTTAACCTGCTGCTTATTCCCGCGATTCCTCCTAAAACGAAACTCGATTTGGTAGAAACAGGGATGCTTATTTGTGTTCCAATATTGAAATAACTACCTGAGTAACGAACATCATCTTCTTTCGTAATTGTATAAATGGTTGAAGAAACCGCAATGCTTTCGTCCAAAGTCTGTGCTACATTACCCCAGAGATAACCTGCTTTTGCGCCGAATGAAATATTTTTTGTTAGTTTCCAGGCCAGCATTCCAGCGGCTTCGCTCAGCCCACCGGTACCTTCATAAATTGACGGGTATGTTGTTGAAGTTCCGTCGATTGATTTTGTAGTGAAAATATTATAGCCTACGCTACTTTTGGGGTTTAACGAAATTCCGCCAAACAGTTTTTTTGAGATCGGAAACGCCATCTGTAGCCAGCTTAAATTCCCATCTGTAGCATCTGCTGTTTTTGTGGAGTTTTTTAGTTGAGTATATTCGAAATTCACGCCCAGATCAAAAATGAAACTTTGAGGGGAAATCGCTGTTAATGAGGCCGGGTTTGAAGTATTCAAAAACAGGTCTGAACGGAGTGCAATCCCTGTTTGTCCCATGGCCGTATTTCTTCCACCGGAAGTCATTTCGAGTTCGCCAATTCCAAATGCGGAATAGGGTGAGCTTGTACTGTTCTGAGCCAAGAGTGTGATTCCCTGAAATATAATTAGAAGGGCGACAATTATTTTCTTTATATTCATTCTGGTTCTTTTACTTTTAGTTGTGGAAATAATAAACATTCAGTTCCGGAGCGAATTTTCCTGAATTTGGACCACCAAAAATAACATGGTCAATCGTCGTTTTTGCATCTGTTGTTCCGTATCCGATCATTATCGAACGGTCTGTCAGCAGTTCTTCGTTTAGCTCGGTATTCAAAAACGTGGTGATGTCAACTTCGTAGTATACGGTTTCTTCAACATCGGTTACTATCGTTAGTTGAGCATAGGCATAGTCGCTGGTGCTGCCGGGAAGATAGAATTGCCCGCTTATTACATTTTTCCGGTCGGCGCTGTACACATACAATGATGTGGGTAAATCATCGGTGTTGGTGTATGTTCCTTTTACCGGATATAACCGTAAAGTTGCAGCAATGAAAGCTGAATTTTCTGCTGTTAGTAATAAGTTTTCGAGATATGGAATCTTGATTTTCGAGAAAATCTGAATACCTGATTGTACGAAAAGATAGTTGTTGGTAAGTTTTGAACTTCGTTCGTTATCTGTATCTGAAATGCCATCAATCAGGCTGTTTGATTCGTCACTCGAGATTTGATTGAAATAGATTCCGTCGCTGTTAAATGAAAATTTATAATATAAATCAGATAAGTTTTCCGGATTGGGTTTTAAATGGTAATACAATCTGATTTCCGGTTTGGTTATATCGCTGCTTGATGTTGTTGATGTTGTGCTTTCGGTATCAGTTGTATAAAACCCGACAGCAGCTCCTTTGATGTCGGATTGTGATTTGACGACCAGACCTTTGAAAAACGTATTGAATAAAACAGATGAAGTTATTGTATCTCTTTTCAGTCTAATCATTTCAGAGAGGCGATTCCCAAATTTGTCAGAGAGCCGGATGCTTACTTTTTTATGCGAATTAGGTTTTGGCTTCAGGCTGATTGTTCCAAGTGGTGTTTCTTCGTATGCAAACTGACTGGTCGTGTATAAATAATTGTCGTCATCAAGTTCCATTTCCTTCTTCAGCTGATGTACGCTAAACGTTTGTGTAACTGTTGTGTCTCCAAAAGAGTATGTGTCATAGTCCATTACGAGGCATAAGGAGTCGAATACGAATTCGGTATAAGAAATGTCGTCGTCAAAAGTCATCTCCAGAAACATATTTGAATTTTTATAACCAGAGACCGAATTGTAATTACTTCCAAGGAGGAAACGATCGCTGGAGTTTGATGCAATTGAATCGTATTTGACTAAAGAGCTACTAATTGTTAAGGTGTCAACCATCACAATGCCTGTTTTGTTTTTAATAAAGTTCTCTCCTACTACAAAGTCCTCAATCGAAGATTCAGTACACGATACGAATAATATGGCAAGGAGGAAAATTAGAATTTGGTATGTTTTCATTCAGCTTTCATGGTTTTAAGTGTATTAACAGACGAATTTACCTTGAATTGACCAGAAGGAAATTACTCGAAATCTCTCGGGAGAAAGCATTCGTTTTAACTCGTGGCTTTTAAATTTTCAGCGAATGTAGACCGGAATCTTAATTTCAGGAATTAAAATATACCTATTCCCCAAAATGCTCGATATAAACTTATTCTGAATTTGTACTTATTGAGTGTAAGTATCATATAATCAGTAGCTAATGGGCTGTTTGTTTTTTGTTGTTACAGTCAGTTTAATCGATAAGCACGATCTGTCGATCAAAGAAGCCTATTCGTCGATTAATAAGCTTTGTCTGTATGAATTTACTTTTTATCCTCTCTGAAGGCAACTAGTTTTGATGTTTAAATTTGAAAAACAGAAAGCTATGAGAAAGTTGTTGACAATAGTGTTAGGGCTGTTCCTTTTGGTCGGGTGCAATAATGATGATGATGACCCACTTGGAAACTGGATTGAAAAATCAAGTTTTGAAGGACTACCCCGGGGTTCTGCAGTCAGTTTTGTTATTGATGATTATGCTTATGTGGGCTTGGGTTACAATGACGATCAGGATGATGGTTATCAATATCTGAAAGACTTCTGGAAGTACAATCCATCTACAGACCGATGGGATCGAATGGCTGATTTCCCGGGCAAAGGACGTACTGCAGCAGTCGCTTTTGCAATTAACGGTAAAGGTTATATAGGTACAGGTTATGATGGAGATTACAAATTGAAAGATTTTTGGGAATATGATCCGACAACTGATATGTGGACTCAAAAAGATGATTTTCTTGGCGAGGCGCGCTATAAGGCGGTTGGATTCTCACTTCTTAATTATGGATATCTAGGTACAGGCTATCTCGATGGTTTAGTTGATATCAATGATTTCTATCGTTTTGATCCAACAAAAGACGCTGGCAGTCAATGGGTAAAGGTACAAAGTATTGGTGGCCAAAAAAGGCACGGGTCAACAGCGTTTACTTATAATGACAAAGCATACGTTTGTACTGGTGTCAGCAACGGTGTTTACCTGACTGATATGTGGGAATATGATCCTACAGCAGACACGTGGACTAAAAAAATAGAGTTGGATGATGACGATAATTGGACTATCATTCGTCAGAATGCCAGTTCTTTTGTCCTGGACGGGAAAGCTTACGTTATGCTTGGTGATAAATCCACCAGTACCTTGAGCAGTGTTTGGGAATATAGTTTCACCGGAGACACCTGGGTTGAGAAAACGGATTTTGAGGGATATGCCCGCACCAATCCTGTTGCTTTTACCGTTGGTGGAAAAGGATTTGTAGCTACAGGTGAAACCGGAAGTTATTACCTGTACGATGTGTGGAATTTTAGACCATTCGAAACATACGATGAAGATGATTGATCTGAGCCAATGAGCAATTGACTCGTACTTAATTTTAAAAATTTTCAAAAGGCTGTTTCTTAAAAGGAACAGCCTTTTTTATGCGAATTATTGTCTGTTCTTGTCTTTATTATTATTTAACTTTTTTGTGTATGTATTAACTAGTCCGGTTTATGCTTATTGCTGATATTTGCAGCATTAACAGATTAGTTCCCGCTTGCACCGAAATCTGGTAAACTTGTTTCCAGGTGTACTAAACTTAAAAACAGAAAGAAGCAACTAATATTGTATTTCTGCATCTTAATAATTGGAAAGTTGCCTGGGACATTGAATAAAACTTATGATGCAAATATTTAAACGGTTACGGTTTATCAAAAATATCAGGCAGGAACAATGGGTGTTGTTTTTTGTGCATTTGTCTGTTTGGATGATGCTGTTTGTTGCTTTTTATCTCTTTTCGCTTCTCAGTAATGAAAGTTTACCTGTTTTTATTGTTCTGCTGTACTTCTATGGATTTATTCTTTTTTACCTGAATTATTTTTTCCTGACCCCAATTTATTTATTGCCGAAAAAATATCTTTTTTTTGCTGTTTCTATTTTAGTCGTTAGTCTGTTTTCGTTTTTGGTGGTTGATCCATTGATTCACCAATTGTCGGTAAATGATTTTATCCGGAACGCACCACATGGCTTCAGGGTTCCGCCACCATTCGAGAAAATGCCAGGTGTATTTCCCCACAGCAACAAGTTTTCGCCACCCAGAGTTCCGATGGGAATGTCCTTCCTGTTATTTGTATTCCTGATATTCTCTTCGTCAGTGCGGATTTTTCAGAAATTGAAGCGTGAAGAAGATATTAATCAGAGATACCAGCATGAAAAACTGAATGCCGAACTGATGTTGCTGAGGCAGCAGGTTAATCCGCATTTCCTGTTTAACTCACTGAATAACATTTATTCACTGGCCAACCGGAAGTCGGATCTGACATCGGAAGCCATCATGAAACTTTCAAGTATCCTGCGGTATATGCTAAGCGAAAATCCAAGCAAAGAAATACCTGTAAGCCGCGAAATTTTCATGATTGAAAACTACATCGACCTTCAGAAATTATGGATGAAAGATTCGGTTGCAGTTGATTTTGTTGTCGAAAACATAAATGAAACCCGTTACATTGAACCTTTCATACTAAACCCTCTGGTTGAGAATGCCTTTAAATACGGTGCATTACCGGGTGTTGAATCAACCATATCCATCCATTTAAGTATGGTTGGCGACTGGTTACATCTAAAAATATCGAATCCGATTGTGCGCGAAAAACTTAGCGAAGTTGGGAGTCTCGGAATTGGAGTAAACAACGTGATCAGGCGGTTGGAATTGTGCTATCCCGGAAACTATAAATTAGAAAATGCCCGAATAGGGGATAATTATCTGATCAATCTTTCAATGAAACTCAAAAACAATGAACTGCATAGCAATCGATGATGAGCCTCTGGCTCTTGACCTTTTAAAAGATTATATTGAAAAAATTCCTTTTCTGAAGTTGGAAAAGACGTTTATCAACCCGATTGAAGCCTTGGGCTATCTTCAGGAAAATAAAGTGGACCTGATTTTTCTGGATGTCGAGCTTCCTTATTTAAGTGGGATAGAGTTTGTGAAGTGCTTGCAATCCAAACCGCTTGTTATCTTCACTACCGCTTTCGAAAAATATGCGCTGAGCGGTTATGACCTTGAAATCACTGATTATCTGGTTAAACCAATCGTATTTGAACGTTTTATGAAGGCCGCATCCAAAGCTTATAGCTTGAATAAACTAAATAAAAAAGGGACTGATCGTATAGAGACTGCTTCGGAGAAAGAAAATTACTCCGATTTCATCATGGTCAAAACAGGTTACAGCACCATCAATATTAACCTGAGCGAAATTCTGTATATTGAAGGATTAAAAGATTACATCAAAATACACCTGCCTGGGAAAACAATTCTGACGCTTAACAGCCTAAAGAAACTTCAGGAAATATTGCCTGAAAACCGTTTTGTGAGGGTTCACCGTTCATTCATTGTGTCATTGCCCAAAATCGATTCGATACAGCGGAACCGGATTGTGATCGGAAAGACTTTTGTGCCTGTTGGCGAAAACTACAAAAGTGCATTTAAAGATAGTATTGCTTCAATAAATTTGTAATCAGAACATCGCAATTACCTTTTTCAGAGCTTCAATGAATACATCTATTTCTTCCCTGGTATTGTAAAATGCAAACGAAGCGCGCACGGTTCCCTGTATATTAAAATGATCCATCAATGGGTCGGCACAATGATGTCCGGTGCGGACGGCAATTCCAAACTTGTCGAGCATAGTTCCCAGATCAAAGAAATGAACACCTGCCACGTTGAATGAAATCACACCTGATTTTTCGGGCTGCATGCCGTAAATGCGTATTCCCGGTATTTTTTTCAATCCGGAAGTCGCATAATTCAGTAAGTCAGTTTCACGCAAAGCTGCGTTTTCAATACCAATGTTTTCGAGGTAATCGATGGCTGCACCAAAAGCAATCACACCGCTTATGTTTGGTGTTCCGGCCTCAAACTTATAAGGCAATTCGTTAAAGGTTGTTCCTGAAAAGCGGACTTCCGAGATCATTTCTCCTCCGCCTTGATAAGGCGGCATTTGTTCAAGTAATTCCTTTTTCCCGTAGAGAACACCAACACCATTTGGACCGTACATTTTATGGGCTGAAAATGCATAAAAATCAACATCCAGATCCTGGACATCAATACGCAGATGCGCCGCTGCCTGTGCTCCGTCAACAAAAATACGGATGCCTTTGGAGTGTGCAATCTTTGCGATCTGTTTGATTGGGTTTATCGTGCCCAGAACATTTGAAACATGGGCAATTGTGATGAGTTTGGTGCGTTCTGAAATTAAAGTATCCAGTTGTTCAATCAGCAAACGGCCTTCGTCGTCAATCGGAAGCATGATTATTTTTGCACCTTTCCGTTCAGCCATCAGTTGCCACGGAACGATGTTCGAATGGTGTTCCATTTCCGAAACAATAATTTCATCGCCTTCCTGAATAAATGCTTCACCGAACGAAAATGCTGCCAGGTTAATGCTTTCGGTGGTGCCTTTGGTGAAAATAATCTGTTCCTGCGTTTCAGCGTTGATGAGTGAACTTATTTTTTTGCGTGTTTCTTCATAGGCCTCAGTCGCTTTATCTGCTAAAAAGTGAGCACCCCGGTGAATGTTCCCGTAATATTCGGTATAGGTTCTGTTCAGCGCGTCGATAACTTGTTGAGGACGTTGCGTGGTGGCAGCGTTGTCGAAATAAATCAGTGGCCGGTTATAGATGTTTTGTTTAAGGATCGGAAAATCTTCTCGTATTTGATCAAGGTCAAAATTCATAATTATTTGTTTTTTCAGGAATAACTAAATTGAAAGTCATGTTGTTCCTTTTTTTTCGATCCAAAGATAAAAGAATTAATCATTGCTTTTATTTCGGGTAACATCTCAGATGAAAGTATGTTCTTCAACCAGTCCCGCTATTGGATAGTTAATTTTTTGACTGCACCGTACTCAATCTTTTTCAATAAACAATCGTCTCAATCTGGATTAATGGTTAATTTTATGGCGGTTAAAATAAATAAATTCAAATATAAATGAAGTTACTTTTATTTTTAGTTGGTTTTATGGCCGCAGGATCGCTGTTGGCTCAGAATCTTTCGAAGGAAGAATTGAATCAGATTCAATCAGGTTTCAAAAAAGATGTTTACACGAAGGCGATGCAGAACGCCCTTTCATCGAATGATATTACGCAGCTGGCCTGGAATCGTGATAATGTCGGGACAACTGATCAGATATTTACTTACCGTGTTGATGTTTCGGGTATTACCGATCAGAAAAAATCAGGACGTTGCTGGATGTTCACTTCCCTCAATATTTTCAGGCCAATGGTGATGAAACAGTTTAATCTGGCCGAATTTGAATTTTCAGAAAACTACCTGTATTTCTGGGACCTTCTGGAAAAATCGAACCTTTTCCTGGACAACATGATGAATTCCGCAAGTCTTCCGATCGACGATCAGAAAGTGAAATGGTATCTGCGTTCACCAGTTGACGATGGTGGCCAGTGGATCAATTTTGTCAATCTGGCTAAAAAATACGGGATGGTTCCTAAAGAAACGATGGGAGAGACCAACTCCAGCGAAAATACGTCGTGGATGGTTAAATTGATTAACACCAAATTACGTGAAGATGCACTTGAACTTCGGGGAATGAAAGCTGCGAAGTCTGATCAGAAGAAGCTGGCCGGGCGAAAAGTGGTGATGCTTTCAGAAGTTTACCGGATGCTGGCACTTAACCTGGGCGAGCCACCAAGTGAATTTCAGTGGCGGTACAAAACCAAAGACAAAACCATAAGCGATTACAAAACCTATACACCACAAAGTTTTATGGCTGAAATATTCGGCGAAATCAAACTCGATGATTATGTGATGTTGATGAACGATCCTTCGCGGCCCTACTGGAAACATTATGAAATTGAGAACTACCGGAATACACAGGAAGGTGAAAACTGGCATTATGTAAATCTTCCGAATGAAGTCATCAAGGAATTTTGCATGACATCCATCAAAAACAACGAAGCGATGTATGCTTCGTGTGATGTGGGGAAACAATTGCGACGTGATGTGGGTATTCTGGATGTCGATAATTTTGACTTCGAATCGGTTTACGGGGTGAAATTCGGAATGAACAAGGCTCAACGCATCCAAACAGGTGAAAGTGGTTCGAGTCATGGAATGTCGCTCATTGCTGTTGATGTCGATGATCAGGAAAAACCGGTCAAATGGCAGTTCGAAAACAGCTGGGGTCCGACCGCAGGAGAAAAAGGCTATCTCACGTTTACCGACGACTGGTTCAATGAATACATGTTTCGGTTTGTCGTAAACAAAAAATACATCAGCGAAAAGGTGATTGAAATTTATCAGCAAAAAGCTGAAATGCTTCCTCCCTGGGATCCGATGTTTTAAACATTATTTCAGCTCAACCGATCTGATGACTTTAAGACATCGGATCGGTATATTTTAACAATCAGAAAAACTAAAATAGTATGCAAAACTTTTTTGTCAAATCACACGGACTCGGAAACGATTATTTTGTGCTTAATGAGGCTGAGCTTTCTTTCAGCCTGAATGAAAAGAATATCCAAAAACTTTGCGATGTGCATTATGGCATCGGTTCTGATGGTATTCTGCTGAAAGTGTCTTCAGAAAAGGCCGATTTTGGTCTGAAAATTTATAATCCCGATGGTTCGGAAGCTGAAAAAAGCGGTAACGGTCTGCGTATTTTCGCCAAATATCTTTACGATTACGGCCATACTTCAGGAAAAATATTTACGATTGAAACAATGGGCGGATTGGTAACTGCCGAAGTAACCCGCGAAACCAACGGAAAGGCAAATCAGGTAAAGATTGATATGGGGAAAGCCATTTTCAGTTCGCGACAGGTTCCTGTGATGTGCGACGAATCCGAATGTTTGGATCATCCGCTGAATATTGTTGATGAAACCTACCTGATTAACTGTGTGTCAGTCGGAAACCCTCACTGTGTCATCGTATGTAATAAGCTTACAAAGGCTGAAATTATTAAACATGGTTCGGAAATCGAGAATCATCCGATGTTTCCAAATCGAATCAATGTACAGTTTGCCAAAGTGATCTCACGCAACGAAGTGGAAATCCTTATCTGGGAACGTGGTGCCGGTTATACCTTAGCTTCCGGAAGTTCGTCGTGCGCGGTAGCAGCTATGATGGTTAAAAAGGGACTTACTGACCGGAAATTAAGCGTGAAAATGCCTGGAGGAACTCTTCAGATTGAAATCGATGAAGCCTGGAATATCCGTATGGAAGGCGAAGTCAGAGAGATTGCTTCCGGCTATTTGAGTGATGAACTCATAGCGGATGTGCTTTGTTATTAAAAAGTTGTAAATTTGCATCCTTGTTTAAATTTTTATTGAAATGACTACGAAACAAATCCCATTTTCGAAACCACAGATAGAGAAAATAATCGAAAAATATCCAACGCCTTTTCATATTTATGATGAAAAAGGAATTCGTGAATATGCCCGAAAATTTACCAAAGCCTATTCCTGGAATCCAGGGTTCAAAGAGTATTATGCCATCAAATCGGCGCCAAACCCGTTTCTGATGAAAATCATGCGTGAAGAAGGATTTGGTATCGACTGCAGTTCGTATGCAGAATTGGTGATAGCCGAAAAACTTGGAATGTCGGGCGAAGAAATCATGTTTACCTCCAATGATACACCTGTTTACGAATACAAGAAAGCAATTGAACTTGGAGCAATTATTAACCTCGACGATATTTCGCACATCGAGTTCCTTGAAAAGAATGTCGGAATTCCTGAGATGGTTTGTTTTCGGTACAATCCCGGTGCGCTCAAGGAAGGTAATTCCATTATTGGTCATCCGGAAGAAGCCAAATACGGATTTACCCGTGAACAATTGTTCGAAGGTTACCAGATGTTGATCGACAAAGGAGTCAAACGCTTTGGACTGCATACCATGGTCGCTTCCAACGAACTCGACCCGGCTTATTTTGTTGAAACGGCCGAGATTCTCTTCGACCTCATTGTCGATCTTAACCAAAAATTAGGTATCCGGATTGAATTCGCCAATCTGGGCGGAGGTATCGGAATTCCTTATCGCCCTACAGAACAGCCTGTCGATTTGGATTTTATGAGCCAGGGAATTAAAAAATTATATCACGAAAAAATTGAAGCTAACGGATTGGCTCCACTCCGCATTTATTTCGAATCAGGACGTGCAATAACCGGCCCGTTTGGATTCCTTGTTTCGGAGGTGCTACACATCAAAAAAACATACAAACAATACGCCGGACTTGATTCCAGCATGGCTAACCTGATGCGTCCCGCGCTTTACGGTTCTTATCATCACATTACAGTCATGGGTAAAGAGTATGATCCGCTCGATGAGGTTTACGATGTTACTGGCTCTCTTTGCGAGAACAACGACAAATTCGCGATCAACCGAAAACTGCCGGTGATTGAGCCCGGCGATCTGGTTGTGATTCACGATGCCGGTGCTCACGGACACTCCATGGGATTCAACTACAACGGTAAATTGCGTTCAGCCGAGCTGCTGCTTCGCGAGAACGGAGAAGTGGTTGAGATTCGCCGTGCCGAAACACTGGACGACTATTTTATCACCCTGGATTTTGACGGATTAAAGGATTTTAATGTGTAATAAAATACGAACCTTCTGATTTATTGGAGAAAGGATGTCAAAAATATAATTTGGCATCCTTTCTCTGATTTTTAGAATGTACTTTTGTTGAAACTAAATTGGGAAAATGAAAATAGGATTCGATGCCAAACGTGCTTTTAATAATGCTGCAGGATTGGGAAACTTCAGCCGCAACAGCATCACTGCGCTTGCACGTCAATTTCCTGACGATAAGTATTTCCTGTTTCACCCCGGATATAAGAAATCGCTCTTCGTTACTCCTGAAAGTTTAACGGAGGTAAAACCTAAACATTTTTGGTGGAAAACGCTGAAAAGTGTCTGGAGGCGTATATTGATTTCCAGACTATCCAAAGAAAATGAACTGGATATCTATCACGGATTAAGTCATGAATTACCTGCAGGTATTGAAAAAACAGCTGTCAAAACGGTGGTTACCATTCATGACCTGATTTATATCCGGCATCCTGAATATTTTCATAAAATTGACCGGCATATTTATGATTTGAAATTCAGACATGCCTGTCGGGTGGCCGATCGGATTCATGCCATTTCAGAACAGACCAAACGTGATTTAATCACTTACTTTGCTGTTCCTGAAGAAAAAATAGAAGTCATTTATCAGGCTGTCAATCCGATTTTTTCTGAAAGATTTGATGAGTCAGCCAAACAGCGAATCAGAGAAAAATTTACGCTTCCGGAGAAATTTATAATGACCGTAGGAACCGTTGAACCACGTAAGAACCTGATGGCTTTGCTCGAAGGAATGGTTTCCGGAAAAATTAATTTACCATTGGTGGTGGTGGGAGCACCAACCAATTATCAGATCAAAGTGCAGACTTTTATCGAGACCAATCAGAACCTGTTGAATGTGATTTTTTTATATGAAATTTCGGATTCGGAACTGGCCATTTTGTATCAGATGGCTGAGGTGATGGTTTATCCATCAGTATTCGAGGGTTTTGGGCTTCCGGTTGCAGAGGCTGAGGCTTCGGGCTGTCCGGTAATTACTTCGAATACAAGCAGTTTGCCTGAAGCCGGTGGTGATGCTGCGATTTACATCAATCCGGAGAAACCCATAGAAATTGGTCAGGCACTGGCAACTTTACTTGCCGATAAAGATCTGCAGAAATCAATGATTGCCAAAGGGAAAATAAATGCGCAACGGTTTACTCCGGAAATTTTTGCCAAACAATTAAAACAACTCTATAATTATCTGTTGAATGAATAACGATATCAAAGCAGCGCTTGAAGTGCTGCAAAGCGGTGGTGTGATTTTATACCCGACTGATACCATTTGGGGACTTGGGTGCGATGCCGCAAACGAAGAAGCAGTGAAGCGGATTTATTCGATCAAAAACCGTGTCGATTCGAAAAGCATGCTTATTCTGATGGAAAATGTCGGACTTTTGGATCGCTATGTAGATGAAGTTCCTGAAATCGCTTTCGATCTGATTGAAGTAACTGACAAACCTCTCACAATTATTTTCGACGGAGCAAAAAATATGGCGAAGAATCTAATCGCTGACGATGGAAGCATCGGGATCCGGATTACAACTGAAGCTTTCAGCAGTGAGCTGATCCGTCGGTTTAAACGACCGATAGTCTCGACTTCGGCCAACATTAGTGGAAAACCATCACCTGCCTGTTTTGACGAAATTGATCAAAAAATAATTGATTCGGTCGACTATGTTGTAATATACAGACAGGATGATACACAGAAAGCTGTTCCTTCGAGTATCATGAAACTTGGACGAAGCGGTGAAATAAAGATTATAAGACCATAAACAGAACCATTTGGTTTATGGCCAATTCGGGATTTTGTAGAGACGCACGGCCGTGTGTATCTAATCTCGGCTGAGCAATTCAATTTTTAAAATTATACTTGAAACAATATCAATGAAGCGCCCACAGAAAAAAACGGAATTTCGTCCGGATAAAATAAAAGAGATTGCGGTAAAGGTTACTGAACCTAACGAACTGATGAAATTCCTGATTGAGAAATTTCCGGAGAAGAGTCGTACAACGATCAAATCGATGCTGGCGCATAAGCAGATTACGGTTGACGATATGGTAACTGCCAAATTCGATTTTCCGCTAAAACGCGGACAGGTAGTTTTTTTCAACAAAGAAAAGACGAAGGAAAAACCAAAATTCAGAGGCTTACGAATTGTGCATGAGGATGCTGATCTTATTGTGATAGAGAAGGGTAGTGGTTTGCTTTCGATGGCTTCCGATAAGGAAAAAAACAAAACGGCTTACAGCATGTTGAGCGAATATGTAAAGAGGTTCGATCCCAAGAACCTGATTTTTATTGTGCACCGGCTCGATCGGGATACTTCAGGATTAATGATGTTTGCGAAAAGTAAAAACGTTCAGGAATTGATGCAAAAGGCATGGACTGAAGCGATTGTTGAGCGCTCTTATGTTGTCATTGTTGAGGGAGTTGTCGAGAAGACAGAAGGAACCATCACTTCCTGGCTGAAGGAAAATAAAGCATTGGTCATGTATTCGAGCCTGACTCCGGAGGAAGGACAAAAATCTATTACTCATTACAAAGTGCTGAAAACCAACAGTCAATTTTCATTACTTGAGGTGAAGCTTGAGACGGGTCGTAAAAATCAAATTCGCGTTCACATGAAAGATATTGGTCATCCGGTGACAGGAGACAAGAAATACGGAGCAAAACTCAATCCGATTGGCCAGATGGGGCTTCATGCAAGGGTCTTGTCATTTCGGCATCCAATCACCGGAAGACCCTTCCGGTTTGATACGCCGATTCCAATTAAATTTCAACATCTGTTCAGGTAATTCGGGAGGAATAATTCTTTCTGAAAAACTTCGATCGCTTTATTGCTTTTATGGTATTCTTTTGAGCTATCCGTCAGTTGGCGGATCAGCTGATTAGTTGCTCTTTATGCGGGAAACATTTTTTTTATAGTTTTGTCGCTCAATTTTATTAGGATGGACTTAGTAACAATCTTTCTGCTGGCGATTGGTTTATCTTTCGATTCATTTGCCGTGTCGGTTTGCAGCGGACTGAATCTTCCTCGAATCCGATTTTTTCAGGCAGTAAAAATTGCCATTTTTCTTGCCTTATTTCAGGCTTGTATGCCATTGGTCGGGTGGCTGGTTGGCAACAGCATTAAATCGCTGATCGAACCGGTTGATCACTGGATTGTATTTGGACTTCTCAGCCTCATTGGTGGAAAAATGATTATAGAGAGTTTAATCAGTTCCGAAGCACGTGTAATCAAAAATCCTTTAAATATCAGGGTCATTCTTATGCTCTCGCTGGCAACAAGTATCGATGCTTTGGCGGTTGGATTCAGCTTTGCGACTTTGCTTGATCAGATAATGATTGCAGTTCTGATTATTGGTGCTGTCACTTTTATTGCTTCGATGCTTGGTATTCTGCTCGGGAAGAAAATTGGTCCGAAAATCAACCGGTATGCTGAAATAGCCGGAGGACTCATATTAATACTTATCGGAACGAAAATATTAATTGAGCATTTGTTGATCAGGTAGTTCAGTCGCAGTTTTTACTTTCCGGTGATTAAGCGTTTTTGAATACTTCACACAGGCTTTGTTATTATTATCTGAATAAATCCATGTAAATTGCAACTATGGAACTGAACATTCTAATTGATATCGTTATCATTTTCGCGTTTGCCACTGCGGTAAACTATTTGTTTACGAAAATTAAAATACCAACAATCATCGGGTATTTACTAACCGGAATTGTTGTTGGTCCCTCTTTGCTGGGAATTATCCGGTCGCCACACGATATCGAATTTATGGCCGAAATCGGCATCATCTTGCTGATGTTCACTATTGGGCTTGAATTCTCATTGAACCATCTGATCAAAATCAGGAACATCGTTTTTTTTGGTGGTTTTATTCAACTGCTATTTACTGCCGGAATCACCATGTTGATTGCCAGAATGTATGGCTTGAGCTGGGAAGCAGCTTTGTTTATCGGTTTTCTGACAGCATTGAGTAGTACCGCTCTGGTATTGAAAATTCTCCAGGAAAGGGGTGAGATCAGCTCGAATTATGGACGGACGGTGGTGGGAATTCTCATCTTTCAGGATATCATTCTTATTCCGTTGATTTTATTGACTCCGATGCTGGGAGGCAAAACCACCGATATCGGATCAGAAATGTTTATTCTTGGTCTGAAAACAATCGGGATTGTCGCTTTGGTTTATGTGGGCAACCGCTGGGTTATGCCCAAAGTGCTGCATTTGATTGCCCTGACCAAAAACAGGGAGTTGTTCCTGATGAGTATCCTTTTGGTTTGTCTGGCCGTAGCACTCCTGACTTCCGAATTGGGAATGTCGCTCGCCTTTGGAGCCTTTCTTGGAGGATTGATGATCTCCCGGTCGGAATACAGTCAGGATGCCTTCAGTCATCTGACTCCGTTTAAAGATACGTTTACCAGTTTCTTTTTTGTATCTATTGGTATGCTTCTCGACCTGAGTTTTGTGTTCGATCATATCGTACTGGTATTAGCTACCGTATTGCTGGTGATCGTTATCAAGACCTTTGTGGCCGGAGGAACAGCTTTTGTTCTCGGGCATACTTTCCGTGGAACCATTGTCGTTGGTTTGGCCATGGCACAAATCGGCGAATTCTCTTTTATACTGGCTAAAACCGGACAGGACTATCATATTCTTACCGATTATTATTACCAGCTTTTTCTTGCCGTAACAATTGTTTCAATGGCGGCTTCCCCATTCCTGATCATGATTTCAAGACCTGTCGCCAATCTGATGTTAAAACTACCTGTTCCTCAGCTCCTGATCAACGGATTGTTCCCGCTTCAGGAAATTGAAGTGCCCGAAATGCAAAACCACATCGTACTGATCGGCAAGGATTCGCGTTCGCTGAACTTGTCACGAATGTCCAGCCGCATGAAACTGCCATACGTCTCCATCGTTTTTGATCCGGCTGAGGTGAAAGAACGACAATTGAAAGGCGAATCGGTAATCTACGGGGATGCCATGAACGAGCCTATCCTCCGGAAAGCTCATACCGAAACAGCCGAAATTGTCGTAATCAGCATCGGTGAAACCATTACGGCGTTAGGAATCATCGAAAGGGTTAGGAATCTGAATCAGCACGCCTACATCATTGTCAGGTCCAAATATGTTTCCAATATTGAAGATTTTTATCAAATGGGAGCAAATCAGGTTATTCCTGAAGAGTTTGAAACGGCCATTGATTTGTTTGAACGGGTACTGAAAAAACTGCTGATTCCGAAAGGAGAAATTGATGAAGCCATCTCACTCATCAGAGATGACAACTATGGGATTTTCAGGGAAAAAGTTGATGATAGTGCATTTTCATTGACCGATATGATTCCTGATGTTGAAATTGTTGCATTAAAAGCTGGCAACTATCAGTTATTCCCGGGAAATTCGCTGAAAGAAATTCATTTACGCAAGCTATACGGACTCACCGTAGTCGCAGTAAAAAGAGGAGAAAAGATTTTTGAGAATCCTGGTGCAGGATTCGTTTTTCAACCAGATGACATTGCCTATATTCTGGGTAGGCCTGAAAAAATTGCACACTTAACTCAGACAAGAGAATAGCAAAATGTGACGGGATTCAGGTAAAAGTGAATGGACCCGAAGTAATCTCTGGTCTTTGGATGCGGTCGGGAAATTCGTTGTAACTTACATTACCCATTCAATCAGAGTGAAATTTCTGACGACATATTGAAGGCCCTATATTATAGAAAAGCCATCTCTGAATAAGTTCGGAGATGGCTTTTGTATGGTCGTTTTGATTTACTTTTTCCGGATATAAATCTGAATAGGAACACCTGTGAAATCAAAATTGTCACGGATCTGGTTTTCGAGATACCGACGGTAGGCTTCCTTTACATACTGCGGAAGATTGGCGAAAAACGCAAAACTAGGCGTTTGGCTTGGAAGCTGAGTGATATACTTAATCTTCACAAATTTACCTTTGATCGCTGGTGGCGGATAAGATTCAATTGCCTTGAGCATCACTTCGTTGAGTTCAGAAGTTTTGATCTTTCTGCTTCTGTTTTTAAATACCTCGACGGCAGTTTCCAGTGCTTTCAGTACACGTTGTTTGGAAAGTGCTGAAATAAAAACGATTGGGACATCAACAAACGGTGAAATTTTTTCTTTGATCTTCTGAGTAAATTCATTGGTGCTTGAATTGTCTTTTTCAACTAAATCCCATTTATTAACCAGAATCACCAGCCCTTTTTTATTGCGGTCAATCAGGTGGAAAATGGAAACGTCCTGAGACTCCATGCCGCGTGTGGCGTCAATAATGAGCAAACAAACATCTGAATCTTCAATGGTTCTCACCGAGCGCATGGTCGAGTAAAACTCAACATCTTCTTTTACTTTGGTCCGTTTGCGTAATCCGGCGGTATCGACCAGGTAAAAGTCGTGCCCAAATTTAGTGTATCGGGTATGAATGGCATCGCGGGTGGTTCCAGCGATCTCGGTCACAATGTTCCGATCTTCACCGGTTAATGCGTTGATGAAGGATGATTTTCCAACATTTGGACGGCCAATGATTGCGAAACGTGGAATATCCCCGTCCATTTCGTCAATGATATCCTTTGGAAATACTTTTACGATGTCATCGAGTAATTCTCCCGTTCCACTTCCTGTCATGGAAGAGATGCAATACAATTCGCCTAATCCGAGCGAATGAAACTCGTGAGAATCAATAATTCGTTTATTGTTATCGACTTTGTTAACAGCAATGAAAACTTTTTTTGATGAGCGGCGCAGTACTGCAGCTACTTCTTCATCCATGTCGGTAATGCCATTTTCAACATCAACTACAAACAAAATCACATCGGCTTCATCTATCGCCAACATAACCTGTTTGCGGATTTCCCCTTCAAAAACATCGTCCGAATTGAGGGCATATCCTCCGGTATCAATCACCGAAAAGTCGATCCCGTTCCAAACACCTTTTCCATACTGACGATCACGTGTTACTCCGGGCGATTCGTCAACGATGGCTTTTCTCGATTCGGTAAACCGGTTAAAGAGGGTTGATTTACCGACGTTTGGCCTTCCTACTATTGCTATAATGTTACTCATCTTTATCTCCTTAAAACCTTCCCCAAACCCCATCAAGAAGGAGGGGCGAAAGAACGGCTTTTAAATTTCGATTTATAAAAATAATTTGTGCTCCTTTTACTCCATATTGTAACCAAAACTGCCTAAAGCGCGGTCTTTATCGCGCCAGTCTTTATTCACTTTTACGAATAACTGAAGGAATACTTTCTTCTGAAAAAATTCTTCCATATCCAAACGGGCTTCAGTTCCAACGCGTTTGAGCGCCTGTCCCTGATGCCCGATAATAATTCCTTTCTGACTATCTCTGGCCACGTGAATGACACACATCAGGTTCAGTATTTTATCTTCTTCCTTAAAATCTTCCACTTCCACTTCCACCGAATAAGGAACTTCCTTGTCGTAATAAAGCAGAATTTTTTCGCGGATGATCTCGCTCACAAAAAACCGATCATTTCTATCGGTCAGTTCATCTTTTGGGAAATAGGCAGGGGCTTCCGGAAGTAATTCCAGAATATGGTCAAAAATTTCTGCAATATTGAATTTTTCAGTAGCAGAAATGGCATAAACATGTGCCAGTGGCAATTTTTTGCGCCAGTACTCGTAGAGCGACATTACTTTTGCCTGATCGGAAAGGTCAATCTTGTTGATCAGCACAATTACCGCAGCCTCAGAGCTTTTTATCCGTTCAATATATTCTTCATTCTTTGCCGGTGATTCAATTACGTCGGTAACATATAGAATTACATCAGCATCAATCAGGGCAGTATTTACAAACTTCATCATCGTTTCCTGAAGTTTGTAATTCGGCTTCAGAATTCCGGGCGTGTCAGAATATACAATCTGGAAATCTTCGCCATTCACAATACCTTTGATGCGGTGACGTGTGGTTTGCATTTTCGAGGTAATGATCGACAAGCGTTCTCCCACCAATACGTTCATGATGGTTGATTTCCCAACGTTGGGATTTCCGATGATGTTTACAAATCCTGATTTATGTGCCATTTATTTCTGAATGAAGGTTTTAAAAATCTGCGCAAAGGTAATCATTTAATTAGTTTATTCGCTTAAGCATGAATGCATGCCTTCCGAATTAACAAATTGATTGAATGTGAAATTCCTTCCTGTTTGATGTTCAGAAAAACAATGCGGAAAGTCTTTAATTTTCATTGAAAATATTGATGCTGGTCACCCTTTAAAATGGATATTCTCAAATGTGCTGGTAAAGTTTAGCATTTCTATTGTTCCAGAATATTTTTCAGGTTGTTTAATCCATTTTCCAAATCAGGAGCAAGCATTTTCTCCATATTCATAAATATCAGCATCAGGTTCATGGGGTATTTCATTTTTCCGTTAAATCCCCATTCTACTTTGGTTTTATTTTCTGAAACTGTTTTCGTGCTCATGTAGGCAAAGTCGGTTGATTCAAAGGGTTCAATGAAATGAAGTTCATAATCAATTCGTTCGCCGTTGGTCAAGCCAATAATTTTTTGTTCGCCTTTTCCCACATCCGGATTTTCACTGTCCCAAGCCGAAACGAAGCCAACTGTTCCGTCTTCTCCCCGAAATTCTGTTTTCATGACCGGGTCAATTTTTGCCCAGACACTGAAATTCCTCTGATTTTTCAAGTACTTCACGTAGTCAAAAACTTCCTGTTTCGACTTATTTATGGTTACTTCACGTACAACGGCATATTTGCCATTTACGAATAGTCCGGTTATTAGAATCAAAGCGATGATTCCTGCCAATGTCAGTCCAATGATTTTAAGTGCTTTCATAAGTTTAAGTTTTAGTGATTATTATTTGATTAAGTTAGATTCATACAAATGTATCCAAACGGTCATTTCCATTTTTTTTACCAACTCGCCAATAAGTTCGGATGGAATCTGGTTCACATTTTTAAACCGGATACAGCTTTTCCCCATATCGAGTTTCAGCTTGCTGTGCTTCGGAAATTCATCGGTAACCCAGTTCAATAGCTTGGGATTGGCGTAAATACCCATGTGGTAAAGTGCAATGAAGTTTTTTTTTCGACGCAATACCCATGAAAGGCAAGGGTAATTTTGGATTGCAATGATACCCATTGGGATAAAGACTGTGAGGAACAACATAGCCGATCATTCCGTAGTTCATTTCCTCTTCAAAACCATTGGGCAGATTTTCAAGAATAGTTTTCCGGAGCAAGCCGAATGATTCACCCCTATTTTTGGAATCTGACTGATATGTTCTTCTGCTGTTTCTGCTTTTGATTGCATAATGGCAGGTTTATTTTGGTGGCATTTCATTAACAAACTGGTATTTTTAAAAGTTCACTTTTTAGTTAAAGAGTTGTTAATGATGAAGGTGAAATTGTTTTATATTTTTAAAAATGTAGAGAAAAACGTTGGATAAGTTACTGTTAGATTTGAGTAATATTTTTGACATCCTAGCGCAACCTTTTTTTGAGTCAATACGTCTTCATATTATCCATTTTCTAAAAACGGTCAGTATGAAAAAATATTTACTTTTTGTACTAATGTTATCGGGTCTTATGACCAGCGCTCAAACCAGCATTTCTTACGGTAATTGCAAAGCTCAATTCAAATATGTGGTGAACGATAAAATTATGACACTGGTTCCTGCCACTGCCATTGATTTCCACGACCGGTCGGAAGGCGATGTAACTGCATGGTTTTGGGATTTTGGTGAAGGAGTTACCAGTCAGGAACAGAATCCAACCTATATTTTTAACCATCCGCTCCCTGGCACAATGGTGAAAATTAATCCTTACCGAACTGTTAACCTAACCATATTAACTTCGGATGGCTGTAAAAGCTTGTATTCCGAAGTGATTAATATTATGGATGGAACTCCATACCAACCTTCGCAGTGTATGGCAAGATTTAAATATTATCAGATGGCTTACGATTCAATTGGCGGAACTGCTTCTTTCCAATTAACAAACCTTTCTGAAGGCGATTCGCTGACTTACCTCTGGCAGTTCGATAATGGTAAAACAAGTACCGAATATGAACCCACAGTAAGCTTCGACGTTAAACAAACAGAGAACAAAGTTTGTCTGACAGTTACTGGAAAAAACAATATCACGGATACTTTTTGTGATGCCGTTTATATTGACAATCCTGATAAACCAATAATTTATCCGGCAGAATGTAAAACGCAGTTCAAATATTCAGTTAATTACGACATCAAAACTTTTGCTCCTGCTTTGGTTTTAGATTTTCATTCCGATACTTATCCTGAAGCGGTTGAATGGAAATGGGATTTTGATGATGGAACGTCAAGCGAAGAATCCAATCCAACTCATATTTTTAATTTCCCTCTGGCAACAGACAATGTTCTGGCCGATCCAAATCCATTCAGGAAAGTTTGCCTTTCAGTTAAAACAGCTTCAGGATGTATTGCTACCTGGTGCGAAACCATCAACATTTATCTTGAAAATGTGAATCCGGTTGTTGAACCAGAACCAACTTGTCATGCCTGGTTTAAATACTATAAACCTCTTGATGTAATTTCTGTTACGGAAGTAGTTCCCTATAAGTTGGTTGATGTTTCGGAAGGAAAGGTAATCAGGCGTTTATGGCAACTCGAAGACGGGACAATTAGTACTGACCCGGAACCACTGGTAAGTTTCGATTTTAGGAAACTTACCCAGAAAGTTTGTCTGACTGTATATACAGCCGATAGTTGCATGAGCACCTGGTGTGAAACTATCTATGTTACAGATGAGTTTCCTGACACAATTAAAACGTCGGAATGGAATTATACCATGAAATATACCTCAAGTTTCCCTATCCAAATGTCATCGTGTGCCGGATATGCAAAAGCACAGGTTTACCTGAAAGATTCGCTGATTAATGCTACCGATTATTCGTGGTCAAACGGTGTTCTTGTTCAGGAAACTAAAGGGCTTTGTCCTACTCAGAGCTACAGTGTAAAAGCAAAAACTCCTGATGGAACAATCGTTTCGGGTACTTTTATTTTTAACTCTGATGGTACGGTTACCGAAACACCTATAAACTGGTGGGTTTCCGGAGTACGCGATAATCCCCTTATTCAATACCGGGTTAGTGATGTGAACTACACGGTAGAATGGCGGCTTTGCGATGGCACCATAGTTAAAGGCGACAGCATCCCGTTTAACTCCATCAACTGCGGAACAAATGAGTCGAATCTAATTCTGAAAGATGCTGCCGGAAATGTAATTTACTCCGAAAATATTTCGATGAAAACCATTGCGACATATTTTAATCCTGAATTGACCTTGCCATCGGTTAAATTTTACCCAAATCCTGTATCTGATGTGCTTAATATAAATTACTCCGGAAATGCCCTGGATGAAATAAATGTTGAAATTGGCGATGTTTCCGGAAAAATAATCCTGATTCAAAAGTTTAATCGGATTGAATCGGGACAGACACTAAGCCTGAATGTGAATTCGCTTCGGAAAGGGATTTATGTTTGCAGAATGATTTCAGGAAAGAAGATTCTGGGCACTGAGAAGTTCGTTAAATGAAAAGTGATTAATAAGTTAGAATGAAAATAGCCGAATGAAGCATTTGCGTCATCCGGCTATTTCCGTTCTGGGAATTGATGTTTTTATTTTTTGAATTCAACTTTAAGAGTAACTACTTGCCATTCAGGTAATTTTGCCGGTTTATTAATAACCAGTGCATCGCCTTCCTGTTTCCAGGTCAGTTTTTCGTTACTGCCCAATATTTTAATCGAAGCAATCGTTTTGCTGTTCACCTTGGAGTCTTTACCGAGCGAATTTATTTTTATATCGCCAGATGGTTTGCTCATGCAAAATGCATATAATGTTTCTCCTTTGGTGGTGAAACGAATATCGGCTGAACCGTATGGTCTTACATCTTTAACACCACCAAATTGTCCTTTTTCCTGATTCTTTTCAGTTGTTGGTCCTTCTCCATATATTTTCCACGGGCGGGTGCCATAAATTGCTTCGCCGTTAACCGGTGTCCATTTGGCAATCTCATCCAGAATATTCAATACATCAGGCTCCAAATCACCTTCAGGAGTTTGAACCACATTGAGCAGAAGATTTCCGTTTTTGCTGACAATATCAATCAACATTTGAATGACTTCGGTACCGGTCATGTATTTTTGGCCGGTACGGTAAAACCAATCACCAATAGAGGTGTCGGTTTGCCATGGAAACGGGCTGATTGAATCCAGTGCGCCGCGTTCAACATCCTGCACCCAGCGTCCTTCCGAAGGGCGTAATTTGCAGGTGTAAACCGCTTCCATATTACCGCCATTCTTGGCAATATCCTGATTGTAATAATGAGCCAGCATGGTACGTCCAACTTCACCAAAAGGAAGTTCGCTATCAGAATAAAGCAAGTCTGGATGGTACATATCAATCAATTCGGTGATTTTGGCCAGCCAGTCTTTCTGATTTTCAGGATCGTTGGTTAACCATTTCTTATCATCAGGAGCCGTCTTTTTATGGTACAAATCAGCGTATTGTTCGTCGTTACCATCGTAGGGAATTCCTGCCATAGGTCCGGTTTTGTCGGCGCCATGGGAGGCCTGAAACCAGGTGTAGCTGGCGGCAAGATGTTCAGAAACTCCAAAACGCAAACCTTCTTTTTTAGCAGCTTTTTGCCACAAGCCAACTACATCTTTCTTTGGCCCCATATTCACCGAATTCCATTTGTGAAGTTTTGAGTTCCACAGGAAAAAGTTGTCATGGTGTGTTCCCATGCTGACAAAGTATTTGGCACCTACTTTTTTATAAAGGGCCATTAATTTTGCTGGATCCCAGCGTTCGGCTTTCCATAGGGGGATAATGTCTTTGTATCCAAATTTAGATGGATGTCCATAGTGTTCAACATGATATTTGTAATCGTCGCTACCTTCTTCGTACATTTTTCTGGCATACCAGTCGCCCTGGCGCGGAACAGCCTGTGGACCCCAATGTGCCCATATACCGAATTTGGCATCGCGAAACCATTCAGGGTATTTGTACTCTTTGAACGATTCATCGGTCGGCTTAAATGGTCCTTCCTGACTTTTTGCCGGTTGTGCTGAAACTGAAATGGATAACACTGCAAATAACATGCACACGAATCCAAAGTGTTTGATTTGTTTGGTTTTCATTGATTTAGATTTATTGATTTCTAATGCAAATTTATAAAGATGCTGAAACACGTTCAGTGTGTCATTCCAAACACAAACACATTTTCCGGTTTAATTCCACCCTGTATTTTTTTCAAGGTATATCAAAAAAGGAAAGTGAATAAACTGTTTAGAGATACTGATCGAGTTTACGTTTGGTAATTTCGCCAACCACTTGTTTAATTTCTTCTGCACGATCTCGTTTACAAACCAGAATGGTATCACCTTCCTGCACAACAATCACATCATCCAGGCCTACAATTGCAACCAGACTGTTTGGCGCATAAACGTATGAGTTATTTGTATCAAGAAGAATCGATTCACCGGTGGTTGCATTTCCATTTTCATCTTTAGTGTCGTATTTGTATACTTCTTCCCAGCTTCCCAGGTCGTTCCAGACAAAGTCGCCCTGCACCAAAAATACATTGTCGGCCTTTTCCAGAATTCCATAATCGATTGAAATGGATTCCACTTCGTTGTATATCCGGTCGAGCGCTTCCTCATAACCATCGGTTCCAATGTATTCTTTGATCCGGAGCAAGTCAGCATATAATTTTGGAGCGTACTTCTGAACAGAATCCAGAAAGACAGAAACTTTAAAAACAAAAATACCACTGTTCCAGAAAAATCCGCTACTTTTTAAGTAACCCGTTGCCACTTCCAAATTGGGTTTTTCAACAAACTTATTTACAGCGAACGATTTAATTGACTGGCCAATCTTCACTTCTTCAGCCGTTTTTACATATCCGTAACCGGTTGCCGGGTATTTTGGAGTAATTCCAATGGTCACAATACCTTCTTTTTCTTCGGCAATCTGAGCTGCAGATTCAATCGTTTGCCGGAAAAGTGTGTCATTCTGGATCAGATGATCAGAAGGCGAAACAATCAGAATTCCTTCGGGATCCTTTTCTGCAATAAATAAAGCTGCCAGACCAATTGCCGGAAGAGTGTTTTTCCCGACAGGCTCAAAAATCAGATTGTCTTTTGGCAGATTGGTTGTTTGTTCTTCCAGAACCGATTGTTGACTTTTTGCTGAGACAACATAAATACAATCTTCAGCAATAAAATTGGAGAACCGCTGAACTGATTCCTGAATAAGCGATCGATCTCCAAAAAGGCTTAAATACTGTTTGGGTTTTAGAACCCGGCTTCTGGGCCAAAATCGCGTTCCGGAACCTCCGGCCATAATCAGACAATACTTTTTACTCATCTTGAATCGGTTTTTAGATAAAGATTTACGTTTTTTAGTTGAGCGTCAGGAGGGAAAAACTGAAATTATTCCTGAATCGTTTTCTCACTTCAAAAATAAGCACATCTTTTTAAACTATCACGCATTAAACTGAACCAATATTTTTAATATTTGACCCGTATTTTCCGACCAGATTTTCATTGCTTCAGGTGCTTCTTCCGGAGATACAACTTTTGAAATAAGTAATTTTTCATCCAGCGTGCTGTTTCTGAGGTATTTAATGACGGCAGCAAAATCAGAAGGATTGGCATTTCTTGAACCCATTATTTCCAATTCTTTTTGAACCCAAAGTTTTGTAGGGAAAGCAATATCATCTTTTGCATATCCGATACAAACCACACGGCCTGCAAATGCAACTTCTTCGATTGCTGCTTTATAGGTTATTGGATTACCGGCGGCTTCAATAATTACCGTGGGGCCATCTCCTTTTGTTATTTTATCCAGCTCATCATGCAGGTTTTGTTTCTTCGAATTGATTGTATATTGAGCGCCAAGGATTTTGGCAACTTCCAGTTTGGAGTCGTCGATGTCGACCGCAATTACAGTTGCACCGCGCAGGTTCGCCCGCACAATGGCACCACTTCCAATCATTCCACAGCCAAACACAACTACTGTATCCAAATCGGTTACTTTCCCGTTGTCAACAGCATGAAATCCAACCGTCATGGGTTCCACCAGGGCCAGTTTAACCGCGGATAATTCATTGTCGGCAAGTACTTTTTGCCAGGGGATGCTGATGTATTCAGACATTGCACCTTCACGCTGAACTCCCAGTGTCTGATTATACTGGCAGGCATTGAACCGTTTTTGCCGGCAGGAAGTACATTGCCCGCAATTGGTATAGGGAACAACTGTTGCACGTTGTCCTATCTGAAATTCTTTGGGAACATCAGCGCCCATCTCTTGTATGGTTGCCGAAATCTCGTGACCCGGAATCCGGGGATACTGCACCATTGGATTCTTACCCAAATAGGTGCTCAAATCTGATCCGCAAAATCCAACGTAGTTCAATTTCAACAGAATATCATTAAGTCCAACAGGTGGCATGTTACGTTCCACCATCTTCATTTTGCCTGCCTGTGTTATCTCTATTGCTTTCATGCTGTATCTTTGTTAAAGTTGATATATTGTTAATGCATTTTTATAAAAAATCTGCTTTTGTTCCTCAATGCTCATTTTTAAAACTACCTTTTTTACCAGATTCAGCCAATCCTGATAGCTTGTGGCGACCAGGCAAACCGGCCAGTCGGAACCAAACATCAGTCTTGATGGTCCAAAAGCTTCCAGTACAACATCGAAATAAGGTTGTAATTGCTCTTCTGTCCAGTTTTTGTAGTTGGCTTCGGTGACCATTCCGCTGATTTTACAAGATACATTTTCCAGACGAGCCAACTTTTTTATATTTCGACTCCAGGCTCCAATCTCGTTTGTTTTGATCTTTGGCTTAGCGATGTGATCTAAAACAAATTGCTGAGCAGGATGTTGTGTGGCAAATTCGATTGTATTTGGTAACTGTTCTTCTGTAATCAGAATGTCGTAAACCAAATTATATTCTTTCAATATGGAAATTCCGCGATTGAAGTCCTTCCCCAAAATGAAATCCGGGTCAGGTTCGCCCTGTATCACATGCCTGATACCTTTCAACCATTTGTTCTGAGAATATTTATTCAGGATTTCGTCTGTATTGGGATCTGCCAGCGGAATCCATCCAACGACTCCTTTGATCAGATCATTTTCGGAAGCCATTTGCAACAGCCAGTCTGTTTCTTCCATACTTTGACGGGCCTGAACCGACACCACGCCCTGAACTTCGGTTTGAGCCAAGGCTGATTTTAATTGTTCAGGCAAAAAACTTTTTCGAATGACAGACATTTCGTCTTCTATCCAATCAAATTCAACCGGATTGTAATTCCAAAAATGATGATGTGTATCAATAATCATAATTTGAAATTTAGAGATACGGATAATTTATATCGATTATTCCTTCTGATTTCAATTCCTGCCAGAAGCTTTTATGAAATTCATTTGCAAGCACCATCTTATTATGCAGAATCCGTTTGGGCTTGCTTGGGTTCAGTGCCACTGCATTGACCTGAGGAGCTGAAAGGGCAAATTTCAGACAGGCATCTCCAGGCTCAATGTGATGTTTTTCGCATACAGAAAAGAATTTCTCGCGCCATACAAATAATGGCCTGTCCGACTCATTCTCCGGACTGGTCATCCGATAATCGAAATAATCGCCGCCGGTTAAAAAGCCTGCATTGAAAATGGCTGAATTAATAATTGCTACCCCATTATTTTGAAGTTGGCTGAAGAAGTCAAGAATTTCTTTTGGATGATGGTAAATCGTGAATTTGTTGGCAATCATTACCCAGTCAAATTTCACACTGGCAAATAATTCCTTAATCACGAACCAATCTTTCGACCCTACACCAACCGCTTTTACTTCTCCTTTTTCTTTCAGTTCGAATAAGGCTTTGTAGGCTCCACGAATATCTTCCAGCCGGTCTTCCCGGTCCTCTGAACTGGTGGCGGCCATCAGGTATTCATCGGGATCGTGCACCGAAACTACCTCCGGTTTGTATTTTCCACCAAGCAATTCACAACCCTGTTGCCAACATTCCAGAATTCCCTGATAGCTGATTTTCTGAACAGCATCGTATTTTAAATTGGCCCAGGCACCGGGTTCAAAAGTGGGTTCATTGGTTGTTAAAGGAACACGATACCAGCCTAACTTATTGCTTATCGTGATCTGATCAGCTGAAATTCCAAGTTTTTCCAATCCCCAGCCAATGACTTCAAGAGCTAATCCGGCGCCATATTTCCCTGCCGTATCAATCATCACCTTTCCCTGATTTACTTTAAACCATTCCTGCATCAAGCTAAGTTTCTCCGATTCGGACAGCTCACGGTACAGGTTGCCCAAATAACTTGTTCCATAAATTATTCGGGGATATTCAATTCCTTTATATTCAACTGTTTCATTCATATACCTATTCCAGTTAATGCGATTTTAGTCAAACAAAAATCCATTAAATCAATCAATTATGCAAGTGCTCATCTTCAATATTCCTCATGCAAAGGTTTGCGCAAAGGTTTGCAAGGAGAAAAGAATGTTGTCAAACACACACTCGCGTTTTCTTGTGTGTGTTTGACAATTAAAAAACATAAATTTGCAGAAGATACTTTATCTATGGGCAACCGGCATATTTCATTAAAAGATCTGGCGCGTGAAATCGGGGTTTCTATCTCTACGGTTTCAAGAGCGCTAAACAATCATCCCGACATTAGTCCTGAGATGACAAAAAAAGTTAAGAAGCTGGCTGCGGAACTGAATTATACTCCAAATCCGTTGGCCATGGGATTACTGAAACAAGCTACACGGATGATCGGCGTAATTGTTCCTGATTTGGTAACCCATTTTTATTCTTCCATCATCTCCGGAATTGAGCAGGTGGCAGAAGAAAGAGGCTATTATATCCTGATTGCTTCTTCGAACGAAACACTTCAGAAAGAAATTAAAGCCGTTGAAAATTTAATGAAAACCCGTGTTGAAGGATTGATTGTTTGCCTGAGTCAGGAGACGAAAAATTACGATCATTTCGACAGGCTGATTAACAACAATATTCCTCTCGTGTTTTTCGACCGTGTTTGCCGAACCGATAAAGTTCCTTCGGTAGTAGTTGACAATGTGGATGCTGCCCGGAAAATAACCAGACATTTTTATAAAAACGGATTTCGCCGTATCGCCTACATTGCCGGACCCGACCACCTGAATATTTCGCAGCAGCGAACTCAGGGATATCTTTCTGGTTTAAAAAAATGCGGATTGGAATTTCAGGCTGAATTACTTGAAAAATGTAACCTAAGTTCGAAAGATGCCATGAAAGCAACAGTACGGCTTCTTGATTTACCTAACAGGCCCGATGCCATTTTCGGGATAAACGACACCATCGCTTTCGCAGCGATGAAGGAGATAAAACGCCGTGGACTCCGTATTCCGGACGATGTGGCGATAGTGGGTTTTACCGACGAATTCCATTCAACAGTTGTTGATCCGGCTCTTACATCAATTACACATCCAACATTCGAAATTGGCCAGGAAGCTGCCCGATTATTCTTTAACTTAATTGATCATACGGAAGCAGAACCTGAACAGGTTGTTCTTAACACTAAGCTTGTAATCAGGAAATCGTCGGTGAAATAATCAGGAAGAAAAATCATCAACAAAATCCAACAGCATTTAAATTATTCCTGAGATTAGAAATAAACAACAGTAAATTAATATCAGCGATGAAATAGCTTGGTCAACATATTGGGTACTCGAATGTTTCAATCAAATGCACACTGATGATTTTCAAATATTAAAAATATATGTCCAAACTCTTATCTCCAATTACAATAAAAGATATCACGTTTAAAAACCGGATTACGATTTCGCCCATGTGCCAGTATTCTGCCATGGATGGGTTTGCAAACGACTGGCATCTGGTGCATTTAGGCAGCCGTGCTGTTGGCGGGGCTTCTTTAATTATTCAGGAAGCAACAGCCGTTTCTGCTGAAGGACGAATTACCCCTTCGGATCTGGGTTTATACAAAGATGAGCACATCGAAAAATTGCAAAGTATAACTACGTTCATTCATCAGCAAGGGGGCGTTGCTGGCATACAGCTGGCGCATGCCGGAAGAAAGGCAAGTTGCGCAAGTCCATGGAAAGGTGGAGCAAAACTCAATGAAAAGGAAGGTGGCTGGACAATTTTTTCTCCATCGGCTATCGCTTTTAATCCGAAAGATGATGCTCCGCAGGCCTTAGATGAAGATGGAATTAAAAAAGTGATTGCCGATTTTAAAGCTGCAGCAAAAAGGGCTGTTAAGGCCGGTTATAAACTCATTGAGATTCATGCAGCTCATGGCTATTTAATTCATCAGTTTCTTTCTCCATTAAGCAATCAACGTGAGGATAGCTACGGAGGAAGTTTTGAAAACCGGGTTCGGCTACTGGTGGAAATTGTAAAGGCAGTACAAACAGTCTGGCCACAAAATCTTCCTCTTTTTGTAAGAATATCTGCTACCGACTGGGAAGCAGGAGGTTGGGACATCGATGAAGCTATAAAACTTTCATCCATCCTGAAATTGGAAGGAGTTGATCTGATTGACTGTTCTTCCGGCGGATTGGTGCCTTATGCGAAAATTCCGTTGGCTCCGGGCTATCAGGTTACTTTTGCTGAAAGAATAAAAAAAGAAACAGGCAGCTTAACCGGTGCTGTTGGATTGATAACTGAAGCGAAGCAGGCTGAAGAGATTCTGGCAAAAGGTGCAGCAGACCTTATCCTGATGGCAAGGGAATCACTTCGGGAACCCTATTTTACACTACATGCTGCACGGACTTTAGGGGACGACGTCGAATGGCCATTACAATATCAAAGAGCTAAATTGTAATTACAGATTTAGGTTTAATTTAAAGCCAACAATGGTTTTAAAGTTCTAAAAACAGATAGGAGGTAGAAAATGGAACTTAACGATCTGACTATTTCAATTTTTCTCATTTATTGTAATAATCTTTTATACCCTTTTTGAATAAATGCCGTATAACAAAATCCAAACTGCATTACAAATAATTAAATATCGCTACAAGCAACGCGGATAGTTCTGTAGAAGATATTTGCCGCAACATTGAATCATTGAATTTATTAGGTCTGTTTGTTTTTAAATGAGTCTTATTTTTAAGTTAGGACAATTACAAAACAATTTACGTCATGAGACACAGATTACACGATGTTTTGGTTTTGGTTCCTCTGACTGACGAAGGGAAAATTGTACTTAAACAAGCCATGTGTTTTCGTAATGTGCTGGGGTGTAGGGTTTTCGTACTAAATGTAATTTCACCAGTCTCGTTTTTTAAACGCCAGTTTAATCCACTGAAAGTCAAAGGATTAATAGATGAAGCTTTGCTCAAGCTGACTGAGTTTGTTCAGGATTTTTTCGAAGGGAAAATTCCGGAAGAGGTGATCCTAAAAGTTTCAATGGGTAATTTGGTTTCAACTCTGATTAAACAGGCCCGAAGTGATGATTTCTTATTTCTTATCCTGAAACGAAGTATGCATCGGAAAGGTGTCTCAAACCTTCTGGAACAAAATGAAATTGATAAAATTATTGGTCATTCATACTGTCCGGTGTTGTCAATTAACGAAGATTCAACTCAAAGAGACCTGAAAACCATTTTAATTCCTGTCGATATTGCCGAAGGTGCCACGAAGAAGTTGTTGTGGGCCAGTATGTTTGCAAAAAAGGCCCATGCGAAAATCCTGATTATTTCAGCCCTGAATATCAACATCGATGAGCAAAAAAGTTTGGCATTAAAAAATGCAGAAAAAATGAAATTTATGCTTTCGGAAAGAGGAATTGAATGCGATTTGGAAATACTTAAAGTATATGGCCAGGTCAAACACGAAATGGTTTTATCCTATATCGCAACACAAAAACCTGATTTAATTATCATTAGGAAACATCATGTCGCATCTTCCTTAAAAACCACTATCGGTGATTTCGCAAAAGAAATAATCCACGGCTCGAACGTTCCTGTGTTTACTGTCAGTCAAACCCAAATTGACATTGCGGATATATTATCCTAGTGGTCTGCTACCTGATTATACAACCGATTATAAACACCTTACGATCATGACTAATTCAATCCGTGAACTAACAGAAAAAATATACAACGAAGGAGTTGTAAAAGCAAACAGGGAGTCCGAACTAATTCTTGCAGAAGCCAAAAAGGAGGCTGGGGAAATTATCAATTCTGCGAAGCAGGAAAAAGCATATATTCTTGATCAAGCTGCAAAAGAAGCCAGTGAGGTGAAACTAAAAGCTGATTCAGAAATAAAACTTGCCACACAAAAGTTGATTAGTAACTTAAAGCAAAAAATCTCTAATGAAATCATATCCAGTCAGGTAGCTTCTTTCACGAAAGAGGCATTTGGTGATGAGGAATATGTAAAAAAAATGATTCTACTTGTGATACAAAACTGGGCACAAAGAGATATGGAAGAATCAGATTTGAGTCTGCTTATCCCTAAAGATGAGGAGAAAAAATTAACCGCTTTTTTTGAAGGCAAACTATTTGGCGAACTCAACAAAGGCATTGAAATCAAGATTGATCCTACGATTAAAAATGGCTTCAAAATTGGGCCTAAAGGGGGCAATTATATTATAAGTTTCACCGAAGAGGATTTTGAAAACTATTTTAGAAGTTACCTGAAAGTGAAAACCTGGAATTTGATTTTTGGTTCTGCCGAAACAGATACGATATAAATGGGATTTAGGAGAAATGTGCTGATCGATAAGGTTTTGGTTCATACCAAATTTAACTTTTCAACAATCGGAACATGTATACAAACAACTATTATTGCCTGATTGCCGGGCTCCCTGATCTGATACTGAATGAGAACCCGAAAGATCTGACAAGTTTTCAGTTCAGACTTGAACTGGCCGAACATCTGGCCCTAAAAGATCATAATCTTCTTGAATTGATTTACAGGCCATACGATAATAACAACCTGCTAAACCTGCTTTTGCAAAAGGATTTTCAATACGATATTTTAGGAAATTACACAGAAGATTATTTGAAAGCCCAGATTATTGAGCCAACCGATATTGTCAGATACCTGAAGCTGTTTATTACTGATTTTAATTCAGAAACTTTTGACACTTCGCCGCTTTTCCTTGAAAACAAATTGCAGGAACTTTTTTACGACTACGTCCTGAATACAAATAATGATTTCATTAAAGAATGGTTCACATTCGACAGGAATATAAAAAATATATTAACTGCTGTAAATTGTCACCAATACGGATATTCTACCGAAAAACAGCTAATTCCTGATCACATCTCAGACGGCCTGTATGAGTCATTAATTCGGAAAATTCCCATGCCTGAGCTTTTCGCTGACGAGGAACTTCCATATCTTGAACAAATACTGCAAATAGCAGAGATGGCTATTGACGCTTCGGAAAAAGAAAAAGCAACAGACAATATAAAATGGTCGTTTCTGGATGAAATTACAGTTTTCCATTATTTCACCATTGAGAAAATACTGAGTTTCGTGATTAAACTAACAATGGTCGACCGTTGGCGCGAACTTGATTCTGATACTGGTAAAAAGCTTTTGAAAAGACTGATATCAGATTTGGAGATGAGTTATTCATTTGCCGAATAATTTAGCTTAACACATAGAAGATGAGCACAAAAGGAAAGGTTTCAGGTATAATCTCAAATCTCGTAATTGTTGAGTTTGACGGAGTGGTCTCGCAAAACGAAATCTGTTATATTATTTTGCAGGATGTAAAGCTTATGTCCGAAGTTATCCGCATTGGAAAGGGGTATGCTTATGTACAGGTGTTTGAAAGTACCCGAGGGCTGAAAACAGGAACAGAGGTTGAGTTTACCGGACATATGCTTGAAGCCACACTGGGCCCGGGGATCTTGTCTAAAAATTTTGATGGACTGCAGCATGACCTGGATAAGATGGAAGGCTTATTCCTGAAAAAAGGGGACTATGCTCCTCCTCTTGAGGATGATAAGCTCTGGATGTTTAAACCTTTGGGAAAACCGGGTGAAATGGTGGCTGCCGGTTCGTGGCTGGGTGAAGTTCAGGAAAACTGGATTTCGCATAAAATAATGGTGCCTTTTAAATTTGAAGGGACCTTCATCGTAAAAAGCATTGCTGGTCAGGGAGAATATACCATTAACGATGTAATTGCGGTTTTGTCCGACGCTGAAAATAATGAGGTTCAGGTTACTATGGTTCAGAAATGGCCGGTTAAAATCCCCATTAAGGTTTACAAAGAGAAACCACGACCATTTGAATTCATGGAAACCGGCATCCGAATCATTGATAGTTTAAATCCGATTGTGAGAGGCGGCACCGGATTTATTCCCGGAGCATTTGGAACAGGCAAAACGGTATTGCAGCATGCACTCTCGAAACAGTCCGATGCCGATATGATTATTATCGCGGCCTGTGGAGAACGTGCCAATGAAGTTGTGGAGCTGTTTGCTGAATTCCCTGAACTCATTGATCCACGCACAGGTAGGAAATTAATGGAACGGACCACCTTTATAGCGAATACATCGAATATGCCGGTTGCCGCACGCGAAGCTTCCATCTACACTGCGATGACCCTTGCCGAGTATTACCG
This sequence comes from Prolixibacteraceae bacterium, assembly GCA_035648135.1. Classification (GTDB taxonomy): domain Bacteria; phylum Bacteroidota; class Bacteroidia; order Bacteroidales; family Prolixibacteraceae; genus Aquipluma. The sequence continues at coordinate 41,037 of DASRMB010000032.1, forward strand.
TTCCATGGGCTTAAAAATTTTATTACTTGCTGATTCAACCTCTCGGTGGGCACAGGCACTACGTGAAATTTCGAACAGGATGGAAGAGTTGCCCGGGCCCGATGCATTCCCGATGGATTTGCAGGCTATTATTTCCAATTATTATGCCCGGGCAGGCTATGTTTATCTGAATAATGGTCAAACGGGTTCTGTTACGTTTATCGGAACAGTCTCTCCTGCTGGTGGAAACCTGAAAGAACCGGTAACTGAAGCCACAAAAAAAACGGCACGCTGCTATTATGCGCTCTCCCAGGATCGCGCTGATAGCAAAAGGTACCCGGCGATCGATGCGTTGGATAGTTATTCAAAATACCTGGAGTATCCCGAATTTCAGGAGTATATAAAGACTGAAATCTCGGATGACTGGGTAGATAAAATATTGCTCGCTAAAAATTACCTACTGAAAGGACGGGAGGTTTATGAACAGATAAACATTTTGGGTGACGATGGTGTGCCTATTGATTATCATCTGCAATTCTGGAAAGCTGAAGTTATCGATTTTGTAATCCTTCAACAAGATGGATTCGATGCAATTGACTGCAATACACCGATTCAACGGCAATACTACATGATGAACCTTGTACTGAAACTCATTAATTCAGATTTTAAGTTTGAAACTTTTGAAGAAGTAAATCCTTATTTTAAAGGAATAATTAATGTCTTAAAACAGATGAATTACTCCCGGTTTAAGTCGGACGATTTTGTCAGGTTCGAAGAAAAACTGAAGGAAATTATTCAGGAAAGAGTTGTTGGGCAACCTCAGGTAGAACCCGACACCACATTTGTAGCCAATTAATTCATGTACCATGGAAACCACTGCTTTTCAAAAAATTTACATCAAGCTTTCTCACATCACAAAAGCAACATGCTCCCTGTATGCCAGCAATGTAGGATATGAAGAAATGGCAACGGTAAACGGAAGGTTGGCACAAGTCATTAAAATTCAGGAAGATTTGGTGACTCTTCAGGTGTTTTCGGGTACAGAAGGAATTCCTACCAATGCTGAAGTCATATTTCTGGGGCACCCGCCAACTTTGCGAATAAGCGATGAATTAAACGGAAGATTTTTTAATGCTTACGGGATTCCGATTGACGGAGGGCCACCAGTAAATGGAAAAGTAACAGAAACAGGAAGCCCGTCTGTAAATCCTGTCCGGCGGGAACAGCCTTCGGAACTTATTGCAACTGGGATTGCTGGTATCGACCTGAACAACACGATTGTAACAGGACAAAAGATCCCGTTCTTTGCGGATCCTGATCAACCGTTTAATCAAGTCATGGCGATGGTGGCCATGCGTGCCAAAGCCGATAAAATTATTTTAGGCGGAATGGGACTTTCGAATGACGACTACCTGTTCTTTAAGAATATATTCGAAAATGAAGGGGAACTTGATCGCATCATCAGTTTTGTAAATACCAATGAAGATCCGCCTGTAGAGCGGCTTCTTGTTCCGGAAATGGCCTTAACTGCTGCCGAATATTTTGCTGCTGAAAAAAACCAAAAAGTGCTGGTACTTTTAACTGATATGACACTTTATGCTGATGCCTTGAGTATTGTATCAAACCGGATGGACCAGATTCCTTCCAAAGATTCTATGCCCGGCTCGTTGTACAGCGATTTGGCCCGGATTTATGAAAAAGCAGTGCAATTTCCTGATGGCGGATCAATAACCATAATCGCTGTTACAACTTTATCAGGAGGCGACATTACTCATGCAATCCCCGACAATACCGGATACATTACTGAAGGTCAGTTGTTTCTTCGCAAAGATTCCGATATTGGAAAGGTGATTATTGATCCGTTCCGAAGTTTGTCCCGCCTGAAACAGCTTGTTATCGGAAAAAAAACGAGAGAAGATCATCCTCAGGTAATGAATGCAGCAATACGGCTCTATGCCGATGCTGCAAATGCAAAAACCAAACTCGAGAATGGATTCGATTTGACTGATTACGATGAAAGAACATTAAAATATGCTAAAGAATACTCAACCCGCTTGCTGGCCATTGACGTAAATTTGGATATAGATACGATGCTTAACACGGCCTGGGAGCTTTTCGGTAAATATTTCTCCATAAACGAAGCAGGAATAAAAGCAGCGTTCGTGGAAAAATACGGAAAATGGTAAATACAACATCCTGAAAAATTACTGCCATGAATAGTCAACTCATAACCATTATGAAATTTACAAAACTGTATGCCGTCCGTTTTGTAAAGGAAAAGCTTGAATCTGAAGGGATTGAATGCTTTCTGACTGATGAAGGATTTGACAGCTCCGGCGAGGGACTTTCGCTTAGATGGAATTTGAAAGTCAGGCCAAACGATGTTGAACAAATGGTGAAAATACTCCTGCAAATCAATAAAGAATATGATCTGGCCGGGATTGAGGAAGACAGCACCATAAAATACTTCAAAAAAATTCTAGTACCGGTTGACCTTCGGAAATATTCGGTCAATACCTGTAAATATGCCTTTGAAATCGCCGATTTGATTCATGCAGAAATCAAATTTCTTTATATCCTTGATGATCCAAATCTGTTTGCACCTATACAGTACCGGACTTCATGGGAAGAACATGAGAAAATTGAACGCGAGGAAGTTTATCAAACCGCTCACGCCATGCTGCTGGAATTTAGTGATGATTTGAAAAAACAAATTAATAAATCTTTACAGGGAAGGGTGAAATTCCATTTTGCAATGCACACCGGAAGGCTGGAAAATACCCTTGCCGACTTAAGCCAAAGGTATAAACCTGACCTTATTCTGATAGAGCAAAAAAACAGGGAACCCAAAGAAAAGGCACATCTTTCGCAGGTCATTCATTTTATCACCGAGCACACCAGTTTCCCAGTCTTAACCATCCCGGAGTCCATTGAATACCACTATACGGGTAAAATGAAAATTATGCATGTCACTGATTTTCACCAATCAGATTATACCGTACTGAACAAGTTGATTGACACCGTGAAACCTTTTGATACAAAAATACATTGTATTCATCTGGATATTGGGCATAATCCAGTTTCTCTGAATAATGTTGAGCGGATAAACCAATTTCTGAAAAAAGAATACGACAGTTACGATATTCAGGCCGATTGGTATGAAAACACTGATTTCCCTACGGGGATTGAGGAATTTATTGAAAAAAATCAGATCGACTGGATTTCACTGTCCTCCCACAGAAGAAATTTTATCGATAAATTTTTTCATCCTGATATCATTCATAAAATGATACTGGCAAGCAAGGTGCCTTTGCTTATTTTTCCGGTAGACTGAAACACATGAATGAATAAATCAATAAACTGAAATTTTAATATGACAATAAAATTTCAATACAACAAAATAGCCTTGCAGAGCCTCAATAAACAATTAAATATCAGGCTGCGGACACTTCCAACTTTAAAGAATAAGGAAGCAACTTTGCGTTTCGAGGTTGAAAAGGCCAGAAAAATAATTAAAGAACTGGACGATAATTTAGCAATGAAATTCGCAGATTATACTAAAAATCCGGCAATCTGGGGGAAATTCATTCCAGACCTGATAACTGTTGGAGAGGTAAAAACAACAATAAAGACCATTGCAGGACTCAAGACTCCGCAATTGGATGAAATTATCTTCCGGATAGAGGAGTTTAGTTTATTTAACAAACCCAAATGGTTTCCTGACGGGATATCAAAGATAAAAGTACTGGTAAGCATTGCAATCGAAAGGGATGTTATTAAACGAAAGACGGAATTGCTTAACCATGCCAGAAGGAAAACAACTCAGAAGGTGAACTTATACGAAAAGGTTCAGATTCCAGCTTATGAAGATGCAATCATGAAAATAAAGCGTTTTATGGAAGATGAAGAGAATCTTTCCAAATCAGCACAGAAAATTCTAAAAAAGCGGCAGCAACAACTCTCAGAGATAGACACATGATTATACCCATGTATAAATATGGCTTCCTCATTTATCATCAGGAATATGAAAGTTTTCTGAATGATCTTCAACAGCTTGGAGTTCTCCACGTCATCGAAAAAGATTACGCGGGAAGTGAAGATATAAGGCATAAAACGGGATTGGTAAACCAACTGGAAAAAACAATTCAGTTTCTGGAGAAGCGCGAAAAAGAGCAAAATGATCACATCACTGCTGGTGATGCATTACGAATGGTGGAAGAGATCATTCAAAAACAGGAAATGTTGGAGTCGCTTAATCAGGAATTAAACGCTAAGCGGAAAGAATTACAGAAAGTAATTCCGTGGGGCGATTTCTCCATAGAGATTATCTCAAGGTTAAAAGCAGAAGATCTTCATGTCAGGTTTTTTATGGCCAGCAAAAAGAAATTTACCAGTCAAATTCAGGAGAAATATCAGGCTGAACTAATTAGCGAAAGTCAACACTCTGTCTATTTCATCATCATTCAAAAAGGTAAGGAACAACTGCGTTTTGACGCAGAGGAGCTTACGACACCAGAACATTCATTGGTAGAATTGGAAACAGAAATTAGTACTGTTGAGAATAAAATAACGGACATTAATAGTGAACTCAACTCTTTGGCCAATTCGCTACCCGTGTTAAAAGAAGAAAAAGAGACCATTCAAACATCTTTGGAATTTAATCAGGTCATTCTAAATACACAAAAAGAGTTTGGCGACAAACTGATGATCCTTGAAGGATGGGTTCCGGCAACAATGAAAAAGCAAATCGATCAATTTCTAAATACAAACAAAGTCTTATTCATTGCTGAAAAAGCTACACCAAAAGACAAAGCGCCAATTCTGCTTCAAAACGGCAGGTTTAGCAAGTTGTTTGAACCTATCGGTAAAATTTTCTCGTTGCCTGCCTATTGTGAACTTGATTTGACTGTGTTCTTTGCACCGTTTTTTATGCTGTTTTTTGGCTTTTGTCTGGGCGATGCAGGCTATGGTTTTCTCTTTATTATTGGAGCAGGTGTTTATAAATTGAAAGCTTCGAAAATCCTAAAGCCTTATCTTACACTCATCCAGTTTCTTGGCTTTGCTACAGTCATCTTTGGAATTGTTTCGGGTACTTTTTTTGGTATTAATTTAATTGAGTCGGACTTCAATCTTACCATAACTATACGAAGTCTGTTTCTTAAGCCCGCCAGCATGTTTAATCTTGCAATCCTTTTGGGCGCAGTCCAGATTATTTTCGGGATGTGTTTAAAAGCCGTCAATCAAATTAAGCAATATGGGTTTGCATACGGGTTGAGCACTTTGGGATGGCTTTTTATTATCGCGGGTGTTTTGATTTATATGCTGTTGATTGATCAAAATATAATTGTGCATAACAACCTTATTCTATATGTTATTCTTTTCCTGGGAGGTTTCTTTATTCTGTTTTTCAGCGATCCTGAAGCCGGAGTTTTCACTCGGGTAGGGAAAGGAATTTGGGATATTTATTCAACCGTAACGGGAATATTTGGCGATTTATTGTCGTACATCCGACTGTTTGCTATTGGATTATCAAGTTCAATTCTTGGTTATGTGGTCAATGATATTGGCTTAACCATCCTTCACTCTTCACCAATTATTGGCCCGATATTGTTTGTGACATTCCTCCTGTTGGGTCATACTCTAAATATTATGATTTCAACACTCGGTTCGTTTGTTCACCCGATGCGTCTCACATTTGTCGAATTTTATAAAAATGCCGGGTTTATCGGAGGCGGAAAAGAATATAAACCATTTCTGAAATACAACAAAAGATAATAATAACTAAAACCAACTTATCATGACAACAGCATTAATAATTGCTTACATCGGATTGGCGTTTATGCTGATCCTTCCTGGTATCGGAAGTGTAATAGGTGTTGTAAAAGGTGGAAATTCAACGATTGGTGCGCTTAAAAAAAATCCGGATGCATTCGGCAGCTACCTTATTCTAAGTGCATTGCCAGGCACTCAGGGTTTATACGGTTTCGCTGGATTCTTTATTATTAATAACCAGGGAGTAATAACAGATCAAATGACCATGTTACAGGGGATGGCAATTCTTGCAGCCGGATTAATGCTTGGCTTTGTCGGGCTTTTTTCTGCCATCTTTCAGGGACTTGTTATTGCCAATGGCATTGTAGGAATTGGTGCAGGTCACGACATCTTTGGTAAAACAATGGTGCTTGCCGTATATCCTGAATTATATGCCATCGTTGCATTTGCCGCAACATTTTTAATCAGTACAGGATTATAAATGAATCAATTCATTTTCATTATAGTCGTTTCATTAACAATCAAACAATCAAGGTCTTGCTTCTATTCTTTCGGATTGCCCAGAGGGGAAGTATATTTCAGAATAGAAATAATCCTTACGTTTTTTTTCGAAACTCTTCTAAGGCAAGAGTAGCCAACTTAAAGCTGGGTTTATATTGTTTATTCCGGATCAATCCGGATGACATTTTTTGCAGATCTTCGTGAATATTCTCCAATGATTTGGTTATGGTTGAGCAAAAAAGCTTAGCGCATTTGCTGCAGGAAGACTCCTGTAATTCGGCAGCCTTATAAAAGGCACTTTTTAATGCTTCAATTGAACTTGGGTAATCTTTGTTTAACAGAAACCTGCGTGATGCGAGAAAATTTTCGTTAATTATCAAACGATGCTCTGTGCATTCTTTTCCTAATTGGAAACAAGCTACCAACTCAATTTTATCCTCTTTGTCGTTAAAATATTTACTATCTTTTACTGATAGTGAAAATAGTCTGCTCCTCTTATCTTTCATGCTCCATGCTTTTTACGTGTCAAATCTAAATGATTTTTTTTTATAATAGAAATTAATATAGCCTTTTTGCTGAATAATACAGAGTTTTAGAATCAGGTCTCAGTTGCTTCTTTTAAAATTAGTTCGCCATTCCTTTGTTTCTTTGATTTATTCCTGGTGCGAAAGTGATTATTGATTTTTTTTAAAAAAGTGTATGTACAATCGCAAATGGTCACCATACCAGTTTCGACTACGAATACGACTGATTACTGATTGTCGTACTTTTTTTGAATAGAAAGATTTGATGAGCTGACCTATATATTCTTTTACAATATGTTGAAAGAGAAATCTTATATTTCGATTAGTGTTGTAAAAAGTAGCTGAACTCAGATTTAGTGAATGTTTTTTTAAAAGTATCCTGAAAGAAAGGTTCTTTTTGAAGTAGAATGATTCATCTAATCCAAGAATTAAGCGTGCCAGGGCAAAATACGCGATAGCTTTTTGTTTGTTTCTATTTTTTGGGGTGGTTTCTACTATTGAGGATCTTTTTGAAAGCAGGTATAAATCATAGAGATCCCGGAGCGATACTATCCCGGCTGCATGTCCGCTATTGCTTAGTTGACTATGAATGAAATTGTGTGTGATTTTATGATGATTGGAGAGGATGTAACAACCTTTAATCGCGGCAATAGTTCTTTTTTCCTGATCAATTATCGTGGAATTAAACCAACTCAGATAATTTTCTCTAACAGGAATCCTATGTATTTCGATCACCGCAGCAAAATCTGGATGTGATAGTCTGGGATAATGTTTTGAATTTTTGATGTCGGTATAATCAGGGGTGATCAATACTTTTGAATACCCCTCGCTTTCCATAAGTTTTGCAGAAATGAGGTAATCTTTTTCGGGAACCAAAAAATCAATATCGCCAAGAATACGTTCACCTATATCAGCGTAGAGTCCATCCAGCAAATTGCCGGCTCCCTTTAGAAATACCGGATAGATGTTGCTTTTATTTAGAGTTTTGGTTAAAGAATGAAGCTGTTTCAGAATTCGGTTGTTTCTTATGAAATTTAATTCATAAACTTCAACTAAATGTTCCGACAATTCCTCTGGTAAATACTCAATAATTCCATGTGATTTAAATTTCAGGTAGATTACAGGCAGAATTAAATGATTACTGCAAAGAAAAACAAATTGTTGCCAATCAATTTGATCCGATTTGCACCTGTCAATAATTTCCGTTCTGAATTCTGGATGTTCATCAAGCGTCAGACATTTTCCTGTAAAATAGAAGATTTCCTTATTATTCATTTTCAAATAGTTGAGTTATGGCATCCAACGCCTTTTGATTGTTGGAATAGGTGAGTTGGAAGAATGGATTTTGCAATACTTTTTCGAGAAAAATAGCTGTATTCCCTTTTGTAGGCGCCACCCATGTCTGCTCAAGCAGAAGCGTTATACCTCTAACTTCATCCAGTTTCTCCAATATGAAATCAACGGTATTATCATATTTAACAAATATGAACCCCTGAACTGGAAATATCATATTCATCATTTTATTCTCAACGGGTAAGTATCTTACGCTTTTTTCGGAAGTAATATAATTCAATTGCTTTTTTTCTAAGGCAGGGTAATGAGAAGTCAAAACTTCCATTGAACCTTCCTTGACCGACATGGCAATAGGAAAGGGGTAGGCATGAAATGATTCTTGGTCGATGGGCACAAAATCATCGGAAATGAGCTGATATCCATTCGCTTGCAATAGTGCTGCAAGGGTAGTTTTCCCACTGCCTGGAGGTGCTGAAAGCAGTATTGTTTTCTGCCCATTGGTAATTGCAGAAGCATGTACTGTCATGAGCCAATCCGCGTCTGTTTTGTTGTGTAGCACATTAATCAGCTCCATAAAGATTTTCCCTTTCACTAAATTACTTTCATCACTAGCCCAACTCCCCTTTACAACGTTGTTAAATCTAAAAACGACTCTATCCTGAAAAGCAAATAATTCAAAATAAGGTTTTTCATCAATATCTTCTCTCGTTTCCAGATGATTGATCAATGGGTGAATGTAATTTTCAAGCCATTGGGTTCCGTAGGAGAATTCTATTATTTTATTTCCCAGAAGGTATCGATGGATTGAATATGCGGTGGAAATATATTGGTCTAATCCCTCTAAAGTCTGTAAGGTATTGTTTTTCGGTTTCTCAGGCTGGTTTATTTCTTCAATTTTCAAGCGAATTTCAGAAACAAAAGCTAAACTCTCTTCAAAACTATAACTATATCGAGTAGAAAACTCTTTGGCAATTGTTTCTGTTTTGTATTGTTTTATTAGTTTTCTGAACACAAACCAGGCAGGTTTCTCCAATTGAAAGTATAAATTGCTGTTTTGAAACCAGATCAGGTACGATTGTCCGATCTTTCTCTTTAGGAATGGAATGTTAGCCATTTGAATACGATTAAATAAAATGCAAGAGATTGAAATGATTTTTTAAATATAAAAACTATTTATAAAAATTCATCTGGTCATACTGGATGAAAAATGACGAGATTAAATATTACACTACTGCAGTAGAAAAGTTTAAAATTGATACAAAGCAATTAGAATAATTGATATTTTGTTTGATTGTTGCAAACAATTTTTTAAAAACCTTGTTTGATCAAATAGAATTAATATATTTATACACGAATATTTATGCATCTGCGATTTCAAAATGGGCGTTAAATGTTTCAATTTTGTTTCTTCAAATTGCATCTTGCCGGATCCTGAAAATAGTGCTACTTCAATTAAATTGTGGGTAACAGTAGGTTTTCCTGTATTAATTTCCGCGTTGTTTTAACATAAAATAATGGAATAGTTCAGCACATCGCTAATATTTCTACAACCGGATCTTCCTGATAAATTCTGTTTAGTTTTTTCATTTACTCGCTTAATGGCTATGTAAATGACTCACGCTTAAATTTCAGCCATTGGAGAAATGATCTTCTTCATTGGGATCAATAATATGGTATAATCAAATGTTTACATCATATATCTTTCTGTTGAAATTCGTGTCAAAAATCCCAGAACCCGAAAATGTAATTGCAATGATTTAATTATCATGGGAATGATTTTTCTAATTTAGAAATTAAGACATTGTGTTTTATTATAAACCATTAAAAATAAGTTTATTATGAATGAAAAAATCGTAGGGATTGCCAAAAAGGAAGTTGCAGATTTCGCAGGCAAAAAGATTTCCCGTAAAGAAGCCATCAAGAAAACAGGTTACGTAGCTCTTTCGGCTGCGACGATGATGGTTCTGCTTAACAGCCCAAAAGCGCAGGCTTGTTCACCGGGTGAGGAACGGTATCCGGACAAAGGAAACCATCATGGTGGTGGAAACAATCATGGTGGTGGAAACAATCATGGTGGCGGAAACAATCATGGCGGTGGAAACAATAATGGCGGCGGAAACAATAATGGTGGCTGGAACAATAATGGCGGTGGAAACGGTCATTAGAGATTGTATCCTTTGACACTAAATGGCCTGAGATCAATTTATTGAGCTCAGGCCATTTTTTTTGAAAAGATCAAAAGTTATTCTAGAATTCGGCGTTTTTAGGAGTTCTCGGGAAGGCAATCACATCGCGAATGTTGCCCATGCCGGTAACGAAAAGGATGAAACGTTCGAAGCCAAGGCCAAAACCACTGTGAGGAACAGATCCAAAACGGCGGGTATCCAGATACCAATCCATTTCATGAACCGGAACGCTCATTTCTTCCATCCGCCTGACGAGTTTGTCGTAATCTTCTTCGCGTTGCGAACCTCCTATGATTTCGCCAATTCCGGGGAATAGAACATCCATGGCCGCAACAGTTTTCCCATCGGTGTTCTGTTTCATATAGAATGCTTTTATTTCCTTCGGATAGTTGATCAGGATTACTGGTTTTTTGAAATGTTTTTCTACCAGGTAGCGTTCGTGTTCGCTTTGCAAGTCGGTTCCCCAATCAACCGGAAACTGGAATTTGCCTTTTTTATACGGTTTTGAATTTTTCAGAATGTCAACTGCTTCAGTATATGGCAGTCGGATAAAGTCGTTCGCCAAAACGAAACGGAGTTTCTCGACCAACTCCATCGAACGGTCATCCACAGGCTTATTTTTTTCTTCCTCCAGAAGTCGTTTACTCAGGAATTCCAGATCATCCATGCAATTTTCGAGTGCATAGCTGATCAGGCTTTTCAGAAAATCTTCAGCCAGATCCATATTATCCTGAAGTTCATAAAATGCCATTTCAGGTTCAATCATCCAGAATTCGGCGAGGTGACGGGTTGTATTTGAGTTTTCAGCCCTAAAGGTTGGGCCGAAGGTGTAAACTTCACCCAGTGCTGTCGCTCCCAGTTCACCTTCCAGCTGGCCCGAAACGGTCAGGTTGGTTGGTTTCCCGAAGAAATCCTGCGAGTAATCAATGCTTCCGTCTTCCAGCAAAGGCGGATTTTTTGCATCCAGCGTGGTAACCCGAAACATTTGTCCGGCACCTTCCGCATCCGAAGCGGTAATGATAGGGGTATGCAGATAAACAAAACCCTTACTGTTGAAATAATTATTGATGGCAAAAGCCATGGAATGGCGAATACGGAAAATTGCACTGAAAGTGGCAGTCCGAAAGCGTAAATGGGCATTCTCACGTAAAAATTCGAGACTGTGTTTCTTGGGCTGAATCGGGTATTTGTCCGGATCAGCTTTTCCATATATTACAATTTCAGTTGCATTCAGTTCAACAGCCTGTCCGCTACCCTGAGAGGCAATCAGATTTCCTGTAATTCCAAGAGCAGTACTGGTATTAATATCTCTCAGTAATTCTTCACCAAACTTTTCAACATCAGCAACAACCTGAAGATTATGGATGGTTGACCCGTCATTTAATGCAATGAAATTAACGTTTTTACTTCCTCTTTTGGTTCGTACCCATCCTTTAACAACTATTTGTTGTCCAATTAGTTCTCCTTTTAGAATTTCCTTAATTTTCAGTCGCTTCATGCTGTATGATGTTTACTGATTATGAGTTATTTATTTGCTGATTTTCAAAGTGTACAAAAGTATGCTTTTCTGTCTTAAATCACTGCCGTGGCTGGTAAAAATGAATTCATCGGTTTAAAACTTAAGATTATTTCTCAGGAATGATCAACCCTGTTTAATCGTTTCAATCAGAGGACGCAGTCTCTCCCATGTTTCTTCAGGAATTTTGGCCCCCATGATTTCCACTACATTTCCGGCAAGCAATGAACCGATTTCCCCGGCGATTTCGAGATCGAGGCCTTCGGACAATGCATAAAGAAAACCAGCAGCATAAATATCGCCTGCTCCGGTGGTGTCAATACTTTTAGCGGAAATTGCATCAATCCGAACAACCCACTTATCCGATTGAATGATTGAGCCCATTGCACCCAGCTTTACTATCGCGATATTGCACATACCGGCAATTACGGAACATGCTTCTTCCGGATTTTTTCCGGTTAGTGCGTATGACTCTTCTTCGTTGGCAAAAACAATATCGACATAGTCGCGGATGATGCGATGCAGAAAATCGAGATTGGCTTCTACTATATTAAAGCTTGCCATATCGATCGAAACCAATAGCCCATTTGCTTTGGCCGCTTTCATGGCCGCTTCAATTAGTGCATGGTTTTGGACCAGATATCCCTCGATATGCATAATGCCATAATTGCAGAAAATTTCCGAAGTCATTTCTTCGGCTGTTAATTCCATCGCTGCTCCCAGATAGGTTCCAAAAGTTCGCTCCGAATCCGGGCTGATTAATCCAGTTGCATGTCCGGTTCCGGTTTCGCTGTAGAAAAAATGAGTGTTGATCTGATTTCTTTTGAAATCTTCCAAAAAGAAATTGCCCATTTCGTCGTCCGAAATTTTGCCGATGTAACCGCATTGACCGCCCAGTTTTGCAATTCCGTGTACTGTATTCGCTGCTGAACCCCCAGTTTGAATAGTTCGGTGATTATTCTTTGTTTCTTTTTTTATTTCGGCTGAAAGAATTGCGTCAACTAAAGTCATACTCCCTTTTGGGAGGCCAAATTTTTGTAAAACAGTATCATCCGTGATATTAATAAGAACATCGATGAGCGCATTTCCGATTCCAAGAACCGATTTTTGCCCGTTTGTAGTGCTATTTAATGATTTCATGAAAATATTTTTTACAAAAATATTTTTTCTTTTCGGAAAAGCTACTACTTTTGCAACGCTTTAAAGGAAACGGTTACACAATATCCAGAAAGCCATCATAAAAATTCCCTAGTAGCTCAGTTGGTTAGAGCGGCGGACTGTTAATCCGTAGGTCGTAGGTTCAAGTCCTACCTGGGGAGCCAAAAGAGAAAAGAGATCAATTGATCTCTTTTCTCTTTTTTTTGCATTTTAAAAAGCCTTGCAAGGGATCCGTGGATCAATTTCGATTTTAGGTGAGTTCGTTTGGGGATAAATTAGATTAAGACCGAATAACAAAAAAATCGCATGATGCATACTTAATAAAATACGCGGATTGCTTTTATTTTAGGTTAAGATGTTGCTGAGAAACAAAATCTGCTTTACTTTCTGATTTCTTCTAATACGGTGCAAACTAATTGATAGCTTGACGCATACTTTTGGGATCTGAGAAACCCGCTGCCCATTTTCTGAAGATCTTCCTGGATCACTTCCAGAGATTGAATAATGGTTGACCGAAATACTTCAGCGCACTTGCTGCAATACGCTAAGTCCAAATTATTTATTCTGGTATATGTTATTTTTAATTCTTCAATAGACCTGAGGTAGTCTTTATTCTGGATGTATTTTTGTGAGATGCGGTAACTCTTGTTGAAGGACGAAAGATTTATCTGGCAATTTTCGATCATTTGTTGGCAATTTTCGATAACAATTTTGTTCTGCTTATTATTGAAATATACGCTATCTAATTGAGCTAAATGGAATAACCCTCTCTGCTTATCTTTCATCTTATCTAATTATTTGCCTCGTAAAAATAATCGAAATAATTTTAAAAATGGAATCAATATACTTTTATTATTTTATAAGTATTTGTTTGTTTGTTGTTTGTGTGCATAGTGTTTTTTGTAATTAGAATACAATTAGAATTAGTTTCCATTTGAACATAAAACCATAGATAAATTCAGGTTTTCTAACAGATAGTATGGGTAAGCATTAATCCTGAATTTTTTCGTCCTGAATGTACAGTTTAATCCAGCACAGGGCCAACGTTGAAGGAGTGTCGTGCAGGCTTGGTAGGAAACGATGAAATCGTTCGCTCTAAAATAATTTCGGAGGAAAAAGAACGATTAAATGTCGTATTCTAGTTTTGACAATATGTTTTTTCAAGCGAGATTCTACCTGTAATTGATTTTACCACAGATTACTCAGATAACCACAGATTTAAAAGCAACTTTATATCTTAATCTGTGGTGTTCCTTTTTACTCGTAGAAGCAGCAGAGCGGCAAAACGAGTATTTCTAACTCTGTTTGAAAAACACGACATTGTATTGTTCTCATTACTTATGGTTTGCTGAAAAACTCAATTTATTGTGTTTCTTAAAACTGTCAATAAAACCTGACTCACCCCGAAGGCTCGGTCTTCCCCCCTCTCTACGAGTAGAGAGGGGCGGAGGAAGCGAAGCGACCTCGGGGTGAGTTAGCAGAAAACAAACATTTCAAATTACTAAATGCAAGCATTTGAACTGTTTGACTAAGATTTCCTTGCAGATAGTTTGTCTGAATGAACTGTATCAACCTCATAGCAAATTGTTTATCAGTTTTTCAGCAGACCCTACTTAAATCTATGCTATTAAATATGAATTTGTTATTCCGTCCGAAGAAAGAATTTTACATTGAATTTGAATTCATCGATGACGGTTAAAAACATCACTTTTATTAACACAAAGCGTTCCTTCTGTGGCGGATAAATGCCATTGGGTTGAAATAAGCTGTCCTTCAGGATGAAAAAAAACATTTTTTGAGCGAATTTCTACCCACCCCAAATGTAATAGAGACCTTTTAATTCGCGAACCCGGTTCTTTTTTAGCAATGTCTCGTGGTAATTTTCGTTTTATTTAAGCTTTTATCTCAATATGTTTTTACCTAAAAGAAAATTGGTGATATTTACTTCAGGAATAATAGCTAATATTATCTGCGAGAGTTTTTTTACAAAATTACAGGGCTCTCCGATGAACCAAATCCTGATTTATGAAGCCAGGCATGAGTAATAAAGGAATGGTGATTTTGCTGGCATTGTTGTCAGTGACGATTTTGTCAGGAAAGGCTCAGTCGAATCTGGTTTTTTACCATATTCATGATCAGTTCAACTCGTCTGATTATAACCCCGCTTTTCTTACTTCACAGCATAATTTCACATTCAGTATTTTTCCGTTGTCAGGAATGAATGTGGGCTATAACAATCAGATTGTAGTAAATAGAATGCTTAAAAATATACTTCTGGGTGATACAATAGAGAATGTGTTGAATGATAAATTGGATAAGTTTGTTGAAGGTGGTTCGTTTTATCAACGATTCGAAAGTTCCCTTTTGCATTTAGGATATAATTCAGAATTCGGATCCTTTAATTTTCGAATTAAAGAAGTTGAGCAAATAATGAGTGTTGTTGAAGGCAGTTTTTATGAGTTTATTAGAAATCCTGAATTTTTAACCCCTGTTATAAATCAACCGCATTCCTTTCCTGCCAATGCGGCTTATTACCGGGAATATAGTCTTGGGTATGCTAAAGAGATTATTCGGAATAAGTTAACTGTTGGATTTCGGGCCAAATTATACTTTGGTAAAATTTCCGCAATAGCTGACGTTCAGGGAGAATTGGTAAATGATGGGGATTTATCTACGCTTATAACCAGTGGATCAATGTATTTATCTGCTCCGGTGAAGCTGGTGCAGGAAGACGGGTTTATTACTGGTGCAATCCAGCCGGAAAATTTCTCTCCGGTTAATTTTATGCTGAATTCGAAAAATGTTGGAACAGGCATTGATCTTGGATTTAATTATAAAATTAATCACAGGCTTGCTGTTTCTGCAAGCGCTGTCGATTTATTCGGTAAGATAAGCTGGAAGAATAACCTGAATACCCTTACTTATAATGGATCTGTAGATGTTTCGGGTTATGTAACTTCTCCAGATGGCATCGTCACTAAAAACCCCGGGATTTCGTCAGATGATATCGAAAATATTTCAGACTTGTTCAAGATTGATCATATAGATACAATTTCAAGCTATATTTCCTCATTGCCAACCACTTTCTATGCAGGCCTGAAATACCAACTTAACCCTAAACTGGCTATTGGAGTGGTTGACCGGTATATCAGCATCAAAGGAATGAACCACAATAGTTTTTCGTTGACTGCCGGGTATATCGTAAATAAAAAACTCTCGATCAGTTCTGGTTATTCCATCATCGGAAATTCTTATTTCAATGTCCCATTCGGAATTCTGTATAAGTGGGATTTGGGTCAGTGCTATGTCGGAACCGACAATTTCTTTTCACTCCTTCTTCCCTCAATTTCCGATTTCTCCGGGATCACATTCGGAACGTGTTTCTACCTTTTTAGCAGAAAATCAAAGTATAAGAAGCAACTTGAATACCTGCCTTTTTTTAAAGAAAAGAAGCCTCGGTCGGCTACTAAAAAAGGGCTGATATTTAACAGCTATCCTGATTCTTAATCCCAGTCTGTTTCCTTTTTGTTGATATAACTGAGGCTACAGTTGCCAATTTCTCTTTTTAGAGTCAGAGAAGTTATACGATTCGATTTAAAATCTTAATTTTGGGGAAAGTTGAATTAGAATGGCAGATCAGAGAATCAGTTTACAGCAACGGTTATTACAGAAGCTTTCTCCGCAGCAGATACAAGTTATCAAGTTGCTTGAGATTCCTGCAATTCAACTTGAGCAGCGTATAAAAAGCGAATTGGAAGAAAATCCTATTCTGGATCTCATCGAAGATAGCGATCAGGATGAGACTTATGACGAAGATTCGGATGATTCACAATCGGATGATGAATTTTCGCTCGAAGATTATCTGAACGATGAAGATGTGCCCAACTACCGCTTATCAGCTAATAATTATTCGAAAGATGACAAGCAGGTTGATATGCCCTACTCTTCGGGTATTAGCTTTTACGATTCAATGATTGAGCAACTTGGGCTTTCGAACCTGAGCGAGGACGAGGAATTAATTGCCGAATATATTATTGGAAATATTGATGAGGATGGTTATTTACGCCGCGATTTACTCTCAATTTCCGACGATCTGGCATTTCACCGAAACATTGAAGTGAAACTGGAAGATCTGGAGCATTATTTGGAGATCATACAGGATTTTGATCCACCTGGCATTGGAGCTCGCAATCTTCAGGAATGTTTGCTGCTTCAGATCATGCGTAAAAAAGGCAAAGGTTCGAACTGTCTGGCAGTACGTATTATTCGGGATAATTTTGAAGAGTTTACAAAAAAACACTACGATAAAATTCTCCGTAAATACGAGATTCCGGAAGAAGATCTGAAAGAGGCTATCGACGAAATTCTGAAACTGAATCCGAAACCGGGAAGTTCGTACAGCAATCCGATGAGTAAATCGAATCAGGTAATCGTTCCTGATTTTTTGCTCGACAATTTGGACGGTGAACTTCATTTAAGTCTGAACCAGAAAAATGTTCCTGATCTTCAGCTGAATAATACTTACCTCAATCTGATGAAATCCTATTCGGTTAATAAAAAGGGTGCATCCAAAGATCAGAAGGATGCCATGTCTTTTATGAAACAGAAACTGGACTCGGCCAAGTGGTTTATTGATGCTATTCGCCAACGCCATCAGACGTTGCAGGTTACCATGACCGAAATCATCAAATTTCAGAAAGAATTTTTTGAAGATGGCGATGAAACCAAGCTGAAACCAATGATTCTGAAAGACATTGCTGATTTGACCGGATTAGATATTTCTACTATTTCGCGTGTTTCAAACAGCAAATATATCCAGACCCATTTTGGGATTTATCCGTTGAAATATTTCTTTTCAGAAGGAATGCAAACTGATACCGGAGAGGAAGTTTCGACGCGCGAAATTAAAACAATTCTGGCTGAATGCATTGATAGCGAAGATAAGCGCCATCCGTTAACGGATGAAAAGCTGGCTCTGATTCTGAAAGAAAAATCGTACGTCGTGGCACGGCGAACAGTTGCCAAATACCGTGAACAGCTCGGGATCCCAGTGGCCCGAATGAGAAAAGAACTATAATATGAAAAACATACTTCATCCGGTTGCACGAGTTACTTCCATCGTGTTTCATCCGCTTCTGATTCCTACAATTGGATTCTTGCTTCTTTTTAACTCGGGATTTTATTTTGCATTACTCCCCTGGAGTGTGAAACAATTCGTCCTGCTGGTGGTCTTTCTGTCAACCTGTGTTTTGCCAGCGCTCAGTATCGGACTTTTAGCTTTAAATCAGAAGTTTGATTGGAACATGGAAAAAAACACCGACCGGGTTCTTCCGTTGATGTTCAGTTCTGTGTTTTATTACATCGGTTATTTGATTCTTCAGCGACTGCCTGTTTTTCCGATCTACAATTTTTTCCTGATTGCATCCATTCTTGTTCAGATTGCGCTGCTTGCAATCTCCCTGAAATGGAAAATCAGCGCGCACTCGGCTGCCGTTGGTGGATTAGTCGGAGGTTTTTTTGGTCTTTCTTTTCGCCTTCACGAAAGTCCTGTCCTGATTCTGATTGCACTGATTCTAATCGCCGGAATGGTAGGTACTTCAAGACTTATCCTTGAAAAACATACCAGTTCGCAGGTTTACACCGGATTCCTGCTCGGATTTCTGATCATGAACATGGTCTTCATGTTTATCTGAACATGACCGTATTCTGTCATGTTCAGATTTCAAACTTATCACTTCTGATTCAATCTTAAACCAGTCCGTTTCGTTTGAGCAAAGCTTCTGAGCTTGGTTCCTGTCCGCGGAAAGCCTTGTACAAAATCTTCGGATGTTCACTTCCTCCTTTTTCCAGAATGTTTTTTCGGAACGAGTCGGCTGTTTCGCGGTCAAAAATTCCTTTTTCCTGAAAAACTGAAAACGCGTCGGCATCCAGAACTTCAGCCCATTTGTAGCTATAATATCCGGCATCATACCCTCCGGAGAAAATATGTGAGAAGGAGGTGCTTTGCATACTTCCATTAACCGGTTCAAACAAATCGGTCGATGCAATTGCTTCCAGTTCAAACTCCTTCAGGTCTTTTTGAACCGGGGTTTCTCGGTTGTGATAAGCCATGTCGAGCATAGCAAAACTCAGCTGGCGTTCCATCATATAAGCCGCCTGGAAATTTTGCGCTTTCTGTATTTTCTGAATGAGATCTTCGGGTAATCTTTCTCCGGTTTGGTAATGAACCGCGAACTGATCGAGCCACTCTTTTTCGTAGGCCCAGTTTTCGTGAATCTGTGAAGGCAGCTCAACAAAATCCCAATACACATTGGTTCCTGAAGTTCCGGGAAACTGGCACTGTGTTAACATGCCGTGGAGGCCGTGTCCAAACTCATGCAAAAAAGTTGTCACCTCGTCGAATGTCAGTAACGAAGGTGTACTCTCGGTTGACTTACTGAAATTGGTCACCAGCGAAATGTGCGGCCGGATTGAATTTCCATTGACATTCGACTGCGTGCGGTAGTCAGTCATCCAGGCGCCGGAGCGTTTCCCTTCGCGGGGGAAAAAGTCGAGGTACAAAACGGCAATAAATTCTTCTTTTTCGTTATAAACTTCGTAAGCCATCACGTCCGGATGATAGACCTGAATGTTTTTATTTTCTTTAAGCCCCAGTCCGTATAGTTTTTGAGCGAGTGAAAATACACCGCTGATTACTTTTTCGAGTTGCAGGTAGGGTTTTACTTCTTCGTCGGTAAAATTATATTTTTCTGACTTTAGCTTTTCGGAATAATACGCCCAATCCCAGCGTTGGATCGTACCTGTAAATCCTGATTTTTCAGCAAAATCCTGAACTTCAGCAAATTCTTTTACCGCAAAGGGTTTTGATGACTGATGAAGATCGTCTAAAAACGAAGTAACCTTTTCAGGAGTCTCGGCCATCCGCTCCTGAAGTTTATATTCAGCATGAGTTTTAAAACCGAGTAAATGTGCCTTTTCAAGCCTTAACTCAACGATTCGTTTGATGGTTTCGTTGTTGTCATTTTCGTTTCCGTGGTTTGCCCGAGAACTTGATGCCCGGAATATCTCTTCCCGCAAGGACCGCTTGTCTGCATATTTCAGGAATGGCACGTAACTCGGATGCTGCAAATTGAAGAGCCAGCCTTCTTTGTTTTTCGACTGAGCGGTTTGTGCGGCCATTTCAATAATCGACTCCGGAAGTCCACTTAAATCATTTTTGTCGGTAATCAGCAATTCATACGAATTGGTTTCGGCCAGCACGTTTTGTTGATATTTAAGTCCAAGCTGCGACAATTCCTTCGTTATTTCACGGTATTTTGCTTTGTCCGACTCGTTCAGGTTGGCCCCACTGCGCACGAAACTACGAAATGTTTTTTCGAGTAAAGTTGATTCTTCAGCATTTAAAACCAATTTGTCCCGCTGATTATACACTTCTTTGATCCTGGCAAAAAGCTGCTCATTCAGGGTGATGTCGTTTCCGAAATCCGAAAGTTTGGGAGCAACTTTCTGTGCAATTCCCTGCATTTCGTCGGAGGTTTCGGCGGAATTCAGGTTAAAGAAAATGGCTTTGATACGTTCCAGCTTTTCTCCAACTAAATCCAGTGCAACAATGGTATTGGTGAAATCAGGAGTGGCCTGATTGTCAATAATTGTCTGAACTTCGGCTTTAGCCAGTTCAATTGCCACATCAAAGGCAGGTAAATAATGTTCGATCTTGACTGAGTTGAACGGCGCCGTCTGGTGAACGGTTTGAAACGGTTTCAGTAACGGGTTTTCGGTCTGTTGAATATTATCGTTTGTCATATTTTGTATTTGTAAATTATTAATCAACTTTTTCGAATGCGGCGCATGGTGCACTTCCATTTCAATGATCTGTATCAGATGCGCCTGGCTCTTTTTTTTGTTCTTTCCACGGGTTCCGCTTTGCTTCACCCGCGGTTATTGATATTTTACCCTTTCAGGGTAATTGCTTTTTTACTTTTACTTTGCTTTTTTTCTGAATACTGCGACTGAACACTGTTTACTTCTTTTTCTTCTCCACCGACCAGCCAAATTTTCCAATTGGTTCGCCTACTTTGAAATAATGACCGTGTGAATACACAATCGGATTCGCTTTTTTCAGGCTGAAAGCACCGGTCTCGGGATCGATGTAACGATCGTCGGCAATCACGTTCAAAACTTCAGAAATGAACATGTGATGTGTGCCCAGTTCGATAATATCCTTCACTTTACATTCAATACTAATCGGAGCTTCTGCCAGAATGGGCGCTTTTACTATGGTGGCAGGTGCAGGTGTCAGTCCCATTTCCTTCCACTTATTGAATTTTGAACCCGAACGACAGCCGCACCAATCAGTTGCCCTGGCCAGTTCTTCTGTCGTGAGGTTAATCACATACTCGCCGGTGCGTTTAATGATTTCGTAGGAATGTCGGTTGGGCCGAACCGAAATGTAGCACATGGGCGGATCGCTGCTGATGGTGCCTGTCCATGCGACAGTTATCAGGTTGTATTCATCGGGAGTTTCGCCACAGGTCACTAATACCGCCGGGAGCGGATAAACCATGGTTCCGGGTTTCCAGTTTACTTTTGCCATTGATCAAGCTTTAATTTGTTCCGGAGACAAAAGTAGTAAAAGACGGACGGTTGACACAAAAACGGGACGACTATCCGAAAATAGCCGTCCCGTTTATTTATAATATTCTCTGAGATCTGAATTGATGACGATTGGTGCGGATTATTTCCAGCCACCTCCCAGTGCACGGTATAGGCTCACCGTAGCATTCAATTGTTGTATGTGATCATTTACACTGCTTAACTGTGCTGACAACAAGCTTGTTTGTGCATTAAGAACTTCGGTATAAGTTGCAGAACCATAGTTTAGTAACTCTTTGGTATAATCGACCGATTTAATCAAGGCCTCAAGTTGAAGTTGGCGCAAGGCTATTTTCTTAACCGACGATTCATACGAACCAAGAGCATTGTGAACTTCCTGTCCGGCTATTAGCAAGGTATTCCGAAAGTTAATCAACGATTCTTCCTGCTGGGCCTGGGCTACTTTCAAGCGCGTTGAATTAATTCTTTTATTGAACAGCGGTTGTGTTAGTCCTCCGATTATATTGGCGGCGAAAGATTTTGGGTCGAGCAGTTTGTCCAGATCGGCAGCTGCAAATCCGGTTGAAGCAGTCAGTGTCAGTGCAGGATAAAAATAAGCACGGGCATTGTTGGTTGTTTCAAAGGCACTCATTACCGCAAATTCGGCCTGCATCACATCCGGACGATTGTCGAGCAATTGGGCAGGAACGCCTGTTTGCAAAACTGATGATAAGTTTTGTTCGTCGATTTTTCCCCGTGCAATGGTTCCTGGAACGCGTCCGAGCAGTTGGCAAAGTGTATTTTCCGTTTCACGAATTTGCTGTTCCAGATCCGGAATCGTTACTTCAGCTGCATAACGGGCGGCTTCACTTTGAACGATAGCTGCTCCGGTAACTCTTCCGCTTTCTTTCAGCACCTTCATTGTTTCAACCAAATCGATGTTGTTTTTTACGGTTTCCTGAGTGATGGCTAGTTTCGCATCCAGCGCGACCAGACTGTAATAAGCTGTTGCAATATTCGCGATCAACCAGGTTTGTACGGCTTTTTTACCAGCGTCAGTGCCCAGTAAATTGGCGTATGCTCCACGTTTCGAGCTGCGAAGTTTACCCCATAAATCGATTTCCCAACTGGCTTCTGCTCCCAGTTGAAATGTGGACACTTCGCGAGGTCCGTCTGGATAAATTGATTCTGGATTCCGGGTGTATGTTCCGGTTCCTTTGGCTGAAATACCCGGCAACATAGCGGCTTTGCTTTGCGAAAAGTAAGCTTCTGCTTCGAGTACTTTCAGCACAGCAATCTGCAGGTCTGGGTTGTTGTCCAATCCTTCCTGAATGAGTTGCTGCAGATAAGTTTCTGTAAACAGCTTGCTCCATGGAGTATCGGCAATGGTTGCCGAGTCAGTTTTAGCTTCGCTGCCATACAGCCCGTCTGTATTCACTGTTTCGCGCTGGAAATGGCGCGGAGTACTGCACGAATAGAGCACTCCGGCTAGTCCGGCGATCAGGATAATGTATTTTATTGAATGTATTCTCATAACTGTTTTATTTCTGATTTCACTAACCTTCAAAACTTTCTTCTTCTCCCTCCAGAGAGTTCATGTCTGAAATGGAATGTTTTTCCAATTTCTTTACTTTTTCCTGCAGGGTTTGGAAAATCACGAACATGGCCGGGATGACCAGAATACCGATCATTGTACCGATAAACATTCCTCCAACAGCGCCTACCCCAATTGAGCGGTTTCCGTTGGCACCTACACCACCGCCAACAACCAGCGGAATCAGTCCAAAAATAAAGGCAAACGAGGTCATCAGGATTGGACGCAAACGCGCCGTTGCACCTTCTACTGCCGCTTGTACGATACTCATTCCACTGTGTCTTCGCTGCAGGGCAAACTCAACGATTAGAATAGCATTCTTGGCAAGTAAGCCAATCAGCATGATCAATGATATTTGCAAATAAATGTTGTTTTCAACACCCATAATACGGGCAAAGATGAAGGCTCCCGCGATACCAATCGGCATCGAAACAAGGATTGACAATGGGAGGATATAACTCTCGTACTGTGCTGCTAACAGGAAGTAAACGAAAATTAAACTCAGTGCAAAAATCAGGATGGTTTGGTTTCCTGAAGCCATTTCTTCTCGTGTTAAACCTGAGAATTCGTACCCATAGCCCTGAGGTAAAGTCTGATCCGCAACTTCTTCGATTGCTTTAATCACATCGCCGGTAGAGTACCCAGGATTAGCGGCACTGTTAACTGCTATGGAAGTGTACATATTAAAACGGGTTATATTTTCAGGACCATATGTACGCTTAAGTGAAATGAATTCGGTAATTGGTGCCATTTCGCCTGATGATGTTCTTACGGAAATATTATTCAGATCGTCAGGGTTTCCTCGGTATTTCGGATCTGCCTGTAC
The DNA here is from genome assembly GCA_035648135.1 of Prolixibacteraceae bacterium. Lineage (GTDB taxonomy): Bacteria > Bacteroidota > Bacteroidia > Bacteroidales > Prolixibacteraceae > Aquipluma. Next base: position 64,978 of record DASRMB010000032.1, read on the forward strand.
CATAATGCGGTATTGCTTTCCAAACCGGTTAAAGTCGGAGGCATAGTAACCTCCAATATATCCCTGTAAGACTGAAAGCACCGTACTGACTTTGATCCCGGATTGCATACAGCGAGCTGCATTCACATCAACAGTGTATTGCGGGAAGTTTGTATTAAAAGAGGTCATCGCATATTGCATCTCCGGACGTTGGTTAAGAGCACCCAAAAATTGATGTGATATATCTTCAAATTTCTTAATGTCACCCCCGGTCTTATCTTCCAGTTTTAATTCAACACCTCCCGAAATACTAAATCCGGGAACCATAGGTGGGGTTATGAAAATAATACGTGCATCTTTAATTTGTGAGACTGCACCATAAAGTTTCCCAATCACACTCTTTATATCTTGTCCTTCTCCTTTTCTTTCATTGAATGGTTTCAGATCACAGAACATCATTCCGTAAGAACTGCCTTGTCCACTAATGATTGACCGTCCAACGACCATTGCCCTTCCCGAAACTTCAGGAGTATGTTCTAATATCTGGTCAACCTGCTGTACCACTTTTTTAGTTTGTTCCAATGAGGTGGCCGGTGGCATACTGATATCAACAATCAGGATTCCGGTATCCTCTGACGGAACAAATCCCGAAGGCGCTGTCTTCGCCAGATAAACTAATGCAACTGAGAAGATCAAAATAAGAGAAACCGACAACCATTTTTTCTTCATAAAAAAGTGGGTAGTCGTTTTGTATTTTTCAGTCATTGACTCAAATGCAACGTTAAATGACGCATAAAAACGTGGCATAAAACCTTTGTTGTGAAGTTCGTTATCTTTGTGCGGTTTGAGAAGGAGAGCACAAAGTGCGGGACTCAATGTTAATGCATTGACTGCCGACAAAACGATGGCTACAGCCAGTGTAATACCAAATTGTTTATAGAAAACGCCGGTTGTACCAGTAATAAAAGTTACAGGTATAAATACGGCAGCCATAACCAGCGTAATGGAGACGATGGCGGTTGAGATTTCATTCATTGCAGAAACCGCTGCTTCTTTTGCATTTTTTGCACCCTGGTCGAGTTTGGCATGGACTGCTTCAACGACCACAATGGCATCATCGACCACAATCCCGATCGCCAGAACCAAGGCGAATAATGTTAAAAGGTTGATGGTAAATCCAAATAAATTCAGGAAGAAGAAGGTTCCTATGATTGCTACCGGTACCGAAATGGCAGGAATTAAAGTTGCTCTGAAATTTTGCAGGAAAACAAACACGACTATAAATACCAAAAGAAAGGCTTCAAGAAGTGTACTAAGAACCTTCTCGATAGACGAATCCAGAAAGTTATTGGCATTGATCAGGATATGATATTTAACACCTTCAGGAAAAGTTTGGGCAACATTATCAAGTACTTTTTGAGCCTCAATAATTACTTCGCGGGCATTTGAACCCGGCGACTGAAATACAGCCATGGCAATTCCGGGTTTGTTCATTGCTGAAGTTGAAGAGGAATAGCTTAGCGATCCTAATTCAACCCTTGCAACATCGCTTAGGCGAAGTATATTCCCGTCTTTATCGGCTTTGATGATGATGTTTTCAAAATCATTTGCCATTGACAATTTCCCCTTGTATCTGAGCACATATTCGAACGACTGATCGTTCTGCTCTCCAAAACGGCCAGGGGCTGCCTCCAGGTTTTGCTCGTTCAGTGCTGCCACTATATCTGAAGGCATGAGGTTGTAAGAGGACATCACGTCTGGTTTTAACCAGATACGCATGGAGTAGTCTTTTGCCCCGAAAACGGTTGCTTCACCAACGCCTTTTACGCGTTGAATTTGTGGGAGCAGATTGATCTTGCTGTAGTTTTGAAGAAACGTTTCATCGTATTTGCCATCTTCACTGTACAGCGAGAATACCATCAGCATACTGTTTTGCCGTTTGGCGGTAATAACCCCTGCACGTGTTACTTCGGCTGGCAACAAACTCGTGGCCCGCGCTACCCTGTTTTGTACGTTTACTGCTGCCATGTCGGCGTTTGTCCCCTGTTTGAAGAATACATCAATAGAGGCCGATCCATTATTGCTGGCGGTAGAGGTCATGTAGGTCATGTTCTCAACACCGTTGATTTGCTCTTCAAGCGGAGTGATCACACTTTTTAATACCGTTTCGGCATTGGCTCCGGTGTAACTTGTCGATACCGTAATAGTCGGTGGAGCAATGTCGGGGTATTGCTCAATCGGGAGGCTGATCAAACCAAGCACTCCCAGAATGACAATAATAATGGAGATGACCGATGATAAAATCGGTCGTTCTATAAATTTTCTGAACATGATTTTTTTCTGATTTAGTTTTTAACCTGAGTTGAAACCGGCATGTTTTCGGAAAGGCTTCCTGTTTCTACCAATTTGGGTTTAATTTCGGTGTCGTTGTGTAACGATGCAATACCTTCAAAAACAATCTGGTCGCCGGCATTCAGTCCGCTGGTTACCACATACGAATCTTTCAGGTTACCAACCAACACTCCAATTTCAGTATTACGAACTTTATTGTCGGCACCAACCAAATAAACAAAGTGTTTCCCCTGCAATTCATAGGTTGTTTTCTGAGGAATGATAATGATAGAGTCGACATATTGAGGAAGTCGCACAAATCCGCTGCTACCGCTGCGTAAAAATCCGTCTGGATTAGGAAAAGTAGCGCGAACATTGACTGCTCCTGTTTGGGGATCAACTAGTCCGCTGGCAGTTTCAATGTGCCCGGCTTGTTCATAGACTGAGTTGTCAGCCAATATCAGTGAAATTTCAGGCAATTTTGTGAATTTTTCCTGAAGGTTTTTTCCTTTCAATCCTTTGGTCAGTGTCAGAAATTCTTTTTCGTTAAACGAAAAGTAAGCATACATTTTTACTGTATTTGAAACAGTTGTCAATGGTTCAGCGCTTGCGCTACTCACCAAACTTCCAACACGGTAGGGGAAAGTTCCGATTGTTCCTTCTGCCGGACTGGTAATCATCGTGTATTGCAGGTTGGCTCTGGCGTTTTCAAGATTGGCCTTGGCCTGTGCCAGTTGTGCCTCTTTGGCTTTTAATGCCGATTCTACTGATGCGAGATCAAACTTGCTGATAATGTTCTTTTCGACCAGCGGCTTGGTTTTTTCAACGTTAACTACAGCTGTGTTAATATCAGCTTCAGCAACTTTTACCTGAGCTTCGGCCGAACGCATGGATGCCTGAAGGTCGTTGGCATTCAGACGGAAAAGTACCTGTCCTTTCTTGACAAATGCACCTTCATCAACCAGAATCTGGTCGATGTATCCGGCAATTTTTGACCGTATTTCGACCGTTTGCTGGCCTTGAAGTTTTGTCGGGTAATCTTTAAAAAGTTGGGTCGACTGAATTTTAACAGCGATTACCGGATATTCTTTTACCTGGCCTGGCATTCCTGCTCCAGCATTGGCTCCTCCCTGCTTGCTACCGCACGATGACACGGCAAACATTATCAAAATAATTCCCAGGTTTCTGATTTTCATACTTGTTTTCATTTTGTTTCTTTGTGTATTTCTTATTTGGTTGATATGGTCAACAATTAAAAGCTTCTTCTTCTAAACCACCATTTTCCTGAATTTTAGACAAGACATTCCGGAAAATTTCAAGTTCTGTTTCACTAACTCCTGACAGAAGTTTGCTCGAAGTCTCCGATGCGATTTCTTCCATTTGGTTTAATATCTCAAAACCTTTTTTAGTCAGAATCAGGTTCTTCTTTCGTTTATCGTCTTTATTTGTTTGTCCGATGACATACTGACACTCAAGCAATGCATTGATCTGGCGAACTATGATTGACTTGTCTTTTTGCATTTGATTGGCCAAATCTTGTTGTATCAGGTCGCAATTCGAATTTAACATGTGTAAAATAACGAACTGTTCAAATGTCAGTTCAATCTGTTTTTCTTTGAATTCGAAGACCAGTTGATTTTTGAAAACCTTCAAACTCCTACCCAGGAGATATCCCAGTGGCTTACATAATTCCATTTGTTATTTTTAATTCAATTGCAAAAATAGGCTATATTAGTTGACTCGTGCAACCAATATACGTTAAATAAACATTAAGGATATGTTTGTCTTTTATTTCCAGCATGTTATTTAGAAAAGTGAAAGTGATTCTTCTGTTATTTGTAGTGGAAGTTTTTTTTCGGTTAAAAATCACAAAAAAGATTTCTAAATTGCTAAAAAAATATACCGATGAAAAGATTCACATTTATTCTGTTACTCGGATTGTTTGTCTCACAGGTGTTTGCTCAGAATGCTCAGAAAATAACCGGTGTTTGGTGGAATGCCGAAAGAACTTCGAAAATAGAGGTCAGTGAAGAAAGCGGAAAGTTCGTCGGAACGGTGATTTACATTATTCCGGAGAAATATGTGAATGGTCAACCGCAGAAAGACGACCAGAACCCGGATGTTAAACTACGTTCAAGATCCAGGCTGGGATTGCAAATTCTTTCAGGATTAAAATACAATGCCGGCGACGACGAATGGCAGGAAGGTCGCATTTATGATCCGAATTCGGGAAAAACTTACGATTGTTTTGCCTGGTTTGGAAAAGAAGCCAACACATTAACGATTAAAGGATATGTGGTTGGCATCAAATGGCTCGGAAAATCAACGGTATGGACACGTGCGATTAAATAAACTGATCATGTAAATGAATTAGCCTTTAGGTGGTCCGGACTAACAGACTTCCGGCGAATTTATTTAATCTGTTTCCATCGGGTATTCTTCCATTTGTTTTGTTCTTCAGTTGAGAGAAATGTCCAGGCAACAATTTGGCTTATTTTATTTCCCTGGCCCATTGGAAGAGTTTCCACATCTACTGCTTCTGCCAGTTTTAGTTCTTTGTAAACACCTTTCAGGTTTGATTCTTTTGAAATTAAGGTAGAAAACCAAAAACAGGAATCGGAAAATTTTTTGCTTTGCCGGATCATGTTTCGTACGAATTTTTCCTCACCGCCTTCACACCACAATTCATTCGTCTGACCTTCCGGATTCATGATCGACTCATCGTTTTTCCCGGGATTTAAACTATTTGGTTTTCGTGGTGCTGCCGAATGGGCTTCGTCTGCAGAGGCATAAAAAGGAGGATTACAGAAAGACAAATCAAAGGGTTCGTCTTTTCGGATAATCCCGTAAAAAAAGTCTTTCTGATTCGTCTGTAATTTACATTCAACGTTTCCCTGCAAAGAAGGATTCGATGCAATGATCCGGTTCGCAGATTCAATGGCCGCTGGATCAATATCGGCACCGATAAACGACCATCCATATTCTTTGTTCCCGATGATCGGATAAATGCAGCTTGCGCCTACGCCAATGTCGATACATTTTATTTTCGAACCTGTCGGAATTTTTCCATAGTTATTCCGGCATAATAAATCGGCCATATAATGGATGTAATCGGCTCTCCCCGGAATGGGCGGATAGGTATAAATTTCGGGAATATCCCAGTCAATAATGTCGTAATGCAATTTCAGAAGTGCTTTGTTTAGCACTTTTACAGATTCGGGATCAGTGAAATCAATGGATTCATCGCCGTGGATATTAAGCTTTACAAATGAAGCTAATTCAGGGTAAGCTGCAATGAGTTGTTTAAAATCGTAACGTTCCCGATTTTTGTTCCGTGGATGTAATTTGAACTTTCCTTTTACGTTTTCTTTTTTTTTCTGAAGCATGGAAATGATTCTCTGATTTTCAGCGGTAAATTTAATCTTTATAAGGTAGAAAGCCGCAAAGCTCCCACATTGTTTGTATTCAGTAGAATACTGGAGCTATGAATACCTGGTTCATCCGATGTTTTAAAAACTCCATTTCAACCGTCCGAAAGCAATCTGCCCGATGTCGCCAAATTCGGTTCCGGCATCACCAAAAAATAGCTGTCCGGTCAGCATGATTTCCAAATTGCTCAGAATCGAATACGTTAATGCTGGTCCAACATAAAACGAACCATCTGATGGGTTTACTATTCCGGAGAAACTTCCGGTAAAAAGAGGAGTGATGGGTTTTGATACCTGACCAAATAACGAATAGCGAGCAAACGACAACTGTTTGGCCGACATATCGGGATTAAAAAGTACGTTCATGCCACCGGCGTTCTTTGTTTTTCCGTTGCTGGTGTACAAAATACTGGTGTGAATGTACAGGCTGTTTTTAAAGGTGTAATCGGCCGAAACGGAAGCAACAGTTGCACGAATTGAATAATCATTTCGTGGTTCAAAATGAGTGATTTCACCGCGAAATCCTGCCCCGTAAATATCGCCTGACCAGCCACCACCCAGTCGTTGCCTGCCTGCCCACCCAGGAACTGAAAATCGTAATTCCATTGGGTAAATTTATACATTCCGGCAATTGCCGTATGAGCGTTGTCGTGTCCTGGTTTGTAAACCAATTCGGCTGACGAAGTGGTGCCGGTGTAATACTGAACACGAACGGCATCGGTTCCCGGACGTTCTTCGTAGTCGAAATCGAAATAGGAGAAGGTGTTAAAAATATCGTTTGGATTCCAGACCAGGTTCACACCCCAGTTGACACGCTGCCTGCCAAGCCTGACTTGCCATTTGCCCGACGAATAATCCAGGTACGCCCTGTCAATCATGGAATGCATAAACCAGCCGGAACCTTGAGCCGGAATCCATGACATATTGACCAGTCCGTTATCGACATTCACACTTGTCTGATAACCCGGAAAATCTTTCACCAGACTACCAAACATCAGCCGGTTACGCATTTCAATCACGGTGGTGAGTTTTTTACTGGTGTACCATTTAAAATTTAAACGGTTATGCAGGATGTTGCTTGTCAGATTATTCCGGTCAGTTCCCGGAATCGGGTTTTCAGGAGAATAAAACATATACAATTCCTTCACATAACCGTTGAGGCTCACTTTGCTTTCCTGAGCAAAAAGAGGATAATACAGCAGCATGAGCAGGAATGCCAGTGTTGCTGCGAAAATGAATTTTCGGAGAGTATATTGTTTCTTCATCGTAACGGTAGTTAAACGAATGTTGTTTCGTATGGTCAGGACATGTCCTGACCGAAGCTAATCTTGTCAGAACAAGTCTTTACCTTAGTTGAATTTTGTCGGAACAAGTCATGACTCTGATTCATCTGGTCAGAACAAGTCCTGACTCTGGTTGACTCTTGTCAGAACACGTTTTGTCTTAGTTGACTCTTGTCAGCACAAATCCTAACCCTGGTTCAATCCGGTCAGGACATGTCCTGACCTTACTTCGTTTTGTATTCTCCTGCATAATCAATGACGCACATCGTCCGATAGGTAGGATGACTGCCATTTGACACCCCGGCAAAACGGGTACAGGCGTTCAGTACGTTTTTGCGGTGTCCACGATCAGGCACCCCATCATCAATCAACAACGAAATCACGATTTGCCGGGCCTCGAAACTTCCGTAGGTAATATCCTCTGCCGAACAAATATTCCAATCGCCGTATTTTTCAATACGTTTCTGCGGGTTGGCACCTTTTCTTGAAATATGACCGGTCCCTCCATGTTTTTGCTGATCTTTCATCAGTTCAGCGGCTGCTTTTGCCAATCCTTCGGCTGGTTTCAGAATGGGAAGGGGAGCCGTTTTCTTCAGGATTTTAATACATTCTTCAAGAGGCAGTATACCTTCCTGTGATTTCACCCGACCTTGCCCCGGATAAATATATATCTTACCTTCAAAAGCAGTCCGGAGTTCTTCCATATATTCCTCTGCAAAGCGCTTCGGATTGCTTCTGACTTTATTCAGTTCCAGAATTACGTCGCGTTCCAGTTGGTTCAGATAAACCGTGTTTCTGGCTGTGTTTAATTCTGCAGGCCAGGGTTTTTCTTCCTGAAGTATAGCAGGAGTGCCAAACCAAAAAGAGATTGATAGAAACAGTATGAATATATTTTGCATGAAATGATTTTTAAGATTTTGATCTCAGTAAAGCTAATGTAAAAATTACAGGATATTTTGAGCGATCATGGTTGGTGAATTTTTGAACGAACAGTATTGGTGAAATTGATCGAGATTGGTTAAATTCATCAAGGTCAGGACATGTCCTGACCCTATGTATTTAATTTTCCGGCATCCCTTCTCCTATGCTATTTCCTCACGTCGCTGATAATCTTTCCGTCTTCAAGAGTAATTACCCGGCGGGCCTTATTCACCACGCGTTGATCGTGCGTACTAAATACAAAGGTGATGTTTTCTTTGCGATTTAAGTCTTCCATAATGTCCAGTAGGTTTTCTGTTGATTTGGAATCGAGGTTGGCAGTTGGTTCGTCGGCCAGAACAAATTTAGGTTTTGAAGCCAGAGCACGTGCTACGGCCACTCGCTGTTGCTGGCCGCCGGAAAGTTTCGATGGCCGGCTGTTTACACGTTCACCAAGTCCTACCTTGTTCAATAATTCTGTTGCCCGTTGTATTCGTTCGGGTTTGGAGACTCCTTGCATTTGCATGATGAATTCCACGTTTTCAATAGCGGTCAATACCGGAATCAGGTTGTAAGCCTGAAATACAAAGCCGATATTCCTGAGCCGAAAATCGATTAGTTCCGATGATGAAAGATGCTGAATATCTGTTCCACCGATAGAAATTTCACCTTCGGTGGGTGAATCCAATCCTCCCAACATATTCAGAAAGGTAGTTTTTCCTGACCCTGAAGGACCTACAATGGCCGTAAATTCACCTTGTTCAATAGTCAGATCAATCCCATTTAGAGCATTGACTTTAACTTCGGAACTGTTGTATATCTTTTTCAGGTCTTTTACTTCTATGACGTTCATAATTCTTTTTTTAGTTCCAAATTTCAAATTCCAGGGTTCAAATTTCAGGTATGCAGAGGTTTATTATTTAAATTTGTTTCCCTTCAGTTCAGAATTCTTTAAGTAAATAATAAATCCTTTCAGCATTTTACTGACTTCTATACTTTTCTCGTATGCCAGATCAAATTCTTCTTGTGAAATATATCCGTTATCGAATGCACGATAAAGTTGTGACCGGGTTTCTCCTGAGGATCCTTTTGAAATGGATAAAAACTGAATAAATTCCTTGTTACCGTCCCTTTCAAAACCTTCAGTAATATTATCCATGATCGATCCTGAAGAAGATTTTATTTGTCCTACCAATTTGAAATCACGAAAAAATTGGTCTTTAATAGTGAGTTTATGAATCACCAGACAAAGCTCTCTGGCTAATTGCCATACTTTCAAATCTTCAAAACGTTCAACTTTTGACATATAAGTAATTTTTGTTATTAAGTGTTTCTTCTGATTAATGCTCACACTTGGAACTTGAAATCTGGAACCTGGAACTTTCTCGCTACATATCAATCCTTATCGCATCTGCCGGTTTGAGTTTCAATGCTTTCAATGCCGGATAAATTGCAGCTAAAATTCCGGTTATAATTACCATTACTGCGATATCAATAGTAACCGACATCGTAAGTTTGGTGTAAACCAGGGTGTCGAATCCCATCGATTTGTAGGCTGTCGACCAGGTTCCCAAATCGATACCCACCACCCCGAAATACAGATTTAGCGCCCATCCGAGCAGGATTCCGCAGATTCCGCCGAAAAGGGATAGCATCACTGTCTCAAGCAAAATCATGCTGAATACGCGAAACTTATTCATTCCGATGGCCATCAGCATTCCCAGTTCTTTGGTTCGTTCCAGAACGGCCATCAACATGGTATTGATAATTCCGAAAAGCAAAGCCAAAAGAATAATCCCAATAAATATGAACATGGTGATTCCAAAACTGCTTTCAATCATGCTGACTTCAGGCATAATTTCGCGCCAGGTTTTTACATCCAGTCCGGGGAAATCTTTTTTCAATGCCTGATTCACCGTTTCAAGCTGATCGTTCTGGTCAAGTAAAACTGCTATTTCGTGACAGGAATTCTCGTTCATCACCATAACTCTGCTGATGTCTGAATTTCGGACAAAAACACTCATCTCATCAAAAACAGTATTTGAAGTTTCGAAGATCCCTTCTACCCGGAAAGATGCGCCAGTCATGTTGCCTTCCATATCCTGAAGGGTAATCACCACTTTAGATTTCAGTTTGATCTTCAGCTTTTCGGCTAGTTTTTTCCCGATGATGATGGGATTTCGCTTCCCTTCCTCAAAATACGAACCTTCAATAAGTTTCGAGTACAGGTTGGTAACCTGCTTTTCATTTTCAGGAACAATACCGGTTACTTTAACTCCGGAACCTGTTGTTGGCGACTGGATCATGGTGTTTAACAGGATCCGCTTGCTGGTGGCCTGAACGCCCTCAACTGATTTTATGATATCGATTACGGAATCGGCATGGGCAATGACGAATTTTTTATCCGGATTGTTCAGGTATTCTTTATGGTGGATCTGAATGTGCGATGCCTCGGTTTTAATGGCCGTATTGATGCGCTGATCAACCATTCCTTTGTAAAAAGCCATATAAAAAATACCGGATGCAAGTCCCAGACAAATCGCAATCAGAATGACTAAACTGCGGGTTTTGCTTCTCCAGATATTTCTCCATGCGACTGCTATAATCATGATTCATTTATTTTAAGGTTATGAATGGAGTGCATTAATCAGTTTAATTTTATAGGTTTTTACCAATGGATAAATGTAAACCGTCATGGTAATGATAAAAATGATGAGCACCTGACGTGCAAAAACAAACCATTGTGCCGAAAAGTACATGGCCGGTTCAAAACCAAATTGTTCGTAGGCCTTCGCAGTCTCTCCTGTCAGGGGAACCGGATGATAAACCAGATAGAGAATAAGCGGAAAGCTGATGGCAAAACCTGCCAAAACACCAACCAACCCCAAAAGAGTAGTTTCGTAAAAGAGAATTTTGCTGAGCCTGCTTTTTTGCATTCCAATGGCAATCATGATTCCCATTTCTTTGCGGCGTTCAGCCATCATCATGATTACTGTGCCGAAAATCCCGAATCCAACCAATACATAAAGAATTCCTTTGGTAATGTATGCCCCCGAACGGTCAGCGTCGATCATGTTTTTTGTCACCGGGTCCATTTCATCCCAGGTCATGATTTCATAATCTTTACCTAGCTCAGCTTTCAGTTTATGTTTGATCCACCTTGCCATAGTCATCAACCATCAAGACTAACGATGTATATTTTCCCGGTACAGAAAAAAAGTCCTGAGCCGCATGAATATCAATGTAGCCACCTAAACTGTTCATTGCCGGCGCAGGAAACTTCAGGATTCCACGAACCGGGAATAGGTCTGCAGCGCTTATTCCATGATAGCCTTGACTAATGAGTACCAATGTATCGCCTATATCTACTCCTAGATTTTTTGCCAGATTAACAGCCAGCAATATTCCTTTATCACCTGGCTTCAGGTAAGTCCCTTTTTCAATCCAGTGCGAAAGATTCGTCATTTTGTTTTCCTTCTCCGGATCGATACCGATCAGGGCAGCACCTTTGGTATTGGTTTTAAACGACATCAGGGTAAACGATTCGAGCCGGGGAACGAAAGAGGTAATTGACGGATTGTCCGTCAATACTTTTTCGAGCGAATCTGTTGAGGCAAATGTGTAATCGATGGTTTTGTTTTCCCAGTATTCCGGATGATGAATCTGGATGTATCCGGAATAAAAACCGACCACATTATCGATCATTTTCGAGTATGTTCCCTCCTGCATCGAAGTCATGAAAGAACTGAGCAATACTCCGAAAAAGATGGAAGCTACTGTAATTAGCGTCCGGCGCTTGTTCCGCCAGATATTCCGCCACGCCAGTTTGATGTTGGTAAAATCAAAAAGCCTCCCCCGACCCCTCCGGAGGAG
>DASRMB010000033.1:0-60634 GCA_035648135.1 Prolixibacteraceae bacterium
ATTTTCCTGAATTCATAATCTTGCACTTTTAAGGCGCAAAACTATAAGTCAATTCAAATCAAAAAATCAAAGAACGCTTGTAATATTATAATATATAGTTATTTACACAGTTTTATTGAAAATTAACGCATCACTAGTAATCGCAAATAAAGAATTCATCAGACAAAGCGAAGGAAAGGATAACGGTGCCGGATTTAACATGAAGTATGCAGATAAATTATTCGGCGTTTTCCCGCGGCTGCATAAAGCCATGGATTTTTGAAGGAATCGGGATTGGGCTTGCTAATGTAAATAGAATTATGGCACGGCATGGCGAAAAATGTTGGAAAAAAAGTGAAGTTGGCCATGGCGCAACATTTTTATTTAGTGTATCGAATAGTTAGCAACGGATAAAATCAGAAGTTGAAAATTCTATGGTGGAAGTCGGAAGACTCATAGAGAAGAGAGGAAAGTCGGCAGTCAGGAGAGTGAAACTTCATTCTTCTGGCTCCGTACTTTTTTATCTTAAACTAAAAATCCCGCTTATCAGCAGGATCTTTTGTTTTATGCGACGCTCACAAACAAGTTACATAATTAGTTTGTAGCCTTTCCCATGCACATTGATAATTTCCACCTTCGGATCATCTTTCAGATGTTTCCGTAGTTTGGTAATGTAGACATCCATACTTCTGGCATTAAAATAATTATCATCAATCCAGATGGTTTTCAGGGCGAAATTGCGCTCCAATACTTTGTTTGCATTGTTACAGAGCAGCCCCAGCAATTCGGCCTCCTTGGTCGTAAGCTTCACATCTTCTTCTCCTCCAGTAAGGATTTGTTTGCGTGAATCGAAGGTATAAATACCAAGTTTGTAAATGGCATCTTCATGCGAATTGCTGTCCTGACTTACACGACGCATGATAGCCTCAATGCGAAAGATCAGCTCTTCCATGCTGAATGGTTTGGTGATGTAATCATCGGCTCCGATTTTGAAACCTTCCAGCACATCTTCCTTCATGTTTTTTGCTGTCAGAAAAATAATGGGGATCTCATTATTGAGCAGGCGGATATCTTTGGCCACCGAAATTCCATCCTTTTTAGGCATCATGATATCCAGGATACAGAGACTATACGGTTGATTTTTCGTGTATCCTTTGTATGCTGCTTCTCCATCAGGATACAAATCAGTTTCATATCCTTTGGCAATCAGATATTCTTTGAGTAACAATCCAAGGTTTTCATCATCCTCGGCTAATAGCAATTTTACCTTTTTTTCCATGTTCTTTTATGTTTATTGGAAAATATATCATGAATTTTGTTCCTTTATTCAGTGCACTTTCGACTTTAATTTTGCCATGGTGAACTTCAATAATTTTCTTTACATAGCTCAATCCAAGTCCAAAGCCCTTAACATCGTGTACATTACCAGTCGGGACACGGTAAAATCTTTCAAAAATCTGATTAACATATTCACTTTGAATCCCGATTCCGTTATCTTTTACTGAAACCAACAGAAAATCATCTTTTAACTCACTCGAAATAATAATCTTCGGTTCGTCCTTGCTATATTTCACAGCATTGTCGAGCAAGTTAAACAAAACATTAGTAATATGCACTTCATCGGCTTTTATGATTGCCGGATCGGCTTTTAAATCCGACGTTAATTCACCATTCTTTGATTTAACCCGGAGCTCGAAATTCAATATCACGGAAGTGATTAAAGCATTAATATTTACCTCTTTAAACTTGAGTTTTAAACTCCCTTCATTAAACACGGCCATTTGCAGCACTTTTTCAACCTGAGTGGTCAGCCTTTTGCTTTCCTGATAGATTATTCCTGAGATATGTTCTATGGTTTTGGGAGTATTGGTAACCGTATTGTCCCGTAACATCTGACTTGCCAGAGAAATTGTTGAAATGGGCGTTTTCAGCTCATGGGTCATGTTGTTGATGAAATCATTTTTGATGTTTGATAATTTTTTCTGTCGTAAGATGATCAGTATGGTAAAAACGAAAATTCCAATTAGCAGGGCAGTTAGCACAAAGGTTGGAATAACCAGAAAACCGGTTTCTTTTAGCAGAAAGGTATCCTGTTTGGGAAAGTACAAGTAAAGCCAATTTGGTTTCAGGACATCATCATGCGGAAACAGCAATGCTTTATATTCGTTCTGTTGTTTGGAATTGTAATTTTTATTTCCAAACACAAACCGTTCTTTTCCTAAAGAGAATGACTTTACAGCATATCTGAAATCCAGATTTATCCCCAGTCTATTTAATTCAGATTTGAGTAAATGCCCCAGACGGCTTAAATCCCCAATACGATCTTCGATGGGTAATTGTGCAAGAATATTAGCCTGCGTCTGCAATTCGTACATACGGGCACGCAGGTCTTGTCGTTCTTTATATTGCTGACTTGCAAAACCATGTGAGTCATCAATAATATCAAAAGCACTGGGAAAATCGCCGGGTTTTCCCCGTTCGTTGCGTTCTGTTATTTGAGAAGCTGCGCTACCGTAATCAACGATCGTCAATTCTTCGCGGTAAGCTGTCCCTGAAGACTGGTGAGAATACTGACGAGAAAACTTAGTAGTCTGCTGATTCAGGATGCCGGAAATTGATTGCTGATTGCCAGGGTAAATGCTATTATTACGTTGGGACGAAATGTTTTTTTCCAATTCAACCAGCGGTGAAGCCTCTTCCATTTCAAGCTGGTACGAAACCTTATATAATGCACTACTTACCGCAGCGTTAAATTGTTCTTCTTTAATGTCGAGCGCCCTAAAGATAGAATTGGTTTGAACCAGAATTAAACTAGTCATAACCAAAATCATTAAAGCAATCAATGTTAAAATTACCCTTCTGCTCATGTTACAAAGATAGCCTTTAAAAATACTGATTATAAACACTTAACAATATTTAACACAGGATTTATCTGTATTAAATACGCTTATCCAGGTGCTTAATAAATAAATTTCTACTAAATATTAACACCTAAATTATTCTCGTTACCGAATTTGTTGGAAAAATATGGAGATTGAGGTTTACTGCCTGATGGATATGCTATTCAAAAGAAGCTGTATCAGGATAACGAGTTTTAATTTTGTCGACAGCAACTTTGGACGCATTCTGCTGGGCTTCTTTTTTTGAAGTTCCGGATCCTTTCCCTAGAAGCTCATTGTCAACTTCAATGGTTGCGATGAACCAGGGTTGTTTCCCATCATTTTTACTCTCGTCGGCGGTATCAAACGAAACCGCTTTTTTATTTTTCTGCGACCATTCAATCAACTGGCTTTTGTAGTTCGTGTTTGTATTTTGCACTTCAACCAGATTGACATAGTTGTTCAGTAATTTTCGGGTGATAAATTTTTTGGTTTCCAGAAAACCTTTGTCCAGATAAATTGCACCGATAAGTGCCTCCAGTGTGTCGCCATAGATATGACTCGATTCGATGGTTGAAGTAGTGTTCGACTGGATAAAATGGTTCAGTCCGATTTGGTAGGTTAGCTGTGTCAGGAAACTGCGGTTTACCAGTTTTGAACGCATTTGAGTCAGGTAGCCCTCATCCTGGTTGGGGAAGCGGTTATACAAAAAATCAGCTATTGCGGCACCCAGTATTGCATCACCTAAATATTCAAGTCGTTCGTTATTAATGTAATTACCCTGAGAATCAATCTTTGAGGCTGACTTATGAATAACAGCAATATCGTAGATTTTTAGATTTGTTGGATAAAAACCCAACAAGGATCTCAAAAATAAATAAAACTCTTTTCTAGAAGAAGAAAAGAGTTTTATTCTTTGAACAATAGTTCGTATCACTTTTATTAAATTTTCTTGAAAATAATAGAAGCATTGTGCCCTCCAAAACCAAACGTATTACTTAATGCTGTATTGATTTTGCGTTCTTTAGCGACATTGAAAGTGAAATCCATTTTGGGATCAATTTCAGGATCGTCGGTAAAGTGGTTGATTGTAGGTGGTATGATACCATCCCGAATTGCCAGGATACAGGCAATTGCTTCAACTGCTCCAGCTGCACCCAACAAATGACCGGTCATTGATTTGGTCGCACTAATACCTAATTTGTAGGCATGGTCACCAAAAACATTTCTAATGGCTTTTGGTTCGGCAATATCTCCAAGTCCGGTTGAAGTTCCATGAACATTGATGTAATCAATGTCTTCCGGATTCAAACCTGCATCTTCCAGCGCCCATTTCATGACTAAAGTTGCTCCACCAGCTTCAGGGTCGGGGGCTGTCATGTGGTAAGCATCAGCTGACATGCCTCCTCCTAACATTTCTGCATAAATTCGTGCACCACGTTTTACAGCGTGCTCATACTCCTCAAGAATGAGGGCTCCTGAACCTTCTCCCATAACAAATCCATCGCGGTTCAAATCAAACGGACGTGATGCCGTTTGCGGATCATTGTTTCGGGTAGAAATTGCCCGCATCGAATTGAACCCAGCTATTCCTGCAGGATTAATCGCTGCTTCTGAACCTCCGGCGATGAATACATCAACCTTCCCCAGACGAATATAGTTCATTGCTTCGATAAGGGCAGTAGAGGAAGAAGCACATGCAGTTACCGTAGTGAAATTCGGACCTCTGAATCCATAACGGATTGACAGCAGTCCACTCGCAATGTTGGCAATCATTTTCGGAATGAAGTAAGGAGAATAACGAGGCATCTCGTTTTTGTAATTCAACGTTTCTTCAAAAAAGGTTTGTAAACCTCCAATACCGGCACCCCACACAATACCAGCCCTGTCTTTGTTCAACTTTTCGAGATCAAGACCAGAATCAGCAATTGCCTGCGCTGACGATGCATACGCATACAATGTAAACGGATCATGTTTTCTGATTTCTTTCTTCTCTACATATACTGCAGGGTCGAAATCCTTCAGCTCGCAAGCAAAAGTTGTTTTGTGTGTTGTCGCATCAAAACGAGTGATAGGGCCTGCGCCACTTTTCCCGTTTTTTAAGCCTTCCCAGAAATCCTCAACCGAATTACCAAGCGGGTTCACAGTTCCAAGTCCGGTAACAACTACCCGTTTAAATTTCATAAATCTTGTTTTGTGATTATTATTTCAAATTTGCTTCGATGTGCGTAATCGCTTCACCAACGGTTGATATTTTTTCAGCCTGATCATCTGGAATGGCTAAATCAAATTCTTTTTCGAATTCCATGATCAATTCAACTGTGTCAAGTGAATCAGCACCAAGGTCATTGGTGAATGAAGCTTCATTGGTTACTTCGCTTTCATCAACACCTAATTTGTCAACAATAATTGCTTTTACTTTTGCTGCAACGTCAGACATAACTCTAATTTTTGGTTAATATTAAAATAGTTTCAAAAAATTCGATGCAAAGTAATAAATTTACCCCTGATATTTCAAACAAAAAACGAATTATATGGATGAATTAAGGTTGAACGGTGCAGTCACTAGGACTATATTTGAACCTTTCATTCTAAAATTCCATTATACATAAATCTACAAATAGAATATTAAATGAAACGAATTGCCATTTTTGCCTCTGGGTCCGGAACAAACGCCGAAAAGATAATTGAGTATTTCTCAACCAGTAAAGATATCGTTGTTGATTCGCTTTGGTCGAATAATGAGAATTCATATGCATTGATCAGAGCAGAGAAACTGGGTATCGAAACGATTACTTTCGAACGTGATGAATTTTATCAAAGCAACGACATTCCCGATAGACTCAATGATCACAGAATTGACATGATTGTACTGGCCGGTTTTCTGTGGCTGGTTCCGCGAAACCTGACTGAATTATTTACTGTTGTAAATATACATCCGGCTTTATTGCCCAAATACGGAGGCAAAGGAATGTATGGAATGAATGTTCACAAAGCTGTTCTTGCCTCAAAAGATAAAGAAACAGGAATAACCATTCATCGTGTGAATCAAAATTACGATGAAGGAAACATTGTTTTCCAGGCTACTTGCCCGGTTTTACGTGGCGACACTCCTGAAAGCATTGCAGCCCGGGTGCATGAACTGGAACACCAGCATTACCCACATGTCATCGAGGAAATACTTTTAAGTGAAGATGATGAAAATTCTTAGACTTTTAACGAGCCTATTTGATTGAAAGATAAAGTGCCACCTGTTCCCAGTCATCAGGTGGCATTTCATTTTCTTTTTTCCCATTGAATGAAAATGCTACATCAAACAATCCTTAACGAGCATACTATTCGGTCGTGAAGTGATATGGTGTGAGTCTTTCGAGTTAAAAAAATTTTGAATTATCTGATTTAATTATTTGCGTTTTGTTATAAGCACCTTATCTACCTTATTGTGGTCGATGTCAACCACTTCAATAATTGAATCAGAATATATAAATTTGTCGCCTAACACGGGAATTTTATCCATCTGGCTAAAAACAAAACCGGCGACCGTTGCATATTCTGTTTCTTCAAAGTCAATGGTAAAGTCCTCGATCAGGTCGGTTAGTATTTCAACGGGGGCGTCTCCGCTCACAAGTACCGATAGATCATCCCGTATAAAAACATCAGGTTCGTATATTTCTCCTTCCTGAGGCAAATCACCAATAATGTTTTCAAGAATTTCGCGTAGTGTAATAATACCTTCCAAACTTCCATATTCGTCAACCACAACCGCAAAGTAGTTTTGCTTTTCCCGGAAAAGACTAATTACTTTTTGTGTATAGGCACTTTCAGGAACAACAACAGGATCGTGCAAAATTTCACTGATTTCAATGGGTTGAGCCGAGTAATAATTAAGAAGATACTCCTTAACAATCAAAAGTCCGGCAAAATCATCCAGATTTCCGTGACAAGCCAACAATTTGCTGTGTTTCGATTTTAGTACTTCAGTATACAAGTTGTCTGGTGGCAGATCGATATTTAAATATTCCAGATTAGAGCGGTGTGTCATAATATGCCTGGCCCGTTTATCCGAAAAATAAAAAATCTTTTCATGCATCAGGTTTTGTTCCTGCTCAATCACTCCTTCATGAGATGCAATTTTCAGAATATGCCTGAGCTCAGCTTCAGACAGTTTTTCAGGATTCGGATGAATGCCGATCAGCCTGATTACAAAACTGGTCGTATAGGACAACAAACGTACAAACGGATAAAAAAGAATACTGAAATAATAAATTGCCGGGGCAACCCAAATGGCTATTTTTTCCGGAGATCCCAATGCGATGGTTTTTGGTACAAGTTCGCCAATTACAATCGAAATAAATGTGATCACCAAAATGGTTAAAGTCAAAGATATTTCATACGAATACGGACGAACCGCATCAAATTGAGCAAAAAAAGGTGCATAATCTTCCGCCAGATTAAGCCCGCCATAAACACCGGTAATTATTCCTATCAAAGTAATTCCAACCTGAATAGCCGACAAAAAACCTTCTGAGTCCTCAAGCAGTTTAATGGCCATTCCGGCACCTCTTTTCTTTCTGATCAGGTATTGCTCAAGGCGTAACTTCTTACTTGAAATCAAAGCCACTTCGGATAGAGCAAAAAAGCCGTTCAGTACTATCAGTAAACCTAATACAAGGATTTCCATAACTGTTTATATCTTTTGTGAAAATACATTTTTTTCAGCAGCTTATTCTTATCCGGACATTTACCCTTTCTAAAAGCAAAAAGATTGATCCTGAATATTTTCATACCAATCGTATATTCAGGAACAAAATCTCATTTTTCATAAAAACCCTGACAAATGTTATTTATTTCTGACGTTTATGTTTTAATGGGATAATCTGATACTTTTCAGGATACTTTTGATACTTTATTTTTTTTGACTCAACACCTGCCGGATCTTAATCTGTTCAGCAAACAGCAACACCATGCGTTGGGGGGAAAGTATAAACTAATACATTTGAATGGATGGAAAACTCAAAAAATCAGGAAGCTTTAGATTATCACAAGGAAGGTCGTCCGGGGAAAATTCAGGTTGTACCAACTAAACCTCACAGTACCCAGCACGATTTAGGACTGGCCTATTCCCCCGGAGTGGCAATTCCCTGTCTGGAGATCGAAAAAGACCTTCAGTGTGCTTACGATTACACAGCCAAGGGAAACCTGGTTGCCGTGATCTCTAACGGTACAGCAGTACTTGGACTGGGAAATATTGGCGCACTTGCCGGAAAACCGGTAATGGAAGGTAAAGGGTTGTTATTTAAAATTTTTGCTGACATTGACGTGTTTGATATCGAAGTGGAAGAGAAAGATCCGGCCAAATTTATTGAAGTGGTGAAAGCCATTTCGTGCACCTTTGGCGGCATTAACCTTGAAGACATCAAAGCTCCGGAATGTTTTGAAATTGAAGAAAAACTAAAGGAAGCCCTCGACATCCCAATCATGCACGACGATCAGCACGGAACAGCAATTATTTCATCGGCGGCTCTGATCAATGCACTTGAATTGGTTGGTAAAAAAATTGAAGACATTAAAATTGTGGTCAATGGTGCAGGAGCAGCCGCATCGTCATGTTCGAAACTTTACATGCAACTCGGAGTCAAACCGGAAAATATTGTAATGGTCGACAGCAAAGGAGTTATTTCCATACGCCGAACAGACCTGAACAGCCGTAAGCTGCCATTTGCCACTTCACTGCCATGCAATACTCTTGAGGAAGCAATTGCAGGTGCCGATGTTTTTCTGGGACTATCGGTTGAAGGAGTCCTTTCTCAGGATATGGTTCGCAGCATGGCTGATAATCCACTTGTGTTTGCGCTGGCCAATCCGAATCCGGAAATTTCATATTCCGACGCTATGGCTTCCCGTCCCGATCTGATATTTGCAACCGGACGAAGCGATCATCCCAATCAGGTAAATAATGTGCTTGGATTCCCTTATATATTCAGGGGAGCGCTCGATGTCCGTTCAACAGCCATCAACGAAGAAATGAAAGTTGCTGCCGTACATGCCATTGCCGAACTTGCAAAAAAACCTGTTCCTGAAGTAGTAACTGCAGCATACAACACCAAACATTTGAGCTTCGGCCGTCAGTATATCATTCCAAAACCACTCGATCCGCGCTTGCTGATCACCGTCGCTCCTGCGGTTGCCAAAGCTGCCATGGAAAGTGGCGTTGCCCGGAAACCAATTTCAGACTGGGAGAAATACGATGACGATTTACGTCAGCGAATGGGTCTGGACAATAAGCTAATTCGAGGACTGACCGAAAAAGCCAGGGAAAACCCGAAAAGGGTGGTTTTTGCTGAAGCCAACCATATCAATATGGTGAAAGCTGCGCAAATAGCCCGATCCGAAGGAATCTGCATTCCCATTCTATTGGGTAACGAAGAACGTCTGGAAAAACTGATTGCCGAAAATACGATTGAACTGAACGGGGTTGAAATCGTAAATCTGCGTCACGACCGTGAAGAACCCAGAAGACAAAAGTATGCCCGGATGCTCACCGCCAAACGTCAGCGCGAAGGCATGACTTACAGCGAAGCATACGAAAAAATGTTCGACCGTAATTACTTTGGGATGATGATGGTTGAAGCAGGCGATGCCGATGCTTTTATAACCGGTGTTTACACAAAATACGCTGATGCCATTATTCCGGCCATCGAAATTGTGGGAATGCGCGATGGATTGAATCACATTGCAGGCTTGAACATTGTGAACACGAAACTGGGAACTTTCTTCTTTGCAGATACCATGGTGAATAACCATCCTTCCAGAGAAACACTGATAGACATTGCCAAATTGACCCACGATGCGGTTCAGTTGTTTAATACAACACCAGTAATGGCCATGCTTTCGTATTCAAACTTCGGAGAGCGGGCAGCAGGAAGCCCCGAAATGGTGCACGAAGCTGTTGACTATTTACACCAAAACAATCCGGAAATGCTGATTGATGGTGAGATGCAGGTTAATTTTGCACTCGACCGTGATTTGCGGCACGAAAAATTCCCCTTCTCAAAAATTGATGGCATGACCGTTAATACACTTATTTTCCCCAATCTCAGTTCAGCAAATATTTCCTATAAACTAATGCTTGAAATCGGGATGAGTGAAACCATCGGGCCAATCCAAATGGGATTAAAAAAACCAATTCATATCCTGAATGTTGAAAGTTCAGTTCGCGACATTCTGAACATGGTTACGATCGCCGTGGTTGATGCCCAGGTTGAAGAACAAAAACTGAAACACGCTCTTTAATATTAAAAATTACGAATAAGAAGAAGCCTTCCGGAGAATAATCCGGGAGGCTTCTTCTTTTGTATTCATTCGAAGCAAACGAACAATTACTCAACTGCAAGCTTACTTGCTGGTAGCTGCAGTTCAGGTTTGATTGTTTTGATATTTCTGGAGGTCAACATTAATCCAAACATCATGATGAAAGCAATGATCAGTATAACCTGTATGATGAGCGAATTATTGACCAGTGGAATAACATGAGTCGGTTCAATGGAAAGAAATAACAAGATTGTAATAAGCCCTCTAGGTGCCAGAAACAACATGGGTGTTAAGGGAAGTCTCGATAATTTAAGTTGAATGATCCGAAAAACGAAAATAATGAATACAATTCCTACAGCCCAGATTAGTGTATCCGTATTTAGAATTTCTTCTGTTTCGATCAGGTATCCGAACAGAAGAAAAAAAAGTGCCCGGATTAAGAATGATCCCTCGATGGTAAGTTCTTTGAATTTCTGCACTTCTTTATTCAGTATGTCAGGACGAAACCGCTCAATCCATTTTAAATGTTTCAATTCGTCCAGATTGCCAATTGACAAGCCAAAAACTAAAATGAAAACAAGTGCCGGCAAATGATAAATCTCGGAAACAGCATAAATCAAAATGATTAGCAGGACGATAGGAACAAATTTGATGTGATGTTCAATTTTGCTTAACAGAAATGAAAGTCCAATGGTCGCAGCAAGGGAAACAATAGTGATAATGAATAACTGCAAACCAAAGTGCCCGAAAGGATGGAAGCCAAAGGTGTCGTTTAAGGCAATGAAATTGAAAAATATGACTCCTAAAATGTCGGATAAACTACTCTCATAAGTAATAAATTCTTTTTCGGAGGAGGTCAGGTTCCTTACACTTGGAATGGCAATCGCACTGCTGATAATACAAAAGGGAATGGCATTGGTTAAACTGTCTTTGAAGGAATACTGTCCAAAATACTGAAACAGGTAAGAAAGCAAAAATGCAATCGCCAGCATAGGAATTAATGCTCCAAAAAACGATTTTCTGATCAGTCCAACTTTCGAGCTATTCAGTTCGAGCTCCAAAGAGCCTTCGAGTACAATAAGAATAAGTCCGATTGTTCCCAAAATGGGCAGGAATGAAGAAAAGTCGGGCAAGGTAATGTCGATAAAATCGGTAACTTGCCTGACGAGCCACCCCAAAAGAAGCAAGAGTATTACAGAAGGAATTTTGGTCCTTGAGGCTGTAAGATCAAACAAATATGCGATTAACAGTAAAACACAAAATGTTATTATAACGGTTATCGTCATGGTCTTTCAATTGTAAATGAAGTAGTTTTTAGTCTTAAAAAACACATTCTCCGATTCGGCAGAACCTTCCCTATTCCCCTCTGTATTGAGCCCGCAATCCTTCAATTTTTTTCAGCATAAATATATCATGAAACAGTTCAAGTTTCCTGATATCTGATTTTTTCGTGAAAATATAATTTCAAGACGGAATCTTACTTTTCCCGGAAAATTACGAAGTGTTTTCAGATCAGCCAATTCCATACCGGTTCAACACACTGATCAAATAATGAGTTTAATCAGACGATCAGGAAACGTTCCAAAAGGAATATGAATTTGAGATTTTCGCTTACAGTTTGATCTCGAATTTAGCCCGCAAGCCAAAAGAGGGAGCTCCAAGTGTAGATTTTGGACTTACCCTCCAGATAGCTTCGACCCTGAACAGGCGAAGAATATTTTCGACACCGGCTCCAAGTTCGATATACGGATTGCTCATTTGGGTCATACCAAGCGGAAATTCAACAATTTGCTGGTGTTTATCGCTGATCGAGCCAATCATACCCTTGGCCGAGAATACTTCGCGCAAACCGATCCGCTTTAACATAGGCACACGATTAAAAACAAATCCATTGAGGTGATATTCAACATAGGCATGAAGGTATTTATCGTGCACGTATTCCATGAAATTAAGCAAATTGAAATCGTATGAATACAATCCAAACGTTTCGTTACCTCGTGGAATATCGAGCATGGTGTAGGGCAGTTTACCGAAATACATTCCACCTTCAACCGCATAATTAAAGCCGGTTTGTCCAATTTTCAGGTATTGCTCAATGGTACTGAAGACCTTTCCGTAGTAGTTTTCTTTTCCTGAATAAAACACCTTACCTCCGCCAACAGAGATGTGAATAATAGGATAATCGGTAGCCATGTAAATCCGGAGGAACTTATCGTCAATCACTTTTTCCTGCCACGAGAAACGGGTGTCGACACTAATATCGAAAGCCGAAACATTTTCAACCGGAAGTCCGGCCCTCAGAAAAGGATAAAATTCAGGAGAAAAATGCCGGGTATAATTTGTACTGATTTTATTCATCAGTCCGGGGTGCCATTCGTATTCGTATGCTGCAGCCAGCTTTTGTTCTCGAAAAAGTTCATCGAGTTCATCCCGTTTAAAAATCTGTGAAATCAGGTTGTTTTCGGTTGGTGACAATGCATTTTCATACAGAAACAGGATTTTTTCGTTTTCGCCTGATCGTACAATTTTATCGTCGTACGAGAATTTGACCAACTGACGGTGAATGGTCGGGAATTTATACCCAAAACCAGCAATTCCATTAACTTTTTTATTCCGGAAACCATATCCAAGTCCGCCCCAGATCATGTAACGGGTACTGATTTCGCTACTGGTCCGGGCTCCGGCAAACACATGCAATCCTTCTACTTTGTTGGTATTTATGGTGTTGGTATATGGGCCAAATTCAAATTTCCCCAAATCGTAATAACCAGTCATGGCCATCCGGGTAAGATTGTCAGTAAATTTGATTGCTCCAATTTGGCTCACTGAATCGATGGTGGCGGCAACTTGCATTTCGCCCACGTTGAGTTCTTCGAGTCGGTTGTCTGTCCAGTATTTCTTGTCGCGCTCAGTAGCATCCGGAAGTTTAATGGTTTCATAGTGTCCATTTCCAGTTGCAAGCTCTACTTCCGGAGACTGATTGACCGTTACGCTATCGATAACTGACGATTGGGTGAAGTACAGGCTAATTGGCTTTTTTGAAATATTTCTTTTGACAGGAACATAATTAAAAACCGCATCAATCTGGTTTCTCCTGAAAAAAGGGATAGAATCGTTCACAAACTGATAATTACTTTTCAGTCGCATACTTTTCAGGTAATTGAGATAGCTGGTGTCTACCAGTTTCCCATCAATTTCAACCAGCGAATAATCTTTGGTTTCAATGATCATCTGACCTTTAAAAACCTTGTCACCAGTCCGCCTCGGCATAAACGAAATTTTATACTCTTTGTGCCCATTCTGGAATGTACTATCCACCAAAAAATACTTGTAATAAAACCATCCGTTGTCAGCGAGGGGGCTCACAAAATTCTGAGAAAACAGATTAATGTAATTGTCATAAAAATTCAACTCAATGTCCAGGGCACTGGTGTAGCCCGAAATTTCGTAATCATCGAGAACTCCCACTCCTGAAGTTTTATCGGCAAGCACAGTTGATTTTTGCCGGAGCGGATTCCGCTGAAATTCATTAAATACCAGTTGTTCAGAAAAATAGATAGGTAAATATCTTGAGCTGTCACTATTCGTTTTAAATAGCGACTGGCTGTCACGGAACATTCTGGACTGGATCATCTTAGGGCCCACATTGTTGAGATGATACTCCCACTTGGTGTATTTCCGGTAAGAGTAGCGCTGATATTTTTCCGGATTGTTCTGTTTTTTCCGATCAACCATCTCTTTCAGAATCCGCCTGACAGGTCCGTCGTCAGGCAAAATTTTAACTTCCGAAATTTTGACTAAATCGGACTGAAGGCTTACCGACAACTCTGTTGTTGTTCCTGATGTAATCTGAATTGTTTTGCTGAGGAATCCGACAGTTGAAAATTGAAGGGCATTTACCTTGACCTTGCTGGTCAGTTGGAAAATCCCAAGTGTATCGGTTAAAGCACCTATTTGCGTATTTTCAAATACGACACTAACATAGGGAATAGGCAGACCTGAATCCTGATCGGTAACCTTGCCCTTCACAACTGTTGGTTGCGAGAAAGCTGGTGCTACAATAAAAAGCATTATTATTAACAGTTGAACCCTACCAATGACTGGGAGTACAACCGAAAGGTGTTTTCTGTACATTTTCTGTTTTCTGTTTCTATAAAAGTGGTCTGAATAATTCAAGTATGTGGCTGGCATATTTTGTAATTACTCAAACCAAAAGCAAAATTGTTTAAATAATCGAATACTTGACTCTTGTCACATATATTAATTTCAAATGTTAAGTTATCCGCATTCGATTTGTTCAGTCGATACATTCCACCAGGAACAAAATTACTGACGATTGACTGATGAATCTACGACTATTCGATTAAAGTATTTTCTGTGAGAAATTCTCATCAGACAGACGACTTGCTGCCATAAAATACTGAACGTATAAGTAATGAGAACTATTAAATGTCGTATTCTGGTTTTGACAACATGTCCTTTCAAATGAGATGCTTGTAATTGATTTCACCACAGACTACACAGACAAACACCGATTTAAAAGGTACTTTATGTCTTAATCTGTGTAATCTGTGGTGTTAATTTTTACTCGTGGTAGCAGCGGAGCTGCAAAACGAGCATTTATAACTCTGTTTGAAAACACGACATCATTTCATTCGTATTTACTTAAAACAAGCTAATTTGTGCGACCATCAGTACATTTCTGAATCACATTCAACTTTAGCTTTTTTTCCTGAATTTTTGTTGTTTTGTTTAGAGCGTTAAAACAACAAAACATCAGGAATAGTTTCATACAGAGGCCAGTCATGCTCCGTAATATTTGTTTTTGTCCTGTTTTTCAACCTTTACCCGGAGGCTGTCCTTAAATCGTTCAAAACCAGTACCCGAAGTTGGCTGAAAAGTTGGGCTTATCCGTTGAACCGGAATATCCCAAAGTCATATCCAGCGGCCCTAAAAGTGTTTTCAATGAGTATTTGATGCCACCACCGTAAATTGCTTTGTTTTCTTTCAGTAAATAATTTAGTTCAGAGCTTTGCTGCAGGCCATTAAATAATAACGAAATGTATTGTGAATCGGAAACCTGAACCCTAAGGCCAATTAAGCCAATAACGACAAAACGATCGGCGATGTTTACTGCGGACAGACCAACAAAAGGGAGGTGATAGTTAAAATACTGTGAATAAGGTTCACCACCAATCAAGGTCATTTTTGTTTCAGGAAAATCAGAACTATATAAAGCACGACTGTATAAGTCGACCAGTAAAGCTGTTTTAGTAGTCAGTGGGATTACATTATTAAGCTTGAAAAGGGATACCGGGCAAATTCCTTTGATGCTTCGGGTATCGGCAGTTAAGGCGAACTCTGCATATAGATTTGTACCTTTAGTTGGAAAATAAAAATCGTCCATATTGTCAAAAGAAAAATATGAATATGCGTTGGTTAGAAAAGAATCCATTTTGCCGGAACTAACCAGATTACTGCTATTGCCGAAAATGTCGCCATGATAATATTCTTCCTGAAGTCCAATTCCTATATTAAAATGATTCATAAATGGCTGATAAATATAAGTGCCCGC
Organism: Prolixibacteraceae bacterium; assembly: GCA_035648135.1. Classification (GTDB taxonomy): domain Bacteria; phylum Bacteroidota; class Bacteroidia; order Bacteroidales; family Prolixibacteraceae; genus Aquipluma. Next base: position 15,745 of record DASRMB010000033.1, read on the forward strand.
TGAAGCATAAAAAACATCTGCTTTATAAAGCTTTTCACCTCGATCGAATACATTGTAATTCTGATATTTTCCTTTAAGATTCAAACCAATGGTTGTTGAATATTTTGAATTTGCTTCAGCAATCAATTCCAATCCCGGATTGACCGACAATTCGATATTTGCAGATAATAACCCGAACACATTTTTATAATTTTTACGGGTTGTATTTAGCAAAACAGCTGCAGCATCAGTGGTATTCACCTTAAATCCAATACTCTGAGTAAAAACCACATTATCCCTGACTGTTATATTTAGGGTTTCCCCCTGATCCGTTTCGATGATATCGAAATAAATCTGGTCAAAACCGCCAAGACCATATACCCGATCTATCGCATTTTTTATTTCGTCGTACGAGAATTTACCTGGAATTTCCATATTCATGGTTTTCCGCAGAAAAACTTCATCCAAATGATGGTTGCCGGTAAACTGTAAATTTGTGATTTGCCATTTTTCAGGTCTGATCAGGTCGCGGTTTTTTTCATGCGGTTCGAGCTTATACTTAATTTTTAGTTCCCTTATTTGCTCCCTTAAATCATTGGCTGCAACTTCTCCTCTTACAATTAGAGTATCTACGGCCTTATTGTTAAAACTTGAAACAGAGAACCCGCTGGTATTGGGTCTGATAATCAGGTTGCAAAGACTTTTATTTACAGAATCCTTCCCCTGATCAAAGAAGCCAATTAACTGACCAATAACGCTATTTATCGATTTAAGCTTATTCCGATCGTAAAAGTCATTCCGGATATCAACACCAATGATAATATCTGCTCCCATTTGTTTTGCTACATCTGTCGGGAAATTATTTACGATACCCCCATCAACCAATAAAAGGCTATCCCGATCGGACGACTGAAAAGCAATAGGAATAGCCATACTTGAGAACATGGCGGTTGGTAAGGAGCCACTTTTAATAACGACCTCCTTTCCGGTTTCCAGGTTGGCTGCCACACAGGCAAATTGAATCGGGAATTTTAAAAAATCGGCATCAGCAGGTACATTTCCGGTAATTCCGCAAAAGGTATTCAATACATTTTGCCCTTTCACAAGGCCCTGGGGCAGACTCAGCGTTTTCTCTCCGGTGATTGGTAACGAGAAAAAATACCGCTGCTTTAAAAGCTGATCATTTTTTGAGAGAAATGCACGGGGAACATCATCCGAAAGAACATTTTCCCAATTTAGTGATTTTACCAGAGATTCAATCTCTGTTGCGTTATAGCCGATTGAATATATACCTCCAACCAGACTTCCCATACTGGTGCCAACAATTATATCAATAGGAAACCCTTCCTCCTCCAAAACTTTCAGAACTCCGATGTGGGCAAACCCTTTGGCTCCGCCGCCACTCAATACCAGAGCTACCTTCGGTCGTTCCTTTTTTACTGATGTCTCCTGTGCATGACCAACAAAAGGAAAAATCAGGAATAAAACCAGGAATAAACCATTCATTCTCAACATTAAGGATGATTTTAGAATCATAGAATTTCAATTTTCAGGGTTGGGAGCTTTCAATTTTTCTCTTTACAAAATTCATTGCGCTTCCAATTGTGTTTAACTCAACATATTCTATTTCAAGAATGTTTAATTTGAAATAACTTCTGATGTAAAACAGCAAACAGTTGAACTGAAATTCTTCAAAATCGAAATCATGTTGAAATGAAGCTTCCATTCTGATCTGTTCTTTAGGAATCCCCATGTATTTAAGTATCTGAAGAAATTTGTATTCAACAATATGCATGTATTAATCGTTTAAAGTTGTTAAATAAATTTTAAATTAACGTGCTTGCCCAATAAGTAATGATAATAATTTGATGTCGTATCCTGAAAACGGAACACTTTTCAGGATGATGATTTCGAATAAGATCCTGAGATATTTCAGTTCATTCAGCCGGCAATATTCAGTTTCACATCGGAATAATCGTTGATGTTAACCCATCCAACGATGCAATTCCCTCGTTCTGCAAAATGTTTTATGGTATAAAAGACTATAAAGTCGGCAGCGACTGTAATTAATATTTTCATCCTATTTATTATTCTATTTCTATGTAACAACTGCCACCCATCTGGTGGATTTTTTTATCTTGAACAAATACTTTTAGTGAGTCATTCTGGTCAATCGCCTTTGTCCGAAGAAATAGAATGGCTGGTTTTTTGATGCGGGAATCTTTTTTATACAGATCACCAATTGTCAGCATCTCAGGTTTTACTCCAAGATAAACATCCAGATTCCCAGCCCTGCTCATTTCGCAGTAATAATAGTTCGCGGCACCTTTTTGAGCCGCAGTATTCTTTGCCTGATCACATAATTGGTTGAGTCCGATGAATGAGTTATACTTTGGTATTCCAAAAGATAAAACAAAAACGGCCAGCAATATACCAATGCTCATCGTACCAATACTTCGGTGCAATTTGAAACGAATCAAATGGGTCAGTGTTACAATTCCGGAGATGGAAAGAATAGAAGCCGAAACAATCAGAAATGGTGATGTGGTAAGTTCTATCGTATCAACAAATTGTTGTGCAACAAATATTCCGGGTAATGCCAGGCTAAGAATACCTGCAGGAATGCCAATCAAAGGCAGCATCCACTTTGGCGAATCAAATTTTGTAATCCATAGTAAGGCGATGTAAGCGATAAAAGGAATGGCAGGAAGCATGTATACTGCAAGTTTGGAACTGAAAATCGATAAGCTTACAAATGTTGACAGTGCAACGACCAGGAAGAAAAGCTCCAGATCGGTGGATGCCAGTTTCTTTTTTAACCCAACGACTAAAATTCCGATATATAACAATGACCATGGAGCTAAAGAATACCAAATAGTTTCGAAGTAATAATAAAATGGTTCTTTATGATGAAATGAATCCATTGCACGGTTGAGAGTCTGATTGAAAAGCAAATTTTCAAGATACTGACTTCCGCCTTCAGCATAAACCCCCGCAAACCAAATTCCGCAAAGAGTCAACAATACAGCCAGTGTTTTCCATCCCCAATATTTTCCTATTGTATGTAATTCTCTTTTTAAAATAAGAAAAACAGAAGTTGAAATCAAAGGCACAATTATCCCCATGGGTCCTTTGGTAAATATGGCCAGAAATACGAAAACGGGAAACAGGAGCCAATCGTGCGGTTTCCCACGACCACGGTACATCCTGAAAAATGTATAAAGAGCCAAAACGATAAACATGCACATTAACATATCCATTCGCAGCACGATGGCCGTACCCATAAAAAAGCCGCTTGTCAGAAGCATCAGTTGTCCAATCAGGCGTTCGCTTTCGGACAGAACATTTCGAACCCATTTGTCCATGACGTGGAGAATAACCAAAGCGGGAACAAAAGAGAATATTCCTAAAAAGAGCATACTGTGTTTTCCTAAAAGGAATTTACCAAACATCACGATCCATAGGTAAAGCGGCGGCTTGTCGGCATAATTCAATCCGTGATTGGTAAACGTGAATATTGAGCCGTTGCACAGAGCTTCGTCCGCTATGCTTAGGTACCGCAGTTCATTATCAGGAGTATAATCGCGAAAAATAAAAACAGGTAAAACGGCAAGTACATAAAGGATATACCTGTATGAGTTGCTAATATGATATCGATTCAGCATAATGCAATTTTTTAAATTCCTGCCTGTAAAGAAAGATGTTGCGTGTGTAGGCTACAAATCCGACCGATTGACCCATAATGAGGATTGGATCAACACGAATCAAACCGTATACGACAATTATTCCGGAGCCTACCAGGCTGATTATCCAGAAGCCTAAAGGGAGCAGCGACTCATTTCTTTTCATGGAATAAATCCACTGGTAAACAAATCGCAAGGCGAAGACAAGCTGCCCTAAAGAGCCAAAAATGACCAGCCATACCGGGATACTTTTATTCTGAAGGAAATTTTCGAAAAAGAGATGGCTATCCTTCAATACAAATCCTATTGCAAAAATTGGAGTAACAACAAGTATGGCCCTGAGAAAAACATTTAATTTATTCCAGACTCCAGTTTCGTTCAAATTCCAGATGTAGATGTAATAGGAAACCAGTTGACCCAAAAGAATAGAAAAGTCATTGCGAAACCATCCATAGATAAAAAACAGGTATGAGGCTACAATACTCAAAACCCAGTAAATGGTTGGTGAGAGTACTTTTCTGGCTCTTTCTGAAAGAATCCACTGGAGAAGAGTACGCATAAAAAAAAGTACCTGGGAAACAAAACCTATAACAAGTACCATCATTGCTCCATATTGTATCGTAAATACTTCGACAGACAGTTTGAACGCCTTTCTTCCACCGCAAAAACGTTATACTCTACTTTGTATTCATGAACAACGATTGGAAATTCATACTCAGTGGTTTTGTTTTCCCGACGATTTCCGAAGTCGTTCCTGGCTGATATGTGCCTTGTATCTGGCTTGTTTTTGATCATTATCTAATTTTACTTTTAAATATTCAGGAATCCGTTGAGAATAAAGCTCCCGTCCCAAAATTGGAATTGAGAAAACCAATCATTGGAACAGGAACAATTATTGTTATCAGAACTTTTATACCATACTATGAATGACGTTTTACCTGCAATTATATTTGACTGTCTCCGGATTTAATTGACAATTAAATATTTTGTCAATTAAACCAGATAGAAGCATCTGAAGGTTTTGTCATCATCTATTCTCATTAACTAAACACATATATTTTACTATTTATATTTCCCGATGGCCTGCAGGTACTTCGACATTGCAACCTGGTAGTTACATTGCGAGTTGGTCAGGTTATCGTTCGACGACTGAAACAAAGCCTGCGCTTCAAGCAAATCAGAAATGTCAATGTTTCCTGAACGGTAATTATCATCGGTCACTTTTAGATTTTCTTTGGATTGTTCAACCGACTTTTTCGCCAGTTTTATCTGTTCAAAACTTTCCTGAAGCTCATTCCTGGCCTGTTCAATCTGAAGGAAAAGCAGTTCTGATGTCTCACTCAGTTTGTTTTTGGCTTCCTGAATCTTAAATTGTTGCTGCTTCATCTTATGAGAACCTCCCCACCAATCCGATATTGGAATACTTAAATTGACCAATCCGATATTCTGGTTCAGATTTGAATTCATCACATCAATTTTTGTAGCCATACCGCTGACTGCCAATTGAGGCATCAATTCTCCGCGGGTCATTTTTAACTGAAGTTCTTCAGCCTCGGTGGCTTTGTTAAGCAACTGGTATTCATCGCGGTTTATTACTGCTTCGCTGGCAGAAGAAAATTCAGGAATAACGACATCTGTCTTTGGCATGTCTGAAAGAACCAGCAGCGAATCATACGGAATGCCAATATGTTGGCATAATACCCGTTTGGTAAGCGAAATGCCGTTCAGTAACTTTAACCGGTTCGATTGCCATTCATTTTGTTTGAGCTGAACTTTTAGCAAATCGTTTCGCTGTGTTAGTCCGGCGTTTACATAACTATTTACATCTTTGTTAAGAGTATCAAGCAACTCTCCGTAACTGTCCAGCGTTTTTAACTTTGCGCTTAAAGCAATTACATTCCAATAAATCTGATCGGTTCGAACCAGTACTTCGGTGGTCGTCATCGCCTGCTGCCTGCGACTTACGTCTTCTCCCAGCGCAGCCAGCTTATTTCCATTCCTGATTTGTCCTCCGGCATAAAGAGGTAAAGCAATCGACAGGCTGGCCATATTCATATAATCCAGAGCGTTTATCGATGTCGCCGGGAAATAGGCAAACTGAGTAGCACCTTCCAGATTTGCCAAATCTCCATCGTAAACTGGCAAATTCATTTCAGGAATTTCTCCTTTTACCAGGTAATCGGTTGATCGCATAGCCATAGCGCTGGCACTAACCTTTGGGAAATAATTGGTGAATGCTTCTTTTCGTACTTCCTCTGCTGATTTAACCTTAAGCTCAGCTTCAATGATTTTTTTGTTATTCCTGACGGCCAGACTTTTGCACGAATCAAGACTTAATGTTTGCGCCTGTGTTGTGGCGGATGCAAGAATCAGGGCAAGGAGAACCACAGAAGTAAGAACCTGTTTGTGTCTTCGGTTCCCAATTCTTGGCGGAACATTCCAAAATCCTTGTTTTCTGGGACGATCAGTGTAAGCCAGAGAATACATTATTGGGAGAATGTAAAGTGTCAATACCATCGACATCATTAGTCCGAAACAAATTACGGTCCCTACCGGTCCCCAAAGTGGCGAACGGCTCAAAATCATTGGAACAACTCCTGCCGAAGCAGCTGCTGCCGTCAGGAATATAGGACGCATACGTCGTTTTCCTGCAGCCAATGCTGCTTCGTGAATCGGCATCCGTTGCTTTTCCTTTAATTCACGGGCGTAATCAATCAGGATAATTCCATTTCGCACTACCATTCCGCAGAGACTAATGATACCAATGAAAGCCGTCGTACTGAAAGGGTAGCCCATTAAGGTCAAACCGATTGCAGTCCCTGGAAGCGATAAAAGCATAGTGGACATGATAATGAAAGAAAGTTTGACTTTTTTGAACTGAAACAGGATGATAAAGAAAATTAATACAATGCTCAATCCCAAGGCAATACCCATTGGTATATAGGTTTCGCCTGAACTTTCATATTCACCTCCATAGATGATTGAGGTTCCTTCCGTAAGTTGGAGTTTATCGATCTGAGGTCGTATTTCAGTGAATATGTCATTTGCCACTCCCTTTGAGTCGTTATCAATTTTGATGGTTAATGTTCGGGTTCCATTGCGACGAACAATTGTTCCCTCGGTCCACTCAGGAGTGAAGCTGGCAAAGGAGCGTAATGGAATTGCAGAATAGCTTGACGACGAGTTGATATACTGATCGGCAAGGGTATTAATGTTTTTCTTGCCTTTGGTTTCCTGCGAAAGACGAACTTCAACCGGATAATCATCTTCCCAAATGGTGGTTAATGGTAACCCGTCAAGGCCGATCATCAGCATTGTGGAAACCAGGCCTTTTGAGTATCCCAAACGGTTGGCTTTGTCGCGATCCAGGCTTACCATAATATTCTGATGTTGCTGATCCCAGTCGTCACGAACCCAGGCAATATTCTTTGTTTTCTTGACAATCTCATTTACTTCTGCTTCAACCTTACGGATATCTTTGATCGAATCGGATGAAATGCGAATTTCAATTGGTGTTGTTGCTTGCATCGCAAGGAGTTTCCATTTCACGTGAGCATTTGGAAAACTGTCGCTATACCTAGGACTGTAATCGTTTACAATTTCGCGGGTGGCTTCGTTTGATATTGTATTAATAAGCAACTGCCCGTAATTTGGCGATGGCATATTGGGGGCATACACGGAGTGGAATCGTGGAGAACTGCAACCGGTAAAACTGGTTACATTGGTTACACGGTTGTCTTTCATCAAAACGCTTTCAAGACTGTCAACAATCAGGGCGGTACTCTCAAGCGATGCCCCTGTTGGCAGATAAACTTCAATGGCAAACTGGTTGCGCTCCAGTTCGGGAAACATCTGTTGAGGCAGCGCTTTAAATAAAGCAACAGCGATCAAAATGGATGCAATCCCGATTGAAAGAACAGTCTTTGGGTATTTAAAAGCGGTTTCAAGCGAACGGTCAAACCACGATTGAAGTCGATCCAGGAACGACATGCTTGTTTTCTTCGAATCTGGTTTGTTCAACCCTTTTTTAATGAAAACAAAGTTCAAATAAGGAACTAACAAAACAGCAACAGCTACCGATATTACCAATGCAATACTAATCACGATAGGAAGCGGGCGTATAAATTCGCCCGTGGTTCCTGGCACCAGAAAACCAAGCGGAATATATGCTGCCATAATGGCCAGAGTTGCCGTAATAATAGGTGCAAGCAATTCTTTTGCGCTTTTTATCGCAGCGTGCCATGGGGAAAACCCATGATCAATCTTTTCCACATGGTTATCGATCACCACAATGGAGTTATCAACGATCATACCTAAAACCAGAATCAATCCAGCTAATGATACAGTATGAAGCTCAACGCCAAAGAAATACAAAGCGCTTAAAGTAATTAAAACAGCAATTGGCACGGTAATTCCGGCTACTGCAGCTACACGGAAAGGAAGTAATACTAAGGTTACCAAAATAACTGCCACGATGGCAATTAGGAATTCCTTCATAAAATCGGACACCGATTCTTCCACGTATTTAGGTAATTCTGATATTTTGGATACCGTGATTTCGTTGGATGAATGTTTCTGGAAAGTAGCAATGGCTTTATCCACTTCCGTACCATATTCCACAATGTTATTTCCAGGTTGCATTTCGAGCGAAAGCAGGATCGTTTTCTGTCCGTTTTGCTTGATGTAACTATCCGGATCCTCGTAACGGCGCTCAATGGTTGCTATGTTTTTTAATCGAACCACATTTCCCCGAGGATCGGAATAGACTATCTGGTCGGCTAAATCTTTTTCCGATTCGAAGTTGGCTGGCAAATGGACCGCCAGGTTATTTTTGCCATCTTTCAGTTCACCGGCGTAATTCACCATGCCGTTCATAGAGTACGATCCCAATAACGAGATCGACTTAATGTTGTATTCGTTCAGCAATTCAGGCTTAACATTCACAAAAATCTGTTCTTTCTGAAGCCCGTAATGCTTTATTTTCGATGTGGCTGGTATTTTACGGCATCCCGCCTCAAGCTTTTTCAGCTCCTGTTCAAGTTCCTTATAGCTTTTTGTGTCTGAGGTTAAGGTGATGAGCAGAGCCGAAGTATCACCAAAGTCTGAATTGGCAACCAATGCAAGTACCCCCATTGGCAAGCTCGATTTCAATTCACTCAATCCATGCTTGTACTTCGACCAAAATTCGTCGGCATTTGTTACATTATCGTTCAGTTCAACATAGAGATACATAATGCCCTCTTTCGATTGCGAATAAGTCTTGGCTTTTCTAACTTCCTTGAATCCAAATGTATAGTTTTCTACAACCCTTGATAGTTGAGCTTCAACTTCAGCCGAAGTTGCGCCCGGGTATACTCCCACCACAACTCCCTGACGGATAGTAAATGTAGGAAATTCATTTCTTGCCATCTTTTGCAAGGCAACAACCCCAGCAAGCATGAATAACACGGCTATAATAATTACGATATTCCGATTCCGCATTGCGGCCTCGATAAATCCAGTCTTCTTGTGGCTCATATTACAAACTGATTACGCTATTATCCGATAATTTTTCCTTTCCTTCCACAACGATCATATGATTGGGAGATAAGCCACTGAGCACTTCTATTCCAGAATTTCGATAATTCCCAAGCACAACAATTTGTTTTTTCACACGCTTATTGTCTGCCGATATCAAGTAAACAAAAGTATTTCCTTCAGTATCTTTCGTAACAGAGCTATTTGGAACAATAACCAGATTGTTTTCGTTGACTGTATTTAACGTTAGATCGCAAACCATCCCGGGTTTCATTTCCAGATTGGTGTTCTTGACTGTAATTTTTACATCGTAAGTGCGTGAAAACTGATCGGCAACTACGCCGACATTGGTAACCTCTCCTTCAAAACTTTTATTATTCAATGCTGAAATCGTAAAGGTGGCTTTTAACCCTTTTTTAATTTTTCCTATTTCATTTTCAGGAACGGAAATTTTCACCAGTACCGTTTCTATTTTCACTAACTCAAGCGGAGAGAAACTTGACAGGGACGATTGTCCCGGTTCAACATTCCGTTTGCCAATAACTCCGTTCGCTGGTGCATATAGGTTGCATTTGTCTAAACTGCTCTTTGCAACTTCCAACTGCGATTCTGCTTTTTTTAGGTTAGTTTCCATTTCAACCCATTTTACTTCCGGCAAACTTCCGTTGTCGTAAACCTGTTTCAACCGGTCGTAAGCATCTTTTGCCTGCTGATACATAGCCAGCGACGAATTATAAATACTTTGGTTATCAGCTTTACTGACGGTTGCCAGCAATTGACCTTTCCGTACAGCATCGCCTTCCTGAACCAAAACCTGCTCAACAGTTCCTGAACTCTGAAAAGACAGCGGAATAGTTTGCGCGGCCTCCACAGTTCCGCTGTAACGCAAGTTTGATAAGCCACTTACCGTTTGTACAGCTTGGGCTTTAACTCTGATGGAGGCACTCTCTTTCTTCGCAACCTCCTGTTTTTGGTGACAACTGGCCATCGCAAACAGGATGGCAAATAAAAATAGATTCCGTTTCATATCGTTTTGTTAAATAATTTAAATACTAAACGTTCGGTATGTAAATGTTATTTATTTAATACATACTGAACGACTGGTATGCAAGGGACGCGTTTTAATGATTTGCTTGTTTGATTTCCTTTATTTTATGGCCTTTTCAATAGTTTATAAAACTCTAAGTTTTGATCTCTCAGTAAACTGATGGATTCATCAACCGAATTATTCAGGACAAGGTTTCCTGCAAGTCCCATATTGATTGAAAAGAAATTTGTGGCAATCAACGAAGTATTGATGTCAGCTCTGATCTCACCAGATTTTATGGCATTTTCCAAAACCCTTTTGGTTTTTTCAATTTCATTGTTTATAAAATCACCTTTTAATTTGGAATAACCCGGATAATGACGAAATGCATCAGTGAACATTGAGATGTAATTGATCGGTGTAAAATCCAGAGTCAGACTGAACAGTTTTTTGATGATTTTTTCTGCTTCAGAGGTGCTGAACTGAATGTATTCAGACAAACTGATTGTCTCAGTGTCAGCAAGCATTTCAGGAATATGAAGATATTTATCAACTACCGATTTAAAGAGTTCTTCCTTATTTTTGAAATGATGATACAATGCTCCTTTGGTAAAACCGATGGCCTTACTAATGTCGCTGATTGAAACAGCTTCGTAGCTTTGATTAAAGAACAGCTTAAAAGCTTCTTCGAGTATAAAATCTTTTGTGTTTTCCATGCTATAGATACTGAACGATCGGTATGCAAATATAGATACTGTTTTCAGAATACAAAATATTACTCAAAGAAAGAATGAGTTGGAAATGAAAAATTAACATGAATTTCATTTCCAACCCGATAATCTTCAAACTTATTTCATCATATCCATAATAATCGGTTTCAGCCCGCTGAAGAAGAATTCAACGGCAATAACCATCACAATCAGCCCCATCAGCCTCATCATTACATTATTCCCAGTTTGCCCCAAAACTTTAATAATACGCGAAGAGCTGTACAGAATCAGATATGTAACCAACATGACAAGAATGATAGCAGCAAAAAGAATAATTTTCAACTCAATCGTAGTGGCATCTTCCATCAGAACGATGGCATTGGTAATAGCGCCGGGACCGCAAATCATCGGTATGGCCAGTGGTGTAATGGAGATATCGCTCACGTAACTTTTCACTTCCGAATCGTTAATTTTAACCTGCCCCAGCCGTGCATGAAGCATGTCCATTCCCATGATAAAAAAGATTACGCCACCTACAATCCGGAAACTATTCACTGATATTCCGAAGAGCTTAAAAAGCAACTGCCCGGTAAACGCAAAACCAACAATCGTAAAAAAGGCAATTATCGATGCCTTTTTTGCCGTAGCATTCCGGTGCTTCACATCCAATTCTGAAGTCATGGTCATAAATATAGGCATCGTTCCTAAAGGATTTATGAGGGTGAAAAAGGAGGTAAAACACAGTAATCCGAATGAAATGTAGTCTTGCATTGATTTTTTTTTTGCGCTTTCGCTTTATATCACTTCATCTGAGAAGTCGAACTCTATTGAAGTCGAAAAAGAGTGAAATACCTTAATTACTTCAGGTAATTTTCCACGAATAAATTTTTCGGACCATAAACCATTTTATCCCATTCAGGGCGATGAGCCTCATTGGGCCATCCATGTTCACGGTAGGTTACAGGATAAATTATTTTTTTTCCTTTTGCCTGATTGATTGCGGCATAAACTGAAGTCGACGGACAGGTATTGTCAATCAGACCAATTTCGACTACAATTGTGGCTTTCGAGTTTTTCAGAAGATTTGCCGTGTCGAAATAAGGAAGTGTATTCATCATCTTTTCCCGGTCGCCGGTGCGTTCAAAAGGTTGAGGCCAGCCACCTTTACGATTGACCAGAGTTCCACCCCAGTCACACATCGCCGGAACAGTTGCAACCACCGCGCTCACCCGCTGATCTAAACCAGCTGCGGCCAGAGCTTGCCCTCCACCCTGACTTTCACCAATCACCAGAATACGTTTTCCATCCCATTCAGGTTGTCTGGTCAGAAAATCGAGTGTGCGAATCAAACGAAGGTACATTCCCCTGAAATAAAACTCATCACGGTTTTCCAGTCCAATTACATAATAGTCTTTCAGCTCACCGGAATCCAGCTTGTTGTAATATTCGTCAGGTTGACCATTCAGCATTCCATGCGCATTCAGATCGAAGCAAAGTGCGCCATTACCCATTTTAGCATACCGCAATGCCTCCCGGGTTTCAGACCGGCACCATGACCCATTAACTCCGGCAGCATGAACAAGCAACACTATTGGCAACGATTTTGCGGCTGCTTTTTCAGGCTTGGCGAAATATCCACGTGCAGGTTTTGGTCCGGTACAATTGATTTCAGTATCGAAACAGGCAAAGCCCTGTTCGCTGGTATCGGCTTTATGCAACTTAATATCCATCCGGAGCGTTTTCAGATTTTGCTTTTCGGTATTCCAATATTTCTGGAAATCTTTAGGGTATTTGGTTCCTGTTTTGATTTTGAGCGGATCAACAATCATTCCTATGGCTTGCTTCTTTCCATTCATTTTCGCTTCAGCAATCACAGAACAAGGTTCTTTAAACGCACTTTCATAAATGACAATGTCATCAAATTCAGGGACAATTGCCTTTTCATAAATGACTTGATTGTTGTTTTTCAAAATTTTCACCCAAAGTGTATCGGTAGTGTTTGGTCCGGGTGAAGCTGTTATCCTGATTAAATCGCCGCTTTTGTAGATACCGTTTTCATGGGATTGCTTCAGGCTAAAAGACTGAGCCTGAATAGCACAAACGAAACTAATGGATGAAATAAAGAGTGAAAAAAATCGGAAGCGGGTTTTCATATCAGACTGTATTTAAGTTATTACCGAATGTAAAAATACAACAATCCAATCATTATACTAATAATGATTGGATTTCGGAAGGCAGAATAGAGGCACAATTAAAAGCGAAGAAAGCAGATAACAATGAGCCTGTTTTGTGTTCAGAGTTAAGGTCAGACAAGCCGCACCTACCCTTTCTCCAATTCAGAAAATCACCAATTATTCCTTGTTATTATTCTCTGGAAATTCTGCATCCAACTCAGCATCCTCGGTCTCATCTTCGTCATAAATTTCAACGATAGGTTCAGTAAACGCTTTGCTGACCAATCGTTTGTCGAGTGTGAGTAAAAGAGAAGGCAGAACCAGTATATTGAAGAACATGGCAATTAATAAAGTGGTTGAAATCAGGACTCCTAAAGCCTGAGTCCCGCCAAATTCGGAAACAACGAATACACTGAATCCCAGAACCAGAACGATACTGGTGTAGATCATGCTGAATCCGGCTTCGTGCAGCGCATTGATGGCTGATTGTTTAATTGCTCCATTGCTAATCTGATATTCGTGCCGGTAACGCGAGAGGTATTGAATGGCATTATCGACAGAAATTCCCAGGGCTATACTGAATACGATGATGGTTGATGGCTTAATTGGAATACCCGCAAAACCCATAATTGCAGCAGTAATGATCAAAGGAATGATGTTTGGAATCATCGACACCAGGATCATACGTAACGAAGAAAACAAAAAGGCCATGAGTATCGAAATCAGAATGATCGCAATAATCACGCTTTGAAATAAATTCCGGATCAGGAAGTTGGTTCCTTTAGCATAAACCACGCTATTGCCGGTTACGTTCACGTCAAATTTTGCCGGATTAAAAATAGAATCAACCTGTGGAAGAATCATTGCCAACATGGAATCCATGCGGTTGGTACCTACATCAGCCATCTGAAAGCTTATCCGGGTGATTTGTTTGGTACTGTCGACGAACGATTTCAGCAAATCATTTCCACTTCCTTGAATATTTTGAGGCATATAACTCAATATGAAGTTCTTTTCCATGGAACTTGGCAGCGAATATTTGCTTGAATCGCCCCCGTAATACGACTGGCGGGCAAATTTAAAAACTTCAATCAGCGAAAGTGGTTTCGAAAACTCCGGATACTGATTAATGGTATTCTGAAGTTTATCAATTTTCTGTATCGTGGAATACGTCATGATCCCGTTTTTCTTTTTGGTATCCACCGAAATCTCAAAAGGCATCACTCCGCCAAAATTTTGTTCGAAGAATTTCAGGTCCAGATAGGTTGGATCGTCATGCCTGAAATCATCCACAATTTTCCCTGAAGTTTTCATCAGGCTAACACCTACAAATCCAACCAGAACAAGTCCGCCGGCAATGCCGTAAATCAGATTTCTCCGGAAACTAACCAGGTAAATTATTTTATCGAGAACGGCCCCAAAGAAGTTACTGTCGAGGTGTTTGGTGTGTTTTTCCGAGGGTGGGGCAATCAAACTGAATGTAATTGGCAGCAGAACAATGGTCAGCACATACAAAACCATGATGTTGATGGATGTTACGATGCCAAATTCGCGCAACATCTGGTTCGGAATTAAAATGAAGGCAGCAAATCCCAGAGCGGTGGAAGCATTTGTCATCAGCGAGGCAAAACCAATGCGGTGAATGACTTGCGACAATGCTCTCATCTTGTTGCCGTGACTTCGGTATTCCCAGTGGTATTTATTCAGAAGATAAATACAGTTTTCAATCACAATGATTACGATGAGCGATGGAATTACACCGGTCAGAATAGTGATTTTGTAATTTAAAAGTGAAAGTGTCCCTAATACCCATACAATACTTATTCCGACAATCATAAGAGAGGCAAAAACAACTCTTTTCGATCTAAAAAACAGAAACATGATAAATGCCGCAATAGCCATGCTCATCATAACGAACATGAAAAGTTCGTGTTTTACCTTTTGCATGGTGATCGTTCGAATGTATGGCATTCCGGAGGAATGAATTTCAACATGGTTCTGAGTCCGGTATGCATCTGCCGCTTTAACGATATCATCAATCAGTGCAATCCTGCTGATGTCATTCACTTTGCGCTTATCGAGGGTGATCGTCATCAGCGTAGCCTGCGTCTTTGGGTTGTACAGCATCCCCTCGTAAAATTTCAGGCTAAGAATTACGTTTTTCAGGCTGTCAACTTCAGCCTGAGTGGTAGGCCGATGGTTAACTACCTCTAAAATATCGAACTGATGAGTTTCTTCGTTCTTCACCAAGGTTAACGCTCTGTCGATGTTAATAACCTCCAGAACTCCGTTTATTTTGCGAATACTATCGCCCAGATCGGCCCAAGCATTAAACTGGTCAAGAGAAAATAGATCCGGATTTTTTGCACCGATTACAATCACATTACCATCTTCGCCAAAAAGCTTTTTGAATTTCTGGTACTCAATTCTGGTACTGTCCTTCACAGGGAGAAGTGAGCTGTTTTCATAGGATAGTTTAACATCCTTCCCTATGAAAGCCATATAAGCTGTCAATAGAGTCAGGACTAAAACCAAGATGGTTCTGTGTTTCAGAATAAACCGGGATACATGTGTAAACATTAGCTGAAGATAATGATCCGTTTTGAAAACAGATGTTTGAAATTTAAATCTTTGAAATTGTGCGCAAAAATAGTACAATATTGATACTCTACCAAGCTACAACTTATAAAGTATTCGTAAGTGATTCTCAGCCATCAGGAACAGTCTGAATTCTGTCGCGTTCAATATTCTGTTTTGCTTCCATCACAAAGTAACCCGGACATTTAAAAATAATAAACGAATATGGAATCAATCTTATTAAAACTGACTATTTTTGTTTCGTTTTTTCACACAACAATATGTTTTTATTCAAACAGTATATCCAGAAATTGAACTGGAAAAATGATTTATTCAGTTTAAGAAGGATCATAAACTGGATTTTATTTTTCTTTACTCTGGGGCTGTTTGTTCTGGCAATTGAGGATATTGGGTTTTCCGGTCCTGACGAGATTTCCCAGTTTCAAATCCATAACCATTATTTCCAGATTAGTTACATCATTATTGGTGCCTTATACATTATCCGCTCCATTTTCTTCAAAGGAAGTTCCAGTATCCGAAAAGTATTTATTACACAGTTGGTCATTGGAGCATTTCTTATCTTGTTCTTTTTTCCCAATTTCGTAGTGAGTTATGGTGAAACATTTGAATATTACCTTTATCAGACTTCCGGCATTCAAATGTTATCCTTTCTCTTATTCTTTCTCGAGTTGTCGAGAATGGAACTCAATTTGCTTATTAAAATACTCAATCCGGCTCAGTTGTTCATGATGAGTTTTGCTTTTTTCATCTTTGTAGGAGCGATGCTTTTGATGATGCCCTTATCTACAACCGTGCCGATCAAATTTACTGACGCACTGTTTACTGCAACCAGTGCCGTTTGTGTTACCGGTCTTGTCGTCGTTGACACTGCAACCAGATATACCTTTCTGGGGAAATTCATTATTCTGGTACTGTTTCAGATTGGAGGAATTGGAGTGATGACCATCACCAGTTTCTTCGGTATATTCTACAAGGAAAAATCGTCAATTCGGGAACAGTCGATGCTACGCTATTTTCTGAGTGAAGACAGCTATGATACGATACTAAAAACGCTGATGAAAGTTGTACTCATTACCTTAATGATCGAAGCAATCGGAGCAACTTTCATTTATCTTTCGCTCGAAAAAAATGCGCTCGGCTCGATGAGCGACAACCTGAAATTCTCCATATTTCATTCGGTTTCTGCGTTTTGTAATGCTGGTTTTTCTACACTCACTGACAATTTACACGATGCAAGAATCCGGTCGAATTACAGTGTCCATATCTGGATTGCAAACCTGGTTATTCTTGGAGGTATTGGGTTTCCCGTTTTACTGAATTTATACCAGTACTGCAAAAACCAGGTGAAATGGCTGTTTGAATATTTAAAAACCGGAAAATCGTATGTTCACCGCGTCAACCTGATCACCTTGAACTCGAAGATCGTCATTTTTGCCACCTTTATCCTTCTGGTTTTCGGCACATTGTCATTCATGTATTTTGAAGCCAATCATACACAGCTAGGTATGGATTTTAAAGCCAGACTGGTCACATCATTTTTTCAGAGTGTCACTCCCCGTACCGCTGGATTCAATACGTTTAGTATGTCGGCTCTTTCTATGCCATCTGTTTTGATCATTACATTTTTAATGTGGATTGGGGCATCACCTGTTTCGACCGGAGGTGGAATCAAAACCAGTACGTTTGCGTTGGCGATTCTAAACAGTCTTCGAATCATAAAAGGCAAAAATCACATTGAAGTACACCGGTACGAAATTCACGAATATTCAGTAAACAAAGCATTCGCCATCATTACACTTTCAATTTTCACTATTGTTATCGGAGCATTCGCGATCTTTACTTTTGATGGAAAATTCGGTATGTCCCGGATTATTTTCGAGTGTTTTTCGGCATTTGGAACAGTAGGCTTGTCGCTTGATTTGACTCCTCAACTTTCCAATCCCTCAAAGTTTATTTTGATGTTACTGATGTACATTGGACGAATGGGTAGTATAACACTCCTTTTATCTATGGCTAAATCTTATGGAGCAACATCTTTATACCGATACCCTAAAGAAAATTTAATTATAACTTAGTTTTGAATGTAAAACGGGACTGAATAATCGGCACAAACTCCGGGTAAAGGTTAAATGAATCAACACGAACTAAAAAAATTTAAAGATGAACATTGTTGCAATCGGATTAGGAAATTTCGGGGCCTCGCTGGCAAAAATCCTCACTTCACTGGGGCACGATGTACTTGGAGTGGATAATGACCTGAACAGGGTTGAATATTTTAAAGACTCTGTAGCAAATACCATTTGTCTGGATGCAACTGATCCACATGCCTTGAGGCTTCTACCCATCAAAGAAGCCGATGTATTCGTGGTTTGCATCGGAGGTGATTTTGGCATCTCAGTACAGATTGCCGCTTTGCTCCAGAAATTTGGTGTAAGCAGGGTAATCTGTCGCGAAAGTTCTTCCATTCACCTTACCGTATTGAATGCCATTGGCATCAAAGAAACATTCAATCCCGAGTACGAATCGGCCAGGATTATTGGACAAAAGCTTCCGCTACAGGGAATTCAAAATCTTTTCTCGATTACAGATTCGTTTAAAATCATTGACATGCTCACTCCCGATTTTCTCATTGGGGAAAAGTATTCTATCGCCCAGTTCAAAAAAGAAACTCACCTGAAGATTGTTGCTTTGAAGAGGAATCACAGGTTGATTTTTTCATCGGCCATGGCGACCGAAAATGAAGATAAAATTGAAATTGAGCTGAAAGAAAACGACACAATGGTTCTGGCCGGCGAACTCAAAGATATCAAACGTTTCCTTCACGAATAAATGGATATATTCCGGATCGAATTAAAACATCAGCCTGCTGTTCAATTTTATCCGGAAACAGATTGAATTCCGAACAAAACAGAATCGGCTTAGCCGATACGAACGGTCCCAAATAAAATCATGACCGGCTTATTATTCCTGTTCAATAATCATATTTTTCATTCCTTCGGAGAAGAAAACCTCGTATTCGCCCTGCGGATTGCTGTACACAAAGTAAACTTCAACACCCTGGAGTTTGGATAAAAGCACTTTACTTTTTTCAAGCCCCAGAACCATAAACGAAGTGGCATAGCCATCGGCTGTTATGCAATCGTCACAAACAACAGTTGTACAGAGCAGCGTATTTCGGGCAGGGAAACCGGTTTTGGGATTAATCGTATGCGCGTATTTTATTCCGTTCTCCACAAAAAATTTACGGTAATTGCCAGAGGTAGCAAGCGCTTTGTTATTTATTTCAATAATGGCCTGAAGTTCGTTCCCCGGCAACATGTTATCGTCAACAGGCCTGTCGATACCAATGTGCCAGTATATGTCTTTGGCATTGGTTCCTTTTCCGCGAACCTCGCCACCAATCTCAACCAGGTAATTTTTGATGCCTTTCTTTTGAAAGAAATTGCAAACGACATCCACCGAATATCCCTGAGCTATGGCATTTACATCGAGTTTTACGCCAGAGTATTTTTTGATTATTTTCCGGCCTTCAAGTTTAACTTTATCCATACCAACATATTGCTCCAGACTGTCGATGTATGCGGTGTCGTGTTTGGCTACAGGACCGGTACTAAAACCCCAGGCCCGCACAACCGGGCCAACAGTAATATCGAAAGCTCCTTCTGAGACAGCGTTTATCTCGGCCGATTTATTAAACACATCAATAAACCAATCATCAGCCTCCACCGAGGGATCGTCATTGTTAATCCTTGATATGACAGAACTTGAATCGTAAATGGAGAGCGATTGGTCAAAAGCTTTCAGGATTGAATCAATAGCCTGACTGTAATCTTCATTCTTCGAATTTTCGTAGGTGATATTATAGGTAGTACCTTGTGCAAAACCAGAAATTTTCAGATATTCACTTTTCCTGGTATGACAAGAGGTAAGCAACGCAACGGCAACAATTAGCAATCCTATGGATTTCATAAAGTCAATATTTTAGTATTTTAAAATGCAGAATTCTCAATGCGTCAAAAGTAAAACTAATAAATTACTAAATTGCTGGTTCGTTTTCTGAATTGGAAGAATTTGTGTTTTGAAGCAAAACAGATCTGGATGAAACAATCGCTTCGGGTCTTTTCGAAGCAATAAAAGTCTTTCACGCAAATAGGATTATTTTTCGGCTTTATCAAAATGATTAACTAAATTTGAATACGGACAACAAGGTAAAATTCAGTTACTGTATATGAAACTGGCACATATCGATATCAAGCGTTTATTTATTCTATTATTACTTGTTACAGTTGCCGTAGCGATTGCTTCACTTACTATTGGAAAGGATATCTATTATAACGACGAAATGAGTATGCTTTCGTTTGCCATTGTTAATTTTTCGGGCTACTTATTTTTTCTGTTTATGCCGGTTGAACTGGCCTTCATTTTTTACATGAAAAGCGGCTACGATCCTTGGACTCTAAACCTTGTAGCCATTGGTACAGCTGTCCTTTCTCAGTCAATCGATTATTTAATCGGCTATTTTTTCAGCTCCGGAATAATCGATCGCCTGATTGGCCGTAATCGTTACGAAATGGCTGAGTCTGAAATACGCAAGTATGGCAACCTGACACTGCTTGTATTCAATCTGCTACCATTGTCCTCGCCAGCAATTGCCTTAGCCGCCGGAATGTTGAAATACCGCATCAAAGATGCTCTGCTTTACAGTCTGGCTGGACTCACCCTTAAGTATCTCCTGCTTACGCTCATTTTTTAGGCCTTTTTGAATCCTTACAGACATGTTAAATTATCCTAATTCTTTGAATTCTTCGTCGTTATGATTTCTAAAATCTAAACAATACCAATTCATCAACTGTTTCTCTTTGTTACAATTAACATTCGAGGAAACAGGTTTAACCACATAATTTAGAAATCATGAAACGAAGAAATTTTATTGCAATGGTTGGAACATCTCTTGCCGCTGCACCGGTTTGGGCAAATGTTTACAACAACAAAATGCCCGCACAAAAGGCTATTGACAGTGTTTTTCCTGAATTGCCATACGCCTTTAACGCACTCGAACCGAACATCGATGCAAAAACCATGGAAATCCATTACACCAAACACCACAAGGGATATTTCAACAATTTCATGGCAGCAATAAAAGATACTCCAGCTGCCGAAATGGATATGAATGAGCTGTTTGCCGGAATCAGCAAACAAAGCGCAGCTGTCAAAAACAATGCTGGAGGTTATTACAATCACATGTTATTCTGGGAAAACATGACTCCCTCAAAAACGGCTCCTTCAGTGGTTCTAAATGGTCTCATCGAAAAAAGTTTTGGGTCAATGGATAAGTTTAAAGAAGAATTTTCCAATGCCGCAAAAAAACAGTTCGGTAGCGGATGGGCCTGGCTTGTAGCCGGAAAAGATGGGCAATTGTTTGTTAGTGCCACTGCCAATCAGGAAAATCCGTTGATGGATGTGGTCGAAAAGAAGGGCACTCCACTCTTGTGCCTCGACGTTTGGGAACATGCCTATTACCTGCACTACCAAAACCGCAGGGCCGAATATGTCGATAATTTCTGGAACGTAGTCAATTGGGATACAGTTAACAAACGATACGCAAACAGGTAATTTAAAGGTTGATTATTGAATTCAGCTTAGTGAGCGGATGACTTGAAGTCGTCCGCTCACTATAATTTCACCCTGTTCCTCCATCATTTTTTCATACCTTTCGAAATTCAAAAATAGTGATTCATGATAACAAATGTAGTGATCATCGGAGCCGGGAACCTGGCAACTCAACTGGCTTTAGCCTTTCATGAAAATGGAATTCAGGTGAAACAGGTTTACAGCCGTACTACCCAATCGGCCCACGAACTGGCTGAAAAATTGAATTGCGGTTTCACCAATGATCTTTTACAACTGGATACTGACGCTGATATCTATATCATTGCTGTCAAAGACTCTGCTATTCAGGAGATCCTTGAAAACCTTTCGCTGGATGAAGACCGTCTGATTGTGCATACTGCCGGAAGTGTTTCGATGAAAGTACTTGATGGATTCACAACAAATTACGGTATATTTTACCCACTTCAAACTTTCTCGAAATCCAGAAAAATCGATTTTTCAATCGTACCAATTTGTATCGAGGCCAATCATCCTTCAATACTGATGAAGCTTCAGGAATTTGCCGGCCGACTTTCAAACTCCGTCCATCAGATTAATTCCGACGAACGAAAAACACTTCATCTGGCAGCAGTATTCACCAATAACTTTGTCAATCATTTTTACGCCATCGGAGCGGACATCCTTCAGGATAAAAAGCTGGACTTCGATCTTTTAAAACCGCTTATTCGCGAAACTGCCGAAAAAATAAACACCCTTCATCCGGTTGATGCCCAGACCGGACCAGCGAAACGGTTCGACAAAGCGATCATCGGCGAACAATTAAAAATGCTTCAGGATAAACCTGAATATCAGAAAATCTATAGTTTTGTGACCGAAAGTATATTTCAGCTTCACCAAAAATAAAGTCATGACC
Source organism: Prolixibacteraceae bacterium (assembly GCA_035648135.1). GTDB lineage: Bacteria > Bacteroidota > Bacteroidia > Bacteroidales > Prolixibacteraceae > Aquipluma. The sequence continues at coordinate 37,956 of DASRMB010000033.1, forward strand.
TTCTTTAAAGAAAGACTAAAAAGCATCAAAGGACTCATTTTCGACGTTGACGGTGTTCTATCAATGGACACATCACCTCTCGACGAAAACGGCGATCCGGTGCGAACTGCCAATATAAAAGATGGATTTGCCATCCGCGATGCCCTTCAGAATGGATTTCAGGTAGCCATCATTACCGGAGCCAATACACAACGGGTAAAACTTCGTTATAAGAAACTCGGAGTTCAGCACATTTACCTGAATTCATTCAACAAAACCGAGTGTCTGGACGATTTTTGTGCAAAAACAGGAGTTGCCAAAGATGAAATTCTTTACATGGGCGACGATCTGGTTGATTATAAAATCATGACTGAAGTGGGAATCCCAACCTGTCCACTCGATGCTGTTCCTGAAATAAAAGCCATTTCACTTTATGTTTCGAATAAAAAGGGAGGCGAAGCCTGTGTTCGCGATGTGATTGAACAAGTGATGCGCTCGCAGCAAAAATGGTTCGGGCAGGGAATCGGAGGAATAAAAGCGGACTAAAAGGGAAAGGGAGTTTGTACTGCAAATATTCTAATCACTCACTTCAACCAGGAATGAATCTGTAAAACGACTAATGGAAAACTTACCAGAAATCAAATCCAAGGATGCTTTTCGCCTCCCCTTAGGTGAGGTCGGGAGGGGCTTTGAAATCATACTGGCTTCGAAGTCTCCGCGTCGGCAGCAATTGCTGAGCGATCTGGGACTAAAATTTAAAGTTCAGTCGATGGACACTCCGGAGGATTTTCCGGACGGAATGAAAATGACAGAAATACCGGTTTTCCTGGCTGAACTGAAAGCCTCGGCATTTATTCCTCAGCTAAAAGCCAATCAACTCGTTATTACAGCCGATACGATTGTTTGGCTCGATGGTAAAGTGCTGAATAAACCAGTAGATTATGCCGACGCATTCCGGATGCTAAACGATTTATCGGGTAAAAAACATCAGGTTTTAACCGGAGTTTGTTTGCTGTCAACCGAAAAGAGAATTTCTTTTTATGCATTGACCGACGTCTGGTTTAAACAACTAACCGACGATGAAATTCATTATTACCTGGAACACTACCGGCCGTACGATAAGGCTGGAGCTTATGGCATTCAGGAGTGGATCGGGTATATTGGCATCAACCGGATAGAAGGTTCATTTTTTAACGTGATGGGGCTTCCTGTTCAAAGCCTTTATGAATACCTGAGGGTTTTCTAGAATGACTTTAAAACCCACCCGTGGTTACCATGCTCTATAACAGGCTATCGCACGTTGCAATTTTAAGACTGAATAGAGTACCTTCATTCAAAAATACCGAACCATGAAGATTTCGTCATTTTCCCTTTTCGTGATGCTTTTGACAATCCTATCGATCACATCTGGCTGCAAACCCAAACATCCCAAAATCGGAATTCTGTTACATAGCTACGAAAATGAACGCTGGTACAAAGACAAAGATTATCTGGTTGAAAACCTGACCCGGCTGGGCGCTCAGGTAATGTTCGAAGTGGCCGACAACGATCAGGAAAAACAGATTGAGCAAGCCGCCGCGATGATAAAAAATGGAGTTCAGGTGCTGATTGTGATTCCGATTAACCAGGACGAATCGGCCAGGATTGTTGAAATGGCTCACCAAGCGGATATCAAAGTGATTGCCTACGACCGGTTGATCAACGGCTGCAAACTCGATTATTTCATAACCGCCAACAGCACACAGATTGGCGAACTTCAGGCTTCGTATCTCACTTCGCTGAAACCCAAAGGCAAATATGCCTTGATTTGCGGTTCAAAATACGACAATAACTCCATGAAACTTTTCCTCGGACAAATGAATGTTTTACAGCCTTTTATGGAAAAAGGTGACATTCAGGTTGTTTACAGTGAATTTACCGATGACTGGACTCCCGCCCAGGGAACTTTACATGCCAATCGGATTCTTGATCAAAATCCGGATACCGTTACAGCTATTATTTCCGGAAGCGACGCCATTGCTGATGGAGTTCTGCTGGCTTTAAAAGAACGCGGATTGGAAGGTAAAATAATGGTTGCCGGACAGGATGCCGAATTAGATAATGTAAAAGCAATTATAAGCGGAACTCAAACTTGTACCATACTGAAACCGTTACAGGAAATGGCCAGGGTAACTGCCGAACTCGCCGTTGACCTGGCTCTGGAAAAACCTTTAAAAATGAAATTTACCACAGAAAGCAACGGAAAAGCTTTGGTGAAATCAATTCTGATTGATGCCACCGTTGTCAATAAAGACAACATCGAAAGCACCGTCATAGCCTCCGGCTTTTTTAGTTCCTCGGATTTAAGCAAGTAAAAAAACGGATATTTGAACCGAACAAGGCTGTTCTGAAAGAAAATCAATTTCAGGACAGCCTTGTTTTATTTTCATTTCTGAAGATAAAAAAAACGGATAAATTCCATTTATCATCCGTTTCATGACAAAACCAGCAATTGAGCTCCCGACAGTTCATTACATTTGCACCTCAAAATAAATTCAAGAATAATGTTCAGAAAAAATATACTCGCATTCGGATTTGTCCTGCTTTCCCTTTCGTCGTTATGGGCAAAAGAAGGAATGTGGATTCCCACCCTGCTCAACAAATACAACATCGAAGAAATGAAACAAATGGGTTTCAGACTTACTGCCGAAGACATTTACAGTGTCAATCGGGCCAGCATGAAAGATGCCGTTGTGATATTTGGTGGCGGCTGTACCGGCGAGCTTATTTCAGACAAAGGGTTACTGATAACCAATCACCATTGCGGATTTGATGCGATTCAGAACCACAGTTCGATTGAACATGACTACCTGACCGACGGATTTTGGGCTAAAAATCATCAGGAAGAACTTTCAAATCCGGAATTATCGGTTCGTTTTTTAGAGCGGATGGATGATGTTACCGAAAAAATTTCAGCTGACACTGAAGGGAAAACAAAAGATTCGGTTGCCGCAATTATAACCCGCAACACCAAAAAAATTGTAACCGAAGCATCAGAAGAAGGTAAATACGAAGCTGTAGTTCAGCCTCTTTTTTATGGAAATCAATACTTTCTGTATGTTTATCAGGTTTTCGAAGATGTTCGCTTGGTGGGCGCTCCACCATCTTCCATCGGTAAATTCGGCGGTGATACCGACAACTGGATGTGGCCACGCCATACCGGTGACTTTTCACTTTTCCGCATTTACGCCAACAAGGACAATCAACCAGCCAAATATTCGGCAGACAATGTTCCGTATAAACCTAAAAAGTTTTTCAAAATTTCGATCAAAGGAATTCAGCCCGAAGATTTCACCCTTGTGCTGGGCTATCCCGGAAGAACACAGGAATATTTACCTTCTCAAGCCATTCGACAAATCATGGAGCAGAGCGATCCGGATAAAATCAAGATCCGTGACCTGAAACTCAATCTGCTTTCTGCCGATATGGATAAAGATGCTGGTGTCCGGATTCAGTACGCATCCAAATATGCATCAACCAGTAATGCATGGAAAAAATGGCAGGGCGAGGTGAAGGGTCTGAGGCGATTGAATGCAGTTGCAACCAAGCAGAAATTCGAAAATGAGTTTAAAACCTGGGTGGATAGTAATCCCGATCGCAAGAATCGTTACGGAGAAGTGCTGCCGAACTTCGAAAAACTGTTCAGCGAAATTGCTCCTTATACCAAAGCCAACGATTATTATACTGAAATTGTATGGAGAGGAACGGATATATTCAGCATTATTTCAGTTTTCGAAAAAATCGAAAAACACTGGACATCCATGTCTTTCGCCGACCAGCAGAAAATTCAGAATGCAATTCAGTTAAAAGTTGACGAATATTTCAGGGAATATAACCGCGACACCGATGAAAAAATATTCGCGGCATTGCTCCGGCTTTATGCCACCGATATGAACTCCCAATTTTTGCCGGAATATTTTAAAACCGTGATGAGCAAAACTACTCCGGAAGAATTAATCAGCAAAATTTATCGTAAGTCTGTATTTTCCGATCCCGTAAAACTTTCGGCTCTCGCCTCCGGATTAAATTCAAAAAAGTTAAAACGGATGAGTAGGGATCCGGCTTTCAAAATCTTCACAAGCCTGAAGATAAACTATGAAACGAATATTGAACCGACCTACAATGTTCTTCAGAAACAAATTGACGAAAATATGAAAACCTATGTCGCCGGTATCATGGACATGAACCAGGGAAAACCACTGTGGGCTGATGCCAACAAAACACTGAGGGTAGCCTACGGAAAAGTAGAAGGATACAAACCAATGGACGGCGTGACTTATGATTACTTCACAACACTGAAAGGAATCATGCAAAAAGACAATCCGGCGATTTACGACTATAATGTTCCGCAGGCTTTGCGCGATTTATACCAAAAGAAAGACTACGGCAGATACGGGAAAGACGGGAAAATGAACGTTTGTTTCACGGCTTCAAACCATACTACCGGAGGAAATTCAGGAAGCCCTGTGATTAATGCCGAAGGGAATTTAATAGGTGTGAATTTCGACCGTTGCTGGGAAGGAACCATGAGCGACCTGATGTTCGATCCTGATCGTTGCCGCAACATCGTACTGGACATCCGATTTGCACTTTTCATCATCGATAAACTGGAAGGAGCCGGTTATCTGCTCAACGAAATGGTGATCGAGGATTGAAAACGGTATGGTCAGGACATGTCCTGACCAAATCAGCCAAACGGTCGGGCCAGGACATGTCCTGGCCCGACCGTATAATCATCAGCTTAGTTACAATTTTCAGTCGCAAATAATACACGTTTCTTTTCGTGGATTAATAATTAGAATTGGAAGATCACCAGCCATCCGAATCATTTTTTTCTCCGGAAGTCCGATAATCAGATCAATCAATGAAATAAATGTACTGCCGGCGAAAACCATCACATCGCCATTCCAGGTTTGCGCGTTGGTGAGTGTTTCCTTGCAGATTCCCCAGCTGGTCGTTTTCCCAGGGATAAACTGATGTCTTACATTCAGGCTTGAAAGGAATTTCTGAATGGAATTCAAATTCTTATTCAATTGTACTAACTGTTCCGAATCTGTTTCCCGGGCATAAACCAAATGAATCATCGATTGGTTTAAACGCCCCAGATACGAAGCCCAAAGCGCAGTTTCTTTGGATGCTTTCCGGCAATCAACCGGAACTAATACATTTTTGTAGTTCAGGTAATGAGGTGAATTTCCATTCACAAACAAAAAGGCAATGCGGCTTTCCCTGAACGCCCTTAGTCCTGACTTTAGTTCAGTCTGATGCAAAACCACCAAAACGGCGTTGTAATCTTCAACCAGTTTCACCATATTATTCCGAAGCGATTTCGGCAACAGCAAACTGGAAATCTGCATGTTGGGAATATTTAACTGAATACTTCGGATGGTCTGGCTGATTTTCTCCTGAATCTCAATTTTATGGGATTTATTCTTCCATAGTCCCAGCAAACAAAGCTCCTTTTTCAGAATATCAGCCATTCGTACCCCATGAAGGATAACATCTTTCATCCGTTCAGAGAAATCACACACAACGACTACTTTATGTTCTGACAAATTCGACATTAACTTAAAATCTAAAAGAATAAGTATAAAAACACATCAGCGAAAATCTGGCTGGATATGGCAAAGTATAACAAATCTTCGCATCAGCGGTGCTGAATATTGAACTCCATCGCAAACATACTGATTTTTATGAACGATAAACAAGGATGAAATGCGGTTAAATGTCAGTTCCTACTGAATATGCTTTTACTAACTTTGTTAGCGAATTTAAAATTCTGTCGATGATAACAAACGAATTGATTGCTCCCCGAAGCATTGTGGTTGTAGGAGCTTCGAACAATACCGCGAAACCTGGAGGAAAACTCCTTAAAAATCTGATCGACAATAATTTCAAAGGCGATCTGTGGGTTGTTAATCCTAATGCATCCGAAGTTCAGGGAATCACTTCTTTTCCTGGCCCGAAAGAATTACCTCAGGTCGATCTCGCAGTACTCGCCATACCAGCTGCTGCTTGTCCGGCAGCCATCGAAATTTTAAGCAAAGAAAAGGGAACCAAAGCATTCATCGTTATTTCAGCAGGATTCAGTGAAGAAAGTGAAGCAGGCCGGCAACTGGAAGAAAAGATTGCCGGACTTGCCGACCGCGCAGGAGCAAGTTTAATTGGCCCCAACTGCATTGGCATTTTAACTCCTTCACATGCGAGTGTTTTTACTACGCCCATTCCCCATCTCGATCCCATGGGATGCGACTTTATTTCAAGTTCAGGAGCAACAGCCGTATTTATTATGGAATCCGGAATTCCCAAAGGGCTACATTTTGCAAGTGTATTTTCAGTCGGCAATTCGGCACAAATTGGAGTTGAAGATGTTTTGGAATATATGGACAACACTTTTGATCCCAAGCTCAGTTCTCCCGTCAAATTACTCTACATCGAAAGTATTCAGGATCCGGATAAACTGCTAAAACATGCTTCTTCGCTTATTCGGAAAGGGTGTAAAATTGCAGCGATCAAGGCTGGAAGCAGTCAGGCTGGAAGTCGGGCAGCTGCCTCGCACACCGGAGCCATGGCCAACTCCGATCTGGCCGTGGAAGCCCTGTTCCGCAAGGCAGGAATTGTGCGTTGTTTTGGCCGCGAAGAATTGACCACTGTGGCCAGCGTTTTCATGTGCAAGGAAATGAAAGGCAAGCGCATGGCCATCATTACCCATGCCGGCGGACCAGCAGTAATGCTGACCGACGCCCTCGAAAACGGAGGTCTGCACATTCCAAACATCAAAGATTCTGAAGCTAAAACAGCCTTGCGAAACAAACTATTCCCCGGTTCGTCCGTCGAAAATCCAATCGATTTTTTGGCAACCGGAAACGCGGAACAACTGGCAGCAATCATCGATGCCTGCGAACACGATTTTAAAGAAATTGATGGAATGGCGGTCATTTATGGAAGCCCCGGCTTATTTCAGGTAAGGGATGTGTATCAAATCCTGAATGAAAAAATGCGAAGCTGCAAAAAACCAATTTACCCGATTTTGCCTTCGGTGATCAATGTAAAAGACGACCTGGCTTATTTCCTTTCCGAAGGAAATGTAAACTTTCCGGATGAGGTATTACTTGGAAAAGCATTGACCAAAGTCGAAAAAACGCCCAGACCTTCAGCAGAAAAAATTTTCCTCGACAACATTGATATTCCCGAAATTCGTAGAATTATCGACCGGGCTGATGATGGATATCAGTCGCCGGAAACGATCCACCAACTATTTGCTGCAGCAGGAATCCCAATGGTTCGCGAAATTACTGCTACCACAGAAGAGTCCGCTCTGATAGCAGCAGAAAAGCTTGAGTTCCCTTTAGTAATGAAAGTTGTTGGTCCCATTCATAAATCGGATGTTGGTGGAGTCGTGCTGAATGTTCAGGATCTGAAAACCGTTCAACGTGAATTCAGACGACTGATTCAAATAAAAGATACCACGGCAGTACTGATGGCCGAAATGGCATCCGGAATTGAACTTTTTCTTGGTGCCAAATATGAAGATCGGTTTGGACATATCATTTTATGCGGAATGGGAGGAATTTTTGTAGAGGTATTGAAAGATGTCACTTCAGGATTGGCACCACTTACCATGTGCGAAGCTGCCTCAATGATCAAGAATCTCCGTTCCTATAAGATTATCAAGGGCTACCGAGGGAAGAACGGAGTAAGCGAACGGAAATATGCTGAAATTATGGTTCGATTATCAACCTTATTACGCTTTGCTGTTGAAATAAAAGAATTGGATATCAATCCGCTGCTTGGGAATGGAGATAAGCTTGTTGCAGTAGATGCACGAATCAGGATTGAGAAAGGAACCTCGCCAGATCAAAAGGAAAAAACATAAAGATAAATTTCTAACTCCTATTTGACAGATATTAAGCTTAAAAGACAGATTGAATATTTTCTGACTATGTCCGTCCGTTGATCCCGAATCCCTCATTTCACAATCAGTTAAGTCAGTAAAAAAAAGAAGGCTAATAAACTCAGGAGAATGACTCTACCATTGTTTATTAGCCCTTATGTAGTTGTAAAAAATAAACATATTACTTTTTACACAAATAGCACATTAAATACAGGAAAATTATTAGTATTCAGATCTTCTGTTGCCGCCTGTGCTGCCACCGCTGCCACCACCACGATAGCCACCGCCACCGCCTGTGTTGCCGCCACGGAAACCACCGCCGCCACCTGAATTGCCTCCACGGAAACCTCCGCCTGAGTTACCACCACGGAAACCGCCACCACCTGGACGACCACCTTCTTTTTTCTCTTCAGCTTTATTCACAACAATTGTCCGGCCTTCAATCTCTGCGTTATTCAGTTCTTCAATTGCTTTTTTAGCTTCTTCTTCGTTCGTCATTTCTACAAAACCAAAGCCTTTAGATCTCCCAGTAGCTCTGTCTGTAATGATTTTTACGGATGTTACTTCACCGTATTCTTCAAAAATTTCCTGTAATTCGCTTTCCTCAATTTTAAAGGGAAGGCTGCCAACAAAAATGTTCATAAATAACTGTTTAAATAATGAATAAATATATTCTCCAAAAGTAATTATATTTTAATTCAAAATACATTTGGCAAAAGAAATTATTAGATAAATATAATTATTTTTTTAAATTTAGTAGTCTAACGCATAAACGGTTACAGCTGATCGGGTTTAATTTTCCATTCAGAACAGACCATCAATCGTGAAAATGAATGATGGGAATGCTTCTGGCCGATTGCCGTAATTAATTGTTTTAAGCTCAATTGATTGAGTACACTTCAAAAAGCCTTATAAATTTCAGAGATCTTCAAGGTGCATTGTTGTTTATCGCATTTTTACTGATTCCCTATACTGCATGTAAAACAGGACTGAATCTCAACCAACTAATTCATTCCGGAATGTAATTAATCATCGGATCATCATGACCTTAAAATTGTTTTTGTTTATTCTGTAAAAATCGCTAATACTATAAACCGACTTTACTAAATTGTACAACAAACTTACTCAAAATATGTTTCCGTCAATACTTACTATTCAAACTGAATCTAAATTACCATTATTTGTATTTCACAGAAATGAGGATTGATTATTTATAAATGCTTTATTTTTACACATTTCCTCTTCTACAATGAAAGCAGAACTTCCGAATTGCTTACAATCACAACATCCTACCATTTGCAGTATAAGATAAATCTTATACTTTTGTTCTTTATTCCGGATAATGTGGACTTAGACAACTGGAATCCACCTCATTCAGAAGAATATCACAGCTTGAAAAACCAAAAAAAATCAGTTCATTGAGTTCCTTTCCGGAGCCTTCAGTTGTTGTGTTCTGTTCTTTTTGATTCGCACAACGGATGACCTTAATTAACAAAAATAAAATGGGAAAAGCATTCTTTCTGTTTCTGATTTTCAGTGCGTTATTTACTTCAGCACAAGATGTTAAAACGAATGATCTCGACCTGGATTTTTACGGATTTATAAGGAATGAATTTTATATTGATTCTTACAAAGGCCTGGATGCAGCACACGAGCAGTTCTATTTAGTTCCTCTTTATGTCGGGAAAGATGCCAATGGTGAAGATATTAACGAACAGGTCAGCGCAAACCTATCAGCCATAGCCACCCGGCTCGGTGTGAAAATTAACGGACCGGAAATTTTCGGTGCAAAAACCAGCGGTAATATTGAATTCGATTTTGGTGGAATAATAAAATCAGAACCTACATTACTACGAATTCGTCACGCCTACACTGCTTTGACCTGGGCTAAATCAAAACTTCTGATTGGACAAACCTGGCATCCGTTCTGGGGCGGAAGCATCTTCCCAACAGTGGCCGGTCTAAATACCGGAGCACCTTTTCAATGTTTCAGCCGGACACCTCAGATACGGTATGATATTTTCTCCGGGAAATTCACTCTCAGCGGAGCTTTACTTTACGAACTTCAATATGATTCAAAAGCAATCGAATCATCCAATTACACCACACCAAATCAGGCCAAACGCAACGGAATTCTTCCTGAAATTGTTTTAGCTGTCGAATATAAAAACAAAGATTTTACGCTTGGAGCAGGTGCTCTTTACAACCAAATCAAGCCTAGAATGACCAGTACCGGAACTGACGGATTGTTCAAATCGACTGAATTTACAGCAGGAAAAGGATTGATGGCTTATGCGAAATATGCGCACAACAAGTTTTCTATCATTTCAAAAGGGTACTATGGTCAAAACATGAACCAGCTTACACTTCTGGGCGGATATGGCGTGGCATCATATGACACTCATACCGGTGCCGAAACCTACACCAATTACACCAACTACACCGCGCTGGTGAATGCCCTTTACGGAAAAAAATGGCAGGCCGGACTTCTGCTGGGTATTGGTGATAATCTTGGAACAGAAAAAGCCTTATATAATGATGGAACAGACAACGCTAAAACTTATGGACTACTGCAAAATGTAAAAGGTATTTTCAGGGTTTCGCCAAGCATTTCATTGAATATTTCAAAAATCAGGCTGGTGGCCGAATACGAACTGACAACCGCAGATTATGGTGTTGGGACATTCAATTTTTCAAACGGGCTTTATGCCGATAGCCACAAAACCACGAACAACAGACTGAATCTCATGATGATGTATCTCTTTTAAACCAAAACATATGTATTGGGAAAATGAACTTGAATCTCTGAATCGGAAAAACCTTGAATCCCTTCAGCTTAGCCGACTAAAAAAAACCATTCAATCGGCCGTAAATTCTCCTTATTATGGAAATTTATACCTGCAGTTGGGAATTTCAGCCGAATCAGTAAATTCGGTTGTCGACATTAAGAAGTTGCCATTTACCACCAAACAAAATCTGCGCGATAATTTCCCCTACGGATTTTTGGGTTTGCCACAGAAAGAATTAATCCGGCTGCATAGTTCAAGCGGAACTACCGGTAATCCAACAGTAATTTTCCATAACCGCCACGACATCGATTCGTGGGCCAATCTCATGGCCCGTTCGTTATTTTGTGCCGGGATTCGCGACACCGATGTCTTCCAGAATATTTGCGGATACGGCTTGTTCACCGGTGGGTTAGGTTTTCAATACGGAATTGAACGGTTGGGTTGCCTGAGTATTCCTGCCGGAGCAGGCAACAGCCAGCGACAAATCAAACTCATGCAGGATTATGGAACAACAGCTATCCATGCCATACCGAGTTACCTGAACCGCTTGCTTGAAGTATTTCAGGCAGAAGGTCTTGACCCTAAAAAAGATACAAAACTACATACCTTTGTTATTGGCGCGGAGCCACACACCGAAGAACAACGCCACCGCATCGAAGAAATGTTCGGTGTAAAAGCTTACAACTCATTCGGTTTGTCAGAAATGAACGGACCCGGCGTTGCCTTCGAATGTACCGTTCAGAATGGATTGCACATCTGGGAAGATGCTTACCTGATTGAAATTATTAATCCGGACACGCTCGAACCAGTACCTGACGGAGAAGTCGGTGAATTAGTCCTGACTACGCTCGACCGCGAAGCCATGCCACTGATTCGTTACCGAACCCGCGATCTGACCCGCATTCTTCCCGGAGATTGCCCCTGCGGTCGCACTCATGTACGGATTGACCGTATTACAGGCCGAAGCGACGACATGTTCATCATTAAAGGCTGCAACGTATTCCCGATGCAAGTAGAAGGAGTACTGATGAAAATTGCAGAAGTGGGATCCGATTATCTGATAACCCTCGACACGATCAACGGATCGGATGAAATGATCATCGAAGTGGAAGTAAAAAAAGACTGGTTTAATGGCGACATTGCCCGTCTCGACAAACTTTCGCGTCTGATCAGCAGTCAAATCCGCGACGAAGTGCTTGTAAAACCGATCGTTAAACTGGTAGAACCTGGCTCACTGCCAAAATCGGAAGGTAAAGCTGTCCGGGTTAAAGAACTCCGGAAGGCTTTAAATTCATAAATTAGCATCTCCATTCAGGTCACGAGAGTTCAAATACGTGCCTGATACGAATAAATCAACATTTATACCTACTAAATTCAGAACCCATGGCATATCAGGTTTCAATATTTCTGGAAAATAAAATTGGTCACCTCGAACGGGTTACGGCAGTGTTAAAAGCTGCCCAAATTAATATCCGGACAATGAATCTAAACCATACCGCCAGTGGTTGGGGAATTATGAATCTGGTTGTTTCAAATCCGGTACTTGCCCATCAGCTGCTAAACCAAAATGGATTATCGGCCGCATTACGCGAAATCGTCGTAATCGAAATGGCTGACCAACCCGGTGGACTGGACGATTTACTCAAGGGTATTGTAAAAGCTGAAGTTAATTTCACCAATGCATACGGGCGATCGGGCTACGGAAATGAAAATGCTTATTTCGTAATTGATACCGAAGATGTTGTTGATGCCCGTCAAAAACTGCTGCAGGCTGGGCTGACTCTACTTTCGGACGAAATAATTTACGGAATCGCCTGAAAAAGAAAAAAAATCATACCTAAATAATATCAATTCAACCCAATAAGATGATCTGGAACGAAAAGATGGAATGTGCGAGCCGCGAAGAAATGAGAGCGGTTCAAACCGAAAGACTAAAAGAAACAGTCAACCGAATTTATCACAATGTACCCAGCTATCGCCAAAAAATGCAGGAAGCCGGTCTGGTTCCCAACGACATACAATCCATTGACGATTTAAGCAAACTGCCATTTACGGTTAAAACCGACCTGCGCGACAACTACCCCTTCGGAATGTTCACTGTACCGATGAGCGAAATTGTCCGTATTCATGCATCTTCAGGAACAACCGGCAAACCAACTGTTGTTGGATACACGCGGAAAGACCTGAATACCTGGGCGGAAGTAGTGACACGCACGCTTTGCATGGCCGGTGTTCACCGTGACGACATTGTCCAGATAGCTTATGGTTACGGACTTTTCACCGGCGGACTGGGACTTCACTATGGCTGCGAAAACCTCGGAGCTTCAGTCATCCCAATTTCAGGAGGAAACACCGACAAACAACTTCAGCTGATGCAGGATTTCGGAACCAGCGTGATCGCCTGTACTCCATCGTATTCTCTTTACCTGGCCGAAGAATTGGAAGCCGCCGGAATTAAAAAAGAAGATCTGAAATTGCGTATCGGTATTTTCGGAGCTGAACCATGGACCGAAAACATGCGCCGGGAAATTGAAACCAAACTGGGCATTAAAGCCATTGACATTTATGGATTAAGTGAAATTATCGGGCCCGGTGTTTCGTGCGAATGCGAACATCAGGTCGGAATGCACATCAACGAAGATCATTTCATTCCTGAAATTATTGATCCCATAAGCTTGCAACCACTGCCGGCCGGCGAAATAGGCGAACTGGTATTTACTACGATCACCAAGGAAGGAATTCCACTCATCCGCTATCGCACACGCGACCTCACCCGCCTGAACTACGAAAAATGTGTGTGTGGACGCACCCTGGTTCGAATGGAGAAATGCAAAGGAAGAAGCGATGACATGCTGATTATTCGAGGCGTAAACGTATTCCCCTCACAAATTGAAAGTGTACTGCTCGAAATGAGTGAAACAGCTCCGCATTATTTGCTTATTGTTGATCGGGAAGGTAACTTAGACACGCTAAAACTCATGGTTGAAGTTCAGGAGCAGTTCTTCTCCGACGAAATCAGGCAACTGGAAGCGCTGCGCAAAAAAATCACGCATAAACTTCAAAGTACACTTGGAATTTCAGTCGATGTAAAACTGGTTGAGCCAAAAACCATCGAGCGCACAGCCGGAAAAGCAAAACGAGTCATTGACAACCGTAAACTGTAGGAGGTAAAAATCATGATAATAAAACAACTAACCGTATTTCTGGAAAACAAAACCGGAAGATTGAATGAAGTAACTCAGATTCTGGGAAATGCAGGCATCAACGTGTCTGCACTCAGCCTGGCCGACACTTCCGAATTTGGCATCCTGCGTCTCATTGTTTCTGAACCCGAAAAAGCACTCGACATATTGAAACAGGCCGAATTTTCGGTCCGGCTAACTGATGTTGTTTGTCTGAGCAGTCCGAATGCCCCGGGATCACTGGCCCGTGCTCTGGATATCCTTTCCGCGGAAAGTGTTTTTATTGAATATTTATACGCGTATTCGATGGATAAAAAATCGGCCAATATTGTTTTAAAACCCGACAACATTGAAAAATGCATCGAAGTTCTTCAGGCTCACAAACTGGAGCTTATCAGAGCCAGCGAGATGTATAAAATTTAATTTCCCGGAGATTTACCCGAATACATACAAAGCAACGCGGCAGTCTGACAAAGACTAATTTCTGAAAAATAAAAAGTTTTTAAATTTGGGATCCGACATCAAACAGACAGGCTGTTCGTTTGTTACGGCAAAAGGGAAGCGTGCCGGGAGATATTAGGATATTTTACGTAAATTGTCCCGGATTTGTCCGGGATTTTTAATTATGAAAAAAAGATGAAAAAAATAGCTATACAGGGAATTGCAGGTTCTTTTCATGAGGATGCCGCAAGACGGTATTTTGAAGATGAAATTAAAGTAGTGGAATGCAAATCCTTTACCAGCGTATGCAATTTAATTGATACTGACCAGGTTGACATTGCTGTAATGGCCATTGAAAATTCGATTGCCGGCAGTCTGTTGCAAAACTATGCACTGATCCGCGATTACCATTTAAAAGTTATTGGCGAAATTTACATTCATATTCAAATGAATCTGATGGCCAATCCGGGTGTAACCAAAGACGATATTAAAACGATTTATTCGCATCCGATTGCCATCAAACAGTGCGCTGAATACCTCGAAAATAACTTTCCGGATGCTCGTATCATCGAGAATCAGGATACAGCTGCTTCAGGGAAATTAGTTCATGATGAAAAGTTAATGGATGCAGCGGCTATCGGAAATACAAGGACCGCTGAACTTTATGAGTTGGACATACTTGAGACCGGACTCGAAATCAATAAGCGAAATTATACCCGATTCTGGATCCTCTCCAAGCACGCTACCCAGAGTAATGAAAACAACAAAGCTTCGTTGTGTTTCGAAGTTGGCCACTATTACGGTGCGTTGGCCAACGTTCTAAACATTTTTGCTGAAAATAAAATCAACCTCAATAAAATTCAGTCTGTCCCCATTCTTGGCAAACCCAATGAATACACGATGCACGTTGATGTTGAATGGGATTCGGAAGGCGATTACGAAAGAGCCATTCATTTAATTTTACGAAGTGTCTCCAGTTTAGCTATTTTGGGAGAATACATTCGTGGCGAATTAGCAATTCACAATCAGTAAAAATAAATATTATGAGCAAAATTGGATTATTTTTTGGTCCTTTAAAAGGTTCAGTTCACCGTGTTGCTGAAAAAGTAAAAGCAGCCCTGGGAGAACAAAATGTAGAAATGATTTCGGTGAATGACGCCCGGATTTCTGATCTGGAAAAGTTTGATCAAATCATCTTCGGAATTTCTACCGTCGGAAAAGAAACCTGGGATTCGGACTACTCAAATACCGACTGGAGTAAGTTTTTCCCGAACATTAGCAAAGTTGAGTTTTCAGGCAAAACGGTTGCCATCTTCGGTCTGGGAGACCATATTACCTATGCAGGTTATTTCGTGAATGCCATAGGCATGTTAGGTAAAGACCTCCTGAAAAACGGAGCTACCCTTGTCGGGAAAGTTGATCCTTCATCGTACGAATTCGACGAATCAGAAGCTATTATAGATGGAATGTTTATTGGCCTTCCGATTGATGAAGATTTTGAACCGGAACTAACCGACGAACGTATAGCAAACTGGGTAAAAAGCATAAAACCCGCCTTCGGTCTGTAACACCCAAAAACATGATAAAATACAGGTATATTTTTTTACCTGATTTTCTATCAAATCAAAACAGAAAGAGGATACCTGCTTTCGATTTAGAATTTGGATACTGTTTGTATTTCCGAATTGCGAAACCTGTTTTGCAATATCCTGATTTCATTTGATTTATCACGAATACTTTACTTATTTTCATCCAAAATTCCGATTTGTCCACATGAACAATACACCGGTAAAACAAGAAATTGTAAAAAAATACGTCGATCAGCTTCGCATTAAAGATCTCGGGAAAGCCTCGATCAGAGAAATTGTGGCCTTGATCAACCTCATTGAGGAAGAGAGCAAAATCAGTTTTATCCGCATGGAGATGGGAGTTCCGGGATTACCTGCTGCAAAAGTTGGAGTTGATGCCGAGATCAAAGCGCTTCAATCGGGAGTTGCTTCGGCTTATCCAATGATGGATGGCATCAAACCACTCAAAAATGAAGCCTCCCGGTTCATCAAGCTATTTATGGACATTGACGTTGAACCTGCCAGCTGCATTCCCACCACAGGATCGATGCAGGGAACTTTCGCAGCTCTTTTGGTCGCCGCAAATGTTGACAAACAAAAAGACACCACGCTGTTTCTTGATCCCGGATTTCCCGTACAAAAACAACAAATGAAAGTGATGGGACACCAATTCCAGTCATTTGATGTCTTTAATTTCAGGGGAGAAAAACTTCGGGCCAAACTCGAATCTTACTTGTCAAAAGGGAACATTAACTCGATGGTTTATTCCAACCCGAATAACCCGAGCTGGATTTGTTTTACTGAAGAGGAATTACAGATTATCGGCGAGTTGGCTAACAAGTACGATGTAATCGTGATGGAAGATCTGGCCTACTTCGGAATGGATTTCAGGAAAGATTTATTTACTCCAGGAAAGCCACCTTATCAGCCAAGCGTTGCAAAATATACCGATCAGTACGTATTGTTTATCTCCGCTTCGAAGATTTTCTCGTATGCCGGTCAGCGTGGCGCTATCATGGCAATTTCAAATGCTTTGTGGAGCCGTCAGTACGAAAACCTTGAAACCCGTTTCGGAAGCAAACCCTTTGGTTTTACCATTGTCATGCATGTTTTATATGCGCTTTCGTCCGGAATCACCCATTCGACCCAGTATGCTTTGGCTGCGATGTTTAAAGCAGCCAGCGACGGAGAGTTTAATTTTATTGAAGATGTAAAGGAATACGGCCGGAAAGCTAAAATCATGAAAGATTTGTTTACAGCCAATGGGTTTACGATCGTTTATGAAAAAGATGGCGATGAAGAAATTGCCGATGGTTTTTATTTCACGGTCGGATACCCTGGAATGACCGGAAGCGAACTTCTTGGGAACCTTCTGTATTACGGAATAAGTGCAATCACACTAACAAATACCGGAAGCGAAAAAGAAGGACTTCGCGCCTGTGTTTCACACGTCAAACGCGAACAATTTGAAGATTTGGGAAAACGATTGAAGCAATTCAATGACAATTTTCCCCCAAAATAGTACTTTAGGCACTAAATTTAAAGAAAATGGCAAAAGTAATTGGAGCAGTAATAGTTGACAAAGAGGAGTGCAAAGGTTGCGGACTTTGTGTCGTGGCATGCCCCCAGGATGTCCTCAGTCAAAATAAACAGGTAAACGGCCGTGGATATCATTATTCATTTATGAAAAATCCTGAAGCTTGCATCGGGTGCTCAAATTGTGCAACCGTTTGTCCCGACACCTGCATCACCGTTTACAGGGTAAAACTTTAAAAAGCACGAACTCAAGGCACTTTTTCAAAAAAGCAACAAATTTAAAAAAAGTATAATGGGAGAATTAAGATTAATGAAGGGAAATGAGGTCATTGCCGAAGCGGCCATTCGTTGTGGTTGCGATGGTTATTTCGGATACCCCATAACTCCTCAGTCGGAAGTAATGGAAACCCTGATGGATCGCGAGCCATGGAACGAAACCGGAATGGTAGTCCTTCAGGCAGAGAGCGAAATTGCTTCCATTCACATGTTATACGGTGCAGCTTCCACCGGGAAAAAAGTATTTACCTCGTCCTCCAGCCCGGGCATTAGTTTAATGGCTGAAGGAATATCATACGTTGCAGGAGCCGAGTTGCCCTGCCTGATCGTCAATGTTCAGCGTGGCGGCCCGGGTCTGGGAACCATTCAGCCCTCGCAGGCCGACTATTTCCAATCGACTAAAGGCGGAGGTCACGGCGATTACCACCTGATTGTTCTGGCGCCTTCATCGGTTCAGGAAATGAACGACTTCGTTGAACTTGGACTTCGGCTGGCTTTTAAATACCGCAATCCGGCTATGATTCTGACCGACGGTGTGATTGGCCAGATGATGGAAAAAGTGGTTTTAGCCGACTACATTCCACGCCTGACAGATGAAGAAATTAACGAAAAATATGGTTCCTGGGTAACCAACGGGCGCAAACCAAACCGCGAACGTAACATCATTACTTCGCTGGAACTCGACTCCGTAAGAATGGAACAAAACAACATTCGCTTTCAGGAGAAATACGCCAAGATGGAAGAAGAGGAAGTACTTTATGAAGAAATTCAATGCGAAGATGCTGAATACCTTCTGGTAGCTTTCGGATCATCTGCACGAATTTGCCAAAAAGCTGTCGATCAGGCCCGCGAGAAAGGAATCAAAGTTGGTCTTCTTCGCCCAATCACTTTATTCCCATTCCCTAAAAAACCGATTGCTGCTCTGGCAAAAAAAGTGAAAGGCATGCTCGTTGTTGAAATGAATGCCGGTCAAATGATTGAAGATGTTCAGCTGGCTGTTGGCTGTGCCGGATGTTCAATCCCTGTAAAATACTTCGGACGTCTGGGCGGTATCGTTCCAAGTCCGATTGAAGTGGTGAATGCCCTTGAACAAAAACTGATAGGAGGATAATTTATGGAACTCGCAGATATCATTAATCCCAAAAACCTGGTTTACGAAAAGCCAAAATTATTAACTGAGAATACGATGCATTATTGCCCGGGCTGCAGCCATGGCGTAGTGCACAAACTGTTGGCCGAGGTCATCGAAGATCTGGACATTCAGGATAGAACGATTGGCGTTTCGCCGGTAGGATGTGCTGTATTTGCCTACAATTACATCGAAATCGACTGGCAGGAAGCTGCTCACGGAAGAGCACCGGCTGTTGCAACCGGAATTGCCCGCACCAATCCTGACAAGGTTGTTTTCACCTATCAGGGTGATGGCGATTTGGCTTCCATCGGAACTGCTGAAATTATGCACGCCTGCAACCGCGGCGAAAACATAGTTGTCATTTTTATAAATAATGGCATTT
The DNA here is from genome assembly GCA_035648135.1 of Prolixibacteraceae bacterium. Lineage (GTDB taxonomy): Bacteria > Bacteroidota > Bacteroidia > Bacteroidales > Prolixibacteraceae > Aquipluma. The sequence goes on from DASRMB010000033.1 coordinate 57,174, forward strand.
ACGGAATGACAGGCGGACAAATGGCCCCAACGACTTTGCTTGGGCAAACAACCGCCACGACACCTAATGGTCGCGATGCCGGACGGAACGGATACCCGATGAAAATCACCGAACTGATTGCTCAGTTACCCGGAACATCTTACGTTACCCGTCAATCGGTACACACACCGGCTACAATCCGCAAATGCAAAAAAGCGATTACCAGGGCTTTTCAGGCAGCCATCGATAAAAAAGGTACATCCTTTGTCGAAATCGTTTCGACCTGCAACATGAACTGGAAAATGACACCGGTGAAAGCGAATGAATGGATGGTTGAAAACATGTTCCCATTCTATCCTCCGGGCGATTTAAAAGACAGTTCAAAGAATGATCCTGAAAGTTATACACCAATTAAAAACTGAAAACAATGACTGAAGAAATCATCATAGCCGGATTTGGCGGACAGGGCGTACTTTCGATGGGAAAAATTCTGGCCTATTCCGGAGTGATGGCCAATCAGGAAGTTTCCTGGTTTCCATCGTACGGTCCCGAAATGCGTGGCGGAACAGCCAATGTAACCGTCATCCTGAGCGACTCCCGAATCAGTTCACCGGTTTTGAACGAATACGATACGGCCATCATTCTGAATCAGCAATCGATGGACAAATTTGAAGCTCTTGTTAAACCGGGAGGCGTACTCATTTACGATCCAAACGGAATTATTCATCCGCCCAAACGTGCCGACATCAACATTTATAAAATTGAAGGAACCCTTATTGCCGCAGAACTAGGCAACGTAAAAACCTTTAACATGGTTGTTTTAGGTGCATTCCTGAAGGCAAAGCCTGTAGTCAAGATGGAAAGTGTTGAAAAAGGATTGGAAAAATCACTTCCAACGCGCCACCATTCATTAATTCCAATGAACCTCGAAGCAGTTCAAAAAGGCTTCGAAGGCGTAGAGTTGGTGCAAGCCGTTTAATCCTGAAGTTTCAATCTAAAATACAAATACCCGTCGGAGAAATCTGGCGGGTATTTTTGGATATAATAGCAAAAATAGTTAGTTCGAAAAACTCTACTCGGCCTCCTGATCCTGCACGTTCTCATTTTTCGTTGCCAGCAAATGATTCATGTCGATACTGGGTAGCAGATAAGAGCCAAAAGGACCAAGAGCGGTTAAGGTAGAAATGTAACTTCTGATTTGCCCAATCACAATCGGGATAGCTGAATGGGTCAGCAAAATATCCTTATCTTTCTTTCTGATTTTGGCATCCTTATCGTAGCGAAAAGTTCCCTGCGCTACAATACTGAAGCAATATCCCGGTGAAGGATGCTCCGGATCGTTACCCGAAACACTTACAACAACCCTCCGGGAATCACTGTCAGAATCGTTGGAATACACATCAAAATCAACATCAATCTCAAATTCGTTGAGAGCAGCGGTTGATTCTTCTGTTTCCGGAACTGAGATAATATTACTGGCGATAATAAATACCTCGTCCAATATTAAGGGCGATTTTTTGACTTGCATAACTATGCTACAAATTTATTCGGTGTTTTACCCAATTGATACTTTGTACCTTCTACTCCGGCCTTAACAGAATCAAGACCAAAACGTTTTTTAAATTTATCGCAAATAACCGCCTCGAATACTGGCCTTTTACGTTCTGCTTCAATCCTGAAGCTAAAATTTAATGCACCTTGTAATTTAACGAGGGTTTTAATATTCAACAGCTTGTCTCCCGTAAACAATTGAGTGATGTAACTCTTGGAAGTCGATAATTTGGCAGCCAGATCAGCTTTACTGAGTCCTTCCTGCTCCATCATATCCTCGATCACCCCAACGAATTTCAAATGAAGTAACTCAGCCTCAAGCTCAAGTTTGTCATTTTCGTTACCAATAATCAGCAACGATTCCAGTTCGTTCATGATTTGTTGATCGTTAGAACTCATATTCGTAGGTTTTAATGGTGTTAATGATATTCAAAATGGTTTGATCTTGTTGGTTCTTCTGAACCTTTTTAATGTGCGGAGTAATTAGTACAACTTTTTTACCTTCTTTGAAAATTTCTTTGAAATAAATACGGTAGTTCTGGTTCTTCGACTGACCAGCCATTAGCTTAATGGCAGTGACATCGCCATCTTCCTTTTTGTAAATGTGGTCGTAATATTCATTCTTCAGAATTACAGCCATTAGCCGTTTAACTTTTTTCGCTCCGGCCTGCCTGAAAACCGCTGCAATCTCCTGAAAATTCTTTCCATTCTCAGCATCGAAATAAATTTCGACCATCGAATTTTGAAGTTCAGGTAATGCTCTTTTAAACAGATCAGTATTATATTTGTTTACTTTTCGAGCCACAAAGTTAAGCTATTAGTTAATTAATGCAAGTTTATTAACATTTTAATGTGTATAACTTCTGTATTTCTTATTGATCGGTCAACGATAAAGAATCATCCGATCAATCGTTTTGAGCCTCCTTTTCTACGTCTCCTCGTTGTAATATATCTTGTAAAACGTTCATCCATTCTTCCCAAACCCGGAGGGTTGGTATGTTTATAGAAACGGTATGTGGCATAGAATGTGCGACCCCGGCGGGGTCGAATATCGCTTTGTTCAACGTTTTCTATAAACATGTGATGCCCCTGGCATCATATAACGTGAATATCAATGAATCAAGGTTCTCGCATATCATCATCATCATCTAATAGACTATTTGAGAATAGCTTATGCTTAGACAAATGTTCTGTATTATTTTCTTCGTTATCCCTAACGTTAGTGAATTTTTCATCCCAAAATTTAAAACTTTTCAATTCCTGATTATCAAACCACACAAAATATTTCCTTGATTTTCTCACATGAAAATCTTTATCCAAGGATTCGTTTAACGGATTCTTCTCTTTGTAAACTGTTATGAACCAAACAAGGTCATAGTCATTTCTTTGAATTGCATCTTCGAATAATTCACGATCCACTAGGACTAGCTCTTGATTATCCTTATGGAATCCCTTTGATAGCTTATGGATAAATGCAACGGTTTTTCTATTACTGTCCTTTAATTCATCACCAACTAATTCATAGGAATTTACCATTTCCCTAATTCCTTTTGATGGCAACATAAAATAATCTTCTCCTTCAGTGGTATTTCTAACAACTTTAGTCAATGAAACTTTTAACTCTTTTCCATCTTCATCAATACCAAATGAATAAGAATTCCCATCTTCTTCGATCCAAGACATCCAAACAATATCTGTCGGATTACAATAAGTATTCGTTTGTGGTGTTGCTATAAGACTATCCAAGTGAAATGTTAGATCTTGTTTGTCTGAGTCTTTGGTCACCGTTGATATTTGCTTATTTCATCCGAGAAGTATACCAGTCATTCAATCCAAAAGTATACCATTTTAATTAAATAAAAAAGGTAGTACTCTTCTGATCGGGGTACCCCGATCAGAAGAGTACTGGCGCTCGGATTTTGGGTTTTTCG
>DASRMB010000034.1:0-25121 GCA_035648135.1 Prolixibacteraceae bacterium
GAACGTTTGCCTGGTTTGAAAGTTATCGAAGGTTAAGTAAAGACTTCGAATACAGAACAGACACAAGTGAAGCTATGATTCAGTTTGCAATGATAAAACTAATGCTTAATAGAATTAAAAAATAAAATTTAAACAGTCTCTGAATGTATATTGTTTTTTTGGAATTTGAATCAAGTTTAATTGACTCTACATTTATGGCTATGGTGTCGAAATAATCGTTACAGACTACAACTTTAAGTTTTCCATAAATTTTATCAGAACTTTCACTTTGTAATTCAAATGGTAATTTATAGTCGGTAACACCTTTTATGACATGATCAGGTTCTTTTATTGCAGTGCTTAGTTTAAACATATCTTCAGCACCACGAATCATTAACGAAATATCTTTACCATAAATGCCACCGTTACCACTGCTGTCGTATACCCTTACAGCTATAGAATTAGGTTTATCCCATACAATTAAATTTGCCGGTATGACATATACGCGGTCAACCTCCCATTTCGATTGCAAATTAGGTGGCATTTCTCCTGTTTTACCTATTAAAATACCGTTAAAATAAGTATAGTCCACATCATCAATTCGGGCAAGCTTAAGGACTAAGCCACCTTTTTTCTCCACTTCCCTTTTTAGTTTTGAAGGTATTATAACTGTTTTGCGATACCATGCAAACCCATCGTAATTTGAAAACCCCCATTTCTCCCAATTTTCCCCAATTTGGGCTTCTGTCCATTTGCTATCGTCCATGTCGGTTCGTATCCAATTGAGATTATCTCCGGTTGTGAACTTCCAATGACCATCTAATAAATTTTGAGCTTGGGTAGGTTTATTAAAATCAATACTCATTGCAGATGTAGTTGGGTTAAAAATTGCCTTAAAAGCACTCACCGTAATACCAACATCTTCTTTAACATCAGCAGCAGACCAATTATCTTCTACTTGTTCGTACTTCCATTCAGGACCAGAAAGGATTTTAAAAACATTTGTAAATTTCTCTTTCAGAATGTCGATTTTAAAAACCTTTGTCATTATATTCGAGGATAGAAGCGTAAGAGGTTGCGGAGTCCATCCATTTAAATCCCCACCGATGTAACAAACAATAGTAGTAGCCGGCACCGTCACCTTTAAAGTGAAGTTCTGGGCAAAACTGTAACACGATGCAAATAGCAACAAGATTAGTGTAATTTTTTTTTTCATAATCGCTAAAGGTTAAGCTTGGGAATAATTTATATGATGAAGTTGAAATAAACTTCATTATAAACGGACTTTAGTCCTAAACATCCGATTTGATTGCCGAACTCTGTTATTTTGTTAGAACTAGATAGGGAAGAACATTGATATCGGCATTGACCTCAATTACCTGCGGCCCTTTTAAAATTTTTCCTGACTCATCCTTCCATTTTCCTTTTGGCACCAATATCGTACGTTTTGTAACGTTTTGTTCTAAAATCGGAGCCACCAGCAAGCTGTCGCCAATCATAAACTGGTCTTTCACTTTTTCATAACCGTTATTTGGATACCCGTATTCCAACGGACGTAAAACAGGTTCACCCGTTTTTGCAGTATTATCAACTGTTCTAAGAATATAGCCAGTGAATTTTTCTCGGAGTTTCACCGCCTTTAAAACAGCATCAAAGTGAGTTTTATCTAAAATCCGCCATGGTGCAACCGAAAACTGCATCATTGGCATCAACGCATGACATTGCGCTGAACGGACAATTAAATCCTGATCAATTTTGCTGGCATTAAGAAAGGAAGTGAATTCGCCGCCACCAATCATATCCGGGCAAGAATAAGCATATCCCATCAAACCTTCCAATATCATATTAGGAATTAGGGAATGTAGGTCATTCCAGTTATGACCTTTATCGGCAAGTCGGTTAGCAATGGCTTGACCTCCCATTTTCCAATTCGCGCGGTATTCATTCAGCGGAAAGTCAAGCCCGATTTTGGCATACAACTCAGTGTATTCATTAGGCGAAGTAAATTTGCGGAAGGATATCAGGTTGCTTTCATCTTTCCCAATATCGCCGGCATCGAACTTGAAACCATCAACTCCATATTCTGAAACCAATACGTTCAACGAATTTTTGAACCAATCAACAGCTTTCGGATTACTAAAATCGAGCAGCAAACTATACCCATTCCACCAACGGCAAACGGCAGGATCATTATTTTTATTCAGAAATACAATTTTCGTTTTTGCAACTTCGCGTCCATCTTTTGAATCGGCGCTCACAAATGGACATACCCATAGCATTACTTTGAAACCCATTTTATGTAGTTTGGCGATCATTTCTTTGGGTGATTTGAATCGTCCGGGATGGAATGTCCACGTTCCGTAATCTTCCTGCCAGTTATCGTCAATCATCAATACCCCGGGAGTAAGACCATTATCCACAATCGCCTGTGCATATTTCATGATGTCAACTTCATTTTGATCGTACATCAGTTCAATCCACGTATTGTATTGTGGATTACTAAATAGCAGTTTGTCCGGTATTTTTCCACTATATGGAAAATAATTTTTAGTGGCAAACTGATAAGCTTGTTTCAACGTAGTTCCAGCTTTTGTATAATTTATTTTTTCGGTTTTACTTTCAACAATCAGACTATCGGCAGTATATTTAATCGAAATGGGTTGCTCACACCATACTACTTCACCCTGATTGGATAAAAGCAATGGTTGAATCTGATTGCCGTAATTATTACCATACATATCGGCTTCGTACCCGGCTTTCAGAGGCATCATCGATCCATGGTTAATAACACCACACCACCAGTTGGATTGAGCATTTATTTTTACTGCAAACCCCTGACCGGAGGCATGTTGCTGTGCATGAGTCAACAAGGAGATCGTTAGAGTGATAGAAACGATCAGAATGTTTTTAAATTTCATAATTTATAGATTATCAGTTGATTAGTAATTTATCGCAATATTCTTTCCCAGTATTAGTTCCTGAAAGTCTTAATAAATATAACCCTCTCTTTAGCGAATTAATATCAAATAAATTCTCCTGACCGGATAAGATCTGGTTATAAACCAGTCGGGAATCTAAATTGAAGACCTCCAGTAATCTGGGAGTAAAATCCAGCGACGCCACATTGATATTGAATTTTCCCTGATTTGGATTGGGGAAAATACAGATCGGATATTTTTTATTAACGGCTGGAATACCAGTTGTTTCATCGGAGTAAATAGTAGTGCTGAGCAGTGCAACCTCTTTGGCATTAAGGATGACTTTATTGTCTGAAATGGTTCTATAAGTGGTTTGATGCCAACCATTTTTATCGTCGAAATAACCAATGGAAGCATGAAAATTGGCTGGCAATTCCTGAAAGGCAAATGAACTGTTATCTTTCAGACTCATTAAAATGATATCGCCTTTGTCGTCTTCCATGGCAAACGCTTCTCCACCGACCTGCGAAGTATAGGTAATTGAATAACTTCCAAAAGTTTTTATTTCGGTTACCGCTCCCTGAACATCGCTGAGGTTAAATGCCGCATTTTTAGAATCGGACGATTTGGCAATCTTTTTATCTGCCTTGTATATCATTTCGTTAAAATCTTTGACTTCACTCATTTTCACTTCTGTCCGGAAATCGGTATTGCTCAGTGAATAGGCCACTGTTTGGGTTCCATCGCGCTCAACCCAGTCGTTGTTCGACGTTTTTCGATACAAGCCCAGATCGTATTGGGTGGCCCGCCAGCCGGTGGTGCGCAACTCATAATTGATATAGCCGGCACCTTTGTCGAAAGCTGCAAGTGTAAGATTAATTAGGTTTTTGTATTGAGCTCCATTTTCAGGTGTGTGGTTTAAGTTCCACGGATAAATGAAATACCCAGATCCATTCAGGAAATTCGACAATCCATCGGAATAAAAATCTCTTCCTACAATGTTTATCCCTTTGATGGAGGCAAAATCAGCTGCGGCAACTGTGCTGTTCGTATACCCTGCCAGGTTCACCCGGGTAACCATATCCGCTTCGCTCCGGTGAATAACCTGCCCGAGCGAATCGAGCATTTGGTATCCACCATCTTTCTGACCACCGCCCCACAAACTTTGTGTTGGACCAATGTGATCAGGCTCATTCTCAACCTGCATCAAAACAACCCGTTTATTCAGATCATTCTGAGCGATGTAATTCATTAAAGCAGCAACGGCTCTTTTTTCTTTTTCAATAAGTTTCGGATTGGCAAAAACCACCCCAGCACCTGATACACTGGATATTTTAGGATAATCGGTGGTGTTATTGTTGATGTATGAGGGCAAATTTGACCAGCCACACACATTAGACCCAAACCAGAGAAACTGCATTCTCATATTGTTTTTATTGGCATGGGTCAAATAGGCCTCAATGATCGAAAAATTGAAGGTATTCTCGCTGGTTTCGATGTAGTTCCAGGGAACAGGAATGGCAACATCCCTAAAACCGGCCAGGCTGGCTTTTTCGAAATACTGGTCGATATTAGCCCATTTAGTGGCATTGCCGTAGGGCGATGATCCCAGGTAATCGTCGATGCGCATTTGGATGCCATAAAGTAAAAACGGCAAACCCTTGTAATCAATATAGTTTTTATCGGTAGTCCTTACCAGTTTCGAAACCGGTAAATTGTATTTTATCGATATGATGTATGCAATTTTCGAAACTTCATTCTTCGAATCTTTCACCTTAAAAGAAAAGGAACTTGCTTTTCGGTTGGCATCGGCCACATATGCAAATTTTGTGCGGTCGGTAAAAACGGTAGCCTCTTCAACGTTCGTTGGGCTTACAGCGCTGTTGTTATAAGTTAAAGTTCCATTGGCCGGTAATGAGGTGATTATGACTCCGAAAAAAACCTCCGAATTGGTCTGGAAAAATGCAAAATCATTATTCACGAACGAATAGGAGCCCTTCGCAGGCTCGATGTAAACGGTATGGTGCGCACTGACCGGTTGCTGTTGTGCATTTGCACTTGGAATATAAATTGCTTTAAATGCACTGATTGTAATGCCAACATCTTCCTTGACATCCCCTGCCGCCCAGTCGCCTTCCACTTGTTCGTATTTCCATTCTGGTCCGGAAAGGATTTTAAATGCGTTTGTAAATTTCTCCTTTGATATGTCGATTGTAAATACCTTCGATGACTGGCTGTTTGATAACAAGGTTAAAGGTTCAGGTTTCCACCCGTTGAAATCTCCCCCGATGTAGCAAACATTGGTTGTAACAGGCACAGTCACTTTCAATTTGAAAGTTTGTGACAAACAGTGAATTGATACTAAAAGCACAATTATTACAGTATAAAAAAATTTCATTATCTATGGGGTTAGTTCATTTTTTGCTATACCAATCTTTCAATATAGTTTCCGTTGCTTTTCTATGCCAATTGCGAAATTGTTTCGTTCGACTGTTCAAAGCCATTTAGTTAAATCTATAAGAATATAAATATTAACCTAATAGCACAGTTTTTCATTGACGATTTTTAGTGGTTGAGTATGTACATAACGGTACATTTTACTGAACTAGAGTTTCAATAAAAAACAGCAATTTCGTATAATTGGGATTCAAATAACCGAAACAGAAAACCGGTTAACGAATTAAAGGATTAATGAATGTCAGGAATGAATTGAATTCCTGACATTCATAATCAACTATATAAATTGTCGGCCTTTACTCTAACAAGTCATAATGTTTAGAAAACTTAATAAATTAATATCCGGGATTTTGTTGGATATTGTTGTTTTCATATATTGCAGACATTGGTATAGGAAATAATACATGATGTGCATCTGCGAAGGTCATCCCTCTTTCTTTTGCACTGGATATATATTTCCCGTGACGAATCAGATCTGGTCTTCTGCATCCTTCAAATGCCAGTTCAAAACCTCTTTCGGCCAAAATCCTATCGCGTAATGCCTCTTTTGTTGTATAAGTCGACAATTCAAGTTTATAAACTGAAGTGTCGTAATTGTCAAAGGCTCTTTTTCTGACGGTATTCATTAAATCAATAGTTTCCGGATTAGGGCCATTAAGCTCATTCAGCGCTTCGGCACGAGCTAATAAAACATCGGCATAACGGTAAATTACAATGTCGGAAGCATCATTCTGGCCATCTGTTATAGGGTTTTCCTGATATTTCATTGGGATTGCCCCTCTAATCAAACTTGAACCAGTTCTGTCGCTAATATAAGTTGTCCCGTTCCAGTAACTGGCTAAAAACCTTTCTTTTCTCTTATCGGCATCCGGGATTTTATCGTAAAATGTCCAGCGCATTCTGAATCCACTCCATTTTGTTAGATTAATCCCATTTTTTGATACGTAATCTCCTGGTAAGACATGTGCAAGATAATTATTACCATAATCGTTAATGTTTAGAGATGGAATGGCAAAGATTATTTCCTTATTTTTCTTATTTGTATAATGCCAGATCGAAGCAAAATCAGATTGAAGCTGGTAATAATTTAAATCCATGATTTGTTTAGTAACGTCGGCCAGTTTGCTCCACTGTTTCTCGTGCAAATAGAGCTTTACCAAAACCATTAAAGCCGTACCTTTTGTTACCCTGCCCCATTCACTTGCGTTGACTGGCAAATCTGCTGCAGCTTCATTCAGTTCCGTTTCAAGGAAATTCACATACCATTCTTTTGTTGGGCGACTTGGTTTATAATCGGCATATTTTTGCGGATTTAGAGCAATTTCAGGATCTGTAACAAGAACGACAGGCCCATAGAAATCAAATAAGTCGTAAGCAAAAAACGCTCTCATGCATCTTACTTCAGCCATATATTCCTTTTTTACAGATTCAGCAACTTCGCTTGAATTCAACCGCGCAATTAAGGCTGTTGATTGCGAAACCGCAGGAATGTAAATTCCATAGAATGCAGTAGCCCAACCAGTACTGGCTGTCCACAAGAATTGTTGTTCGTCAGTCCAGCCCCAGTTACAATCAAATTCATCAGTCTGTCCTTCATTGTTAGCCCACCAACTATTTTGGGCAAAGTTATATGACCCCCACGTATGTTGTCTATACTTATGGTATATGCCAGTTACAGCCGCTTTAAAATCACTTTCTGTTTTGAAAAAGCTTTGAGGTGCAATCTGGTCAAATACTTGAGGTTCAAGACTTCCCTCGCAACCAGAAAATATAATAGAAATGCTTATTATCAGCAATATAATTAAATATTTCATAATGGTGAAATTTAGGATTAAGTTTATTAAAATGTTACATCAACTCCCATCGCAAACGATCTCTGAGGAGGGTATATCGACCTACCTGTCATTTCAGGATCTATTCCTGAATATTTTGTTATAACAAATGGGTTATTGAGATCAATATAAATTCTTGCTTTGTTTAGGTATTTGAATATCGATTTTTGTGGTAATGTATAACCCAAAGTAATGTTTTTGCAGCGCAAAAATGCTCCATTTTCAAGTAGCCATGTTCCGGTTCCCGGATATGGGTTTGGGACACCTGAAGGTAAATTGGTATTTTGATTATCATGTGTCCAACGATTTTTAACCTCAGTAAGTGAATTGCCATTAAATCCATCCAATATTCCTTGTAGAGCACCTGGACCATAAGTTCCGCGAAGATCATTCCATGCCAACCTGTTAAACATACCATAGAAGAAAATATTCAAATCGAAGTTTTTATATTCCATGCTATTCCCAATACCAATTGTAAACCCTGGATCGTTGCATCCAATATTTGATATGTCAGCTTCATCTAATTTCCCATCAGGGTTTCCTGTAAGTTTATTTTTTTCATCAAATCCGTTGATATCTTTTACTTTCATCTGACCAGGTAACAAACCGGGCATATATGCCGGAGGTGTTTCACCAGCTTGCAAAATCCCATCGCTTGTATAATCATACATGGCCCGTATTTTATCATTTACTTTTTGATAAGGAGCTAAGACAACATCGGGGCTTCTTTCTTTCCACCGATCAACATATTTTGAATAATTAAAGGTTGTTGTCCAATCAAACTTTCCTTTCAGATTTCTTGTCACGATTGTAGCTTCAAAACCACGACTACTGGTTTTTCCTAAATTAGCCGCAACCTGGCGTATTTCGTAATACGAAGGTAATTGCCTGTATCCCAATAAATCAGAAATAGTTCTGTCGAAATATTCGAATGTAGAAGTAATCCGCTCAGCAAAGAAGCCACAATCGAGTCCAAGGTTAATTTCTGAAGCAGTTTCCCATTTCAGATCAGGGTTGGCTAATTGTTGTTTTGCCACTCCTGTTGTTAGTTTATTATCGAACACATAACTGTTATAAGAGGCAGTGTAAAATTCATTTGCATTAGAGCCGATATTGCTGTTACCCGTTTGACCGTAGCTTAACCTTAATTTCAGGTTTGATAGGGCTGAAATGTTTTTCATGAAATTCTCGTTGTTAATACGCCAAGCAATTGCTGCAGAAGGAAAGGTTCCGTATTTGTTGTTTGCGCCAAACTTATCAGATCCATCTCTACGAATGGATAATGTTAATAAATACTTATCGTACATGTTGTAATTAATACGGCCAAAATAGGAGGCCATTAATTCTTTCCCTTTGTATGATGAAACGGATGGGCGCTGTACTTCGCCTGACTGTAAGTTGTTATACAGGAAATTATCTGTTAGAAAGATAGCGCTTCCAGCGCTAAAACCATCCCTATTAAATTCCTGAAATGAATAGCCCACTAGAGCCGTAAGATTATGCTTACTTCCAAAAAGGCTTTTTGTATAATTTGCAGTTACCTCCCCTAGTTTATCAAACTTTGTATTTTCACTAATTGAAGCAGAACCCTGTGCCTGAAGACCATACAATGTCGTTTTAGGCAAATAGTTGCTTCTTTTGCCAATTTGATTGTCGATACCCACGTTTAATTTTAGATTCAAGCCTTTAGTAACATTTGCCTGTATCCAGGTGGTGCCCAATATTCGTTTTTGGGCAGTTATATCAGTAATTTCAAGCAAAGAAACCGGATTTGGTTCTGCACCAACCTGTAGTGAATAATTCCCCTGAGCATCTTTTACTGGTAGTCTTGGATCGTATTGTATTGCTGCATTGACGACTCCAGAATTTTCAAATTGCCGATTCCCTAATGGAACATTGCTGTTGTTAACCTGGCTAATCGTTAGATTCATTCCGAACTTAAACATCTGACTAATTTCCGATTCCAAATTTATTCTGCCTGAATATCGGTCAAGCCCAGAACTCTTAACAATACCATCTTGTCCAAAATAATTAAACGAAACCATGAAATTTGTCCTGTCATTCCCTCCGGTAAAAGATAGGTTGTGCTGTTGGATCTGTCCATTTCTGGTTACTTCCGAATACCAATCTGTACCATCCCCGGCTGCATTAATTTGATTCTGTGTATATTTTGGAGTATAAGCAGAAACAGAATTCAAATCAGCATTTCCATATGGTGCGATTTTATTATTAATCATCCACCGTTCATATCCAGTCCTGTTAACTTCAGTCATCAGTTCATTAGCTCTTAACATCGTTAGTCGATTAGCCATTGTTTGAATTGAAAAACTGGTTGAATAATTAACCTTAGTTTTACCTGCTTTCCCTTTTTTTGTAGTGATAATTATTACTCCATTTGAAGCTCGTGCACCATAAATTGCGGTTGAAGAAGCATCTTTCAGAATCTCAATAGATTCGATATCATTTGGATTTATTGAGTTTAACGGATTCCTGCTACCCATTTCATAACGGTTTCCACTTGTCGGTTCTACACCACCTGAACTTACCGGGAATCCATCAATAATATACAAAGGATCATGTCCAGTAGAAGAATTCGCTGCCCCACGAATTTGAAGATCCAAACCTCCGCCTGGTTGAGAGCTTATTTGTGTAACTGATAATCCCGCGGCTTTACCAGCCAATGTTTGGCTAATTGAAGAAGATGACGATTTTGAAAGTTCATCAGTTTTAACAACACTAACGGCTCCTGTCAGATCAGATTTCTTCTGTGTGCCATAACCAATTGCAACTACTTCATCAATGCCAATAGTTTCTTCTTCTAATGTCACATTGATAATTTTTTTTCCTCCAACGGCCACTTCCTGATTTTTCATTCCAACAAACGAAAATTGCATAGTGGCATTATCTGGAATATTGTTTAGCGAATATTTTCCATCTCCATCAGTAATTGTTCCAGTGGTTGTACCTTTCACCACCACAGAAACGCCGGGAAGTGACCCACCATTGGAGTCGGTAACTTTACCTGAGATAGGTTTTTGCTGCTGAATAGGAGCTTCAGAATTGCCTTTTAGTTTGTCGACCAAAACAATTTGGCGGTTCACTACTTCATAAGTAACATTCGTACCTTTAAAAAGCTGATCGAGCATAAATTCAACAGATTTATCGTTTACCTCAACGCTCACGATTCGGTTCACATCAATATTCTCGTTTTTGTACAAAAAGAAAAATTCACTTTTATCCTCTATTGTTCTTAACACATCCTTTACGGACACATCCTTTAAAGAGATATTCAGCTTTGTTTGCTGAGAGTAAACACTTGCACTTACATGAATCAGTGCGACAAGAATAAAAAACACAGTTAGTTTCATAATACGTAACCATTTTAAGAGTGAGCGATAAGGCCCCTCATCATTAAACCATTTTTTTTTCATAAATTTGTAATTGTAAAGGTTAAACATATCCCATTCCTAATGGGGGTTTTTATCCATGATTCATGTTACAGCATGAATTATAAAGGAAAGTGTTACAGCACTTTCCTTTTTTTATCATGGTTTTTTAAGCACTACATTATTTTCATTTATTTCATACTTCATATTTGTTGTTCGGGTAACCAATTGCAGCATTTCCCTCAGACTTTCAGTTTTGATCGTCATAGTATATCGCTCTTTGGTATCTATTGCCGGATCAACAGATATGTTTACATCATACCATCGTTCCATTTTTTTTATTACATCTTCAAATGGAGCGTCTTCAAATTTCAGCAGATTTTCTTTCCAGGAAGTAAACAATTCTGTATTTACTTCCTGACGTTTCAGGTTATTTGCTTCCCGGTTTACGACAACCTGTTCTCCCGGTTTTATAATCATACTTTTACCACTCGATGTATTTACTGCATTTACAGATCCTTCTTCCAGTGTAGCCGAAAACTCATTGTCGTCAGTATAAGCACAAACATTAAAATGAGTACCTAAAACCTCAACTTTAAGTTGGCCTGCATTAACTATAAATGGATGTTTCGAATCTTTTGCTACATCGAAATAGGCTTCACCTTGCATATACACATCGCGTGTTTGAGGGCTAAAAACAACTGGATACCTGAATTTAGTTCCTGAATTAAGCCAGACTCTGGTTCCGTCATACAAGGTTATTCGTGAACGTTCACCATAAGGTACATCAATGGTATTGTATAAATTGGCCAATTCTTTTTGCTGATTGCTGTTCATAAAGTAAAAACTGGCCGTGCCCAGCGAAAAGGCAAGAATAAAAACTGCAGCGTATTTTAGTAAAGTACTTAATCCCGTTTTCTGAAGAAAAATTGATTTTGTTTTCGGGAAGTTAAAATCTGGAACATTAACTTCATCAGGATATTCAAAACCGGTAACTACCCACAAGTTTTTCAGGTGATTATAAGTCTTCTGATTTTCAGGTGCAGATTCAATCCAATGCAGAATTTCCAGAATTTCTGCATCTGAGAAGAATTCACCTTTAATATACCTGATTAACTTTTCTTCGTTCATGGAAGTTTGAGATTTAATTGTAAAACCTAATCAAACCCGTTTACCCTTACTGAAAAAAGTTATTTTTTATTTCTGAAAGAGAAACAGGATATAAAACAAAGGAAGGTAATCTTTTAAATCGGCTTTTAGCGACCGTAGCGCTTTGGAAATTTGAGCTTCAACCGTTTTAATACTTAGATTTAACTCCTCTGCAATTTCTCTGTTTTTTTTGTCTTCGAAACGACTCATCTCAAAAACTTTACGACAAGCCGGCGATAGTCTATCCAATCCTGCCTGAATTTGATTCTGCAACTCTTCAAAAACCAGGTGGCTTGTGTCAAATTCGGCCAAGGATATATAATTTATATCCAACTGTCTGGATTTAATAAAGTTGTCGTAGTTATGCCGTGATTTTAGCTGACTGATTACCTTTAATGACTTGTTTTTAGTAACAGTAAACAACCAGGCATTCAGATTGGTATCAGTTCGCAAGGATTGTCTTTTATCCCACAATTCAGTAAAAACATCCTGAACGATATTTTTTGAAGCTTCTGCCTCCAGAAGATATTGTTTTGCGAAATAATTTAACCGTGGAAAATAGTAACGATAAACCTTCTCAAACGAAGCTTCGTCACCAGATATAATTTTCAAGATTATCTCTTTGGTCACCAATTCCACAGTAATGTTTTTTATTAGTTCGAGATCGATCGACTGAATCGGTGGTAAATAACAGAAAATTTTATCAGTTTGACAAAACCTTTGTCTCACGTCTTTAATAGGGTAATCACAAATTACTCGATAGGAATTTCTAATACTTAGCGTTAGGTATATTTGTGATATGGAATTCAACATAAGCTATACCAATCAAGAAATTACACCATGGGGCGGAATGGTGTTTTTACGCCAAATGTTAGATAAAATTGGGTTAAAATCGCAAGTTGTGAGCTGCATGGATTTGCCACTGCCAGGATCAAACAAGGGTTACTCACCTGTTTCAATCATTGAATCATTTTAAAAATGATAATAACTGCCTGCACACCTGCCAATACCAGTTATTTCCCATTTTAACAGCACATCAACATCATACCCGAAATTTGACATTTCCTTCATAGAAATATGTGTCATTGAGTAAATATCCCTTACCAAATTAAATCAATGAAATAATAATTGAGCCGGTTGGGTCAAAATGTACTGCCGAATAGGGAAACTTTAAAAAAGGCACCCAACCTTACATTGCTGGGTGTAAGCGTGGGTGTGTGTCGTGTAATGTATTCATTATAAGCACTATCTGTGGTCTCACCGGGAATCGAAATATGCAATAGCCATACTTTCCAAAACATCAATAAATCAAGCATAAGTAAATAACACTGCAATGATAATCAATATTTTATATTTTGCAATCAAACTACATTAAACTACAAAGTATTTCAATGAATTGCAGATATGTTGTGCAAATTCACTATACTTGCACAACCGAATATGTAAAACTTCTAACATGGCTTCAGTCAAAGCATTTATCAGAACATCAGCGAAAAATGTTGAGAAAGTAAATATCCGTTTCCGGTTGACTGATGGCAGGAACATACAGTTTTTTCATAAATCAGAAATAGAAATCAATCCAGATTTGTTTGATAAAAATAATGAGATCGTTAAAGCGAAAGTAATTTATCCAAAAGAACTACGGACAAAATTCAATAACGATGTCGCCGAAAGGAAGAGCCTTATCCGTTCCATTTATGACAATGCGACCGGATTAACATCGGAATTACTCAATGTTAAAATTGACGAAGCTTTGCATCCTGAAAAATACTTACGGGAGGAAAGCAAGCCTAAAACACTTTTTGACGTTTACGAATTGTTTCTTACCAGTTACCGCGGAACGGAGCGAATGAAACAACATTACCGATCCGTAAAACGAATTTTGCAGCGTTACGAACTGTATAAACAAAAGTCTGTTCCTTCCTTCGCCTTTACATTTGAAAGTATAGACGCCGAGCTATTGAGGGACGTTGAATCCTTTATCCACATTGAACATACATTGTTTGAAAAGAATCCTGATATTTACATTGCAGTACCTGACAGCCGACCACCAAAACAAAGAGGGCGAAACAGTACAAATAAAATATTTCGGTATTTCAGAACTGTTGTTCGTTGGGCATTTGAGGAAAAACAAACCAATATTGTTTCAATCCCTAAATTCAAAATTGATCAGGACGTTTATGGAACCCCTTATTTTATAAGTATTGAAGAAAGGAACACTCTTTATAATTGTGACCTATCAGAAAGGCCGCAATTAGCCATTCAGAGAGATATTTTTGTGTTTCAGTGCCTAGTTGGTTGCCGTGTTGGTGACTTACTTAAATTGAATAAAAACAGCGTTATTAATAATGCGATTGAATACGTACCGAGAAAAACAAAAGAAGGTCGCCCGGTCACCGTTCGTGTCCCGTTGAACGCCACAGCCAAAGAAATAATAACTAAATACTCAAAGTGCGAAGGTGAAACCCTTTTGCCATTCATCGCAGAACAAAATTACAATTACGCTATCAAAGATATATTTGAAGAAGCCGAACTAACACGAATGGTCACGATTATCAATCCCACCACCGGAGACGAAGAAAAACGGCCATTGAATGAAATTGCCAGTAGCCACCTTGCACGCAGGACATTTGTCGGGAATCTTTACAAGAAAGTTAAAGACCCCAATTTGGTAGGAGCTTTGAGCGGTCACGTCGAAGGGAGTAGGGCATTTGCACGTTACCGGGAAATTGACGAAGAAATGAAGATTGATCTTGTAAAACTATTAGACTAATCAAACTATGGAAAATGACATCTTTTTACCTATCTATTTTTATGAATTGTATCCCAAAAAGGAACAAAATAAGATTGATTTGTATTCCATAAATTTCTATAGGGATACGATGAAATTTTACAATGAAAAAGCAAGTGAAAAAGCGAGAAAAGAAATCATTCATGGAATCAAATATCTTTCATATAAAATTAAAAACGTAGAGGATTCGATTAATGTAATTAGGACTTGGGATATGGCTCGTAAGGCAATGTTGGGGACAGAGTTTTTATGTAAACAAAAACCAAATTTAGTAACAGAATTTAAAAATGAAGTAACCAATATACTTAATATCAGAGGGGAATATTTAATTGAGAGTAGGGAAAAAGAACTAAAACGACTTCGAGAAGAAAATACAAACACCAAAATCATAAATATCAGCTTGGTTGAATCCATAAAAAATAGAAGTGAAATTCCAATAAACAAGAGTGCCACGAAGCCCATTGACACAACTATTCCCGACATAATTGAAATTGAAAAACTAAGCGTCAAAATCAATTTCAAGCACAGGGAAAAATTCAAAAGCGTTATCAAAGATCTTAGCACAAGCTTAATAAACCCACAAAAGGCCAATGGAGTGAATTTTACAGCTTTAGCATCAATATTTTATAATTCTGGATGGATATCGAAGAAGGATATTTCATTTAATTGTTGGTTAACAACGTTTTCTGAGGCATACCATAGATTAAAAATACCATCATACAAAGAAACCCAAGTAAAAGACCATGTTGTGGCCTTAAAACGAAAAGTTCCCTTTCTTGACCTCCTTAATGATAAAAAACCAAATTGAAATACAATTGCTGAATAATTATTGAAAAAGGTGTTTTATCTATTGTTGATTTTCAGGCAATTAAGAAAACCATAATTTGCAGATACAGACATTAATTGCAGTCATTGTATCACACTCACAATGATCAATAAAAGAGAATGTTAATAACCATGGAGTATCATAAGTACAGTCACATAAATAGAATAGAATACACAAGAATACAGAAAATCCAATTTCACGTGGCAAAACAAGCGCAAAAACATGGAGATAAGCAGCATTTTCTTCCATTAGAACGGAGAATTTGGAAAAGTGTAATTAGAATGAAGAATAGGAATTGCTGGAAACACGTTGAATCAGAATACATTGTAGGCTATTGATTCCGCATTTGTTTTGTATTTAAAAACGCATGGGTATGAAATGCGACTCTTCATTTTTATGGTTTTTATCGGTGGACTAACATTCTAAAATATCGCATTTATGTAATAATATTGCATTAAAATTGCATAGATATCGCATTTATGTAATAACTAAGAAAGAATTTTTCGATTGATTGTCTTCATAAATATTACCATTATTGAGTCGTGCTTAATAGGAATACATTTCGATTCTTTTTATTACATTCTCTGTTGAATCCAGCTTTAAGCCATTCCAATTCGGCATCTTCAATGCTGTTGATTAATTCCAAGCATCTTTCAAACTCCCAAAGATTTCTATGTAGTTCAGCAACCATTATTTTCTGGTCAAGCTGTTCAATATCCAAAAGCTCCAGCAGTCGATCTATATTTGCTTTCCACTGAACCTCTTCTCTCTCGAATCTGAAAAGTTTCCCTCCTTTTCGCAAGCGGTATACTTCTCGGATGAAATAAGCACTGCGCGATATTAAAGCTGTTAAGAATGGAATACGATTATCTTGGAGTAATGGAGCTGTCAAAGGTCACGTTAACCGCATTAAGAGCATAAAGAGACAGATGTATGGCAGGGCTGGTTTTGAACTGCTACGAAGGAAGGTGATTTTGTCTCAAACTGGATAATGCTTCCCCAAATGTGACGAAGAACCAACTTCGACCGTTTTATCTACATTTGTGACTTGAATCTACGAAGCTGTTTCTTGCTCATCAAACAATCCTCTATTTCCTGTTTTTTTGTATTTTTGTGCTTGCATTTTCCTGTGGTTTAATAACCATGAAAATACTAATAATTATCTGATTATCAAATATTAAATTATAGAAGTCCCCTAAAGTTTATCCGGGTCGTGTCAGTTTCCCGGATCAATACCAAAATGGCTGACCAGTTTGTTGTATTCTTCATCTGAAATGGTAATCATACATCCATGCCGCACCTTGGGGGGTAACTGTATTTATCCCAGTCGCTGTAAAAGGTATAGCCTGAAGCCTGATACCGGGGGCCATTCATATTGTCAGCTATGGACAGTCCATAAGATATGCCCGGAATATTTCCATCGCGTAAGGGGAATAGCATAGGTGAATATTATTGTCCAGGCACACTTGTATTCAATGACAAAAGCCGTCCCAAATGCATGGAACGGCTTTTTATATTGGCTAATGGTTCTTTAGTTAGTTTGTTCGTTTCCTTCGTTAGGTACAAGCAATGGATTCGCATTCAAAGCTCTTGAAGGAATTGGGAAGATTGATTTGTCTTTTGTATCAGCAGTTTTATCCCACCATGCATCTCCAAAGCGTCCCCAACGTACAAGGTCAGTACGGCGGTGGCGTTCTCCCAGGAATTCGCGTCCTAATTCATCAACAAATTCATCATCGGTTAGCAATGCCGTATTCCCGGTGTATTTTTGAGTTTCCCAGGTTCCGGGTTTGAAGTTCCGTTCCCGGACAACATCAAGCAAGGCAGCAGCTCCAACTTTGTCGTTGGCACGATACTTACATTCGGCCAAGGCATAATACATTTCAGCCAAACGAATTTCAGTAGCGGAGTTAAACTGGAATTGATTATTTGACATTGGCAACCAGGGGAATTTAATGAAACGAACTCCTGTATTTTCTTCGCCAGTACTTACATGTGAACCTTCGTTCCAACGTCCGTCTGGTTTTTCAGAGAAACGTCCACACTGGTCGACATATGAAAGCGGCTTTCCAGACCATTCCTCAGTTCCTAACACCATTTTCGTACTATCGAAGCCAAAACCTTTGGCAGCATTAAATTCATATTGTTGGCCAATGAGGAAAAATCCTTCACGGTTGCCATTGACATCGGTTGTTTGAAATGGTTGTTTGCGTTTGTCGTCATCAGAAAATTTTTCATAGGGATTGCCTAGTTTGTAGGGATTTATGTTTCCCTCCAAATCGCGCGAAGGAGTCAAGGTAATTCCGTTCCAGCCACCCCAGTCATTATCCAAAGAAAAACGTTCCTGATAGTGCATCATTGCGTTATACATCCATCCAAATTCATAAATGTTTTTGGCGTGAGGGAATTCCAGGATATTTTCCTTCGAACGATAACCATTTATTCCAGAGCGAAATGGACCTGTATAATCAGGATCAATGTTGTAAATTCCGTAATTTCCACTGATAATATCCTGAGCATACGCAGCGCATTCTGTATATTTAGGAATTCCAGTCCATGCTTCCGAGTTCAGATACAAACGAACCAGTAAGGCAGCTGCTCCACCTTGATCCCAACGACCAGCATGTGCGTTTTTCAACAAATCCGGCAAGGACTCTTTCAACTCAGTTTCGATAAACGTAAATACTTCCTGACGTGTTGACTGTGGTTTTAATTCACTAACATTTGTTACGATCGGTACATCACGGAAATAGTCGATAAGGAATAGATAAAACCAGGCCCGCAAGGTTCTCAATTCTGCAATATGCTCAGCTTTGTCGGCTTCGGTCAATCCAAATTTCGGGTAATCCAACCCTGTAAAATCACTTATGAACTGATTACATTGAGCGATTCCCTGATAAGGTCCTACCCATGAACCATAAATTACTCCTTCGTTATCTGTCCATTCATGTCCATGTAGACGGATCCACTGACCTCCATCCCAGCCGTGCTTTCCCTTCTGTGCCCACATAAATTGGTCAGCAGTTAATTCCTGGGTTATCCATCTGTCACCATCCCAACCACACCAGTGGCCGTGTTCATAGGGGCGAAGCAAAGCTGCTTCAATTGAACTCTTATCCTTATAATAAATATCAGCTGTTAGAGTATCAAACACTTCCTCATCTAAATTGGTACATGATGGGATTACCAAGGCAAAAATGAGAAAAAAGTAAAATATTTTAATTTTATTCATATCCTTTACTTGTTAATTATTGGTGAATTGAATTTTAGAATGTTATCTGAACACCGAGTGTATAATTTCGGGTAATTGGATATACATTTAAGTCTACAATACCTGGCTCTAACCCTGAAATACTAACAGTTGTTGGATCCAGCCCTGTGAATTTTGTGAGCGTGAAAACGTTCTTCACTGTTCCATAAAGGCGTAGGTTGCGGAAATGATTGCTCTTGATTTTTGGAGACCAACCTAAAGTTAAATTGTCAAGTTTAATATAGTCGCCATCTTCGAGAAAATAATCACAAATAACTTTTCCGGAGGTGATTTGTCCGTTTCGAGAATAAGCATCTTTCAACAGGTTTACTCCAGGTTCTGCTACCAATCCGTAGTACATTTGATAAGTATTCATGATTTGATAATCGAACCGTCCGCGAAAATACAAGGAAAGGTCAAAACTTTTAAATGTAAAGTTGTTTCCCCAAGACAGTTCAATACGCGGAGAGCCGTGCCCTAAATATGTTTTATCAGTATCTTTGCCTTCAGATGAAGCATTGACTTTTTCACTGCCAACTACACCATCGCGCCAGATCATAATTTTTCCTTCTTCATCTACACCGGCATATTTATAACCGTAGAAGCTACCGATTTCAGTACCATCTTCCAGGCGCTGTGCATAACCAGGGTTTCCTGGCGAAGGTAAGGAGTAGCGATCCATATATCCTTTTGTGAAGGTTCCGTTCGAGAATTTATCCAGTTTGGATAAGATATAAGAAGTGGTGATATTCGTCTTATAAGAGAAATTCTTTTTTTGTAGGGCCACCCAGTTTATATTCAATTCAACTCCCTTTGCTCTCGTTGATCCAACGTTTGTGAAAATTTGATCGTGTAAATAAGGAGGTAAAGGAGCATCATAATTTGAAATGACGTCTTTCCCATCACGTATAAAGACATCTGCACTTCCCGACAAACGGTTTTTAAATAAGGAGAAGTCAACTCCTAGGTTATACGAAATTTGTTTTTCCCAACGCAAATCAGGGTTCGGGTTATTGGCTGGTCCATAAACCTGAATCCACTGGCCTTCATCGTTTTGCCATTTGCCAAAACCCTGATAACGGGCCAGTGAAGAGTAACGGCCAAACCCTGAACGTCCGGTCTCGCCATAAGAGGCACGTAATTTTAAATCATCGATGAATGAAACATCTTTAATAAACGACATTTCTGACATCCGCCATGCAGCCGAAGCAGCAGGGAACATTCCCCATTTGTTATCTGCTCCAAATTTGGTATTACCTTCATAACGCATGGATCCTGCAAGTAGGATTTTGTCATCGTAATTGTAATTGGCACGGCCAAAAAATGCGATGGTCTTTTCTTTACTTCTCCATGAGTCCATTCCTAAACGACCTTCTTCAAGCTGCCAACTCCCGGCATCAAGATTATTATATCTAAAGGCATCAGAAGGAAAATCCATATTCTCAGCATAAAATCCATGATCATTAAATTCCTGATAGGAATAACCCCCCATCAATTTAATATCGCTTCTACCCATGGTTGCATAATAATTTCCTAACCATTCCAAGGTATAGTCAGTCCATTTTTCATCTTGCAAACGGGCACGGCCTGTACGATTGTTATCAACTGATTCTTTGGATTTTGAAGTATAATATTCTCTTTTGTATTCATCATGATCCTGACGGGCAAGTTTTACTTCAGTATTTAAATTCTTCAATAAGTTCATTTTAATATTGAAGTCGATAATTGAATACGTCTGATCAGCGCCGTTTTCACGTTCTTTCAAATCCTGTACAGGGTTGAATGTATCATAGCCGTACATACGGTAGTAACCTGATGGATCCGCTGGATCCATCACCGGAATTGTTGGATTCAGTTTTACAGCCTGTTGGAATACACCATAATCTGTATATTCTTCCTGGGCAGATTTATAAGATAAATTACCGCTTAGTTCTAAAAATCCATCCATTGCTTTTTGTTGGAAACTTGCACGGATACCTGTTTCCTGACGTTCAGAGGCAATGTCAATGGCGCTCTTGTCACGGAAATTGGCTGAGATGCGGAAAATAGTATTTTCATTTCCTCCAGAGGCTGAAAGAAAGTGGTTTTGACCTAGATTATCTTTTCGGATCAGTTCATCATACCAATTTGTACGACCACCACGGTCAACATCAATATTATGTGAAAGAAATTCCTCAGGTGATAGAATATCTGGTTTGGCTGCAACCACATCACGGTCGATATAACTGTCATAAGTGATTACAACTTTCCCGGATTTCCCCCTTTTTGTCTGAACAAGAATAACTCCATTGGCTGCACGTGAACCATAGATAGCAGCAGCTGCACCATCCTTTAAAACAGTCATTGATTCAATATCCTGTTGTGCCACATTGCGGAGATCTCCCCCTGGCATGCCATCGATAACAATCAATGGGCCATTTCCTCCTTCAATAGAGGAAGCGCCACGTATCTGAACATCGGTGCCGTGGTTGGGGTCAGCAGCAGCCGGATTCGAGATCGAAACGCCCGCTACCTTTCCGTCAAGCATTTCTAAGGGACTGTTAAATGCTCCTTGCAAAAGATCTTTACTGGCAATACTGATAACGGCACTCGTTAAGTCCTTTTTTTGAACCGAACCGTAGCCGATGGCAACCACTTCATTAAGTCCGATCGCATCCTCTTCCATCACCACATTGATCAGTGAATTGTTCTCAACTTTAATCTCCTGACTTTTCATTCCAACAAACGAAATGACCAGAGTAGATCCGGCGGGAATATTCGATATGAAGTAATTTCCGTTGACATCCGTGATTGAGCCGGTTGTAGTTCCTTTCAAAACAATTGAAGCTCCCGGCAAGGAAGCTCCTGACGAATCGGTTACTTTTCCTGAAATTGGTTTTTGTTGTTGTAAGTTATCAAAGCCGTCAGAAGAATTAGAAAGCAGAATCTGCCTTCCGGATACTTTAAACTGAATACCGCTGCCTTCAAACAGATTTCGGAGAATATCTTCAATCTGTTTATTGTTAAAGTCAACAGCTACAATTTTTTCAACGTTAATCTTTGAATCGCTGTACAAAAACCGAAACTCGGATTGATCTTCGATTTTAGCCAGAACCTGCTTGATCGATACATTCTGCAAATTAATACTCAGTTTTGTATTCTGAGAATACGACAACGCTGAGACATGAATTGCAAATACGAGCATGACAAATGTAAATACTTTCATAATTTTCAAAATTTTGCCAATAGGCATAAATCTCTTTCCCTTCAATGAAAAGACTTCATTTTTTTTCATAATTTTGTTTTAAAGTTTAATACTTGTTTACCGGATTCGACAATGGTAAATTTTTAAATTTACAGGCAGGGGTATGTTAGAGCATATTCCTGCTTTTTTGTTAAAAAACTAATTCATAGGCAATTAATTAAGACTATATTGTATTATAACATTTTCTCCTTCAATTTTATATTTGAGTGGTGTAACGTAACTCATTAGATCCAGCATTTCCCTTAAGCTTTCTGTTTTGATGGTTAGAGTATACTTCAAATCTTTTACACTATCAAAGTTATGTACCTGAATTTTAATACCATACCAATGCTCCATGCGCACAATAAGATCCTGAAGTTTTTCATTATTTATTTTCAGAACATTATCTTTCCAGCTCAGGTATAATTCAGGATTGACTTCAGATAAAGTTTGCCTTTTCTCACGATCAAGAAGAAACCGTTGTCCAGGCACCATTTTTATTTCTTCTTTTGAATTCGTAAAAATTGATATCGATCCTTCCTTTAAAATGGTTTCACTCTCAATTTGGTCGTTGTAAGCCCGAACATTGAACTGGGTTCCGTAAACCTTCACTAAATAGTTTTTGACTTCAACAATAAAAGGAACTTTCTTATTTTTAGTTACATCAAAATAGGCTTCACCAGATAGTTGAACCTTTCTCCTGTTCGACTCATCCATCGATACAGAAAGTGTGGAACCCGAATTTAGCCACACCTGAGTCCCATCAGCCAGTATCACCTTACTTTTCTGCCCTTCAGGAACAACATACTGTACAACTTGTCCTGAAAGTTGTTTCTGTGGCTTGTTGTTGTACAGATAGATACTTATAAAGATTATCGGAAGAAGTAAGACGGCAGCCACATTTCGCCAATTACCATAGAGCCAATTGATTTTATTTCGATTTGATGATCTTTTATCGAGATAAGTCTTTAATCGGTCTAATGAATTCTGATATTCATCATGAGAAATGGCTCTTTCTTCAATAAATAAAGCCGATACTATTTGACTCGCCAGCTCTATCATTTCAGATTTTTCAGGATAATCATTTTGGAAATTTATCCAAAAGGAATTTAATATTTCGTTCGGAGAATAAATCCAACAACGAAAGTCTTTATCCTCTGCGAAATCTTCAACTGTGTAATTCTTGTATTTTGAATCTGCTTTCATCTCCTATATCATTACACGTTTTCTGGTGTGTTCATAAGGTAATGATGAAAAGATGATTTCCATACTACCTAAAATAAGTGCTGTAAAACACATCGAAAGAATTAAAAACTAAAATCAGAAAAATTTAATGCTGGGAAAGCTTAAATAGAAAGGCTTAAAACAAATAGAATCAGATGTTTGCTGTAATTATTGTTTCGCAAATCTTCTTTTAATGAATTGATTGCCCGATTCATTAAATTACGTACGGTTTGAATATTCACATCAAATAAAGCGGCAATTTCCAGATATGAAATATCGTTGTAAAACCGAAGATATACAATTTCTTGTTGTTTGAGAGACAGCTTATTAATCGCTGTAATTATCTGATTATGAAGTTGTTGCTCAATTTCTTCTTTGATTAACTGACTTTCGATCGAGTCAATTAAATTAAATCCGGTTGATTCTTCAAACTTATTTGTAAACTTTGAGTTTTCAGAAAGTTGCTTTAACAATTTGTTTCGTAGTGCTTTTAGAAGGTAAAAGCGTATGTTGTCAGTATTTGATAATTTGGAACCCGAATTAATAAGTTCGATGAATAATTCATGAATTAGGTCTTTAATGAGACCATTGTCATTACTAAACTTAATACCATAATTATATAATGAAGCATAATTGTCTTCATAGATTATTTCCAAGGCTTCCTTATTGCCTTTCCTGAATTCGTTCCAAATAATTCTATTTTTTAGACTCTCCGACATATTACATCCTTAACGAAACTTCAACAAATATGGGTCAAATAAATAGAAATAGCAAAACGATATTCAGCGATTCAGGGAATAGAATAACTTAAGTTGAATTCGTAAAATGGATCCATCTCGAGCAAAGCAGTAGCCGACTATGAAACATTCCTTTTTCGGTTAATGGAACGGGAATATGATACCCGCCTGGAAAACCGGAAGAAAGCATAGATCAGGCAGGCTGGTTTTCCAGCCAAACTATACCTGCACGATTTAAAGCGTGAGCTGCTCCCGGTTGATGCCGCAGAAAAACTCATCCTGCTCGAACGGCTTGATTTTGTGGCTTACGGACGAAATATAATACTGGCAGGAAATCCGGGAACAGGCAAAACCCATATTGCTATCGGACTGGGTCTGAAAGCCTGCCTGCAAGGTTATAAGGTTTATTTTACCACCGTACACGGGCTACTCACTCAATTACGCGAATCTCACGCCCAGCCAACTCTGCGGCAGATGGAACTTCGGTTTGAAAAATATGATCTGGTAATTTGTGATGAGTTTGGCTATATCTCTTTTGATAAGCAAGGAGCTGAATTGCTCTTTAACCATCTCTCGCTCCGGGCAGGTCGCAAGGCAACCATTATCACAACAAACCTGGGATTCGACCGATGGGAAGAGATCTTTGGTGATGCGGTACTCACCGCAGCTTTGGTGGACAGGTTGACCCATAAGGCACATCTGGTAAACATGAATGGAGAATCATACCGGTTAAGAGAAACAAGAGAAATGATGAAAAAACGAAAAACCGAAAATCCGGGAGCCAGTACTTTTGGACTGAACTACTGGTATACTTCTCTGGTTACGAAATGGGTGTCCGAATGGTTCCAGAATTTGCATGGCCGTCATTACTTTTTTCTGATGTGCAATCTACTTCTTAATTTTCGCTTGATACAACAGCTTATTAGTTGATGTTGAATAAGTGTGTGAATTTATCAACAATTTATTTCAAATGTTTTCTTTCGGAATTGCTGATAAATAGTTTCGGAAATTCAATTAGTAACTGCGAATTTTTAATATGATAGATTTATAGAATGCTGATGATTATATGTTGTTGAAGTCGGGAAATAACTTTTAGCAAAGCGTTAAGAAAGTTATTCTCGAAATCAACAAGCAAGGAGTCATTGGTATAACAAATGCAACAAAAGTAGAATAGGAAGCCCGAAAGCTTCCTATGGTAAGGTTAAACGAATACTTTTGATTTGCGATGAAAAATAAACAGTTAACCTCAATACAAAGGAACCAAATTGAGGTATTATTAAAAACAAATACGCCAATAAAAAGAGTAGCTCAACTTCTGGATACAGACAAAAGCACCATTTATCGGGAGA
>DASRMB010000035.1:0-3705 GCA_035648135.1 Prolixibacteraceae bacterium
CCGGCAAATTTACATCAAGCTAAAATATCAGCAGATCCCCCTGCCCAGAAAAAAATCCGTGTGGCACACTGGCGAAATTTTAAAAAATCAAAAATCAGATTGTCAGATCGTTATGGACGGATAGCTGCAATGTGGGTTAATGTTTCAAGCTTTTCCGATTCCAGTTCTATGGAAATTTTACCAGCGGTATCAGCACTTTTGACCGTTAAAAGTAACTTGCCTTTATATGCCTTCCTGATGTTGGTTTTAAAAATTCCGGTATAAAACATATCGCCGGTATCAATTCCTGCCAATGAACCGTCGCCCAATACATTTACTGAAATCGTATTATCAGCATCATTAACAGGATTCCCGTTTTTATCAATTAATGTAATCTCAATCAACAACATATCATTCCCGTCAGCGACTAAAGTATTTTTATTTGATTTTGCCACCATTCGGATAGCTTCATCTGCGGTTTTTAAAACATCTTCTGTGACTTTTTTATTTGCCTTATAACCAATTGCTTTGAGCGTTCCTGGTTTGAAATTTACTGGCCAAATTCCAACATACGTATTTTTGTCAATCGGCTTTTTGCCAAGTGATTGATTATTGAGAAACACTTCCACCTGATCGCAATTTGAATACACAATTACCGTCAATGAATCGGTGGATTTCCAATTCCATTTCAACTCTGTTTGTGGGTTTCCTTTTTCTTTTTGTTCCACAGCTAGATGAACTGTCGGTTTGTCACTCCAAAAACTTTTGTACTGGTAAAATTCCGGTTTCTCAAAACCAGCAATGTCAATTAACCCGCGTGTCCAGCCACGTTGCGGATAAACATCTGATTCTCCAAAATAATCAATGCCCACCCAAATAAATCCGCCAATCACATAATCGTTATCTCGGTAAGCAATAAAATTTCGGGCCGTCCTACTTGTTTCAGTTCCGAGACAAAGTTTATCGGGTCGTTTAGTGTGTTCCGGTTCGTACATTTTTTCTTTAAAATGGCGGTCGATATAATTATAACCTGAAATATCCATTGCATCTATAAAACCATTATTGGTGGCATCCATATATTGATCACAGCCGGAGGTTACCGGTCGTGTATTGTCTTCAGCATGACAAATGGCAACTAATTTTTGAGCAATTTTATATCCTTCGGCATTTTTCTGATCCGGAATTTCGTTACCAATGCTGTACATGATAATGGAAGGATGATTGCGGTCACGTTGTAACATAGCTTTCAAATCCGTTTCGCTCCATTGGTCGAAATAAAGATGATAACCGTTTGGCGCTTTCCCTTGGTTATTTTCGGTGTAATTATAAGGCCAGCCGCGCGTCCACTCATCAAAAGCTTCGTCCATAACATACATTCCAATTGAATCACACAAGTCATAGAATTCAGGTGCAAATGGATGATGTGAAGTACGCACCGCATTGCAGCCCATTTCTTTCAGCTTCATCAATCGCTGATGCCAAACCTGAATTGGAACGGCAACCCCAAATGAACCCACGTCTTGATGAACGCAAACTCCTTTTAATTTCTCCATTTTTCCGTTTACAAACATTCCTTTGTTTGGAATATATTCGAGTTTACGAATTCCAAACGAAGTAACCTGATCATCAATTACATGTCCTTCGCAAAGGATTTCACTTTTCAGATAATAAATAGTCGGCGAATCTATTGACCAGAGTTTGGGATTATTCACTTCAATTTGCTGGTTCAGCAAATTACTTGCCTGAAATTGGCTGCATTCTTTCTCTGATTCTGTTTTTGCAATTTCAGTTCCGTTTTTGTCAATAATGGTGGAACGAATAATAAGCTTCTTAGTAACCTCCGCCTGTTTGGCATACACATTTTCCTTCCACTTCTGCATGGCTTCTAATGTAAAGAAATTGCTTGCAAAATCGTAGTTGACATTTACCATTGCCTTTGCAGTGGTGGCTTCAGGCGTTGTTATGTAAACGCCTTTGTAATTGTTGAAATGCACAAAATTGGTGGCAATCAGCCAAGCATTGCGATAAATTCCGGAACCTGTATACCAGCGGGTAGATTCTTTTACTGAATTGTCAACCCGAACAGCAATGGTATTGATTTCGCCTTTACCAGATTTGACAAATTCGGTCAAATCGTATTGGAAAGTCGTGAATCCGTATGGATGTCGACCCAAGAACTGACCATTTATCCACACTTCGCTGTTCATATAAATTCCATCGAACTGAAGAGTCAATTGTTTACCTTTCTTCGATTCCGGCAAAGTAAACGTTTTGCGATACCAACCGATTCCAATCGGGAAAAAGCCACCCGAACCGCCAATGGATTTATCTATAGCGCCTTCTATGCTCCAGTCATGAGGCAGGTTTAACATTCGCCATGAAGCATCTATATACTCAGGGTTTCTATATTGCGGATTGTCATCAGCAATAAATTTCCAATCACTGTTAAATAATAATTTTTCTCTTACCTTAGTTCCTTGCGCAACCAAAAGGGTCAAGTTGGATAAAAGAAGTAATACTGTTAAAATCAATATTTTATTTTTTACTATTTTTCTTTTCATAAAATTATTGTGTTGAAATAATACCTAATTTATCTTTAATGAACTTTTCCATTAAATTTCTAAACTCACCCGGAATAGCATGCCCTGAATTAGGATATACAATATATTTCTTCTCGACTTTAAGGTTGTTGTAAGCAGCAAAATTTATTCGTGGCGGACAGGTTATATCTACCAGACCAACGCCCATAAATAAAGGTGCTGTTATTAAGGGGGCAAGATTTTTTATATCGAAATAGCTTAACGTTTTTAATACGCTGCTAATATCCAGTGAATGAATTTTTGCATATTCTTTCCATTCGTTAGATGGCCAGTTAGGGGCAACTTTCATATATTCAGGAAAATTGCTCAAAAATGGTACAGCCGCAACAACTGCTTTTATTCGATTGCCGCAAAATGCTGCAGTTGCAAAGCTCAAAGCTCCGCCCTGACTCCCCCCCTCCACAGCTACGCGAGAAGTATCTACATCGGATCGTGAAAAAAGGAATTCAATGGCTCTTACGCAATCCATGTAAGCTCCTCTGTATATAAACTGTTCTTTGTCTTCAAGTTGATAACATATATAACCGGGGAAACTAAATCCCGGATTTACATTGTCTTTACTATTACCATGACCACGAATGTCCAAGCCCATACTTACAAACTTATCGTCGTTAAACAACGTTTTAGGTTGCATAAAAGAAGTGTGACCCGGCAGAGAAAGTACTGCCGGATAGTTACCTGCTTTTTTGGGAGTTAGTAACCATGCACGAACCAACACATTGCCCAACGAGCGCATTTCTACAAGGCAGCAATCTCGTGCAGGAGTGCTTAAACTATCTACTTTAATGAGTTTATATTGTGGTTCAACGGCAGCTAATTCACGTTTAGCTCGTGCCCAATAATTGATAAAATCTGATGGAGTATCAGATAAGGTTGTCATTTTTTCTGGATCAATAGCAAAATTAAATTTAATACATTTATTTGCCAATGAGGACGAAAATGTTGCAGACACTAAATATATTCCAGGCTTTAGTCCTTTTAACTGAGAGACTGTTTAAATTTAAAATATATTAGTATAATACATTGACTATCAGTTGTTTAATTGAATTCATTTTGCTATCTTAATGGTTTCCAAACTGTTAAGAACGTATGAAATACTATTCAACCAACCTTACCGATAGCCAAT
>DASRMB010000036.1:0-121755 GCA_035648135.1 Prolixibacteraceae bacterium
AATCGCAGGGGTGGCCATAATTAAAGTAATTAACTGGTAATTAATACTTTAAAGATACAGATCCCTGCGGTTTTACACTAATAAATAATCAGTTATTTTGCTGTAAATCAGATAAATAACTAAGTTTTAACCGAAGCATTGTTTATTCACAATGGCATTAAAAAGCAGTTCAATGTCGATTTCGGTTTCATCGTCGTCGCCAACCAAAGACATTACGCGGTATCCTCCGGGGCATTTTTCGTGGTAAATGGGTTCGGCAATACCCGTAAGCGAAGGAACCATGGTAAATTGCCATTTCTGACTGATCGACAGAATGTCTTCGTTGAAAATAATTTCGCCTTCATCGAGCATCACAATCTTGTCGATAATCGTATCAATGTCTTTTACCTGATGGGTCGAAATCAGTACCAATTGTTCTTCGGAAACTGAACTAACCAGAATTTTCCGGAATAAACTTTTTGATGGAATATCCAACCCGTTGGTAGGTTCATCCAGAATGAGCAGGCGGCAATTGGATGCCAGGGCAAAGGCAATAAGGAATTTTTTACGCTGACCGTGCGACAATTTGTTGAGGTGCTTTTTACGGTCGAGTTCAAATTCCAGAAGGATTTGGTCCATCTTTTCTTTCCCGAAATTCGGATAAAGTGGAGCAGTTGCCTTTATGTAACAATCGATTGTAACCGGTGGAAATGAGAATTCTTCGGGAACCATAAATACATCGGAAAGAAAATCGGGTAACCGATCAAAAGGCTTAAAATTATTAACAGACAGTTGACCTACCTGAGGTTTCAGTAAGCCAGCCATTAATTTCAGAAGGGTCGATTTACCGGCGCCGTTTTTACCAAGCAGTCCGGTAATGCTGCCGTTTTTCTGTTGAAATGATAATTCGTTAAAAAGTGCCTGTTGCTTTTTGTAGTGAAAAGTGAGTTGTTGAACGTTGATCATGGCTTAGTTGTTTAGTGTCCTAGATATGTATGACACAAATTAAAACCATTTCATCATAAAAAACAAATGTTTTTGAAAATAATTTGTCGAATTCAAAAATAATCATTTTATTTGTAACCTAAAGGTTATATAAAGACACCTAAGGGTTGCTTGATGATGATTTAAGGTTATTTTTAAAACGTCAAATTATGGAAACTTCAATTATTGAACGACTGGAAAAAACGAGGTACAATCTTTTAAAATGGTTAACCATTGGCTGGGCAATATGGTTTGGAACGTTTATTTTGAAAGATTCAGTTCAAAACCATGCGATCATTAGTGCAACATCAGTGGTTGGTGCACTTGGGTGGATCATTTTCATTATCAATCTAATCAAATTCCTGAAACTGAAACGGGAATTAGGCTGGGACAAAAAAGTAGAGAAAGCTTTGAATGACGAATTGCATCAACTTAACATGCATAAATCATTTCAGATTGGTTTTGGGGTAGTTATATGGACTACTGTCGTTTTCCTCGGTTTTGCTGAATTTACAGAGATTGAAGCATTACTGGTAACAGAAATTACCTTGTATTTTGGAGTTTTATCAGTACTGATTTCAGGATTAATATACAATCGCGATTAAATGGAAAATCAGGAATTAAGCAATCAAATTAAAGTTCAGCGGGCAATAAAGAATATTACGCAGGAAGAACTGGCGACACAAATTGGTGTGACCCGAAAAACAATTAATACCATTGAAACTGGTAAGTTTGTGCCATCCACTGTATTGGCCATCAAGCTCGCACGCTTTTTTGAGATTGAAGTAGAAGAGTTATTTACTTTGAATGAGAAATAAGATTTTGAATGAGGTCATTGACGTTTAAGGCTTTGGGGCCTAAATTTGCTCCCAGCCGTCCCTGTAATTGTGCCTGATCCATTCTTCTGCGGTTGCGAGTGCCGGAATGGTATCGTATTGGGTGTCAAATTTCGGATCGCCGTTCACCACTTCAAATTTATTGGAGGTGACTACCCTGATGTTTTCGGAAGAACTGATGTTGGTGAACTGCATATTTTTGCCATCCCATAACAACCGTTTTTTCAAATCCTGAAGGCGAACTGCCAGAACGCCCATTACCACCATTTCATTGAGTGGTCCGGCATAGCTGAAGTTTGAACCGGCTTCAACGCGGTTGTCTTTATTTTCTTTGGCCGCACGAATCCAGTCTTGTTCGTGACCGTTGATGTCAGCATTTTCAATTCGGCGGATTGTTTTTTCGGGTTGCTTAAAATGATCCATTTCCGAAGTTGGTAACAGAGTTGGATTGGAAGCAGAACTTCCGCAGATGATTTTACCTTTTGTTCCATAAAATATTACACCTCCACTGCCATTTCCCATTTGTTCACCATCTTTCAGTTCCTCCGGACGTTCAGGCATTAAACCGCCATCGTACCAGGTAACTTTTACTTCAGGCATTCCAACTTTTGGAAGGTTATCGCGGCGTGGAAACCAATACGTTATTCTTTCCGCATTTGGTGCCGATTCCGTATTTATTATTGTAGAACTTCCTTCAACAGCAGTAGGGTATTTCAGCATAAGTGATTTAAAAACCGGATCGATAATGTGGCAGGCCATGTCGCCAAGTGCACCGGTTCCAAAATCCCACCAGCCGCGCCAGTTCCATGGCGTATAAATTTCGTTGTAAGGTCTGAATTTTGCCGGACCGATAAAAAGATCCCAGTTCAGGGTATTCGGAACGCGCATCGTTTTGGTCGGCCGCTCCAGTCCCTGTGGCCAGATTGGTCGGTTCGTCCAGGCATCAACCGAAGTGATTTCGCCAATTGTACCGGCCCAAATCCATTCACAGATTTTCCGGATACCTTCTCCTGAGTTTCCCTGATTTCCCATTTGTGTGGCAACGCCATACCGAAGTGCGGTTTCAGTCATGATTCGCGATTCAAAAACCGAATGAGTCAATGGTTTCTGCAGGTAAACATGATAGCCCGATTTCATGGCCATCAGTGCCGGCAGGGCATGAGAATGGTCGGGAGTGGCAATCATTACAGCATCAATGTCTTTCTGTTTGTCGAACATTTCGCGGTAATCTTCGTATTTTTTTGCCAGCGGCCATTTGCGGAAAGCATTTCGGCCAGCATATTTTGAGTCCACGTCACACAGAGCAACGATGTTCTCCGTATCCATGTTTGTCAGGTTATTGAACCCCATGCCACCCACTCCAATTCCGGCAATGTTGAGTTTGTCGCTCGGAGCTTTGTGTCCAAGTCCTGCGATGACCCTGCTTGGCAGTATAGTTACTGCAGCTGCTGCCAGTGTAGTTGTTCCCAGAAAATGCCGGCGACTGATGTTGGATTGATTGTTTCCCATGGTATTGTTGGTTCAGAATATGAAGGACAAAGATATCTTCCGTGAAAATAGATATTACATTCGAAATTCAAAAAGAAATTTAATGATTATGAAAATACCTTAAAATGGTAGAGTTTAGGGAAGATTGACCATACAGTTTGATGGATAAATAAAAAGGTGAACTCTTGCGAATCCACCTTTTTATAGTTATTCTTCTAATGCTTATGCTGGCATTTCCGGAAGGCTCCACCCTTTGCGGTAGGTGTGTTTGATCAGTTCTGCTGCAAATTCAGTAGCAGGAACCGGATCCGTGTATGATTTATTGAATGTTGGATTACCATCGGTAATATTAAACTTATCTTCCATAACGATTTTGATTTGTTCGTCAGGAGTGATGTTGGTGAATTTCATGTTAGGTCCGTCCCACATCAATTCTTTGTTCAGATTTTGTAAACGAACAGCCAAAACGCCCATAACTACCATTTCGTTGAATGGTCCGGCTTCGCTGAAGTCAGAAGCCGTTTTTATACGGTTTTCAGGAGATTCTTTACAAGCACGTACCCAGTCCATTTCGTGGCCACCGTCCATTGCTTTTTCAATTCTTCTTCTGAATTTTGGAGCATCAGGTTTTTCAACTTTACCATCAGGGCGCAAAATCCAGGGATTAACGCCATAACAGCCACAAACTAAAATTCCTTTTGTTCCGTGAAAGAATACGGCACCACCAGCATCATTTGGATTTTTTCCTGCCGGCCATCCTTCAGGAAGCATTGGTTTGTTACCTCCATCGTACCAGAAAACCTCAACCTGAGGAAGTTTCATTTTCATCTTCCTTTTGGCTGTTCTTTCAGGGAAAGTCAGTTTTACTGATTGTGCAGTAGGCGCACAGTCTTCAAGTAACAGGGTTGAATTACCTTGTGCTTTAATCGGATAACTTAGTTCGAGACCGACGAATACAGGGTGTAAAATGTGGCAGGCCATGTCGCCTAATGCACCTGTACCATAAGCCCACCAACCGCGCCAGTTCCATGGGTGATAAACTTCATTGTAAGGACGCATTTTTGAAGGACCTGTAAATAAATCCCAATTCAAAGTGTCAGGAACCCATTGTCCTTGTTTGGGAGTGTTTAACCCCTGAGGCCAGATTGGACGATCAGTAAATGCTTCAACCTTGGTAACATCACCAATTTCGCCATTGGCCAGCCATTCACAGGTTAAGTTTACACCTTCGGCTGATGAACCCTGATTACCCATTTGAGTGGCTATTTTCTGTGTGTCAGCCAGTTTGGTGAGTAAGCGCGATTCGTAAACGGTATGAGTCAGAGGTTTTTGCAGGTAAACGTGTTTGCCCTGCATCATTGCATGAGAAGCCGCAATGGCGTGAGTGTGGTCGGCTGTGGCAATCACAACACCATCGATTGATTTTCCAAGTTCTTCATACATAACCCGCCAGTCCCAGTACTTTTGGGCTTTCGGAAAGTATTTGAATGTTTTGTCGGCATATCTCCAGTCCACATCGCATAATCCAACGATATTTTCTGACTCAAGGTGCTTCAGGTTTGCGAAGCCCATACCACCGATACCAACACCGGCAATGTTTAATTTGTCACTGGGAGCTTTGTGTCCCAATCCGGCAATTACATTACTTGGAAGAATTGTAATTCCGGCTGCAGCAGTTGCAGTCGTTGCCAGAAATGATCTTCTGCTAAAATTGTTCTTCATTGGTTAACTAAATTAATTTTGATTTAGGTCTTGATTTAACTGTGTTTGATTAAAAAATCCCCTAAAGGTAAAATTATCTTGCTAAATCAGCAAGTATGAGAGTTCCGACTTTGAAATTTATCTAAACCTTCCGAAAGTGATAAAATAAGTTTGGTTTAATCACTTCAGTATAAAATCAAGTAAATGAATTTTTTAGAATAGCTTTTGTCTATTTGAGATTGAAAAATTCGATTTGACTGGCAAACAATCATGGCTTATCTTTGTGTATTATTTTTTAAGAATTTTAATCGATAAAACGTATAATATGAAGACTATTGGAGAAAAATTCCCCGAGTTCAAAAAAGAAGCAGTTATTTCACTGGAACCAGGGAAAGAATTTAAAACATTAACAAATGTTGATATTGCCGGGAAATGGACTGTATTTTTCTGGTGGCCACTTGATTTTACCTTTGTTTGTCCTACCGAAATCGTATCGTTTAATGATCATTTTGATGAGTTTGCCAAACGTGATGCCAATTTGGTCGGTGCATCAATCGATTCGCAGTTTGTGCATTTGGCATGGCGTAACGATCACCCGGGTTTAAAAGGACTAAAATTTCCGATGCTTGCAGATACAAGTAAATCACTTTCAGAAGAACTTGGTATTCTTGAACCTGAAAATAAAATTGCCTATCGTACAACTTATATTATCGATCCGGAAGGAACTATTCAGCATGTTTCGGTAAACGGTTTAAATGTTGGAAGAAATATTAACGAAATCATCCGTATCCTGGATGCTCTGCAAACCGGCGAATTAACTCCTTGTGACTGGGTTCCGGGTCAGGCAACCTTGTAATTGTATAGAATCATAGAATAAGTTGAAGGGGCTGTCCGTAAGGACGGCCTTTTTGCATACTATCACTTTCCCATTTTCAAACAATGGACTGATAGAATTTGGACCTGTTGTATCAATGGGATTTATTTTTGGTGGTTTGGCTCAAATGATCGCCGGATTTCAGGAACAGATAATGGAACAAAATTCAAAAAGCGGAATCCAGTTTCCCGGGTTCCGCTTTTGATTTGCGTTAAATGTAAAGTAAGGCATTTTAGAACATATCGTCTGCTCCCGGGGTCGATTGTTCTGCAGGAGCTTTATCCATTTTGTAATTGTTGATTTTGTAGCTAAGCGTCAGCATTACTACACGTGGTTCGCGCTGATACTTGTAACTTGATTTGAATCCGTCACCATAGGAGGTTCCCTCATATTTGCCAGTTCCCAACAGGTCACGCACACTCAATGTTGCCGACAATTTCTTTTTCATGAAATCCTGACGGTACGATAAATTGGTAAACATCATTCCCTTCTGATCTCCCTGTGCAGATACCGATGGTCCCCGATAGAACCCGGTTAATTGCATGCGGCTGTCGGGTGAAAACTTGACTGTCGCATTTACTCGTCCCGAATAATTTGTACTTTCCTTGTTAATCGATTGGCCTAAGATCTGGCCTTTAATTTTGTAGTCATACAAGCTAAAACTGGTGTTCACTAATAACCATTTGGTGAAATTGAAATTACCCATCAATTCACCTCCAAGTGAATAATCGCGGTTCAGGTTGTCCATGGTCATATAAATTATACCATCATCTCTCATTTCCTGTATTCTGGTCATCAGATTGTTTGTTGAGCGATAAAAAGTTTCCAAAGAGACAAATGAAGTGCCAAATTTTCTCATATAACTGAATTCGTATGAATCCGTGTATTCCGGTTTTAGGTTTGGGTTACCTATACGAATGGTATATTGATTCATGTAATTGGGAAACGGATCGAGGTCACGGCCGTCGGGGCGGTTAACCCGTTTTGAATAGCTGGCCATAATCTGGTTTTCGCTTGCCATTTCATATGAAAAGTGAACCGATGGGAAAAGGTCAAAAATATCCAAAGAATAGGTTTTATTAACGTCCGAATGATGTTCAATTGTTCGTTTGTTATACTCACCTCTTAGTCCGACCAGATAAGAAACTCCAAGTGTTTTTCCGGAGTAAGTTGAATAAACGGAATGAATTGCCTCCTTGAAATTCATATCACTCGTAAACTTGGGGTTGTTGATAAATGCTTTTGTTATCGTATCATAGTTTTCGAAATAAAAGCTTTCCTTTTCATTTTCAATCCGGCTTTGAATCCCGGCTTCAAATTTTGCATCTTCATGGAGTGGCAGCGTATAATCCAGCTTCATGCGGTAATCGTTGGAAGTACTGTTCTCATTAGTATTTACTCTG
Organism: Prolixibacteraceae bacterium; assembly: GCA_035648135.1. GTDB lineage: Bacteria > Bacteroidota > Bacteroidia > Bacteroidales > Prolixibacteraceae > Aquipluma. The sequence goes on from DASRMB010000036.1 coordinate 7,266, forward strand.
GTCAGATAATCAGTTGATTCGTTATAAGCGGAATTTGTCAAAAACTCATCGTTGGTTTCGCTCGCATCACTGATCCGGTTCCGGTAACTGAAAGTACCTTCCAGCTTATGCATTCCCGACTCATCGAATTTAGATTGAAAACTGGCATCAGCAGAAACGTAATTGCCGTTTCTGGTTGAAGCATTTTTCTGAATGGAATAAACATTAAATGTACCCGGGGTTTCGTAATTATGAATATTTCCACCTCCATAACTGTCAAAATTATAAGTACCTACCTGTGATGATAAGGTGACAGTTGTTTTGTCTGAAAGGTAATAATCGAGACCACCTTTTAGTTGTTTCCCTCTGCGGGTCCTGTCACGACGTCCGTCGGTAATCAGGAAGCTTGTGGTGTCATTCGAATACGATTCACGGGTCGAATGCATCGTTCCGTAATTGGTTTCATCATTCAAATTTCCCCCTAAAAAAATGTTGTATTTTTTTGTTTTGTAGTTCAGCATTAAATCAGTACCATATTTTTCGCCCGAGCCAGCATTCACATTAAATATTCCGTTTAATCCTGAAAGAACATTTTTCTTCATGACTACGTTAATAATACCAGCATTTCCGTCAGGGTCATATTTTACCGAAGGGTTGGTTATGATTTCGATATTTTGAATAGCAGATGACGGAATTTGTCTCAAGGCATCGCTACCACTTAAAACGCTTGGACGGCCATCAACGAGAACCGTAAAGCTGGAAGAACCGCGAAGACTCACATTCCCATCCATATCTACTTCAACCGAAGGAGTGTTCTCAAGTGCAGTTACAGCAGTGCCTCCGGCCGAATTGATATCGTTAGCTACGTTAATCACTTTTTTGTCAATCTTGTACTCGATGCGGTTCCGCTCTGCAATTACATCGACGGCACCAACTTGTTGTCTGGATACAGACAATGCGATGGTTCCCACATCAACAGTTGTTGAATTAGGGTTGATTTTCACATCGTTAATTTTAGTTTTTTCGAATCCTATAAAGTTGGCTTCAATATAGTATGCTCCAAAAGGGAGGTCTTTGATTTCAAATGAGCCAGACTCATTAGCAATACTTCCTGAAATAAGTTTGGAATCCTTCTTGCTGTAAATGGAAACATTTGCATATTCCATTGGTGTTTTTGTCTCTGCATCAATAATTTTACCTTTAATCTTCCCATTTTTGGCCACCGTGTTTATTTCACCCGCCGGTTTTCCGGGAGTCACCTGTGAAAAAACTGTGCCTGCTGTTGCAATGAATAAGAACAGCACAATCAATATCTTCTGCATCTGCTTAATTTTGGTTTATTTGTTTACTCTTTATCAGTAATTATCTGTTCAGACAAAGGAAAATAGTGAAAGTTTAATGTCAATTTAAAAACACTTGTTAATGTTTGTAAATTGCGAAATGGACAATCCGGCGAAAAATTCAATTCATCGATCTTATCAACCAACAGATATGCTGAGGACAAATCTTCAGTAAAAAATGGCAAAACGCTTAGTTCGACCAGATCAGCAAAAAATACAACTCCAGAAGAGACCATTGTATGTTGAAGAGTCGGGTGTTTATCGTACCCGAAAATCGATGTAAAGCTTAACCCATCGGAAATAGCTAAGCTGAAATAATTTTTCAGACTGGCCATGCAAAGAAGGGAGGCTATAAAATCAGGTATGCCTGAAGGACAGAAAAAATGGTAACCGAACAAACCTGAAGGTCATTTATTGTTTGGAAGGGGTTATGCGTAATCAGCTATGAATAAATATGTTGCATCAGGAACTTTTGAAAAATGCGGAAGCAAGTTCCGCATGATGTACCTGGAATTTGAAATCTGGAATTTGGAACTCCTTTCTATTTCCTCTTCTGATCTTCCATCCGGTATTCAGGCTTTTCTTTCTGATCATCCTGCATATTATTCACATCATCAATAAGCGGTGATTCTTTTACTGCTTTCCAGTCGAAATTTTCGTCCAGCGGAGTCAATGCTTTTTTGGGATCAAAGATCCGGGCATCTACAGGCGCTGCGTTGTAGGGAGTGAAATCAGGAGCATTGGTGAAAAAATCGGCAAAATCGGTTGCAGCTGCGTCGTATTGGTTCAGGTACGGGACACCAAGCACATTCCAGAAGGTTTTGAAAATACTTCCAAAGCTGTAATGCACTTTCGAAACATAGTTTCGTTTGACGTAGGGAGAAATGACCATCAGTACACTGCGGTGCGCATCAATATGGTCGACTCCGTTCTGAGCATCATCCTCAGTAATTACAATGGCCATATTTTCCCAGAAGGGTGTGTGCGACAGGTATTCCACGATTCGTCCCACTGCCAGATCATTGTCGGCCATGTAGCTTTCCCTGAATGGATATCCGGCCTCCGGTCGTTCGCCGGCTCCATGATCGTTTGGAATTATAACTGTAATGATGGATGGCATTTCCAATTCGGGTTTAATCCATTTTTCATCAAATTCTTTAATGAACTGACTGATACGGAACTGGTCGGGAATGGCCATATTGTAAGTCGCATATGTTTTTGAAGTGCGTGAAAACATGGGTAGCGGAACAGGAAAGTTGACGTAGTGTTTAATTCCGGTATATTTGTATGACTCGTCGTAAAAGGCAGGCTCGAACATGGTTCCAAATCCGAAGTTGTAAAAATCGATTTTGTTGCGTTCCAGATGATCCCACATCGATCCGGCTTCATTGTAATCTTCCGGATAAATAGCTCCCGCAGAGCCGTTCATCCCCAAACTGCCGGGTGCTTTCGACTTCGGATTGTATGAACGGTTGCCTCCGTAGCTTGCAGGGACTGACGACTCAACCCATTCGTTTGGATAGGTATTCACCAGCCAGCGGTGTCCGTCGGCCGAAACATCCGAATCGACATAAAAATTATCTGACATGGCAAATTCAGTAGCCAGTTTCAGGTGATTGGGCATAACCGTTGAATTTTCAACTTTAAGCGAATAGTCTTTGTTTGTAAAAGTGGCGTGATATCCGTAGCGGGCGATTGTCGGATCTCCATTTCCTTTTTTCATTTGCCCAAAGATTTCATCGTAAGTCCGGTTTTCCTTCGAGATAAAAATGAGGTATTTGATTGGAGATTCCTTTTCTCCGCCAAAAACCGGAATCGGATTTTTGGCTCTCCGTTTCTGAACTTTGCTGTAATCTTCAATCCGGTAATTATTGCTTACAACTTTTTGTGTGAGGCTGGCCAGTTTTTTGTCATCAGGAATAGTCATGACTGAAACGGTGCCTTTCATGAGGTTGCCAATATAACTACCTTCTTTTCCTTCCTGAAACTTTTCACCGCCATTTGGTCCGCTGCCAAAACCTTTGGCATTGCTTACTACAAGTGTTTTTCCATCCGGACTTACTTCCAGTTTGGAAGGAAACCAGCCTGAGGGAATGTGCCCGATTACTTTCAGCGTTGGAATATCGATAACACCGACGGCATTAACTCCTGCTTCGGCCACAAAAAGTCTTTTTTGATCGGGTGAAACAGCCAGTCCAAAAGGTATTACGCCACGGAACTGTTTAACGGCCTTGTGTAATTTGAGTGAAATTTCGGCCGCAATGGTGTCGTGAACAATATCGATGACCGAAATATTATCGTTGGTTCCGTTGCTCACGAAAACATACCGGTCGGTTACTGCCAGTGAATTGGGGCTTGAACCGCCCACCGCAGGGATTCCCTCAATGGTTTCGCCCACCAGAACACCTGTTTTTATTTTGGCCTGAATTTCGGGTTTCTCCGGATTCTTAACCAAAAATGCCCACACCGAAAACGATTCAGGAACATTCGGATCTCCGAGTCCCGAAATATCCATCGAATCAATACGCGTTCCTTTTTCCATTTCGGCTGTTCCGAAACCAAAAGCAGGAAAATCGAGTGCTTTCTGATAATCTTTTTCAGCTTCGATGTTGCCGATTTTACTGTATTCAAACATACCCACGTTGGCTACATAAACTTTTTGTCCATCGGGCGAAAGGATTATTCCAAACGGATATCTTCCGGTTTTTGCACTCGCGACGATCTTTTTTAATTTAGTATCAACTACAATCAAACGAAATAACATCTGATCAACGGCATAAAGATACCGGCCATCTTTGCTCAGTTTCATGTCGCCAATATAACCATCCGGAGTTTTCTGCCCGTTTTCGGCAACCGAACAATCCACGGAATCGAGTTTTGCTCCGTTATCGATCGAAAACAGATAGATTTTATTCGCCTGTCCTCCGGCGACATAAACGATTTGATTATCCGGAGAAATTGCCAGTCCCATAAATACTGAAGCCAGCACACCTTTGTCGGTAGACGCACCGGGAGGTACCTGAAGAACTGTTGGCTGGTCTGATTTCAGGTTTTTGATGATTGAAATTGAAATGGGCGAAGTGCCTGAGTTGGCTGTAACGGCAATTGTTCCATCAATACTCAGGCTTAATCCGAATGGATGAGGCGCAACTTCGATTGATTTTCCAAATGGGGTGATGAAACGGCCATTGGGGATCACTGTTTTTCCTGTTTTGTTGATCTGTGTTTTTAGTCTTCCGGAGGGAGCAGAAATAACTTTTAAGTTTGGAGATACTGTTTGTGCGTAGGAAGAACTCAGGATTAGAAGAAAAAAGAAAACGAAGATATTTTTGACGTTCATGGCAATCAGATTTTAAAACATGAAGATAAGCTTTATACATTACAAAGAGTTAGAATATTACCAAACTTAGAATAAGTTTTGGAGTATTAGAATTGCTATAATTTTGTAATATTTGTTAAAGTTATGACTGATGCAGATTCTGATAAATAAAAAGACGTAATTTTGTAGCAAAATCTAAAGACAGTGAGCGTGCATCAGAATTTGGTATTAATCCCGACATACAATGAAAAAGAAAATGTCGAGCGAATGATTCGAAAAGTTTTTTCATTGAAAACTCCTTTTGAAATTTTAATTATCGACGATAATTCTCCGGATGGAACTGCCGCAATCGTTGAGCGACTGCGGCCTGAATTCCCGGATAAGCTTCACATCCTGAATAGGGCGGGGAAAGAGGGATTGGGGAAAGCTTACCTGGCTGGATTTCACTGGGCTCTGAAACGTCCGTACGATTATATCTTCGAAATGGATTGTGATTTTTCGCACAATCCAAGGGATCTGGTTAAATTATATGCCGCATGCGTTGACCAAAAGGCCAGTTTGGCTATCGGATCACGCTATATTTCAGGAATTAATGTGGTTAACTGGCCGCTTGGCAGGGTACTGATGTCTTATTTGGCGTCGGTTTATGTACGGACAATTACCCGGATGAAAATCATGGATACCACTGCCGGGTTTAAATGCTTTCACCGTGAAGTTTTGGAAACAATCGATTTCGATAACATCCGGTTGAAAGGCTACGGATTTCAGATCGAGATGAAGTTTAAAACCTGGAAACGCGGGTTTAAAATTGTTGAAGTGCCAATCATTTTTAAAGACCGGACAAAAGGATCCTCAAAAATGAGTGGAGGGATTTTCAATGAAGCACTCTGGGGAGTATTGAAAATGAAGATAAGAAGCTGGTTTCTCCATTACGAAAAACGGAATGTATAATCTGTTGTAAAATAAATACACTAATTTTAAGACCGCGATAGCGGTTTTTTTGTTTATATATTCAGTAATTTTGATTGTACAGTGCTTGAAAAAAACCAAAAGATATGAAGACACTTATTAAAAATGCCCGAATAATCAATGAAGGACGAATTTTCGACGGAGCCGTACTGATTGATGGAGAGTTTATTGACAAGGTATTCTCCAGTGCAAATATTCCGGCCAAAGTTTCTTCCGGAGTGACAATTATCGATGCTGCCGGACAATATCTGATTCCCGGAGCCATTGACGATCAGGTTCATTTCCGCGAACCAGGTCTCACTCACAAAGGTGAAATTGCTACTGAATCGAGAGCTGCTGTGGCCGGAGGAGTTACTTCGTATATGGAAATGCCAAACACCAATCCGCAGGCAGTTACTCAGGAAATACTCGAACAGAAATACCAGCGTGCGGCCGAGGTTTCGGCAGCAAACTATTCGTTTTACATGGGCGCCACCAACGATAATCTGGATGAAGTTATGAAAACCGACAGCTCTAACGTTTGCGGCATTAAAATTTTCATGGGCTCATCAACCGGAAATATGCTGGTTGACAACGAAGATGTGCTTTCAGAAATATTCAGGAATACTAAATTGCTGGTTGCCACACATTGCGAAGACGAACCGACCATTATTCGAAATACAGCCATTTATCGCGAAAAATACGGAGAATTTGTGCCGATTTCAGCACATCCGAAAATACGGAGTGCCGAAGCTTGTTTCAAATCGTCGGCTAAAGCTGTTGAACTGGCTACCAAATTTGGCACCCGCTTGCATGTTTTGCACCTTTCCACTGCTGACGAGATGAAGTTATTTACTTCAGGGCCGGTTGCGCAGAAACTGATTACTGCTGAGGTTTGTGTGCATCATTTGTGGTTCGACGAGAACGACTACATCAATTACGGAAACTTTATCAAATGGAATCCGGCCATCAAATCTGCTGCCGACAAATCTGCGCTTTGGGCAGCTTTGCTTGACGACCGCATTGATGTGGTGGCTACCGATCATGCTCCGCACACTCTTCAGGAAAAAGATCACTCGTATTTTAAAGCGCCATCGGGTGGTCCACTGGTACAGCATTCGTTGACGGCTATGCTGGAGATGAGCAAACAAGGATTAATTCCGATTGAAAGAGTGATTGAGAAAATGTGTCATGCTCCAGCTGATTTATTCAGGATTGACCGACGGGGATACATTCGGGAAGGATATTATGCCGATTTGGTTTTGGTTGATCCGGCTCAATCTTGGGTGGTTTCTCCGGAAAATATTTTATACAAATGCGGCTGGTCGCCTTTCAACGGAATGGAATTTTCACACCGCGTAACTGCCACTTTTGTCAATGGATGGCTGGTTTATGCCAATGGTGATGTGGTATCAGGAAAACAGGGGAGAAGGTTGACGTTTAAGCGGTAAATGAATAACAAGGTTATCCGTTATTAATGACCTTTGGTAAACACAGATATTTATACAATGGTAATTAAATAACAAAAGAGGCTCCTTTTTGCGGAGCCTCTTTTATTATTTTCAAGATAATCTATTCTTATTATTCAACTACAATCAGCAGATATTTGGAAGCTTTCCAGAATTCTTCCGGTTTGTCGATCACCAGACTTTCAACAGTATTTGTTCCGGTGAAGTGATACGATTCGGCTGGATGATAGGTTACCAGAGTCGCTTTTTTAGTATTTAATGGCAATTGATTAAACTGACGGATATCAATTTTCATGAAATATGCGCGGTTAAAATCTTTTTTCATCTTGAGGGTTTTACCCAAGCCTAAAAATCCGCCTTCTTTTTCAATTACGTTATTTTCATCCAACTCTTTTTTTGTTCCGAAGGCATAATAAGCGGTGTTCATAGCTATTGTTTGTTCTTCAATAGTTAGTGCTTTTGCCTGGAGGGCGAGTTCATTTTCAGCAGAAATAGAGTCGATTTTCTGGTTCAATCCGGCAACATCGATGTGCAGGTTTTGTAACTCCTGATTCAAACGAGAAATTTCTTCGTCTTTTTCACCTACCTGTTTGTTCAGAAGCGTAATCATTTTTTCGAGTTCTTTGATTTTCAGGTTCGATCTGTTCAGTTTTCCCTGAAGTGTTTTCGCTAATTCTTTATTCTTTTCTAACAAGTTATAGATTTGCGAAATGTTTTCAATGATTTGTTTTTTCGCTTGTGCTTTCACTTCTGTTCCGCCACTTGTCTGTACAGATACAATTTTTTCGAGAGTTCTGATTGAGTCCAGGTTTGTCTGGATTTCATTCATGGCATCCATCAGTTCCATGATGGAATTATCTTTCTGTGTTTCTACTTGTTGAATGCTATCCTGTTTGGCCTGCATTCTGGCAATTTCTTTTTTATGCTGGCCACATGATGCCAACACCATAACTGCTAAAATAAATAATAACTTTTTCATTGGATAAAATTTAAAGGATTAAAATTTCAATAATTAATATATAATTGGTTTAGTTTTTTGATACGGTCGGTATAGGTAAAAGATACAGTGAAATGTAGCTTTTTGACTTATAATCAGTGACTAAACGTGAACTAATGATCGTTTATTGTTTTGTTTGCTTTTCCTGAACGATACGATTCAAATCCACCGAATCCAAAAGTTCAAGTATTCGTTGCTCTGTTTCTTCAAAACCTATCCTGAAGATTTCGTCGGCTTTGTCGAAATCGAATGTGTTAAACATTCGTGTTTGCGGCGGGTCAATTACGAAATCACAGACGGCCAGACTTTCATCTACATTTTTTGCAAAGACCAACCTGAACGTACGTTCTGCTACTACTTTAAATCCGGTAATATTTTCCTCCGACCCATTGTGATTCGCATGTACTCCGATCAGAAAACGACATTGATCGCGAATACAATCGACGGGTAGATTATTGAAAAGACCACCATCAACATAAGTTATTCCATCGATAATCTGAGGTTCAAAAATAACCGGGATAGTCGCAGATGCCAATACCCATTGGAATAGTTTCCCGGAACTTTTTATTTCGGGTAGTCCGGAGTTAAGATTTGTAACTGCGCAGAAAAATGGTTTTTTCAATGCAGCGAATCTATCTTCAGGAATATGCTTTTCAAGCAAGTTCAGTACCTTTTTCATGTCAAGCAATCCACTGGAAGGAAGTTTCCACTTAATCATTTTGTGCATTTTGCTCGATTTCACCAAGTCAAGAATCTGCAAAGGCTCCATTCCTGCCGCATAAAATACCCCTACCAAAGCACCTATACTTGTTCCTGAAATTATTTCAGGATAAATACCATATTTATGAAGCGCCTCCAAAACTCCGATATGAAGAATTCCGCGGGCACCTCCTCCGCTAAGCGCTATTCCGAATTTGAATGGTTTTTGTTTCAGATTCATTTATTGTTTCGTTTACGGACTGGTTTTTCTGAATCGAATTATTTTTCCAAAGAGAATATTTTTATAAGATAATTTGATTCTGATGTATTCTCCTGCTTATGCTTTTTCTATTGTATATAAAGGTAAGTGATACGTTTACAGAAATGTTACATAATTTGTGAAATAAGTTACAATATTCACATATTGGTAAGATGCTCTTTCTTTTTTATCCTATTTGTCTGAGCAGGAGAGTTCTCGAAAAACGGAATATGAATATCCGTGAAGTTTACTTATGGTCATTAAGTTGTCCTGAAACGACAAATGACAACATTTGACTGTCATGAAGGAGTGTTCCGGTTAATAAACGGACAAGCATAAAGTGAAATTTTTTAGATGATGGTAATGAGCAGTACGCTTTTCACCATCGGGAACCTGAATAAAGGCTTGTCCCTGACTTCGTTCATTAATTGTAATTCCGGGAATAACAGCAATGGCTTCGGAGTCCTCAAAGTTCCAGCCTTCAAAATAGTTCCGTTTTCCGGCCTATCCCTGAAGTTGTTCCGAATGAAAAATAGAGCGGATTTTATTTCTTGTTACAAGCTGCTTCCTTGTGAATATTTAAGTTTTTCAAATTCAGGCATTCTTTCGGTATCTCTTCGAAAGTTTGTAATATTGTACGCTCAGGGAAAAGTAAGGAATAATGCTAAAAACCAGTATTTCCAAGGCCTGTGTATACAATATTATTTCAACTTTGGCAGTTATCCTAAAAGTCAACAAAATCCAGATATTGGGCAGACACTATTTATATCGTTTTTTCTTTGTTACAGTACTTTTTTTCCTGGCCGGATGCACGACTGAGAAAAATACTGTGGTGTCGCGTGCATATCACAATCTTAGTGCACATTACAACGTGTATTTCAACGGAAAGGAGAGCCTGAGAGCTGGAGTTGAAAAAATAAACAACTCGGTCGGGGATGATTACTCGAAGATTTTACCGGTTTTTAAATCAAGTAATCCGTCAACAGCCACAGCAGCCAATGCCGAAATGGAAAATGCCATACTGAAAGGCTCTAAACTTATTCAGTCTCATTCGATTACCAAAAAACCAAAACGTAGAAAAAAACGAAGCAAATCATATATTCGGTTTGCCAGTCGCGAAGAATTCAATAATTGGGTTGACGATGCCTATATCCTGATGGGAAAGGCTTATTTCTATAAGAAAAATTACGCTTCAGCCATCGAGAATTTCTCGTATGTGGTTCGTAAATTTGAGAATGATCCTTCTCGTTATGTCGCATATATTTGGTTAATACGAAGTTATGCTGAGCTTCAACGATACGTTGAAGCTTATGAGATTATTCAGAAAATTCAATTGGACGAAAAATTTCCCCGTCAGCTGGAAGGCGAACTGGCTGCGGCAACTTCCGATTATTATGCCAGACAGCTTTCTTACACTGAGGGTATTCCGTTTCTTTCAATTGCTGCCGAACATGCAGGTAAGAAAGAGGATCGTCTTCGGTACAAATATATTTTGGCTCAGTGGTATCAGGAAACCGGCAATTCTGAAAAAGCTTCCCAGATTTTCAGGGAGGTTGCCAGGATGAATCCTCCTTATAAAATGGCATTTAACGCTCACATTAGTGCAGCTGGAACTTTTACCGGCCTAGGCGATGTTGATAAGCTTAAAAAGGAACTTCGCAAAATGCTTCGGGATAAAAAGAACCTGGAGTTCCGTGACCAGATTTATTTTGCGATGGGTAACATCTCAATGAAAGAAGGAAACAAAAAAAAGGCCATTGAAGAATATGCTATGTCGGCTTCGATGAGTATCGATAACCTTTACCAGCGTGCTCTTTCATGTTTGACTCTTGCCCAAATCTATTTTGTTGAACCGGAATACAAAAAGGCACAAAGTTATTATGACAGCGCAATGGTTGTGATCGACGATAAATATCCGGATTACCAGCAGATTTCGGAGCGCCACAAAAGCCTTACCCGCTTAACCGACAATATTTACACGGTGGAACGCGAAGATAGCCTTCAGCGTATTGCCCTTATGGATGAATCATCAAGAAATAGCCTGATCGATAAATGGATTAAGGATGCCAACGACAAAGAAGCGAGGGACAGGCTGGCTGAAACATCGCAGATGATGGACCAAAATTATTTCAGGTCGAATGAGAGCCGCTTTGGCTTAAGTCAGAAACAGGAGAGTGCCGGATGGTATTTCTACAGTCCGACAACTGTAGCGTACGGAAAGGTTGAATTTGAACGGCTGTGGGGGAAACGTAAGCTGGAAGATGCATGGAGAAGGTCAGACAAACGGGCATTCTCAGGAGGAGATGAAAATCAGGAGGAAGATTCACTACTGACAGCCAAAGGACAAATAAAAAAGATACAGGATCCTAAAAGCCGTGATTTCTATACTCAGGACTTGCCAGTGACCGATTCGCTGATGACTGTTTCGCATGCAAAAATCCGAAATGCCTTATTTTCCGCAGGTCGCATCTTTAAAACTGATTTTTCCGACTTCCCAAGGGCAATCGAGTCGTTCGAAGATCTGAACAAACGATATCCGGAAAATATGTTCACTCTTTCGTCGTGGTTCGAATTATGGGATTTATACAACAAGGAGAATAATCAGGAAAGAGCCGATTATTATAAAAGTCTGATTACCTCCCAATATCCTGATTCGAAATATGCCAAATATCTGCTAAACCCGAATTATTTTATTGAGCTTGAAGCCAGGACAGATAGTGTGAACCGACTTTATCAGCAGGCCTACCTTGAGTTTAAAAACGGTCAGTATGCCCAGGCAGGAACTATGGCAGATGAGATGCTGCTAATGCAGCCAGATAGTACACTGATCCCGAAAATCGAATTCATCAGGATCATTGCCGAAGGCACCGCTTCGGCCAGGGAATCTTTTGGAAAGTTGCTAAGCGAATATATTGCCGATTATCCCAAAGCAGAACCAAAACCTTTGGCAGAGCAAATCCTTAAATTGATTCAGGACAGTACGCTCGTTGATTACCAGAAAATGGTTGCATCCGGTTACCTGAACGATCAGATTCAAAACAAGGAATTATTGTCAGGCGATAAAAAAGATTCCGATGAATTTGAAGGTAAATTCTCGTACGACGAAGATCTGTTGCATTATTTTGTGATTGGCTACCCGAAAGATGCCAGTCTTGACTTGAACCGCCTGAAATTTGACCTGGCCAATTACAACATTGACCATTATACCAAAGTCGATTTTGATATCGAAACACAAAGTTTAAACAACAATACCTCTTTGCTGATTGTGCGTTCGCTTAATGACAAAGAACAGGGGCTGATTTATTTCAGGTCAATTATTAAAAGGAGAATCGTATTCGAGGCACTGAAAAACATTAAATACGTTAATTTCATAGCTTCTTCGACCAATTTTAGGGAAATCATGTCCGACAAGGATTATTCGGAATACCTGAAGTTCTTTGTCCTCAATTACAGTCGTTTTATTTCCGGCGATTTCTCAGAGGAAATACTTCCTGAACCGGAAGAATTGCTGGCTAAAGCTCAGCAGGAATATGCGCTGAAGGAAAAAGGAAGTTTTGTAACTGTTTCGCCTACCGGTTCTGGTCTCGATATTTATTCCGGAGAAGAATCCGGACTACAGAATTTTGTGATAGCTGTTAATGATCCTAAAGTGAATCTGAAACAGATTATTGCTGGTTTCAATTCATATAACCGCGATGAATTCCGTCAGGCTAATCTGACAATCCGTCAAAGCCAGGTTGACGATTATAAATTAATTATTGTTAGTACGTTTAAATCAAAGATTGAAGCAATTGGCTATTTCACCAAAACCCTTGCTAACCGGAAGCTTTTCAGGAGTCTCGATACATTGGGTTACCGTAATTTTATTATTACCGATGCCAATCTGAAAAAATTGACCGAAACCAAACGTATGGCAGAGTACCTGAACTTCTTTAAGACCAAATACATTGACTCAGGTGGCGGTGCAAACAATCAGCCTCAGGAAAAGGATACCTATAACGGTCCATACAATCTGAATGTAAACAGCATGCAGTCGTTTATTCTGATTATATCGAAGGAGGAGATGAATCCTGATCAGCTTGTTCAGGCAATCCGGCAGTTTAATCAGCAAAACTATCCGCAGCAACCGCTTGCTGTATCTTCCGGGATGCTCGACGATTTCAGGTTACTTGTCAAAGTTGAAGGGCTCTCAAACATACAATCCGGATTGGATTATCTCAGGGCTCTTGCCAAAGACCAACAGGTTTACGGTCCGATACAGAATGCCAGCTACCGCAATTTTATTATTACTCCTGAAAATGAATTGATTTTCAGGCAGAGCAAGAATGTCTTAACCTACATGGAGTTTTACAAACTGTTTTACCTGAAACGATAAAAATTTCAGGAATCAGTGTGTCCGGTGCAAGGTGCTGAAATTTGAAAGTTGGTAACTATTCAGTCACTTTAAAAGATGAAGATATTTTTATTTGAAACTGTATCAATAGCCCCGAGTTTTAACTCAGGGGTTGATGGAAATACAAGATTCAAGGCCGAAAAACGATTTTTTCGAACAAAATTCAAATGAAAATAATAATAACTGAATAGTTACGAAAGTTGCAGCTTTGAACCGAGTCAGTTAAAGTTTGTTAAGTCCATACTTTTATCCACTTGAACCTGTTTGTTACTGTAATACCTTACATTTGGTAAATTCGAATTTATGAAAAAAACAAAAATACTCTGGACCGACGACGAAATCGATTCACTACGTGCGCACATTATTTTTCTGGAGGAAAAAGGATTTGAAGTTGTAACTGCCAACAATGGAAGTGATGCGATTGAACTGGTCCGGAATGATTTTTTCGATATCATTTTTCTGGATGAAAACATGCCGGGATTAAGCGGTTTGCAAACACTGAATGAAATAAAAACCGTTGATCCGAATGTTCCGGTAGTGATGATTACCAAGAGCGAAGAAGAGGATATTATGGATGAAGCCATAGGCTCAAAGATGGCTGATTACCTGATTAAACCCGTTAATCCAAAACAAATTCTGCATTCAATCAAAAAGAATGTCGATCAGAGACGTTTGGTTACCGAACGTACGAACACGGCGTATCAGAGCGAGTTTTCCAAAATTGGCATGCAAATCAGCGATCGGCTGTCGTTTGACGAATGGGTTGATGTCTATAAAAAACTTGTATTCTGGGAACTTGAACTGAGTACTTCAGGTGATTCGGCGATGGATGAAGTCCTGAAGATGCAGAAATCGGAAGCCAATAATTCATTTGCGAAATATATCCGTACGAATTATCAATCGTGGTTTAGCAGTAGTCAAAACGAACGTCCTTTGCTTTCTGTCGATATTTTCAGGAAAAAAATTATCCCGCAGGTTGACAGCGGAAATAAAGTTTTTGTATTGGTGATCGATAATTTAAGGTATGATCAATATCGTGTTTTGTCAACGGTTTTGAATAATTATTACCGCGTTGAAGAAGAAGAGCTTTATTGCAGCATTTTGCCAACGGCCACCCAATATGCCCGCAATGCCATTTTTGCCGGATTAATGCCTTCCGAAATTGAAAAGTTATATCCTGAATTTTGGGACGACGACGACAATGAAGGCCATAAAAACCGGTTCGAATTCGAACTTCTTCAGACACAGTTACACCGACTTGGGAAAAATTACAAACTGTTTTTCGAGAAAATTACCAGCGTAAAATCAGGCAAAAAGATGACCGACTATCTGGGAAATATTCTCCAGAGCGATCTGTCGGTAATGGTTTTTAATTTTGTTGATATGATTTCGCATGCCCGTACCGAAATGGACATGATCAAAGAACTGGCAAGCGACGAATCGGCTTACCGCTCACTTACACTCAGTTGGTTTAATCACTCGTCGTTGCACGAACTTCTGAAACTTCTGGCTGAGAGTAAGGTGAAAGTTGTTTTGACTACCGATCATGGAACTATTCGTGTTGATAACGCGCAGAAGGTGATTGGCGACCGGGAAACCAATACCAATCTGCGTTACAAGCTGGGGCGCAACCTTAATTTCAAGTCAAAATCTATTTACGAAATTAAAAATCCGGCATCGATTTATCTTCCATCGCGGAATGTGAGCACTTCCTATATTTTTGCCACCAATACCGATTTTTTTGCTTATCCGAATAACTACAATTATTTCGCGCAATATTACAGCAATACTTTTCAACACGGTGGTATTTCGCTCGAAGAAATGATTATTCCGGTGGTGACTCTGACTCCGAAAGGGTAGTCAGGTGTTCTGATAGGTTTTGGGGAAAGGTTAAGTTTAGCCTTCTTCTATTTTTTCATCCCTGATTCGCTGATACTGTTTATTCGCGAAAACGAATTCCTGAAGTTGCTGATTCTCTGTTTGTAAAATTTCTTTACGGTTACCAACCCAGCACATTTCGCCATCGGAGATAAACAGAATATTATCGCCGATTTCCATCACCGAGTTCATGTCGTGTGTATTGATAATGGTGGTTATTCCGAGGTCAACAGTAATCGAATGGATCAGTTCGTCAATCACCATCGAGGTTTCTGGGTCGAGTCCGGAGTTGGGCTCGTCGCAAAATAAATATTTTGGATTCATCACAATTGCCCGGGCAATGGCGACGCGCTTTTGCATTCCGCCGGAGATTTCGGAGGGAGCTAATTTATTGGCATCAATGATATTCACCCGTTCGAGGCAAAAATCCACCTGTTTTTGTTTCTCGACAGTCGTAAGTGTTGAAAACATATCGAGCGGGAAACGTACATTCTCTTCAACGGTTAAGGAATCAAACAATGCTCCACCCTGGAAAACCATGCCCATTTCCTGCCTGAGTTTTTTTCGGAACCTGGGTCTCATGGAAGTGAAGTCACGGTTGTTGTAAAGAATTTGTCCACTGTCCACTTCATGCAAGCCAACAATCGATTTGAGCAAAACTGTTTTTCCCGATCCGCTTCGTCCGATAATCAGGTTTGTTTCGCCCGGATTGAATACCATTGAGATATTCCGGAGAACTTCTTTCTGATCAAACGATTTGTATATGTTTTTAATTTCTATCATTTAGAAAAGCAATTGAGTAAGAACCAGATCCGAAACCAGAATCATGACATTGGTATTTATCACTGCACGTGTGCTGGCAGAACCAACATCAAAAGCACCACCTTCAACCGTGTATCCAAAAAAGGCGGAAATGGAGGCAATCAGAAACCCAAAAACCAGGCATTTGATCAGGGAGAAAGTAACATAGTAGGGATTAAATGAAGTCTGAATACCATTTAAGTAGTCGGTAGCCGAAACAGCACCAACGGCCGGGCCAACGATCAATCCGCCAATCAATCCGAAAAACACACTGAGTATGTAGAGTATCGGAAACATTAAAACTACAGCTATAATTTTAGGCAGGATCAGGTAACTTGCTGAATTTACACCCATAATCTCGAGTGAATCAATTTGTTCGGTTACTTTCATGCTGCCAATTTCGGAAGTGATGTTTGAACCGATCTTTCCTGCCATAATCAATCCCATGATCGTTGATGAAAACTCAAGAATCAGAGAATCGCGGTTCCCTAAACCAATCAGCGTTGTTGGCAATAAGGGATTGGTCATGTTATAGGCAACCTGCAAGGTCATGATTCCACCCATAAAAATAGAGATAATCGCTACAATGCCAACCGATTTAACCCCGAGGTTTTCAATCTCATTAAAGGTTTGCCGAATGTATATGCTATGCCTCTCTGGTTTACTGAAAACTTTGAGCAGCAGAGCGAAATATCTACCTGTTTGATTAAAAATGTTCATTCGTGATCAGGTTTTATACCTTTCAGTATGTTTTTAGCCAGGGTCCAAATCATTAAAATTCAAAGCTTTATTTATTCAAAATAGTATTGTAAGGCTTTTGTCGTGGTTAAAGGTACAAATATTCCAAAAACAGGCATTTTTTCGGGTATTTTAATTTTAATCTCAGTATCTTGAAAAAAGATTTTCACACCTCATTTCAACAGTCTGCAATGGTCGTTTTAAAACGGTTTTGTAAGATCTGATTTACTCACAGTAAAATGTTTGAACAATGAACAATACGTATTGTGTAATCATGGCGGGCGGTATCGGTAGCCGGTTCTGGCCTTTAAGCAAGAGTAGTAATCCAAAACAGTTTCTGGATATTCTGGGTACTGGCCGTACATTTATTCAGGAAACATACGACCGGTTTAAAAAGATTTGTCCCAACGAAAACTTCTTTGTGGTCACCAGTGTCGATTACAAAGATCTTGTGATGAGGCAATTACCTGAGCTCGACGAAAGTCAGATACTGCTCGAACCTCTGCGTCGAAACACAGCGCCCTGTATTGCCTATGCCTGTTATAAAATTCAAACCATAAATCCTGATGCAAGGATCATTGTAGCTCCTTCTGACCATCACATTCAGCAGGAAGATGCATTCCTTGAGGTAATTAAAAAAGGACTTGATTTTGTCAGTAAAAACGATGCTTTGCTTACTCTCGGTATAAAACCGAATCGTCCGGAAACAGGATATGGTTACATTCAGATCGAAAGTTCACAATCGACTGATTCAATAGTAGACCTTTATAAGGTCAAAACTTTTACGGAAAAACCTGATCAGCAACTTGCTGAAATATTTCTTGAAAGCGGGGAATTTTTCTGGAACTCCGGAATTTTCATCTGGACACTCAAGTCAATTATAAATGCTTTTGAAATTCACCTGAGTGCTGTATCCGAATTGTTTGAAAAAGGGAATAAACTATACGGAACAACTGACGAAATTCCATTCCTGAATAAAACCTATTCCGAATGTCAGAATATTTCAATCGACTATGGGATCATGGAAAAGGCAGGGAATGTTTACGTATTGTGTTCCGATTTTGGATGGAGCGATCTGGAAAGCTGGGGAACACTCTATGAAAACCTAAATAAAGATGCTGAGGGAAATGTGGTTTCAGGAAAAAATGTAATGCTTTACGGTTCTAAAGATTGTATTGTGAATATGCCTGATCAGAAATTGGTTGTTCTTCAGGGGCTGGAAGGATATATTGTTGTTGAGTCGGAAGGAACATTACTTGTATGCCGAAAAGAAGACGAACAGCAAATCAGACAATTTGTGAATGAAGTCAGGCTGAATAAAGGCGAAAATTACATTTAGCTGATCAAAAAACTTAACGGGGGCTCAACAAAATATTTGTTTTTGACATTACTCATAATAATCGGGTTTAAACGTACTACGCACACATCTGAATCCGATATACGATTTTGCAGAATCCTGGTATTCATAGCTTCGGGTCGATACCTGAAGATAATAAGCAATGTCTTTCCACGATCCGCCACGGATTACTTTTCGCTTCATAGCAGGTGGATCTCCCGGTTTTGCATCATACTGGAAGTCGGGACTAAAATCACTCATGATTTCATAAGCTGATTCATCGTAAGCATTCGAAGTCCATTCTGCAACATTTCCGGCCATGTCATACAAGCCATAAGAGTTCGGAAGATAAGTGGCAACGGTTTGAGTTGTTGCGTTTGTGCGGCTGTCAGATACGTAATTACCTCTCATCGGCTTGAAGTTTGCAATAAAACTTCCTTCCTGGTTGCGGGTATAATAACTTCCCCAGGGATAAAGAGTCATCTGATGACCGCCACGTGCAGCGTATTCCCATTCTACTTCAGAAGGCAAACGGTAGTCCATCACGCCCGGACTGCTAATCATTTGCTGGAAGCTGTTCAATTGTTTTGTCCTCCAGCTGCAGAATGACTTTGCTTGTGCCCAGGTTACACCAACAACCGGATAATTGTCGTAGGCAACATGGGAGAAGTATTTTTCGGTTAATGGTTCGTTGTACGAAAAGGTATAATCACGCATCCAAACCAGGGTGTCCGGGTAAACCGGAGTCGATTCGCGCATGATAAACGATGACCGGTTCTGAACAGGACCAGCATTGCCAGATGCATCGACAACATTTCCGCCATAACTTTGCGTTTCAAAATTATAACTGTTGGCCCGTTTGGCTGCTTGCCGGTAATCGATCCAGTAATACTCGTACTTTAGTTTACGGGCATCAATTTCTTTTTTGTTGAAAAATCGTTCTGATTCAGGAATAAACATCGCTTCGAGGGCGTTCTGGTAATCAGGATTCTTCCACTCAATTGGTTCAAGCCAGTTCAAATGGGGAGTTTCGATGAAGGCGCCTCTTCTCCCTTCTGTAATCAGGAATTCAGGGATCGTTTCGGATAAAAGCTGACGTGCGATGGAATCTCTGACCCAATATACGAATTGTCGATATTCATTGTTCGTGATTTCGGTATCATCCATCCAGAATGAAGGCACTGATACCGTTTTCACGGGAGTATTCGACTGATCAACCTGTTGTCCTGAAGGGCCAATATTTATGCTTCCCTGCTTGATGAAAATCATCCCGTAAGGGATTGGCTCAAAATAGGGTTTTCTGTTCTGGATGCTAGTCAGCTGACTTGTCCAATCGCGGTTACAGGAACCGAAAAGGAAAGAAGCGAACAAACTTATGAACAGAATTTTATACATGTGTTTTATACAAGTTAATGCGGTCAACTTCAGAAAAAACTCTGGAAGAAGGTTTCTATTGTCCAAAATTTAAACTGTTCAAAAAAAAGGCCTTATAAGGATTTCTCATAAGGCCTTGGTTTATGCCATCATGTTTTAATACTCCCAAAGGTTTTGTTCGTAATCGAAGATTGAATTTTCGATCCGTTTGCTTTCAAGCATGGCATCCTTGCCGCTTAAATACTGACTAATGCTTCGGTTGTTATAGATATTTTCCTCTTGTACGATGTATGAATTAAAAGTTCGTTTCAGGAAAATATCGTCAAAAGAAGAATTGCGTGCAGTGTTCTGAGTATTAAAAACTTCATTGGCTGCAAGTAAGTCGCGGGCTTCCGGAAATTTAATCCAGAATACCTTACGGCGGCGCACCTCTTCCTGGTTGACGTCTTCGTCGAGGAAAAATTCCTGAATAGGGCAGATTCCAATAATCCGGACATTCAAAGTAGACGACTGTTTGTCAAAATACCATTCTTCTTGTAACATGAACTGTTTGACTTCTTCGGAACGGATTTCTCCGGCAATAGTTTTTTCTTCGGATTCACCAGTATCAACGTTTCTGACTTGGAGTGTACGGGTAGTTGCACCGAAGGACTCCTTAACTTGTTCAAAAGTGATAGGTACTTTGAATTCGTCATCATTCTTAGCATCGAAGGCAGTTAATTTGCCATCTTTGATACCTTGAATCAGAAGGTTAACCAGACTGTATCTACCTTCAATTTCTTTAGTTGGAAAATACAAGGGCTGATTCATTTTCTCGCGAAGGTCGATGATCCGCCAGACTTTCTTTCTCCACATTACGTCTGCTTCTCTTACATATGGAAGAGGAGTCGGTTTACGATTATAAATGTCTGTACGTTTATAGGCGCCATCAACAATCTGAGCTTTTGCCTCGTGTTTGGTTGCACCAACCAAGAGTACCACAATTCCAATGAATACTAAAATGTTTCTCATGACTATCTTATTTTAAAACTGATTGGAGCTAATGGACGCGTAGTGCCATCGTCCCCTTTCGCTAAAATGTTATCAATAAATATTAAACTTCCCTGGGTTAATTTACCGAACTGGTCTTTTTGATCGGTTGTAAATTTATTATCCGTTGATTTATATGTTTTCACGTATCCTCCGGCACCTGAGAACGTTACATCAAACTGGATAATCCTGAATTTTAAATCAAAGTCAAAATCTTTTAATTCAGCAAACAGGCCATTCTCTGCCAATAATTCTTCCCTTCTCATGGTTCCGCCATTTTGCCCGCCAATTGTCGCAACAGGAGGTGGTACTTCTTTAACTCTGAAGATCATGGAACCCATTGATTTTATACCTCCATCCATTTTCGCAGTAACCGATACCGATGTGTTTTTACCCTGAATATCTAATTTTGCAGGATATACAAAATAGTCTTCTCCATCTTTTTGTATACGTCCGTTGGAAACACTGACTTCAAGATTTTCGGAAGCAATGCCCGGAACCGAAACTTTAATTGGATTTGCAATACCTAAATAGAACACATTCATTTTGGTGGGCGAAATTGTAACACTCGGCCGACCCACCTGATATTCTCCCTCGAACGGATAGCTGTTGATGTCTCCGTCAGGGTTTTTGTATTTGATCAATCCTCCCCATTTAAAAGTACCAACCTTCGAAGTTGTTGCTTTGTAAAGCGCTTTACCATCATGCACTGTAAGTTCAGTGTTACCAACAAAAATCTTTGGTTGCTGAGTTGTATCTTCAGCTGCTAAAAATATTTCAGCTTCAAATTGGTCTCCTTCAAGAATATATGTTGATTTCGCCAGAATTCGTGCCCCCAGCTTGTTGAATTTGAACGATGCAGCGTCTATCTGACTGAAAAGGCTAGTGATTACATTGGTTTCAGCATTTTGAATGTCGATCTGCATTTTTGATAGCAAAGTAATCACTGCAATTAGAGGTTTACTTTCAAAGTACAGACTTTCCCAGGTTTTCTTTTCGCCTCCTTCACTTAAATTGGGTTTCAGATCTGGGGTATCCAGTTGTTTTACAATGCTTTCGCGTAAAGGGGAACCTTCCTCTATATTGGATGTTAAAAAATCACTGTATGCGTTGATGCTGTTTTTAAGATCGGTTGCCTTTTTTTGCCGAATCATGATCTCAGAAGGAGTATTCAAATCATCTTCCTTCTTGATCAGAATCGTATCACCCTTACTGTTAACCATAGTAGGATCTTCCGGTGGAAGAATAAAACCAGGGTCAGCGCTTTTTAACGGGGTTCCACCTGAAGCCAAAACAAGCTGCTCTTTCAGGTCAGTGATTTTAGTGATTAATTCAGCTGTTTTTAGTTTGACCTGATCTGCTTTGTTTTTCCAGTCCTCTACTTTTGTCGGATTTTGTGCATATGCTGCATCAAATGATGCATATATTTGTTGATTTTTTTTGTTCACGTTATTCAGTGTCTGTACTAAACTGGCATCAACAATCCGAAATGACGTAAGCACTTCAGATGCCACGTTTAGCGCTAACATAGCAGTCAGCACCAGATACATCATGTTTATCATTTTTTGCCTCGTTGATTCCGGGCAATTCTTACTCGACATAGTATTCGATCTATTAGATTACTTCTTTTTGTAATTCATGGCACCAAGCATATTCCCATAAACAGAATTAAGAGCATCAAGATGTGAATTCAATTGTTCAGCATTCTCCTTGTATTTTTTCATTTCCTGAGCTGATGACAAAATAATCTGGTTCATCTGATTCAGATCTTCGAAGAACTTGGTAGAGGCATGAATTTGTTCATTTGTACCTTTAAATTGTTTTTCGTAGACGGAATTAAGCGATTCAATATTTTCATTTAATTTTTGAAGGTTTTCCCCGTAATTGGAAGAATTTGCGTCTAAATCTTTCAATCCTTTTTCAATAGAACCTGAAAGCTTATCGTAGGATTCAACAAGTTTAGTTCCGGATTCATCAATCTGTTTAGTGAATTTCACACTCGATTCATTGAGCTTGGAGAGCATACCTTCACCGGTTTCAGAAATCTTTTGAGCTGTACTGCTGTATGTATTCACTAATTCGCCGATTGAACTGTGAATAGAGGAACTGGCCTGGTTATTCACTTCTGAAAATGCAATCATTGATTCAGAAGCTGAATTCAGGTTGCGAACATAAATGTCAGTTGCCAGTGTAGCTGTTGATATATCACTAATTCCGGATGCTGCATTGGATAAGTCGGTCAAACTTTTATCGAGTTTACTCAGAAGCTCAGGAGTGATGTTTGAGTTGTTCAAAAGACTTTCAAAATCGCTTTTGCTGCTCGTATGGACAACTTCAGTCGGTTCCAGAATCTCATAATCTTCCTGCAACTCGGGGTAAACCTTTGCCCAGTCAGGTAGCTCCATGGGTGGTTCAAAGGCTGAAAGAAAAAAAATGAATGCTTCAGTCATCAATCCAATGGTCAGCATAACTCCGGAGTTAGGCCAGTGCTGCAATTTAAACAAAGCACCAATCAGCACTAAAGCAGCTCCCCATCCATAAACATAACCCATCAGGATTTTCCACCTTTTAGTCTTCAGTATTTCGCCGATATTCATGTGATTATAATTTAAAACTTTAATTAAAATTCATTGCCAAAGGAAGAACGAACACAACGGAATCCGATGTAGGATTTTGTTGTATCCTGATATTCAAAACTTCTTGTAGAGACCTGTAGAAATGCGGAGATATCCTTCCACGACCCTCCGCGTATCACTTTTCGTTTCATCGCAGGGGCATCACCAGGTTTTGCATTGTATTCAAAGTTTGGATTAAAATCGTTAATGTACATATAGGCAGACTCATCGTAGGCCGTACTTGTCCATTCAGCAACATTCCCGGCCATATCATAGAGTCCAAAATCGTTGGGGTCGTAACTGCCAACCTTCATGGTTGCCATACCTCCATCTTCCACATAGTTGCCTCTTAACGGTTTAAAGTTTGCCATAAAAGCTCCATCCTGTTCCCGGGTGTAATATCCTCCCCAGGGGAACATCGATAGTTGTTTGTCTCCGCGGGCTGCATATTCCCATTCAACTTCGGTAGGTAATCTGTAATCGTGCAAAGTTGCCTCCCCGTGGCCGGAAAGATAATCGTTATGAAGTTTGGTTCTCCAATGACAGAATGCTTTGGCTTGTTCCCATTGGACTCCAACAACCGGATAATCATCAAATCCAGGATGCCAGAAATAACGTGTGGCCCATGGCTCATTGTATGAGAATGTAAAATCTCTGATCCAACACAAAGTGTCAGGATAAATATTTACCCGATTGCGTAAAATAAAGGAAGATCGGTTCAGGAGTTCTTCTTTTTCACCTTTTGCATTAGTGATAGACCCATTATAGCTCTGGGTTTCATAATTGTACATGTTTACACGACGGGCAGCTTGCTTAAGGTCGATCCAATGGTACTCGTATGATAGTTTTCGTGCATCAATTTCTTTTTTGTTGAAAAACCTTTCATTTTCCGGAACAAAAATGGGTTCCAGCACTTCTGTATAGTCCGGATTATCCCATTCCAGCTTTTCTTTCCAGTTAATCCTTGGGGGATCAATCGGATTACCTTTCCGGTCTTCGCTATTCATGAATTCAGGAAATTGCTCTGCCAATAAAGTCCGTGCAATTGAGTCTCTGACCCACTGTATAAACTGGCGATATTCATTGTTGGTGATTTCTGTATCATCCATCCAAAAGGCATCGACTGAAACTGTTTTTGAAGGTGTGCTGGAGGCTGTGATGTCCTGATCATTTGGGCCAAGATTGAATGATCCTCTGTGAACAAAGGTCATCCCGTAAGGTGTTGGTTCAAACCATTTCCCTCTTCCTTTAACTCCCGTCAGTTCACCATTTCCCGATTTGTTACAACTCGTTAGCGTAACAATGAACCAAATAACTAACCCAATAGAAAAAAGTTTTTTCATAGTAACTGTATGTTGCTTCTGATATTTCCGTTATAAGTATCTTACACTCTTATATTTCTTGTTCCTGTTTTTCCCTAAATCAAAACTATAACTCAGATAAAGTTCATGCGAACCACCACTGTACCCGGATAAGGCTGAAGTCGTGAGATCATAAGCATAACCTATCTTTAATCCGTTATTCATTTCAAATCCCAAAAGTATACAAATTGCATCGTTAATCCGATAATTTAAACCTGCTTTAAATCGTTTTTTATAGACCAGATCAACGGTTACATCGGTTTGATATGCAGCCATATCGGTTTTGAAATAAACAGAAGGCTGTAATTCAAATAACGGATCAGACAGACTGATATTGTAACCAGCAGCCAGATAATAATGTCGTGCCAGAAAAGTGCGTGCTTCATCTTCCAGAATAATCGAAGCCTGATTTAGATGTGTAACGGAGGTACCGAAAAAATAATCTTTCGATTTTATAAATACTCCAAAACCGATATCGAATGCTAACTGGCTGGCTTCTCCCTGCGGAAAACCGGTATCAGATGAATTCCATAATTCGCCTTCCGGAAAATGCCAACGACCAACTCCATTAACTGCCATATTGTAAAATCCCACACTTGTACCAATTCCTATATCCCCAATTCCTGTCTTTTTTCGGTATGCATAATCAAAACTAACAGAGATATTCATCTGAAATCCCAATTCATCACTTATTACATTCATGCCAATACCGCTGCTTAAACCAAATAAATTACTTGCAGCCTCTATGCTAAAAACCAATGTCTTAGGTGCTCCTTCTATCCCAACCCACTGATAACGATTTAATATCAGACCATTTATAAATCCGTCATTTCCTGCATATCCAGGGTTTACAGTTAATTGTGTCATTCTGTTAAAACTGAATTGCGGATCTTGCTGTGCAATTGCGGCCAAGATAGCTATTTTATATAAAAATAAAAAACAAAATATTTTTTTCATAAAAAGCACTGTTGCGACTTGGTTTCACCAATTCCCATGTGGTAAAATAATAAAAAAATGTTTACTGTACCAAAAAAGCGAGAATCTATTAAAGAGAATGAACGTAGGTTTAGATCATTTATTTTATCTTTTATACATTTTACGTATGTTTTTCCACCATCTGTCGGGTAGGTCACCATGTGATGCTTTTTTGTAATCGTCCTCGTCACAGGGTACGATATACATTCCTTTTTTTCTGTTTTCAAAATCCGAAATTTCCATCCACCATCTTCCGGAAACCCGGCTCTGAAAAAAATTAAGAGTCATGCTTATGTCCGACATATCGACCATAAATTGATTAAAGTCTTCCGAATCTTCTAACGGATCTTCTGGTTTGCGATTAAAAAATCCATCCATAAAATGCCATACAATCTGAGCCATCAGGTTGGTCGAATTCGAAGTCAAATCTTTTTCAGGAATTAGATTGAAAAATCCGGCAAGCTTCAATTCGTCACTAATCCCGGCGTATCTGGCGATTTGACAGGCTTCTTCTGAATATAATCCATTGGGCGATGCCATTGATTGTCCCGGAGCATCAATAAAACGAACAGCATTCAGATCAAAGCTAAAGATATTGGCATCTCGCAGGATGGGTTCAACCGAAGTAAGATCATACCTAACCTGACCTAGTCGCTTAACATCCCAATGGTAGTTGTTAAACAAGTCAATATCAGTCGGATCCACAAAATAGTTCTGGTAGGCGAGGGCCGTATAGGAATACAGGTTTTTTTGCTTTTCAAAGATCAGGTTCAGGTAATTTTCAGAATTAATATTTTTTACTCCTTTTCTGAAATCCAGTTTGGGATCAACTGTTACCATATTAAACAGGCGGCTGTCAAATGCCTTGGTCATCCCGAATGTCAGGTCCTGACTTCCACCTAAAATAATTAAGGTTTGTTGGTTCTCCAGAATGTGTTCGCAAATATCCCGTAAGGCAAAATAGGAGTCGTTGGCCGTGTGCCCAATTTTCAGATTTCCAAGATCCAGAACCTTAAACCGTGAACCAATCCGGTTCAGATTATACAAATGTTTTCGAATTTCATCGGGAGCTTTACCTGCGCCGGTTATGTTTGAGTTTCGATCTTCACCAACACCGATAATGACCAGATCTGCCTTATCAGGCTTAAGTTTGCCCTGATTTTTTTGCAAAAGTGTACCTAAGGTCTGTTTTTTATTAGCCCATTCAGGACATTCAAACTTCTCGAAATCAACAGGATCAAAATAATTCAGCAAGTCCATTCGTGGTTTTATATCAGGATTTGAAAATACACATTTAAATAAAACGGGCAAACAAAAATTTGTTTACCCGTTAAATCTATTTTTTTCTTGATTTTTTAGGTGCAGGCCCTGTCTCAATTATTTTCATACAATCGTCAAATGAAAGTTTGGATGCGTCTGTACTTTTCGGAATTTTATAATTTTTCTTTTTGAACGAGATGTATGGGCCCCATCTTCCATTCAGAAGCCTTACTTCCGGATCTTCTCCAAATACTGTTATAACGGCATTCCTGTCTTTCTCTCTCTTTGCCTCAATCAACTCGATAGCCTTCTCCAGAACGATCGTATAAGGATCGTCGATATCCTTTTCAAGAGAAACGAATTTGCTGTCGTGTTTGACATACGGGCCAAATCGTCCGATTGCAACGGTGACTGTTTTTTCTTCATAGTCACCCAGAGTTCTTGGTAACTTGAATAATTCCATGACCTCATCAACCGTTATTGTTTCAATGTGTTGTCCAGTTCTCAGACTGGCAAATTGAGGTTTTTCTCCTTCTTCAGTGACTTCTCCAAGTTGAGCCAGAGGACCAAACCGACCGATTTTTACTGAGATCTCCTTATCTGTTTTCGGATCAATCCCAAGAATTCTTACGCCGTTTGTCCGTTCAGCTTCGTTTAATGCGTTTTCGACTTTGGAATGAAATGGTTCGTAGAAGCTTCTGATCATATCGTTCCAAACAATAGCGCCTTCTGCAATTTCATCAAATTCTTTCTCCACTTTGGCGGTGAAATTATAGTCCATAATCATATCAAAATACTTAATCAGAAAGTCGTTGACAACCATTCCGATATCAGTAGGGAAGAGTTTTGATTTTTCAGCTCCCGTTTGCTCAGTCTTAATTTTTGATGATATTTTTTGGCCTGAAAGGATTAATTCAGTGAATTCGCGTTCAAACCCGTCGCGGTCTTCCTTTACAACATAGCCACGGTTTTGGACGGTTGTAATAATTGGAGCATAGGTCGATGGTCTTCCAATTCCCTGTTCCTCCAGTTTTTTAACCAGACTTGCTTCGGTGAAGCGTGGTGGTTTTAGAGTGAAGCGCTCGGTGGCCTGAATTTTATCCCAACGCAATATCTGTTTGGCGTTCAAAGGAGGAAGTAAGCCTTTTGTTCCGCCGTTTTGATCTTCATCGTCATCCGATTCCATATAAACACGCAGGAAACCATCAAAAATAAGAACCTCACCGCTTGCTACAAACTTTTCAGAAGCAGTCGAAATGTCGATGGTTGCGGTCGTTTTCTCAAGTTCGGCATCACTCATTTGCGAGGCAATTGTGCGCTTCCAGATGAGATCGTATAATTTTTTTTCCTGATTCGTTCCTGAAACCACTTCCTGATCGATATAAGTCGGACGTACGGCTTCATGAGCTTCCTGTGCCCCTTTCGCTTTGGTCTTGTAATTGCGTAGTTTATGGTATCGCTCTCCCATGTCGCCAATGATCTTCAGTTTGGCTGTGCTGATAGCCAATCCTGAAAGAGTTACCGAATCAGTACGCATATAGGTAATCTTTCCCGATTCGTAAAGTTTTTGAGCCACGCTCATGGTTTGACTGGGTGAAAAGCCAAGTTTCCGACTGGCCTCCTGCTGAAGGGTTGAGGTTATGAATGGTGCAGCAGGTGATCTTTTCCCCGGTTTTTTAACTACATCACTAATCTGGAATTCGGCATTTTTACATTTTTCAAGAAAAGCATAAGCTTCATCTCTGGTGTCGAACCGACGATTTAGTTCGGCTTTTAATTCAGTAATGTTACCATCGCTTTCAGGTACCAGAAAATTTGCAGCTACCCGAAATGCTGAAGTCGATGTGAAATTAAAGATATCACGTTCACGTTCAACAATCATTCTTACAGTTACCGACTGAACTCTTCCAGCCGAAAGAGAAGGTTTTACTTTCCTCCACAATACCGGAGAAACTTCAAATCCAACAATACGGTCGAGAACCCGGCGAGCCTGCTGGGCATTTACCAGATTGATATCGAGTGGGCGTGGATTCTGAACAGCATGAAGGATTGCTTCTTTTGTAATCTCGTGAAATACAATTCGTTTAGTTTTCTCCGGATCCAGTTTTAAGGTTTCCATCAAGTGCCACGAAATGGCTTCTCCTTCACGATCCTCATCAGATGCCAGCCAGATCATCTTAGATTCTTTGGCTAACTTCCTGAGTTCAGCGACTAATTTTTTCTTGTCGGAACTGATTTCATATTTGGGTGTGAAATTATTCTGAATGTCGATTCCAAAATCTTTTTTCTCGAGATCCCTGATGTGCCCCATGCTGGAGGTTACAAAAAAATCTTTTCCTAAAAACTTCTCAATCGTTTTTGCTTTGGCAGGTGACTCAACAATAACAAGATTTTCGTGCATATATCTGATTTTATTTCGTTCTGAATTCAAAATTTTGTGCAAATTAAAGAAAAGGAATCGCTAAGTTCAAAATTAAATCCAATATATTTTTAAATCATATTTATTTGAAAATGATTAATTTATTCCAATTTAACCTCATTTATGGATAAAAAGCAGCCTTATTTCCTTCGCTTTTGGTCTGTAAAGTGCAGTATTTTTATGAGTAGTCTAATGTGTTCATTGTGTGTTTGTTAGTTGGCCGGTACTTAATCTTTAATACCCGACATAAAGTTTTACTTAATCGAATTTTAAATGGTCTGTTTTTCCCCGTTGATTTCATGTAAATGGAATTCGAATGGGTTTCATTATCTTTGGCATTCAAAACGAAATCATTTTTGAATGGAAAAGGATATTTCTGTATTTAAAAAATACATCCGGATTTTCTGGATTGTGTTTGCCTCAGGTGTTGTTGCTGTTGCCCTGATGTTTTTTATGATTGCGCAGGGCATGTTAGGATTTATGCCAAGTTTTGAAGATCTCGAAAATCCGGAGAGCTTGCTTGCTTCCGAAGTTGTTTCGGCCGACGGAGTAGTGATGGGCAAATATTTCAAGGAAAACCGAAGTTTTGTCACTTTCGAAGAACTTAGTCCCAATTTGCTGAATGCTTTGGTTGCCACTGAAGATGTCAGGTTTTACGAACATTCAGGAATTGATATGCGTGGTCTGGTAAGAGTTCTGAAAGGAATTCTGACGGCTGACACCAATTCCGGAGGAGGAAGTACCATTAGCCAACAGCTTGCCAAAATGCTTTTCCCCCGTGATGTTCTGGACAATAAACTCGAACTGATTTTTAGAAAGTTTAAAGAATGGGTGATTGCGGTGAAACTTGAAAAAAGTTATACCAAAGAGGAAATTCTGACGATGTATCTGAATAAATATGACTTTCTGAATCTTGCCGTTGGAATTAAGTCGGCAGCGTCTGTTTATTTTAACACTACTCCGGATTCATTGCGGATCGAACAAGCTGCCATGCTGGTTGGGATGGCTAAAAACTCTTCATTGTATAATCCGGTCCGACGGGCCGAACTCACACTCCAACGCCGGAATGTGGTATTGTCGCAGATGGAAAAGTACGGATACATCTCGAAAGAGGTTTGTGATTCAGTTCAAACTCTGCCGTTATTTCTCGATTTTCATAAAGTCGATTTTAAAACCGGATTAGCACCTTATTTCCGGGAATATCTTCGTCAGGCGTTGAATGCCAGCAAACCGGAACGTTCTGATTACGGTGCATGGCAAATGCAGAAATACAAGGAAGATTCGGTGGAGTGGGAAACCAATCCGCTTTACGGATGGTGCACTAAAAATAAAAAACCTGATGGTACCTCGTATAATCTGTACCGCGATGGCATCCGGATTATTACAACCATCGACTCACGTATGCAACGATATGCTGAAGAATCATTAATTCAGCATCTAAGGGATAATTTGCAGCCAGCTTTCGATAAGCGTTTAAAGAATTTAAGAAATAAACCTTTCTCTAATCTCATGTCCGGTTCATCCGTTGATGGGATTATGGATCAGGCGATCAGACAATCTGAACGATACCGGCTTGCCAAACTTAGTGGCAAATCGTGGGACGAGATCAAGAAAATATTCAACACTCCGGTTGAAATGTCGGTGTTTTCATACCAGGGAGATCGTGATACCGTAATGACACCGCTTGATTCCATGAAATACAACTACAGTATCCTTAGGTCTTCATTCATGTCGATGGAAATTAATACGGGTTATGTAAAAGCTTATGTAGGCGGACCTGATTACCGCCATTTTATGTACGATATGGTGAAAGATGGTAAAAGACAGATTGGTTCGACCGTGAAACCATTTTTGTATACTCTGGCCATGCAAAACGGTATGTCGCCGTGCAGCAAAGTTCCGAATGTGAAACAACAGTTTATTCTTCCTGATGGTCGGTTGTGGGTGGCCAAAAATTCAAATCCTACCAAGTTTGACGATAAGATGGTAACCCTGAAATGGGGATTAGCGCATTCTGTGAATCAGGTTTCTGCCTGGATCATGAAACAGTACAATCCAAAATCGGTTGTTGATGTGATGAAAAAGATGGGTGTCTACAGTCCGATTGATCCGGTTCCATCCTTGTTTTTAGGGACTTCTGATGTCACCTTATATGAAATGGTAGGCGCGTATGGCACATTTGCAAATAAAGGAGTATATACTCAGCCGATGTTTGTAACGCGTATCGAAGACCGCCATGGAAATGTGATATCAACCTTTACTGCAGAGAAACACGATGCTATTGATGAGCAAACTGCCTATCTGATGATTCAATTGATGCGTGGAGTGGTGGATCAGGGTTCAGGCGGGAGGCTGCGATGGAAGCCCGAATATGGTGGATTCAAGGGGCAAATTGCGGCTAAGACCGGAACAACGCAAAACCAATCGGATGGTTGGTTTATTGGTGTTACACCACAACTCGTAAACGGAACATGGACCGGAGCCGAATTAAGAAGCATCCATTTTGAAGATTTGCATACGGGACAGGGCGCAAGTATGGCTCTTCCGGAATGGGGATATTATATGCGGAAGGTTTATGCCGACAAAAGCTTACCTTATAGTGATGATGCTCAATTTGAACGGCCTGCTGATTTTTCCGTGGATGTCGATTGCGATGATCCTGAAAGTATAGAACAAAGTTTAGATGATTCGGAAGATTTCTTCTAGTGTTGTATCAACAAACCATTGTCGCAGCGTCATGCTGAACTTGTTTCAGCGTCCCTTCAATAATGAGACCCTGAAACAAGTTCAGGATGACTTGATTTAGACAGTTTAATGTTGAACCCACACTGGCGATAATGGTTTAAAAATGACTATTTTGAATGCCATCTTACATGGCAATAGCCACAAAGAGTCCGGTGGAAATTTAAACTTTCACCGGACTCTTTGTGACTATCCGAATTTGAACTTATTCTGGTTTAATTACCAACTTCAAGTTGTTTGGTAATTTTATCGTTTACTTTCTGACTTGGAAACTCAAGTGAATAAACCATCGCTTCAACTTGTCTTAAATAGTTGCGTTTATTATTTTTCGGAGCAAATACATTTCCTTCAACGGTAACAATCCTACGGCGGCTTGCATCTAAAACCGAAAGGCTGATGAAAGGTCCACCCATAAAGTCGTTTTCAACACGCCACAAACCACGCATCTCTGAAGCATAGTTGCCATTCAGAGTCAGGATGTTAAAGTCCTGAGGAAGCTCCATTTCGGTAGTCATATAGCTTCCTGGCTGCGGACCGGAAACATTGTCTTTCGTAATTATGTTTCGCTTGATCAACTGGTATTTTTGTGTGAAAGTACTATCCGAGTCGTAAGGATAAGTATAAACCAGAATATTCTGAGTAATCAATGGAGTATCATACCTGATCCAAACAAAATTCGAATCTTTTTTGACGATCTTAAATCCTGTTGGTACATAAAGTTGAATATGAAATTCGTCAAGCAATGTATTGTACACTCCTTTTTCGTAGGAAGCTTTATACGTATCTTTTAGCCTGTCTTTTTCCGCCTTCAGGAAATAAGCTATTATTTTATCGCTATTGGCTTGAATCAGTTCTTCAAAATTTTCAGGAGAACTGGCTTGAATGTTTACCACAGCCTGAGGATATGCCCAGGTATCATTGGTGAATTCAATTTTGGGTTCGGTGTAAGTGGAGGAGATTTTGACAGTAAGAATGTTCCTGCTTGTTTTAAATAATTTGATGAATGCTTCAGGAGGAACATTAATCAGATTAAAGATGGGCTCTTCCTGAGGAAGTGACGACTGGGTTTGAGCCAGAATCTGGCGGATTTCTGAACCTTCCGGACCGTTCCATACCTCTTTCCCAATAACAACAATTACTTCTCCTGATTTGCCTGTAATGGTTTCCATTTTTGCTCCCGGATTATCGCATGAGAATATTACAAGGGATAAAAGGATCAGGGTTGTCAGATGATTTGTGATTCGTTTCATAGGATTTTTTTTAGGTGCACAGTCTTCCTATCAAAAACCTTACCAGAATAGAGTCAGATAGTTACATGCAATTGGAATAAGATGAAATAGAGTTCAAAAAAAAACCCGCAACCGGGCGGGATTTTTTTGAGATTATTTTTCAATCTTTTCAGAATCTTTTTTAGGTTCCTCATCTTCAGCTTTCGAAGCATTCTTGAATTCCTTAAGTCCCTTTCCAAAACCTTTCATTAATTCAGGAATTTTGGTTCCGCCAAACATCAGCACAACGACAACCAATACAATAATCAGCTCCTGAGGACCAATCATACCGGCGATAACGAATAAGTTCATTTTGTTAAAGTTTAAATGGTTTATGCAAAAGTAATAAAAATTACAACTTCAGATATTTATTTGAAAAGTTTAAAAATGTCATTTCCATTAGCAAAAAGAACCAGTGATAGCAGTAATACCATTCCCGCAATCTGCGCATATTCCAGAAACTTATCACCTAGTTTGCGACCGGTTATCATTTCGTAGAGCAGGAACATCACATGTCCGCCATCGAGCGCGGGAATAGGTAGCAGATTCATGACTCCCAGGATAATAGAAAGAAATGCTGTCATATTCCAGAAAGAAAACCAGTTCCATGCACCAGGGAAGATATTGCCGATGGCAATAAAACCACCGAGTGATTCGTAGGCTTTGGTTTTAGGGGAGAATATGAGTTTGAACTGCTTCAGATAGTCTTTTATTGTAGTTATACCTTTGTTGATACCAGCTGGGATGGATGCTATAAATCCATAGGAGATGGTTTTATATTCCAGAAATTTGACGGCACTTTCGAGAAACTCGGGGTAAAATCCGAGAGTTCCTTCTTCAGAAACTGTAACAGAAATTGTTTTAGGTATTTCACCCCGTAAAATCTCCACTTCAACAGCCTGCCCTTTATGGGATTGAATGTAATCGGTAAATTGGTCATAAAAGTCGAATCGCTGCCCATTTACCCCTACAAAGACATCGTTTTTTTTCAATCCTGCCAGGCTGGCCGGGGAATCTTTGACGATTCTGTCGGCTTTGAATTCAAAAGGCATACGGGGTTCGATCACTGCACCGCTCTTGATTAGCAGGGCTACATCCTCATCAGAAATCTCAACATCCATTGGCTGACCGTGCCGTAAAACCTGTATGGTTTTGGCTTCTTCCAGCAAAACTGTTGGTATGATTTTTCTGAAATTTTCAACATACAAATGATCTACCGTAAGAATCTGATCACCATTTTGAAAACCGATTTGTTTACCGGTTTCAGACACCATGATCCCATATTTAACATTTTCGGTTGGAAGATATTGTTCGCCCCAGGCATATAGAATTCCGATATAGATAATAAAGGCCAGAATGAAGTTCATCAATACACCGCCAATCATGATTAACAGACGTTGCCATGTTTTTTTTGCCCTGAATTCGTAGGGTTGTGGAGGCAGTTTCATTGCTTCTTTATCCATCGATTCGTCGATCATGCCTGAAATCTTCACATAACCTCCAAGCGGTAACCAACCAACACCGTACTCAGTATCTCCTTTTTTGACTTTGAAAAGCGAAAACCAGGGATCGAAAAATAAATAGAATTTCTCAACTCTGGTTTTGAAGAGGCGGGCAAACAAAAAATGCCCGAATTCGTGTATGATTACAAGGAGGGATAAGCTCAGAATAAGTTGTGCAGCTTTTATCAATACTATTTCCATCGACTATTTTTTCAGTTTTTAAATCTTTTGTTTTGCCAGATTTTTCACCATGGCTGATGTCAATATACGAACTTCCTTATCTGTTTGAATGTAATCGTCCAGATTTGGATTTTTCAGATAGGATGCTTTTCCCATGGATTGTTCAATAATATCAGGCATCTGGAGAAAACTGATTTTATCATTCAGGAAAGCCTGCACAACCACTTCGTTTGCTGCATTCAAAATACAAGGCATATTTCCACCTTGATTCAGAGCTTCAAAAGCAAGTGCAAGGTTACGAAAATTTTTCGTATTTGGCTGTTCGAATGTTAGTTTCGGGTAATCTAAAAAGTTGAACCTTTTGAAGGTCGAAGGAAGCCGATCCGGGAAATTCAGGGCATACTGTATAGGTAATTTCATGTCTGGCAGTCCCATCTGAGCTTTCATCGATCCGTCGCGAAACTGAACAATGGAATGAATGATGCTTTGCGGATGCACAATGACATCAATTTGCTCTGGTTTTAATCCGAAAAGCCATTTTGCTTCAATCACTTCAAAGCCTTTGTTCATTAAGGTTGCCGAGTCGATGGTTATCTTTGCTCCCATGTCCCAGTTCGGGTGTTTCAGTGCATTTTCCTTTGTGACATTCGCCAGTTGCTCCATGGTGAATCCTTTGAACGGACCTCCGGAAGCTGTGAGGTATATTTTTTCGATTTCGTTGTTAAACTCACCCACCAGGCATTGGAAAATTGCTGAATGCTCCGAATCAACCGGATAAATATTTACTTTGTTTTCGATGGCAAGTTGGTTGATGATTTCACCTGCAACGACCATTGTTTCCTTGTTGGCCAGCGCAATGTGCTTGCCGGCTTTGATTGCATTGCAGGTCGGAATCAGACCAGAATAGCCAACCATTGCAGTCACAACCAAGTCAATGGTGTCCATCTCAACAACCTGCTGAACAGCTTCCCTGCCTGCATAAACTTTTATCGGTTCATCTTTCAGGGCTTCTTTCAACTGGTCGTAATGGCATGAATTGGAAATCACCACTACATTCGGTTGAAAAAGCCTGGCCTGCGTAATCAGCAACTCAATATTGTTGTTGGCGGTTATAACTTCAACTTCAAACTGTTCGGGATTTTGTGCAATAACTTCAAGAGTCTGGGTTCCTATTGATCCGGTTGATCCCAGTATAGCGATACGTTTTTTCATAAATCAGCTTAAAAATCAATATATGTCTCCGGATCGAGAGCAGTTCCGTTGTACCAAAGTTCGAAATGGAGGTGAGGCCCGGTAGTCAGCTCTCCACTATTACCCATGAGGGCAATCACATCCCCGGCTTTGACCTTGTCGCCAACCTCTTTTAATAGTTCCGCATTGTGCTTGTATGCTGAGATAATATTGCTTTCATGCTGAATGTAAATGGAATAGCCGGTGTCCATCGTCCAGCCCGAAAATACAACTGTTCCATCCAGAATACTCGAGATCCGAGCGTTAAGATTTCCAACAACATCGACCGCCAAATGCTCTGTTTTGGGATTGAATTTATTGGTAACTAATCCGCGGAGTGGAGTAAAGAAGTGAATATTTGCAATACTCGGTAAGCGTTTCGGATTGGTTGAAATCGACAGATTCATCTTTTCTTCAAGTAATTTATCCTGAAACATTGAATCTGCATTGTAACTCTTGAATTTAACGTCA
Source organism: Prolixibacteraceae bacterium (assembly GCA_035648135.1). Lineage (GTDB taxonomy): Bacteria > Bacteroidota > Bacteroidia > Bacteroidales > Prolixibacteraceae > Aquipluma. The sequence goes on from DASRMB010000036.1 coordinate 43,848, forward strand.
TAGGTTTTTAGACCTGGCTCTGTAACAGGCGGTTCTTCTGCAGGAATTTCTCCCTGAAACAAGGTCTTTATCTTATCGACGTAATTATCTCTGTTTTTGATCTCATTCCCCAGAGAGTCGACCAGAATATAATTACGAATGATCTGCTGGCGATCTTTGGCGCTCGGGTAGCCTGGAATATTCTCTCGCAGAGGAGTATAGGCGATAATGACCGTAGTGAAAAGGATCAGTAGAATGGCACCTAAACTGCCGAGAGTTAATACCTTGATGGGTGTTAGTTTAATGCTCCATACCGTTTGAATCGTTGAATCATTATAAATGATCAGCCGGTAATGGTCTTTTAGCATCTGGAATATCTTCTTCCGAAGCTCTTTTCTATTCATTGTACAAATTTTCGAACAACAAAATTAGAAGAATTTGGAGAAAACTAATCCGATACTCCGTTTATTAATACTTTTTAACCTGGCATTTCGGGAAACGATAAACTATTTTCATTTTAGATTAGGAAAATCTAAAATGATGATATATATTTGCAGCCGCTAAGCCGAAATACTGGCAGCGAAAAGTTCTAAAAAAGGCGATACATTATCTAAAGATACATTGCGGGATGGAGCAGTTGGTAGCTCGTTGGGCTCATAACCCAAAGGCCGTCAGTTCGAGTCTGGCTCCCGCTACATAGAAGCTCTGGTTTATACCAGGGCTTTTTTTTATGCCCTTTTTATTTATTGTATTCGCCCGATAAGTCCCATTCCGAAAAATAAATACTGCTTTCCCCAAACAGCATGAACGTGTTGATAATTACCGAATCGAACAAGAATTGGTGACATTAATCACGCTTTTTAACTGTTTTGATTGGATTATAGTATATAACAATCTAAGTAGCTGAATATCTATACTGTATAAATATTACCGAATGATTAAAAATGTTCCGGAATATTTTCATGCATGATTAAAAAGCGCTAATTTTGCACCGATTTTCTAAACAGTTACATTATTATGGCAGAGAAATATAATAACCTATTTGATGAATTTCCTCCTATCAGTACACAGCAGTGGATGGACAAAATTACTGTTGACCTGAAAGGTGCCGACTTCAACCGTAAGTTGGTATGGAGAACAAATGAAGGGATTGACATTCAGCCTTTTTACCGGGAAGAAGACCTGGCAAACCTGGATTATCTGAATAGTCTTCCCGGTGAGTTTCCCTTTGTACGTGGAAACAAAAAAAATAACAACGAGTGGTTAGTGCGACAGAGCATTCAAGTAAAAGACTTTGCTGAAGCCAACAAAAAAGCCCTGACATATCTAATGAAAGGGTTGGATTCGTTGGCTTTTGTATTTGATAGATGTACCGAATTGACCGTGGCTGATTTGGCTATTTTGCTGAACGACATTCAATTGGATGCTGTTGAAGTGAACTTCGTTTGCAAATGCCGGGAATGCCAGATTGCCGAACTTTTTGTTGAGTACGTGAAACAAGGCAACTACGATCTGAAAACTATTCGTGCCTCGGTTGAATACGATCCGTTTGGGAAATATGCCCTTTACGGAAAGTTCAAAAATGATCAGAAATTTGTGGTTGAGCAGGCAGCGAAAATGATCACTGCTACAGCTGAACTGACTCAATTAAGAACACTTGCCGTGAATGGCAAAAACTTTGGTAACGCCGGATCATCAATCGTTCAGGAGTTGGCCTACTCTCTGGCTCTTGGTGTTGAATACCTGAGTGTTCTTTCGGAACAAGGATTGGCTGTTGATGCTGTCGCAAAAAAAATGAAATTTAATTTTTCGGTTAGCGCCAACTATTTTCTGGAAATAGCCAAACTGCGATCAGCCCGTTTATTGTGGGCTCAAATTGTTAAAGCATATAATCCGGAATGCGAATCTTCATGTAAAATGATCATTCATTCCGAGACCGGAACCTGGAATAAAACCGTTTACGATTCATACGTCAATGTGCTCCGAACTCAAACAGAAGCAATGAGTGCTTCATTGGGGGGTGCTGATTCAATTACTGTTAATCCGTTTAACTCGATCTACGAAGAAAGCACTGAGTTATCGGATCGTATTGCACGCAACCAGCAGTTGTTGCTAAAGGAAGAATCACACTTTTCTAAAATTGCTGACCCGGGAGCTGGATCTTACTACATCGAAGAACTGACTGCTGCCATCGCCGATCAGGCATGGAAACTATTCCTGGAAGTTCAGGATAAAGGCGGTTTTCTGGCTGCACTTCGTGAAGGATTTATTCAGGCTGAAATTAAAAAAATGGCTTCCAAACGCGATGTGAACATTGCTACCCGTCGTGAAAACCTGCTTGGAACAAACCAATTTCCGAATTTCAATGAAAAAGCTGAAATGGAAATGGATGCCTCAATTTTTGCTCCGCTTGATTTTTCTGCAGAAGATGCTGAAATAGAAACTCTGAAACCTTATCGTGGTGCTCAGGCTTTCGAAGCGCTTCGCTACAAAACCGATGTTTATGCCCAAACCAACAAACGTCCGTTGGTTTTCATGCTGCCAGTTGGTAATCTGAATATGCGAAAAGCACGTGCACAATTTGCATGTAACTTCTTTGCTGTTGCAGGTTTTTCTGTGCTTGACAACAATGGCTTCAATACCGTTGAAGAAGGCTGGAAAGCCGCTCAAAAAGCCGGTGCTGATATTGTAGTCCTTTGTAGCTCCGATGATGAGTATACCGAACTTGCTCCTGCAGCTTTAGAAGCGATTGCCGGGAAAGCTATCTTCGTTGTTGCCGGTGCTCCTGCCAACATGGACGAACTGAAATCCAAAGGCATTTTGAACTTCATTCACGTAAAGAGTAATTTGCTTGAAGATTTGAAAGCTTATCAAACGTTGTTGAAAATATAAACACAGATTTAAGACATCAGATATTAGATATTAGATAATAGACTAAAACCAAGTTTATGCATAATTATAAGGAAATGAAAATCTGGCAAAAATCCAGAGCACTTGTTAAAGTTGTATATGAGATCTCAAAGATTCTTCCGAAAGAAGAACTTTATGGATTGACTTCTCAAATTAGACGGGCTGTTGTTTCAATTCCTGCAAATATTGCTGAAGGTGCAGGTCGGGGAACCGATCGCTATTTTCGTCATTTTCTTGATATTTCCAAAGGTTCACTTTTTGAACTGGATACCTTATTAATTCTATCAAATGATCTTGGTTACATTTCTGAAGGTGAATTAAGTCCAGTTTTGGAAAACATCTCCGAAATTATTAAAATGATGGTCTCCTTTCAGAGCCGCTTAGTCTAAAATCTAAAATCTAAAATCTAAAATCTACAAAAATATGCGACCAAATTTTAAAGACATAAACATCAAAACTGTAGCACCTCAGCCCAATACGGCCGAGTGGAATGCTGCCAACAAGATTGAAAAGAACTGGATTACTCCGGAACAGATTCCGGTGAAACCGGTTTACACCAAAGAGGATCTGGAAGGAATGGAACAATTGCATTATGCTGCCGGTCTGGCTCCATATCTGCGTGGTCCGTATTCCTCGATGTACGCCATGCAACCCTGGACTGTGCGTCAGTATGCCGGTTTCTCGACGGCAGAAGAGTCGAACGCATTTTATCGCCGTAACCTTGCTGCCGGTCAGAAAGGTCTTTCGGTAGCATTCGATTTGGCGACTCACCGCGGATACGATTCTGATCATCCTCGCGTGGTTAGCGACGTTGGGAATGCTGGTGTGGCTATCGATTCGATTCTCGATATGAAAATCCTGTTCGATCAGATTCCGCTCGATAAAATGTCGGTTTCAATGACTATGAACGGGGCTGTGCTTCCGGTATTGGCTTTTTACATTGTAACTGCATTGGAACAGGGTGCAACTTTGGAACAGCTTTCAGGAACAATTCAGAATGATATTCTGAAAGAATTTATGGTGCGTAATACATATATTTATCCACCGGAATTCTCGATGAAAATTATTGCCGACATTTTCGAGTTCACTTCTCAGAAAATGCCGAAATTCAACTCGATTTCTATCTCCGGATACCACATGCAGGAAGCCGGTGCTACTGCCGATATCGAAATGGCATACACACTTGCTGACGGTCTGGAATATCTCAGGACAGGTATCAAAGCCGGAATTGGCATCGACGCTTTTGCGCCACGTTTGTCGTTCTTCTGGGCTATCGGGATGAACCACTTCATGGAAATCGCCAAATTGCGCGCTGCCCGAATGATCTGGGCGAAAATGGTCAAAGAGTTCAATCCGAAAAATCCAAAATCAATGGCTTTGCGCACGCACTGTCAAACTTCGGGCTGGTCGTTGACGGAACAGGATCCATATAATAATATTGGCCGTACAGCTGTTGAAGCCATGGCTGCAACACTTGGTCATACCCAGAGTTTGCACACCAATGCTTTAGACGAAGCAATTGCATTGCCAACCGATTTCTCAGCACGTATTGCCCGTAACACACAGCTTTACATTCAGCAGGAAACTGATATCTGCCGCGAGGTTGATCCATGGGGAGGTTCATATTACGTTGAAACTTTGACCAATGAACTGGTTCAGAAAGCCTGGGCATTGATTGAAGAAGTTGAAAAATTGGGTGGTATGTCGAAAGCCGTTGAAACCGGAGTTCCAAAAATGCGTATCGAAGAAGCTGCTGCACGAACACAGGGCCGAATCGACAGCCATACGCAAACCATCGTTGGTGTTAATAAATACCGTTTGGAAAAAGAAGATCCGATTGACATCCTCGAAATCGATAATACTGCCGTTCGTTTGTCTCAAATCGAAAGATTGAATAAATTGCGTGCCGAACGTAACGAAGACGAATGTCAGGCAGCTCTGGAAGTTCTTAGCAAGTGTGTTGAAACCGGCAAAGGAAACTTGCTGGAACTGGCAGTCGTAGCAGCTCAAAAACGCGCTTCACTGGGCGAAATTTCATACGCATGCGAAAAACATGTGGGACGTTATAAAGCAATCATCAGAACTATTTCAGGCGTGTACTCATCAGAAAGCAGAAACGATTCAACCTTCAAAGAGGCTCAGGACCTGGCAACTAAGTTTGCCAAACTGGAAGGTCGTCAGCCTCGTATCATGATCGCCAAAATGGGTCAGGACGGACATGACCGTGGCGCTAAAGTAGTAGCAACCGGATATGCCGACATCGGTTTCGATGTTGACATGGGGCCATTGTTCCAGACTCCGGAAGAAGCCTCTAAACAAGCCGTTGAAAACGATGTGCATATAATGGGTATTTCGTCACTGGCTGCTGGTCACAAAACATTAGTTCCTGAGGTTATTGCAGAATTGAAAAAACTGGGTCGCGAAGACATCATGGTGATTGCCGGTGGTGTAATTCCTGCCCAGGATTATCAATTCCTGTACGATGCCGGTGTAGTCGCCATTTTCGGACCTGGTACCAGCGTTGCTGCTGCCGGAAAGAAAATTCTGGAAGTGCTGCTTGCCGCACACGAGGAATAATATTTCATTGCAATTTTTGTAGAGACGCACGGCCGTGCGTCTCTACGCAGTAAAATACAAAAGCCGCTTTCCGAAAGGGAGCGGTTTTTTTGTTGTAAAATAAAATGACGATTAATCTGTAATGGGTTCAAATATTCCTAATAAATTGATGTTTTCTAATGCAATTGCCAATATCTCATAGTAGTTTGTATTTTGCAAATTTTCAGTTGAACTTTCCGACATTTTTGCAATATATACGCCATCGCTTGAATCACAGATAGTTTGAAAAGTAATATTGTTGTTTAAGTAATTCCAAGTTGCATTTGTATTTAAATCGCTATTAAGTTTTAAAAATGGAAGCAAATGTTGGATATCCAAATTAATGTCATATTGTGCATTCCTAATTGGTAATTTTACTGATTTCTGTATTGCTTCAAGTAAAGCATCATAATTTCCACCATAGAGGTTATATAAATACTCAAATACTTGAACTGCTTTAAGATTATAATTTCTAAGTCGATGATGTTTCCAAAAAACAATGTTATGTGGCTTGTTGAAATTACTTTTGCCGAGTTTTATTTTCTCAATAACCCTGTGATTTACAGCATTTGCTGAAATGAAGTCAATAAAGATTGGCTTTATCATTGATAGGAGCGAAGAATAACTACCACCCATCTGTGGATCGTTGTCTTCAATAGGTTTAAATATCTCATCTACAAACTTGACTATTTCTACATTGTTATTGAAAAAAAATATTTTTCGAGAATAAAATTTGTCAATATATCCGCAAAAATCAACCTCTGAACCATATTTATGAGCAAATATCTTCCGAATATTTTCTATGTCACAAACAAATATTATTTTGTCAAATCCAAATTTATTATCCTTTAATTCCTCTCTATTCGGATAATAATTTACATGGTCGAAATGAGCACTAAAAACATTAAACAAACGGAAAATATGTTCCGGATCAAGACGGTCTAAATCATCAATAATTAGGACTTTTTTTAATTGAATTTCTGTTTTATTAGCTTCTGACATTTCATCTAGCTTATCTGCAATGAATTGAGAAACATGATCGTATTCAAGCAGAAAATTATCTTGCGTTTCCTGCTGGAATTCAAACAACATCTTCAAATCTGAATCCTCATTTATTTCTTTTTTACCCTTTCTAAATGCCTCGATTAACTTGCTGAAATTTTCTAAGCCATCAATGGTACTTTGGATTTTAGGAATCAACTTCAGTAGATTTTGTAATATTAGAAATTTGTTTTCTCCAATAAAAAAGTTTGCATACTCAAGTCCTGAAAATTCAAATTCATTTTCAATTACAAACCCATTCTTGCTTATCAATTGCAGAAGGATATCGTATTTTATTAGTCTAAAAACATCTTCATTCGATAATAACGAGTAGTTTACTGGACGTAGAAAAATTGGAAGATATTTGGGTTCCCGATTCTTGAAAAACTTGTCCAGAAAATAGGTTTTTCCTATTCCAAAAGGGCCAGAAAATATTATGCGTTTGTTCGAATTAGGAGATAGAAAATCTTCGAAATCTCTTTCAATAGAATCAATGGGTATTACTAAAGATTTTTCGTCAGCCATTTTTCTTTTAAAATTACAAAAACATTATGCTGAATTTTAAGATTGTTGATAAAATAAACTTGAGATGCCGAAATAAATTCGGCATGACGCTCCTTGAATTTTCATTTCTCAGAATACCTCTCATATCCATTGCCGTCTGGCATGGTGATTAAGAGTCATAGTTTCGAATCACTTTCGGGTCTTTTGGCAGGAGGGGAACTGCTATTGCTTTGTATAAACGGTCACTTCATCTTCATCCAAGTAATCGCCATCGTAATTGTTATCAGTTTTCAGTGTTAATTCACTACCCGAAATGCTATATTCAGACTCGAATGTTTGAGACTGCTCTGTTTGAGAAAGGATGCTTTCAAATTCCACGCTTCCCTCTTTATAACCTATGATTGTCCCTGTTGGCAGTCCTGTAATTGCATTTAGTGAAGAAATACCTATTTCAGCAATAGTAACAGTCATCAGATTTCCACTCACCGATATTGAACCCTTTATGTTCATATAGTCAATCCACTTATCAGTCGATTCACCGGGTATTTGCATTAAATCTATAACACTATTTTCAGAAAAAGTCATAATATCTCTGATCTCAGTATAACCGGAGGCAGTAGGAATAGATTCAACAGCGATCCATGTTCCAACATAATCGGGATTAATTTCGTCATCCTTTTTACACGATGAACTGATAATGACCATTAATGCTAATGCAAACACCAGCTTCACCAACCGTATGAATTTTAGATTTCTCATTTCTGTTTTTTTTTCTTACTAAATTACTGAATTTTACTTAATAGTAGAAATAAATCTCATTCAATAAACACGGAGAGTTATCCTGAATATGTTCCATAATTTGTCTGACCATTTCAAATTGTAGTTTGGTATGAGGTATCCGAGTAAAGGATTGCGTGGGAGACAAATAAATCCCAATAGTCATCCAGAAGGCATGAGACTTTGAACAGTAGCTTATTCCCATAGAATAATGACAAAACTTTGGGATCCCAGATACTACGGAATTGCCATAGGATTTGGAAATTTTAGCTGTTTCTTCGCTGAAGTGAATGAGAGTATTGAATGGTTCGACCTGATCGAACACGGACGGAATCAGTACGCTGATCTGTTGCCTGATTCCGTGTGTTTATATTTGTTTGGCTGCCTGTTGTTTTGTATAACCTGCATTTAGAAAATCAGGAGTGATCCGGCTGCTCAAATTGTTCACTTATGTTTTGATTCTCTCGTGATTTCGGTTGTTTTGGGCAGACAAAATTCAGGCTAAAGATTTAACCCGAACAATTGATCTTTCAGAACTCCGATTCCGGGAATTGGCATACCAAAATAATAGGCCAAATCACGATAAGTATTAAGCTTCCGGGGGCGTTTCTGAAGTTTTAGTTTCAGCCGTATCAGCAGCGGCAGGTGTCTCAGCTACTGGTGGGGCAGGAGCAGGTTTTGGTATAGGTTTAGGTTCCTTGTACTGTTTTACCTGTAATGCAGTAGGTCCGCGTTGTCCCATTTCTACCTCAAAGTTAACAGCATTACCCTCTTTAATTTCTTCGAGTAAATTGTTCGCATGAACAAATATACTTTCCTGTGTTTCAGAATCCTTTATAAATCCAAAACCTTTAGACTCGTTAAAGAAGGTTACGGTTCCTTTTCTGATCGGATCGGGTTTTTGATTCGGATCACTTTTAGGTATGCTAATTTCGATATCTTCCAACTTAAACACCAATTTTTTGCGATTGGGATCTGGGGGAGTTGAAGTTATCATTCCGTTTTCGTCGACATAGGCCATCATGTTATCCAATCCACCACCACCATCGTTATCTTTCTTGAATAACCTCTTCTTCTCTTTATCTTTTCTCTTTTTCTCTTTTTTGTTTCTTACTTCTTTTTTGTTGAAAGTTTCCTGTGATCTACCCATAAATTATTTTTTTTTTATAAAAAAGTGTCTATTATTCTTGCTGAATTTTCGCCGAAGTTACGCTTTTATTTTCAGTGTTTTGCTTTTTATTTGCTATTATCCAAATCTTTAAGTACCTAAATGCTCGTTTAATCACAGCATTAGTCAAAATATCACAACTGATTTAACACAAAACTTTGAACCAAAAGTCTTCGGAAATCGTTAAATAATTTAGTGGAAAAAGATGAGATAAAATTTATTTTCAAGATGAACCCACTGGAAAACAAGAACCCTGAGATTACATCCTGGGTCACGTTTACTAAAAACATGGAAAAGTATCAAACACCGAGTTTGAGAAAAAGTATCTGGCAAATTACCAATACGTTTATCCCCTATGTCGGATTGTGGGTTTTAATCCTTTACAGTCTATCTGTTTCCTGGTGGCTGACGGTATTTTTAATCATTCTGGCAGCAGGATTTCTGGTTCGCCTGTTTATCATCTTTCACGATTGTGGGCACGGATCATTTTTTAAATCGCAAAGGGCTAACCAGATTGTGGGGATGTTTTTTGGAATGCTGGCCTTTACCCCTTATCATAAATGGCACAACCAACACATGAGACATCACGCCACAGTGGGCAACCTTGATAAACGAGGTGTTGGTGATGTCTGGACCATGACCAAAGAAGAATATCAGGCAAGCAGCAAATGGGGTCAGCTCAAATACAGGATATATCGTCACCCCATTGTTATGTTTGGCTTTGGCTCACTCTATGTATTCCTGGTTCAAAATCGCCTGACTAATAAAGGGATATCCAGGAAGGAAAGATTAAACATCTATTTCACCAATGCGACACTCCTGCTGATTTTTATGGTTATGGGGCTGGCCATAGGGTTTGGCAAATTCGTGGTTATTCAGCTGTTGATCCTCTATTTTGCTGCTATTGCTGGATTGTGGTTATTTTATCTGCAACATCAATTCGAAGGGGTTTCCTGGTTCAGGAGCAATGACTGGAATTTCAGGACCGTGGCGTTAAAAGGCAGTTCGTTTGTGAAATTTCCAAGGCTGCTGCAATGGTTCTCCGGAAATATCGGATTTCATCAAATTCATCATATGAATGCCCGCATCCCAAATTACAATCTTGCAAAATGCTACCGGGAAAACACGATTTTTAGAGAGGTAATCCCTGTTACTTTTTTAATGAGCCTTCGATCGTTGAAACTCAGGTTGTGGGATGAAAAATCACAAAGGATAGTATCTTTTAAACGCCACCGATTAAGTAGTTTATCTTAACTGAAAGTTTGTCTTTTGTTCCAATGTTTGGGTGAATACGGATCACTTTGGCCCGAAAGATTCATCAAGCTCATGAAGTGTTTCGTTCAGTTTGATCAGATAGCGACCGTAAAGTTTGTTGAATCCCCACCGAAGAATAAAAAATGTGAATGCAACTAAGGGTATCAGAATTCCCAGGCCTACGCCTGTGATGATAAGAATTTTAGAGGTGGCCAGATTTTCAATGCCACCACTGATCAAATCAGTTTTGATTTTAATTCCCTGATAGAGGCCTGCAGCAAATCCCAGAATAATGTTTATAAGCAAAATGATAACCGCCAGGTAAAACATCCGCCTGTAGGTAATCAGCGTGTTATGAATCCCTGAAAGAAAATCTTTTAATTGTGTGTCTGGCGAAAAGCTTCGTTTTATGCGGACATAGCGAAGCACAAAAAACAGATAGGTTAGAATTATAAGTACAGAGGAGAAAATATCCAGTAGTTCCAGCCATTTAGGGTATTCAATTGACTTATCAGCAATGGCCTTGGATAAATATTCAGATACGAATAAATAATCCAGAAGAATATAAGTAATATAAACACCCAACACAAACATACCAATCTTAATGTTTCTGTCGAATCGTTCAACCATCGTTTTCGTCCGAATCTTCAGCAACTCATGAATATTTTCCTTTCCGAGCCGATGTTTGTCCTCCTCCTGAGAAGAATATGTATCCCACGCCGATTTTAAATCCTTCAAATCCATCTATTCTTCCTTATTCATTAGCGATTTCAACTTTTTCTTGATACGGTTCATTTTTACCCTGACATAGTTTTGGGTAATTCCTGTAATATCAGCAATCTCTTCATATTTTTTATCCTCCAGAAACAGCAGGATAATTGATTTTTCAATTCCAGATAACTGATGAACAGCCTTGTTGAGCATTCTAATTTGTTCTTCTGTTCTGGTGTCGTACATTTCATCGGCCAACTGCAAATTCTCGTACGAAATACCTGATTTGTCAGGTTGACGTTTCTCTTTCTTGAAACTTGTAATTGCAGTATTCAGAGCAACACGGTACATCCATGTCGAAAATTTCGATTCGGACCTGAATGAAGGATATGATTTCCACAACTGAACCAAAATCTCCTGAAACAGATCACGACGGTCTTCTTCCAAATCGCAGTAAATGGAACATACCTTATGAATGATTCCCTGATTTTCAGTGATGATGTGTAAAAACTCCTTTTCCAAGTGGCGGCTTATTAGTCTGCGAAATTGAATTTAATTACATTAAGTCATTTTCAGAAAATTGATTTCATGTGGAGTCAGGAAACGACACCGGCCACGAGGCAAATCTTTTTTGGTAAGTCCGGCAAAAACTACACGGTCGAGTTTTTCGACCTGGTAGCCAAGGTGATTGAAAATGCGGCGTACAATACGGTTTTTCCCTGAATGAATTTCGATACCAACCTGACGGGCATCATTCGGATCAATCAGCTGAATGTCGTCGGCTGCAATAAAACCATCTTCAAGTTCAATCCCCTTTCGAATTTTTTCAAGATCTTCCGGAAGAAAATCTTTGTCTAGCTGAACATGATAGATTTTCTTCTTCTCATAACTCGGATGAGTCAGTTTTTTAGTCAGTTCGCCATCGTTGGTGAAAAGCAAGACGCCGGTAGTTTGCATATCGAGCCTTCCAACCGGATAAATTCGTTCCGAACAGGTGTTCCTGACCAGTTCCATCACGGTTCGTTCGGCATGTGGATCGTCGAGGGTAGTAACAAATCCACGTGGTTTGTTGAGCAGCAAATAAACCTTCCGTTCTGGATTTAGTCTTTTCCCGTCAAATCGAACATCATCATCGAGCGTCACTTTTCGCCCAAGCTCGGTAGCAACTTCACCGTTTATGGTCACCAGTCCATCGCTGATTATTTTATCTGCATCACGACGCGAGCATACGCCCGAGTTAGAAATATACTTGTTCAGGCGAATTAATCCATCACCGACTGTTTCTTTCTCTGAATGTTCCTTCTTTTTGAGGATGATCTTTTTTTTAGAAAACTCTTTCAATGTCAATCTCCTTATTATAATTTTAAACTTTGCAACAACTATGGCTCCTTGATACTATAGTCAATTGGCTTTCAGTAACAAGCTAATTGTTTTTTTTTGTATGAACCTGCTTTTTGTTCCGGCAAAGGTCGTGAAATTTAATGAAGTTTCCTTCAGCATCAGGTGATCGAATTGCTGGTGATAGTAGTTTTTTGATAAAATCTCAAAATCTCAAAATCTTTAACATTCTGTTTTTGCTTTTAGTGTCCTTTGTTCCGATAGATTTCAAACTGCTCTTTAATGGCATTGCGGACATCGTATTCGTTAGACATGTAGCTCAACAATCCTTTGCTATTGATATAGATCATGAAACTATCAGCGTCAGAATCATTAAGACCTGTTAGTTCCATTACTAGCTCTTTGGTGTAAAATTGCGAAAGAACTTCCCACTGCTTTTCAGTGACAATGGCTTTTCTTGTTTCTCGCTTTTCCTTTTCCTGTCTGCTGGTGTAGTATTGTAAAAAGCTTACCGGATTAAAAAAAGCGGCCAGAACAGGAGGTTTTTTGTTGTATGCATCACCCCGTAACTGAGGATCAATATCGACTTTTTTGGCCTGAGGGATTCCATCCATGTTTACCTTTATTTGCTCACCCTCAACCTTGACTTCAGAAAGAGCAAACCGGATGGGACGTGCATAAAGGATTAACACATTCATCTCGTTGTAGTTTGCCGGTATGCGGGTAGTGGTTTTTGAGAACCCAAGCGAAGTAATGGATAAACTGTCAATATTAAGCATATCCATCGTAAACCGGCCCTGATCATCGGTCGTCACTCCGCTGTGAGTCCGGTGATTCAGAACAAAAGCAAACGGCACAGGCAATTCGTCGCCAAGGTTCAGCACCTGTCCTTTTAATCTCACAGGCATCGGGTCAATTTCTTCAGGCTCTTGCGAAAAGAGTTGAAAAGAGTTGAAAAGAAGAATAAAAAAAATGATTTGTTTTCTGTACGTCATCGATTTATAATACCGTTCAGGCAAAAGTAGAAAAATACAAACAATAACATGCCAAACCTAACAATCGTTAACTGGTTTTAACAGAGTTATACAATTAGGCTTAAAGTGAAGTGGAATAAGCCTGTTTTATCAGCCACCAAAGACTATTAACCAGTCCGTTTCTTCCACTACAATGCAGGGACTACAACCTGAAATTCAATACCAAGCCCCGTGACACAATGAAAAGTTTCGGGGCTTGGTATTCTGAAATTGTACAATGGAATTCGAAGAACTGCTAATTCTTATTAACTGTAATTTTTGTGACCGAATTCATCACCATTGGGATTTCCATATCTTCACCTGTTTGCGGATTCTTCATTTTCATCTTCATATCAAATTTCTGCGTCAGATCCGACTGACGTATCCAACCATCTTTTGTGTCAATAGTCATAGTACCATCTTGTTTGCCAGTCATTTTCATATTCATTTTCATTCCTCCCTGTTCTATTGGAGTGTCAATATTTACATCCGAAGTGAAATTTAGGCTTATCTGATCTTTTTCAATAGCAGCTACTTCAAAATTCATAATTGTTTCCATATTCATCATGGCAGGTAATTTAAATGACGATGTCCATTTCTCTCCCTCTCCCACCGCAACCTCAGGGAAATAGCTAAATCCTTGACCAATAAATGTTTTAAAGTTATTGTCGTCCAGGAACATTGGCATCGTTTTGGCTATTTGCTGGTTCCCTGCAAGCTTTTTCGCGTATTCTTCCAATCCTACTACCTGTTCAACCTTGCCCGCCGGGCTAAGTTCAAATTTCAGTTTTAGTGAATCAAGACCTTTTAATACTTCATTCATCGGATTACTTTCATCCGTATTTTCTGAATCCAGAGTTATTTCCTGACCATTTATATTCATATCCAATTTCATTTTCACCATCGAATATTCAATCAGGAAGTTATGGTTAGGAAGAATATCCAGAACATGGTAGGAGAAAACCATATTCATTTTCTGATCCATTTTTATTTTTTGCCCCATCATCTCCTGATCAATGATGTTGTTTGAAGCCATGGTCATTTCGTAAGTGTTGCCTTTCTGTAGATTAAGCCGTATCAGAACTTTAGATTGCGCCTGAAATGAGTTGCAGATCAGTAAAACTGAAATCGCCAAAAGAGTAAATAGTTTTGTTTTCATTTGGGTTTGAATGTTAAAGTTTTGGTAAAATATTATTTATGTTACCAAAGATAACAATTCCATCAATGCACTCCAACGGAAAAATTAGCGCAGATGACCAAATTTTATTGATCTGCACTCTGATGTTTTCGTGAATTATGATGCCCCGGGAAAGTGAACTGAATGTGCAAGGTTGAATGGGATCAATTCATATTGTTGTGGGGAATGGTATTCTCCTCAATGAGGTAATCCGGAGAAAAATGCGTGATTTAGAGTAAAGACGCACGGAGGTGCGTCTCTGCGAATTTCATGATATCCTGTAATTATTGAGTAGACACTGGATCAAATTAATTTCTTGTGGGCTTAGTAAAAGCTCGTCTCGCTTGAGGATAGTATAATTGATTTCGCGTGACCGATTTCTGTTTCCATTTCATATCGGGAAACAATACCAACAACTTTCCCCACAACGATATCAATTGATCCGTTGAATGCTCCTGACTCATTTCGTAAAAAAAGCTGTCCTAACTGAATCAATTTCAGATAGGACAGCTAAAATATGAATAAAGATCAAAGATCAGATCACATATCCGTTAGGAAGAATGGCGCCTTTTTTAATAACCACAATTCCATCTTTTACCGAGTATAGTGGGTTATCCGAATCGGGTAAGTGGCTGCCTCCGGTTATGCTGACATCGTTCCCGATAAAGCAATTCTTGTCAACAATACAGTTGTTTAAGTAACAATTTGTACCAATTCCCATCACTTTACCGTTGTTGTACGACTGGTCAATTTCGCCCAGATTCTGATAATAATCGTTGCCCATGATATATGAGCTGATGATGACGGTTCCACTTCCAATCCTGGATCTGATTCCAATTACCGAATGTTCGATGCTGCTGGCATGAACGATACAGCCGTCGGAAATTACAGTCTTCAGTAGGGTAGTACCCGATATTTTAGAAGGCGGCAGTAAACGTGCCCTTGTATAAATAACTTTCGAATTATCAAAAAGGTTGAACTTCGGAATATCATCAGTTATGGAAAGAGTTGCTTCGTAAAATGATTCAATGTTACCAATATCAGTCCAGTAACCTTCGTACTGATAGCTTAAAACTTTGTGGTTATTAATTGCATTTGGTATGATTTCTTTTCCGAAATCCTTGTCATCATTATCTTGCATGAGTTTAATCAGCAAATCGCGGTTAAAAACATAAATACCCATCGATGCCAGGTACAGTTTGCCTTCCTGCTGCATTTCATCACTGACCGGCGAAGTCCATCCGGGAAGCAATTCAGTCACAGGTTTTTCTATAAATTCAGTCACAATGTTTTCTGCATTTGATTTCAGGATACCGAAATCAGGTGCATCTTTCGCATTTACCGGAAGGGTTGCCAGCGTGATTTCAGCTCCGCTCTTCTCATGAGCATCAATCATTTCGTTGAAATCCATCTGGTACAACTGATCACCTGAAAGAATCAATGCATATTTGAATTCGAAGTTGATAAAATGCTGCATGCACTGACGCACTGCATCGGCCGTCCCCTGAAACCATGATTTGTTGTCGGGGGTTTGTTCGGCAGCTAAAATATCAACAAATGCATCACTGAAAAAGCTGAAAGAATAAGTGTTTTTAATATGCTGATTTAATGATGCCGAATTAAATTGAGTCAGAACAAATATGCGCTTGATGTCAGAATTGATACAATTGGATATTGGAATATCAACCAGGCGATATTTACCTGCAATCGGAACAGCTGGTTTTGATCTGTTTTCCGTTAACGGTGAAAGTCTTGATCCCTGACCTCCTCCTAGAATGATGGCTAATGTTCTGTTTTTCATATACTTAAAGTTTTAGTGATTGGTATAGTTCAATATAATCCATAGCGGCCTTATTCCATGAATGATCGATTTGCATCATCTGCTTCCTGATTTTATTCAAGGTCTTTTTGTTTTCGTATAATTTTTTTGCCCTCTGTACCGAATGAATAATATCGAAGTTTGAAGATTGATCGTGACAAATGCCAAAACCATTGTCTCCGATATCCAGTATAGTATCACGCAGGCCTCCGGTTCTTCGGACAATAGGAATAGTTCCATACCGAAGGGCATACAGCTGATTCAAGCCACAGGGCTCAACCCGGGAAGGCATTAACAGAAAATCGGCTCCTGCATAAATTAAGTGCGAGAGTTTTTCATTGAACCCAATATATGAACAATAGCTTCCTTTAAATTCGTGCTCCAGATGAAGCAAGGCATTTTGGATGGTTTTTTCTCCGGATCCTAAAATGAGAATATTTTGTTCTCCCGGATTAAATTTTGAAAGATTGTAAACAATTCCGGGTAATAAATCAGCACCTTTCTCTTCAACCAGGCGACCAATAAACGTAAACAGCGGTTTTGACGGATCCAACCCGAATTGGCGGCAGAGGATTTCTTTATTAGCACTCTTTCCTTTGTCAACGTTTTTTATACTGAAGTTTTTCTCCAGCATCTTATCTGTTTCTGGATTCCAGACTTCAGTGTCAATCCCATTCAGAATTCCAACCGATTTACTGCGCTCTTTACGCAGTAATTCTTCCATGCCCTTCATCGAATAACCAATTTCATCCAAATAACTTGGTGAAACAGTGGTCACCCGCCATGCACATTTAATGGCTGATGCCAAAGGATTGATCAAGTGATTCCATTCAACCAGTCCATTAAAATAAGAGTGAAAAGGTGGAAGATAATGTAATTTGTCGAATCCAAAATGTCCCTGATACTGACCGTTGTGAATGGTGAATATGGTGGGTACCTGCTCGAATTTGCTGTATTCGCGAACCTTTGACATCATAAACGGAATAAAACCGGTATGCGAATCATGACAATGAACGATGTCTGGTATTCCATCCAACTGATTCATCCAGTTTAATGCGGCGATCTGGAATGTAAGAAACCGCTCAGTGTCGTCCGGATAGGAATATATATTTTCCCTGTCAAACAAACCCGGAATGTCAATCAGGACGAGTTTAAATCCCAACGTGTTTTTTTCAAGTTCCAATACATTAAATGCGTAATTGGTGTGTCCCAATCGTGCAAAACCTGAAGAAATTACCGAGAATTTATTCTCGCGACTGAATTTTCCTTGATAGAAAGGTAGGATTACAGTTGTTGAATGACCCAGCAACGTTTGATATTTGGGTAATGCACCCACAACGTCACCTAATCCTCCGGCTTTCGCCACCGGATAACCCTCTGCACTAATGTGTATTATATCCATCTCCTGTTTTTTTCAATTTATTCATTTCTGCTCTCTGGCAGGTGATGTTAAATTTAAAAAAATAATTGAAAAATGAACCATAAAGGTATTTTCTAACATGAAAAGGATTTATGCTTGATTTAGAATGGTTCGGGATGAAATTCTCATAACGGGCAAAAAAAATCCCGGGTATCCGGGATTTGTATCTTCTTGAAAGCAGAATGAGTGGGAACTCTTTGATTTGTAAAAGATATATGACAGTTGGCCGACAGATCATGTGCCTTTGTCTTATTTTTTCGAAATGGAGAATAAAAACTCCAATCCACCCTCCGGTTTATTTTTGACCGAGATTTCGCCTTTATGAAGGATAATCGCATTCTTTACGATTGAAAGACCAAGTCCGGTGCCGCCATTTTCGCGCGAACGTCCATAATCAACTCGGTAAAACCGTTCAAAAATACGTTTCAAATGTTCTTCTGAAATTCCAACACCTGTATCGGAATACTTGAAATAATAGAACTGATCATCTTCCAGATATTTCCGGATCGAGATTTTCGTATTGCTACCGGCATAGTTGATCGAATTTTCAATCAGGTTCTGAAATACTGAAAAAAGTAACGATTCATTTCCGTTAACGACAACTGTATTGTCGACATCAACTATGTAGGTGATATTCTTGTCAGTAAGCCTGTTTTTTAGATTCTCGATCACATCACGGATTACGGGATTTAGCATCACTGATTTAAATTCAAACAAACCACCGGCATCTTCAATGTTATTGAGTAACGAAATATCATTTAATAAATCGGTCAGGCGCTCTGACTGTGCAAAGGCTTTTTCCATGAAATACCTCTGTTTCTCAACCGGAATTTTCGGATTGTTTAAAATGGTTTCGAGATAGCCCTTGATGGATGATAATGGTGTTTTTAGCTCATGTGCAATGTTTGAAGTGAGTTGCTGTTTTAATAGCCGCTGTTTTTCAGGACGTGTTACGTCGCTGATCAGAATTTCAAAACTTTTATCCAGAAAAATGATGCATCTGACCTGAAAGAATTTTTCGCCTTTCTCGATGGTATATTCAATCTGAGGAAGTTCCTTGTTCATCGTTTGAAGATCGCTTTCGCGGTATTGTTCAATAAATTCAAGCACTTTGCCAAATTCAGGAACTGAAAAAATATGCTCAGCCGAAATGCTTGATTTTTTCGAAATCGTGTTAATGAACTGAATAAAATGACTGTTGGCCAGTATCTTGTTCTTCTCAGGAGAAAAAATAGAAATTCCTTCTTTCAGAACCTGTAAGTGACCGTATAATTTTTCTTTTTCGTTAGTCAGTTCGTCCTTGGCGGTTTTCAGGTTGTTGTAAATCTGAACGATTTGTTTCCGGATTATTCCCAGTTCATTGTCCTGAAAAGTGCTGTCCATCTTCGAAATATCTTCATTTTGTCCGGCTTTTAGCGCAAATTCTTTCAGCTTGGTAATAAACTCGCTTAAACGACGTGTTGTGAAATGGAGTAAAATCCACATCAACAGGAAAAGGAACACGACGAAAAACAGAAAAATACGCTCAGTTTTCAGGAATTTGACAATATCAACATTGTAAACTGCAGCTGTCCGTACATAGTATTTTTTACAATTCTTGGCATAATAGTAAAACTTCTGATTGGTTGTAGCCGACAAACGAATGCTCGATCCATTTCCGGAATAAAGTGCCTGTTGAACTTCTGGACGTTTCAGGTGGTTTTCCATGGTCCGAACGTCGTCAACAAAACTATCATACAATACTTTTCCCGACGGATCAATTACCGTAAGCCGGGTGTTAGCTATCGGCAGCAAAGTCTTCAGTGTGTCAAGTGATTTAAAATCACCCGATTCAAAAACTTTTTTGTGTTCGATATAACGGTGCGTTACCTCCGAAATGTTATCGAGAATATTTTCAAGCTGATCAGTGCGGTAGCTTTTTTCGCGATCGTACTGGTAGGCAAGAACGACCAGTGTGAAAATGAAAAATACAACAAAGAAATTATTAAATATTCGTCTGCGAAATGTACGCTGTACAACCACGTTTTTCATTTTTTTATGCTGTTTTAAATACGATCTGTAATTTCAATTCTGATGTTTTTCCCTCTCAAAAACTAACGTGTTCTTCTGCCTGGTGAGTTTCCCGACCCAAGGCTCGCGGCAAAGAAGCGTTTCTAGTTTTCGAAGCAGTATCCGTAACCCGACCGGCCTTTGATGCAAACGCCATAATCACCAATTTTTTTTCGAAGGCGGGCAATATTTACGTCCACATTTCTCTCTGTAACAATTACATCGTCACTCCAGATTCGATCCATAATTTCCTGCCGGCTAAGGTATTTCCCCTTATGTGTGATCAGCATGGTTAAAATCTCAAATTCTTTGCGGGTAAGCAAAATCTGCTCATTTTCAATGGTTACAGATTTTCGGTTCAAATCAAGCTCCATGTTGTCAATCGTAATTACCTTCGGCTTGACTTCAACATTTTTACCCCTGCGCAGAACGGCCTTTATCCGTGCAACAAGCTCCTTGATCGAAAAAGGTTTTGACAGGTAATCATCTGCTCCAATATTAAATCCGGTCAGCATGTCGTTTTCGGTTTCACGTGCTGTCAGAAAAATAATTGGTACTGAAAGGCCCATTTCCTTCCTGATTTTGTCGGCCAGCTTAAACCCGGACATGCCACCCATCATTACATCGAGCAATAACAGGTCGAATCCTTCAATCGACTTGTTCAAAGCTTCCTCTCCTGAATAGGCAACCTCAATGTCGAACCCTTCGCTTGCCAGGTTGAACTGAAGGATTTCGCACAAATCCTTTTCGTCGTCAACGACTAATATTTTGTAACTGTCACTCATTATTTGATGATTTTGATTTTTCTTGCAGTTCTCTTTTTCTGTGGTGCCTGATATCTTTTCCTTCGAAGGCATAAATAGATGCTTCGGCAATATTGGCTGCATGATCTGAAATCCGTTCGATGTTGGAAACCATTTCCTTAATGTTGATGAAGCTGATCATTATATTCTTTTTTTCTTCTACTTTTTTAGCTTTGCTGATCGCTTTTTTTAACATCTTCCGGTTCAGTTCGTCAACTACCGCTTCGTTTTTGATCGTCCAGATGGCAAGATCCATATCTTTGTTGATAAACGAAAGCATCGCATTTTTTGCCATTTTAACACTCAGAATCATCATGTTCGAAATATAATCCGACAGGCTGGCATAAACCTCTTCGTTTTTTATTGCCTTCATGAAATCAGTAATGCTAATGGCTAAATCGCCTATTCGTTCCAAACTAATTACGATCCGGTATAGTGCAATAAGGCTGCGGATCTCGGTGGCAAGGGGCTGATAAAGTACAATTGTATTTACAATTTTATCACTTAGTTTTACCTCCCATTTATCCAGTTTTTCTTCGTTGTCGCTGATGGTCTTGAGTTGTTCCTCCGAGAGGTGTAACTCACTGTTTGTAATGCGGGATTCAAGTATATCGAGCTGTTGGAGCACCAGATTGGCAAGTGATTCATAATCAGCCAAAATGTCTTTTATTGCTTCGTCTTTTTTTACTGACATGGTATGTTTTTTTGTGTTTTGAAAAATCAACCGAATTTCCCGGTCAGGTATTCTTCTGTTCTCCGGTCCTGCGGATTTGTAAACATGTTTTTGGTTTTGCCGTACTCAACCAATTCACCAAGATACATAAAAAGTGAATAATCTGATATTCGTGCAGCCTGCGACATATTATGTGTTACCATGACAATGGTATAGTTTTCTTTCAGCTTGATCAGCAGATCTTCAATCCTGGAAGTTGCAACCGGGTCGAGTGCTGATGTTGGTTCGTCGAGCAGAATAATTTCAGGATTAAAAGCCAGGGCACGTGCAATACAGAGTCGTTGCTGCTGTCCACCGCTTAAAAAAGTTCCCTTTTTATTGAGCGAATCTTTCACCTCGTCCCATAAAACCACATCGCGCAGCGAACGTTCTACAATTTCATCTCTTACTGCTTTTTTTTGACTGATGCCATTGAGTTTGTACCCTGCAATTACATTGTCGTAAATACTCATGGTTGGAAATGGGTTTGGCCGTTGAAATACCATTCCTGTTTTCCGGCGGAGCTTGATAGGCGACATTTTGAAAATATCTTCACCATTTAGAAGTACCGTTCCGGTTGTTTGTATATTTTCATACAGTTCGTGCATGCGGTTGAGAACACGTAAAAGTGTGCTTTTGCCACAGCCCGAAGGCCCCATGATGGCTGTAACGGTATTCTTTTTTATACCGACAGACACATCCTTTACCGCCACATTTTTATCGTATGCTACCGATAAATTCTGAATGGAAAGTATGGGATCTTTGATCTGTAATATATTATTATTCATTGTTGTTTTATTTTCTGTTTGCTGCAACCTGTTTTGAAATCAGGTTAATTGAAAGAACCATGATCATTAATAAAAGTGATGAACTCCAGATCAGATCAACCATGTTAGGGTCGTTGTAAAATTCCCAGATCACGAGCGGGATTGCACTGGTTGGCTTTGCTATATTAGTGTTTATTACCGAGCTTCCCAGTGCCGTAAGCATTAAAGGCGCTGTTTCGCCTATAACCCTCGAAACAGCCAGAAGTATCCCAGTCATCAATCCGCTGAAACCTGTTGGAATTAGTATTCCAAACAGTACCCGCCAATATGGAATTCCAAGGGCAAGACCTGCTTCCTTCAGGGTTTGCGGAATCATCTTCAGTGTTTCTTCAGTAGAACGAACAATCATAGGTAACATCATGATTGCCAGTGATGCACTTCCTGCGAGTGCGGAATAACCATGCGTAACATGTTTGACCACCCACAGATAAGAGATTAAACCCAGTACAATGGATGGAACTCCCTGAAGAATATCCGAAACATTGCGGGTAATATTGGCCATCCATTTCCTCTGATTTTCATAGAGGTACACACCTGTTATAATTCCAACCGGAATGGCAATAATCGCGGCCATTCCGACCATCAGAAGCGTCCCCAGAATACCGTTTGCAATACCTCCGGGGATCAGCTTATTGCTGGCAATCGCGGTCATGGCTTCCATGGTGTCTGGTGTATTTTCAAACAGGAAACTAAAACTGAGCTGCTTATACCCCTTTTCAATTAACTTGAAAATAATCAGGACAATCGGAGAAGCTGTAATGACAGAGAAAAGCACAACCAGGCCCAAAAAAATGCGGTCTTTTTTTGTCCTCAAACTGATATTGTCTTTTGCACTAATTGCTTTCATTTTTCAATTACTGAAGGATGAAGGATTGATTTAAAACGTATAACTTTCTCCTGAAACCGATGACTGAACACTGCGACTGAATACTTATTCCTTAACATTAGCTCATTTTTTTGATGATCAATTTTCCGATCCAGTTTACAATTCCGGTGATAACGAAAAGAAGTAATCCGATTGAAATCAGCGCACTGAGTTTAAGTCCGCTGGCTTCGCCAAACTGATTGGCGATTACCGAAGCCATGGTGTTCCCTGTTGAAAATAAGCTATTAGGGATTATGTTTCTATTCCCAATGAGCATTGTAACTGCCATTGTTTCACCTAAAGCCCGTCCGAAGGCCAAAATGTAGCCGGCAAAGATTCCTGAACGGGCAGCTGGCACGGTTACATGCAGGATCACTTCATATCGTGTCGACCCGAGAGAATAGGCAGCTTCCTTCAAATCGTTCGGAACCATTGAAATGATTTCGCTACTCAACGAGGTTGCATAAGGAATAATCATGATTGCCAGGACAAGACTGGAAGTGAGAACTCCGAAGCCCTGATTTTCAAATCCAATACTGATCAGAAACGGACGCAAGACATAAAAACCCCACAAACCATAAACGATGGATGGAATTCCGGCCAGCAAATCGACCATTGTTCCCAAAATTTTAGCAACCCGGGTATTGCGGTAATACTCGCCTAAAAATAATGAAGTTGCAAATGACAACGGGAAACTGATCAGCAACGCTAAAAACGAAGTAATCAGTGTTCCGGCAATAAATGGCAAAGCTCCGTATTCTTCTTGTCCATGAGTCGGATCCCAGTGCGTTGAGGTAATAAAACCTAAGCCAAAAGTTTTAAAAGCAGGTATGGCTCCTCCCACGAGGGAAAAAACCATACCTCCTGCTACAATCAGGATGATAAATGAAACAGAAAATAATACGATTTTTGTAATCTTGTCACTGTTCATTCAGCTGAGTTAAATCTTAATTAAGGATTGTTTTTCCTTCGTAAGTAACCGTGCGAAGGATGGCTTTTGCTTTGGCTGCAGCATCATCTGTCAGTGGTGCATAATTTACGTTAGGAGCTTCGGCCTGAGCTTCAGGACTAACCAGCCAATCCAGTAATTTTACTGTTGCTTCGGCCTGTGCAAACGAACGATCGCTGTATGCCTGTTCCTTGTAAAGAATAATCCAGGTAAATCCGCTGATCGGATAAGACTCCGGATCGCTTGAATTGGTCAGCATGATGCGGGTGTCGTCAGGAATATCACCTTTGGCAGCAGCACTAATTGAAGCCATGGTTGGCAACACATATTCGCCGTTGCTGTTCTGAACTTTTGCCATCTGTGTTTTTTGTGCAAATGCGAATTCAGACCCTACATAACCAATGGCACCTTCGGCCTGACTGATCATTCCGATAACTCCGGGATTGCCTTTGGCACCCATGCCAATCGGCCAGTTTAGTGATTTCCCGGTTCCTACCTTGTCAGCCCAGTTTTTGCTTATTTTGGTCATGTAATCCGAAAAAATCTGGGTTGTTCCGCTACCATCAGAACGGTGAACAAACATGATTTTTTGGTCAGGAAATTTTACTCCCGGATTGTTGGCGGCAATTTTAGCGTCGTTCCAGTTGGTAATTTCACCAAGGAATATTTTTTCAAGCAACTCGTTTGATAATTTCAGTTCATCAATACCTGTCAGGTTGTAGGCAATAACTACAGCACCCAAACATGTTGGTATGTGAACGATAGGAGCAGGCATCTCAGCCATTTTAGCATCATCCAGATAAGCGTCTGTGGCTCCAAAATCCACCACTTTGTCGGTCAGACTGCGAATGCCTCCGCCCGAACCAATTCCACCATAAGTTACCTGAATACCTTTTGATTCAGAATAATTTTTGAATACAAGGTTGTAAAATGGCAAAGGGAAGGTTGCACCTGCAGCAGTCAGCGAAACGTTTTCTCCGGTAGATTTCTTTTTTGCAGAGTTCTGGCAGGAACTAAAAAGAACTGCCAATACGAGTACAGTAATAATTGATTTCATGCTTTTTGTTTTTAGTATTATTTTTTAAAATTTAATCTCGCAATTTAACATCAATGTGAAAATGAAATTTTGTGAACTCTGAGCCGGGTTCCATCCGCGATAGTTTGGCGATAGTTTTATCCCTGAAACCGGTGAATATTCAAAACCTGCCAAAAACAGCTGGCCATCATTGGCGATATTCCAGTCTTCTGTTGCTCCGGAAGGAGTATTCGACTGGAGATCGTCATAACGGGCGAAGAATTTCGCTTTTTTCGACACTATAACGGTTCCGTAGAATGATGGTCCGAAATAATCGGTTCCAGCAACCATCAAATGATTCTTCTGATAATTGTATTCGGCTCCCAGCGAAAATTTGTTGGTTTTAAAACCAACAAATCCGGCATAAGTACTTTGATTGTCCATGAAATCAGCCATTCCACGAATAGTTAGTGATTTCACCGGATTAAGAGTCAGTCCGAATGCTGTTTTAAAAATATTATCAGATTGTAATTTTTTATAACCTTCGCCATTAGTTATGGCAACATCGGCGCTTACAAAGTTATTAAACTGGTATGAAACACTTGTTCCCAAATCGGCACTTGCAGCAAAACTGTATTCATCCTGAAATACTTTTCCCAGATAACGGTATCCCCAAAAACTTTCCTGTACCTTAAACTGTGTAGTTGGAATAATCCCGAAATCAACCGAAACATTGCTGTGCTTGTAATTTAGAAAAGCGTTTTTCACAAAAGCAGTCATTTCTAATTTTCCTGCTGCAGGATTTGCAACATCATAAACAACCGTTCCTGAAAATTCTTCACTGAAATGGTGCTCGTAGCCCAGATAAACCCGGGTCACTTCAAATGCGGACTGGGAATCGCCATCACTAAACGTACTATGAAAATTGCTAAACACCCTGATCATTGGTTTGCCATAAGGTTTAAATGCTTCTTTCGGTTCCTGCGACATCGCTACTAAAGTGATCATAAAGATCACACAAATGGTTAATACAGATTTTTTCATTTTATACTCAAGAATTAAATATGAATTATATTTATAAGCCGCAACAAAGATGAAGTGCTGCAATTACAGCACTGTTACAGAAATGTTACAAAACGATTAAATTAACAGGTTTGTAATCTGAGATAAATATAAACATTCAATATATCAGTAAAATAAGCCAATTTGAAAATGATTAATCAGGTTACAATACGATTACAATATGGTTAAAGGTTACCTGAAATGAATCTATTATGAGTAACGAAAGGACGAAAATGGAATGAGTCTTAATGTTTCAGTGATTACAGAATGAAGTTCGCTGAGAATGTTTGGATCTACCGCTATCAATCAGGTGTTTTGCAATTAAGAAGTCTGAAATAAAAAACATACGGATAAATTCAACTTGGTTAGAAGTATTCTTGGCCCTTTCCCATGCCTTCTTCTCTCAGGTCAATACCTGTCAGATAGTTATTTTCAGAAAAAATGGAATCAGAAGTTTGATGGAATCAAGTACCAATATTCAATAAATTAGGTTCAGGTTTTCAAGCGAAAAATGTCCTGATTTTTTTCCTGTTTAGAGTAACAATAGGAATGCTGAAATAACTGTGATAACAATAACGAATCCCCGGTAAGTATGTTCCGGAATTAATTTGACAAATTTAAATCCCAAAACTGCGCCCAAAGCAATGGCAGGTAAAGTCATCAGATCGATGGTCAGGGTTTCGATGCTGATGTTTTTCCAGACAAACAGTTGAAGCGGAAATTTGGAAATATTGATGATCAGAAAGAACCAGGCGCCAGTGCCAATGAAATTATTTTTGGGCAAATGCATAGCCAGAAGATAGATGGCAAAAACCGGTCCTGCAACGTTGCCGATCATAGTTGCAAAACCACCCAAAATACCCATCGATGCCGCAAACCACCATTTGTCGGGAAAAAAATGAGTTCCTTTCCGTTTATCCTGCCATAACATTAGCCCGATGCTAATAAATACAAGGACTGCTATCAGATTTTTAAACTGTTTGTCGTTGACGATTTCCCCGATCCAGAGCGCCAACAATACCCCAACAATAGCCCAGGGTAAAACTTTAATCACTTTACTCCAGTTGGCATGACGGCGGTAATAAGCTACTCCGAAAATATCTGCCATCATCAGAATTGGAAGCAGCACTCCGGTTGACTGTTTTGCCCCGAAAATAAAAGCCAGTGCCGGTACAGCAATCATTGAAACTCCAGGAACACCAACTTTCGACATTCCGATCAACATTCCGCAAACCATAATCACTGCCCACTGAAGGGAACTAACAGGAAGGGAGGACAGAAATTCCATATACGATTTTTTTGATCAGGGTATAAAAGTAAACGATTGAATTCCGAATGATATCAATTGAACGAAAAATTTAAGAATCCCTTATTGTAAGTGTTTGTATTAAGGGCAAAAATAGAATGCGATTTCCGGAACAGAGCGAAACGGAATGGTTGATATCAGGTCATGCTGAATATTCCTTGTCGAATTGATCCAACTGTTCAGCATCAATTGCTCCAAACCATTTCTGAAGATGTTCTCGGGCATTTTTTCTGATTTCAGGAGTGATACTGGATGCAATTTGACGAAGTACAAGAAGCAAAACACCCAAATCATCAGCGAATCCGATTAAGGGTGCGAAGTCAGGAATAAAGTCGACAGGTAGAATGAAATATCCTAAAGCTGCAGAAATGATCAGTTTAGTTTTCAGCGAAACATCATCTGATTTCATCAGGTATTGCAGCAATAAAGCCGGATATACCACTTTCATTCCGACCGTTTTCGCATACCTTTTCAATTTGTCCCCGAAAGAAGCATCCGAATAATGTTTCCGGTATTTCGCCGATTTTACATCATCTGCAAAAATGCTCCACAGATTTTCAGCAATTTGTATGTGACGAAGTTTCTTCATGGTTTTTAAAGTAAATCGGACTCTGATACGCTTTGTTATTCAGGCAGCAGCCCTATTTCAAACTCAAATCCGAATAATCGAGCCTGACATTTCCATATCTTTCTTCAATCTGATTGAGTGTTTCCTGAACGGTTTCCATTGTACTGGCCCGTAAGAGTTGAATTCGTAAATCGCGGAAATTTTCCAATCCCGGTAAATATTTATTGAAATGGCGGCGCATCATCAGTATCCCACTCAGCTCATTATTTTTCGATTCGATCGATAAATCAAGATGTTTGCGGACATGCACCAGCACTTCAGAAACAGTTGGTGGAAGCAATAACTCTCCTGTTTTCAGGTAATGTTTCACTTCGTTAAAAATCCACGGACGACCGATCGATCCGCGACCAATCATCATCGCATCCACACCACTCTTTTCCAGAAATGCCTTTGCTTTTTCGGGCCCGTTAATATCACCATTTCCGATGATGGGAATATGAACACGCGGACAATTCTTCACTTTCCCAATCATTTCCCAATCAGCATCTCCGGTATATAACTGGTTACGGGTTCGTCCATGAACTGCCAGAGCCGAAATACCGGCATCTTGCAGGCGTTCGGCCACTTCCACAATAATTTTACTATTATCGTCCCAGCCCAGACGGGTTTTGGCAGTCACCGGCAATTTTACAGCTTTCACGATGGCTGCGGTCATTTCCTGCATCAGATCCGGAGTCTGAAGCATGCATGCCCCTGCCCCTTTACGGACAATCTTTTTCATGGGGCAGCCAAAATTTATATCTATAAAATCGGGTTGTTGTTCTTCGGCCAGCCTGGCTGCCTCAACCATCGAGTTAATATCGTACCCGTAAATCTGAATGGCAACCGGTCGATCGAAATCATACAAAGCCATTTTTAGTTTGGTCCTCTGAATGTCACGAATCAATGATTCGGACGAAACAAACTCGGTGTACACCACATCAGCGCCGTTCATTTTGCATAGGTACCGAAACGATTTAAATGTTACGTCTTCCATTGGCGCCAAAAACAGCGGCATTTCACCCAAATCAATAGTTCCGATTTTCACAGTCTTTTCTTTTATTTCGATGTTTGAAATTCGTCGCAAAGTAAGAAACAAAGTATCAATGTGACAAAGCTCCTGAGTATTTTAAAATCCTGGTAATTACTTTGGTGCTTTGTAGCTCGACAGCCCAGATTATTAGCTTCACGCAACTAAAACGTTCTTAATTCCGTCTAGGTTCATACAAACTCAATCAAATGAAAAATCGAGGTTTTATAAAATACATCCTGATTTTTTTACTTTTCGCCGGAATGGGCTGTGAAGAAATCACTTTGGATCAAACATTCACCATTGGTAAAGAATCAACCTTCAGGATGAATCAGCTTTACATTTCAGCTGATGGGCAATACACGCTAAAAATTTCTGAAATTGGCGATTCCCGCTGTCCGGAAGGATTATTGTGTATCTGGTCGGGTGAAATTTCGGTGAACGGAGAATGGACTGAAAACAAGAACAAAACCAACATTGAGCTGCATTCGGTCCTTAAAGACCTGCAAACCGAACCTACAGGATTTTCCTTCCAAATCGTTGATGCCAAACCCTACCCAAAAATCGGAACCGAAACAAAACCTGAAGATTTGGTGATAAGCTTGTTGATTCAGAAGAAATAAAGACAATCCTTTTATTGGACCGGCTGCTCGTCAACTTATCGAAGCAGCAGGAAATTGGGTTAAACCAGAGCTTACCTAGTTAAAATAAAAATCAGAAGTCCTCTCCGGATCAGAATAAAAACGAGAATATTCAAATTTATTCTTTTCGATCATAAGTTCAAAATAATTCACAAATGGCAGTGAAATCACTTGCATTATGAACTTTGGTTCATTACGTTTGTCGAAAATAATGCCGGCGAAAACCCCGATGATAATCAAAGTATTTATCATTCAACCAATAGGTGAAACCGGCAATAGCCAGAGAAAACAATTACCAAACAGCTATAAACATAAAGAACACCATGAAAATTGCAGTTCCTACTAAAAAAGACAACCAGATTGATGATCATTTTGGCCATTGCGAATTCTACACTGTTTATACCATTTCAGAAGAACACGAAATAATTGATACACAAACTTTAGACTCAGCACAAGGCTGTGGCTGCAAGTCTGACATAGCACAAGTTTTAGCTTCACAGGGAGTTACGGTTATGCTCGCTGGCGGAATTGGAGGAGGAGCAATTAATGTATTGAAAACTGCCGGAATAAATGCCATTCGAGGCTGTTCGGGTAACGCAACAGAAATTGTAAAACAATATATTTCTGGTTTAATCATTGATAGCGGTCTGAACTGTTCTCATCATGATCAGGATGCCGAACATGTTTGTAATCACTAACATTGGTATTCGGGAGTAATAAACAAAGGCATTTGTTTTACCTGAAGTTTACGGATATCCTCTTTCCAATCCGGCTCTGCGCTTTTCGCAACCGGACTAATACAGCAACGTTCAATTCACTCCTTTTCTTCTTCGGAACAGGCTTACTATTTTAAGCTTGCGATTTGCCATGCATCTTTTCAAGAGATTCGGTTCGGAACAGAAAAATTTGTTTGAGCTGATTCCGTACAAAAAAGAAATGTGCGATCCGTCCAATAAATCCGAAAGGCAATTTGTAAGAAACCCGATCGGTCAATAAAACTCCTTCCCCTTGTACTTCGAAATGGTGTTCGTGATGCCACATCCGATACGGGCCGAAACGCTGTTCGTCAACAAAAAAAGATCCTTCTGCAACATGCGTTATTTCGGTTACCCAGTTGGTTTTTATGCCAGGTAGAGGCGAAACCTTGTAAGTGATAATTTGACCGGGATACATTTTCGCTGTTGCACCTGAAGTGATTTTAAAACCCATGTATTCCGGAGTAATTTTTGACAAATTGCCTGGCGATGTAAAAAAATCCCATGCATCGTCCAGCGAAATATTCAAAAAATGCCTGACCTCCAACGTATAAATGCCAGAATTTGACTTAAATAGAATCATAACGAAGCGTTTTTGTAGTTAGTCAATTAACCCTTAAATGGAAATATTGTTTAATCGATTCGTATAAATAATAAACAAATGCTCTGAGACGGCAACGAATATATGCATTTGAACGCTTGTCTTCAAATCCTCATGAACCATTCCGGACTGGTCTGTTTTTCGACAATTTAGCCTCTTTTTCTGGAAAAGTTTTCTAATTTTAACCAACCTTAAAAGCAGTAAAACTACAAACAGAAACCAATATAATTAAACCAACATGATAAACCGTAAACTACGAATGGGAATGGTTGGTGGCGGCAGTGATGCTTTCATCGGAGCAATTCATCGACTGGCAGCCTTTATGGACGGACAAATTGAACTCGTCTGCGGCTGTTTCAGTATCAATCCTGAAATTTCACTTTCCTCTGGAAAATCTTATTACCTTCCTGATAACCGGGTTTACAAAACCTATCAGGAAATGTTTGAAAACGAAGTTAGATTGCCCGAAGGTGACCGAATGGACTTTGTAACCATTGTAACTCCAAACTTTGCCCATTTTGGTCCCGCCATGATGGCTCTTGAAAATGGATTCAACGTGGTAGTTGATAAACCAATTACGTTTACTCTCGATGAAGCCTTACAACTTCAGGCAAAACTGGAAGAAACCGGATTAATGCTTGCACTCACCCACGTTTACTCGGGCTATCCGGCGGTTAAGCAAGCCAAACAAATGGTTGCTGAAGGGCAGTTGGGTAAAATCCGTAAAATATTTGTTGAATATCCGCAGGGATGGCTTTCCTCGAAACTCGAAGATACCGGGAATGCACAGGCATCCTGGCGAACTGATCCCAAACGTTCAGGAAAAGCCGGAGCGATGGGCGATATCGGTACTCATGCCCATCACCTAGCCGAATATGTCACAGGTCTGAAAACAAAAGAATTATGTGCCGAACTGAACGTTTTTGTTCCCGGCCGACTTCTCGATGATGATGGTACTGTTTTGCTTCGTTTCGACAATGGCGCTAAAGGTGTGCTGATGGCTTCACAAATTGCTGCCGGCGAAGAAAACGCGCTTAAAATCAGGGTTTATGGAGACAAAGGCGGACTGGAATGGGCACAACATGAGCCCAATAGCCTAATTGCCAAATGGGTCAGCAAACCAACAGAAATATATCGTGTAGGAACTTCGATGGGAGCTGCGGCCAATGCCAACACACGCACCCCGGGCGGTCATCCGGAAGGTTATCTGGAAGCTTTTGCCAACATTTACCGCAATTTTTCGCTAACCCTTCGCGCGAAACTAAACGGGGAAGAACCGAAACCGGAATGGCTCGATTTCCCTGATGTTAAAGATGGTATCCGTGGCATGCAGTTCATTGATGCAGTTGTTGAGGCAGGGTATAATGACGATGTAAAATGGATTCCCTTCGGGTAGTTCCAGATTCCCGGTTTCGGGCACAACTTGGAACTTGAAAGCTAAACTATTATTTTGAAACTTAAACCACTAAAATATAACGAACATGGGCAGACCAGTAACTTTATTTACCGGACAATGGGCCGACCTTCCCTTTGAAACGATCTGTGAAAAAGCGCATGAGTTTGGCTACGATGGGCTCGAACTTTGCACCTGGGGCGATCATTTGGAAATCGACAAAGCCGACCAGGCTTATTGCGATGCGCGCAAAGAAACGTTCGCGAAATACAACCTTCAGTTGTTTTCCATTTCAACACATCTGGTGAGTCAGTGTGTTTGTGATCGGATTGATGAACGACATCAATCTATTGTGCCCGACTATATCTGGGGTGACGGTGACCCGGAAGGAGTACGCCAGCGGGCTGCTTCCGAAGTCATAAAAACCGGGAAAGTAGCCAAAATGCTTGGATTAAATGTTGTAAACGGCTTCACTGGAAGTTCAATCTGGCATCTGCTGTATTCCTTCCCACCTGTAAGTCAGGAGATGATCGATAGAGGATACGAAGATTTTGCCAAACGCTGGATTCCGATTCTGGACGAATATCAGAAAATGGGCATCAAATTCGCGCTTGAAGTACACCCTTCCGAAATTGCCTTCGACATTGCAACTGCTCGTCGCACGTTAAAAGCAGTGAATTATCATCCTGCATTCGGTTTTAATTTTGATCCCAGTCACCTCGGTTATCAGGGTGTTGACTACGTCAAATTCATCTACGAATTCTCCGATCGTATTTTCCATGTTCATATGAAGGATGCCTATTGGAGCGAACACCCTATGGATATTGGCGTTTTCGGTGGTCACACAGAATTTGGAGATAATCGCCGCTACTGGAACTTCCGGAGTTTAGGCCGGGGTAAAATAGATTTTGAAAATATTATTCGCGCACTAAACGATATTAAATATCAAGGGCCGCTTTCTGTTGAATGGGAAGACAGCGGCATGAACCGTGAAGCAGGAGCTGTTGAAGCCTGCGATTTTGTTCGCTACAGCGACTTCGATCCTTCGGATGTGGCCTTCGACGACGCCATGCAAAAATAAAAGGAGTTCCAAGTTCCAAGTTCCAGGTTTCAAGTTGGAGCTTTTATCTTGGATTCTAGTTCTATTATCTGGAATCTAAAAATCTAAAAATGACCAACAGAAGAAATTTCCTGAAAAGTACAACAACAGCGGCAGTCGGGCTTAGTCTTGCTGCCACCATGCCAATTCCAATGAGTTCATGCGTTGGGGCAAATGATAAACTTCGCTGCGGAGTAATTGGTATTAATGGAATGGGATTTGCCGATCTGTCAGCTTTCCTCAACCAGAAAAATACCGAATGTGTTGCTATTTGCGATGTCGATAGTAACGTGCTCAATAAAAGGGCTGCCGACACCGAAAAAATGCAGGGTTTTAAACCCAGGTTATACAACGATTACCGCAAGCTGCTTGACGACAAAGATGTGGATGTGGTAATCATTGGCACTCCGGATCACTGGCATTGTTTGCCGATGGTAGAAGCCTGTCAGGCTGGTAAAGACGTGTATTGCGAAAAACCGCTGGGCAATTCCATCGAAGAAATCAATATCATGGAACGTGCCGCCAATAAATATAAAACGGTGGTTCAGGTTGGTATGTGGCAACGCAGCGATCCTCACTGGAGAAATGCTGTCGATTTTGTGCAGTCCGGTAAACTCGGAAAAATTCGTACCGTGCGTACCTGGGCTTATCAGGGATGGATGGAACCAGTACCTGTAAAACCTGATGGTGACGCACCGGCAGGTGTTGATTATGATTTCTGGCTCGGGCCAGCGAAGAAACGTCCGTTTAACCCGAACCGTTTCCACTTTAATTTCAGGTGGTATTACGATTATGCCGGTGGCTTAATGACCGACTGGGGTGTTCACATCATTGACTACGGTTTGTTCGGAATGGGCGATAAAGCGCCCAAATCAGTGATGGCAATGGGTGGAAAATTTGCGTATCCCGATGATGCTGCTGAAACTCCGGACACCTTGCAGGCCTTGTACGAATTCGATGGACACACTCTGCTTTGGGATCACGGTACCGGAATCAATGGTGGTCACTTTGGCCGCGACCATGGAGTCGCTTACGTTGGCAATAACGGAACACTGGTTGTTGACCGTAACGGCTGGGAGGTCATTCCTGAACGAAAAAAAAATAAAGACCTGATCGAACGGGTGGAATTGCAAAAAGGAACGGGTAAGGGATTAGACTACCACATGGCTAATTTTATTGAAGGTGTGAAAGACCGCAACCGTAACCTGAACGCCAGCATCGAAATTGCTGCCAACACTGCACGTGTGGCTCATTTGGGCAACATTGCATTACGCACAGGTCGCCGTTTATACTGGGATGCTGAAAAATGCCAGTTCATCGGTGACGACGATGCCAATAAATTTCTGGTGCCTGAATACCGCGCTCCCTGGGTTTTACCTCAGATTTAATCGAACCAAATAGCATAAAAAAGGCCCGGTGTAAGATTTACATCGGGCTTTTATTTTGCAACCACTCCGGAAGAAAGTCATTATTCAACAGTTGACAGTTATTTGCGGCCGGGTTTTCTGATTGTCATTAATTTTTCTTTATCTGCCGGTTTCAATTTTTCGGTCGTAGCAGAAAAGGCGATTGGTGATACCTGCTGAATATTGGTTTCCAGATAAAGTAATGTTTCTTCAGGATAAACCTGGTATAATTCTTTCAACGACCAGCCCACAGCTTTCTGAACATAGTATTCCGGATCATCAATCAATTTGTTTATAAACGAAATGATGATGTCATACGGCAAAAAAATCTTCTTCGTTCTGCTGAAATACAAAAGACTGACAAGCGATTGGCGTCTGTCCCAGAGATTGGTCGATTTATTCCATTGCTCCAATTGTTCCAGTACCAATTCCGGAGTTAGCTCAAGTATTTTGGTGAATATTTTTGCTAGACCATCACAATGGCCCCAATTGTCAACACTCTTTTGCCAATGTTTAATTGTTTCCCATGAATCACACAGAAATGATTTGTTCTTAACTTTTGACTCGCAAAATAAGAATGAATGGATTTTAATCCAGAAATCAGTTGATCGATTCCATACATAGTCCCAAATGATTAACTGTTCGGCTAAGGACAAGTTCGAGAACGTATAGTTTTGTTTTGAAAGTTTCCGTTGAGCAGGAGCATTTTTGGGAGTTCGTAAAAGCCTGGCTTCAACTTCAGTTAAACACATTTTTAGATATTCTTCATCCATAATCATGTCTAATAAAAGCGATTACCGCATATTGCTTTGCAAAATTGCCAGATGCAAAAGACGAAAACAAACCTTAAAATTACAGAATAGATTTAAAGGTTGTGAGCTTAAATTACATATACCCGAACTTTTTTATTCTTCAGCTTGCTGTTATCCACCAGTTTAATCAGTTGATTTGCTTCGGACGCATGAACACCAACAAAAGCACAATCCTGTTTAATTTCGATGGTTCCAATCTGTTCGTTGCCAAGTTTCCCCTGTTTCATAAACAATCCGGCAATATCACCTTTCGAAATTTTATCCTTTCGCCCTCCTGAAACAAACAGGGTTTGCCACAATGAAGCCGGCGGATTCGATGCTTCCTGTATTCCTTCAATTTCAGCATTTTGGATAAAATCAGGCAGATTTTCATTTCTTCCTTTCAGCACATAGGCTGTTCCATCGCTGAACATCCGGGCGGTGCGTCCGTTTCGATGGGTAAATTCATGCTCTTTGGGTGGAAGCTGGTAATGAATGATAAACTTAATCTCCGGAACGTCAATTCCACGTGCCGCCAGGTCAGTAGCAACAATCAGGCGGTGAGTTCCGTTTCGAAATTTGATGAGAGCCCGTTCCCGGTCTTTTTGTTCCATTCCACCGTAAAAACAGCCGTGCCCGATTTTATTTTCATTCAGAAAATCACTCACTTCCTGAATGGTATCCTTGAAGTTGCAAAATACAATTCCGGGTTGATTTCCCAATTGACAAAGCAGCCCGGCAAGCGTTTCGAGTTTATCTTTCGAAGTTGCAAGTATGGTTCTAACTTTTAATTGTGAAGTCCCCTGATTAAGATAATCGATGTATATCGGATTTTTCAAACCAACAAGCTTCGGAATCTCAACTTCCTGAGTCGCGGAAGTCAGTATTTTTTTCCGCACATTTGGTAATAAAGCTATAATATCATTCATTTCAGCTTCAAAGCCAATCTCCAGCGATTTGTCAAATTCGTCGAGTACAAGTGTGCTGATGAATTCTGCTGAAAAATTCTCCCTTCGCAAATGATCGGCAATTCTACCGGGAGTGCCAATCAGAATAGCTGGCCGGTGTTTGATTTCAGTTTTATCTTTCGAACCGGCTCTTCCACCATAAACCGCGTTGGCTTTGTAGCCTGTCCCCATTTCACGGATCACCTGCTCAATCTGAATCGCCAGTTCTCTGGAAGGAACTACAATCAAGGTTTGGATTTCGGGGCAGGTAATATCCAGTTCTGATATAATTGGCAACAGAAAAGCTAAGGTTTTACCCGTTCCTGTTGGAGAAAGTAATACAATTTCAGGATTCGAAAGAATGGCCTCCTGTGCTTCTTCCTGCATGGCATTGAGTTTCTCAATGTTCAGCTTTCCCAGAATATTCGTTTGATTTTTAATAGGACTTGTCATGCGGCAAAGGTACAGTTAATTACAAGGATTGATTACAGCAAATTTAAAGGATTAAAAATGAGGCTGTATTCAGCTTATAGAATGAACGGCCAATGCATTTTCATTCCCCTTTCTCTTGGCTCTGCTTCTCAGTCTCCCGATTTTTTCGCAATTTTGGAGTTGACTTAAAACACAAACAAATAAAACATGAATCACAAACAAATTATTGGATTGACGATCCTTACTATCATTTCTTTGGTTGGATGTCAGAAAAAGGACGCTAATCTGATGACTACTTTCGAAATTTCTGCTGATTGGTCCTTCCATCAGGCGGATAAAGAGGATTGGTTACCCGCAACAGTTCCCGGATGTGTTCATACCGATCTGATGGCAAACGGTAAAATTGATGATCCTTTCTATAGGCTGAATGAGCATGACGTTCAATGGATCGACAAAGTAAACTGGGAATACAAAACTTCCTTTAACATTGACGAAGCAACTTTAAAACGCGATCGCATTGCTCTTGACTTTAAGGGCCTGGACACCTACGCTGATGTGTTTGTAAACGACTCGCTGGTACTTTCGGCCGACAACATGTTCAGGGAATGGTTGGTTGATGTAAAACCGCAACTGAAAGATGGAGCGAACGAACTGCGTATTTTGTTCCGCTCGCCGATTGTTGAAGGTCTGAAAAAATACGATGCCAACGATTATATCATTCCGGTTTCGCCAAACGATCTGGCAGAAATAGGTAAGGTTGAAGGGAATAAAATGGTTTCGGTTTATACCCGCAAGGCTGGTTATCATTTTGGCTGGGACTGGGGCCCGCGTCTGGTTTCAAGCGGTTTGTGGCGCCCGGTTTACCTGAAAGTCTGGGATGATGCCCGTCTCGAGAATCTGCAATTGAAGCAAAACTCGGTTTCAGAAAAAGAAGCAATGCTGACAGCCGTTTTCGAAGTGGAAGCAACTGCTGATGGCAAGGCAACGATCAGCATAGAAAATGATGGTACAGAACTGGCAACGGCTGATGTCAAATTAACAAAGGGAATTTCAACTTATTCGGTCGATTTTAAAATTGACAATCCGAAACTTTGGTGGACCAACGGATTAGGTGAGGCTCATTTATATAACATCACAGGTAAACTGGCTATTGACGGACGAACCACCGAAAAGAATGATCGTATTGGTATCCGCACCCTTGAACTGGTTCGCGATAAAGACGAAAAAGGAACTTCGTTCTACTTCAAACTGAATGGTGTTCCGGTATTTATGAAAGGAGCGAATTACATTCCAAACGATATTTTTGAAGCCCGTGTAACTGATGAGATGTATCAAAAGGTTATTCACACCGCTAAGATCTCCAACTTTAATATGTTGCGCGTTTGGGGTGGCGGTATTTACGAAAATGACAGGCTCTATGATTTATGCGACGAAAACGGAATTCTGGTCTGGCAGGATTTTATGTTTGCATGTGCCATGTTTCCTGACGATGCCGCTTTTCAGGAAAATGTAAAACAGGAAGCTATTGACAACATCAAGCGTCTGCGCAACCACCCAAGTATTGCTTTGTGGTGCGGGAATAATGAAATTCTGGCTGCCTGGTTTGGTTGGGGCTGGAAAGAAAAAGAAGAAGTGGCAAATAAGGAAACGGCCGACAGAATTTGGAAATCGTACACCGATATTTTCCATCATATTTTACCCGACGCTGTTGCCGCCAACGATCCTGGACGCAGTTACTGGGATTCATCGCCTTCAGCAGGAATGGGCATTCCGGCAGACTTAAACAATGGCGACGATCACTACTGGGGTGTTTGGTGGGGAAAGGATCCGTTTAAAATGTATGCCACACACATTGCACGGTTCATGAGCGAATATGGATTTCAATCTTTTCCGGAACTGAAAACGGTAAAACGATACGCCACTCCGGAAGATTATGATATTTTCTCAGAAGTGATGAAATCACATCAGCGGTCCTCCATCGGAAATGGAACCATCGAATATTACATGCTTCAGGATTACAAAAAACCGAAAAACTTCGAATCATTTCTGTATGTGAATCAAGTCCTTCAGGCCGAAGGGATCAAATTCGCGCTCGAAGGCCATCGCCGTGCCGCACCTTTCTGTATGGGAAGTTTGTACTGGCAGATCAACGACTGCTGGCCGGTTGCCTCGTGGAGTTCGACCGACTATTACCAACGCTGGAAAGCCTTGCAGTATTTCGCCAAAAAAGGTTTCGAACCTGTTCTCGTTTCTCCATACATCGATAAAGATTCGTTGAAAGTTGACATTCTTAACGACAAACTGAATGAAATTAAAGCTCAGCTGGTAGTCAAAGTTTTGGATTTCGAGGGCAAAGAAATCTGGAAAGACACAAAAGAAGTTACCGTTTCGGCCAATTCGAGCGATACATTCTTCGCTGAAAGAACATACGAATTCCTGAAAAACGTTCAGGCAAACACCCAGTTTCTAGTTGTCGAATTGATTAAAAATGATTCTGTTATTTCGAGCAATTCGCTGTACTTCAAACCTATCAAAGATATATTGCTTCCTGTTCCTGACGTAAAATTTGTGATCGATGAAGTTGACGGGGGATTCGACATCACTTTGAATACCGATAAACTGGCCAAAAACCTCTACATGACTATTGGCAACGAAGAAGGTTTCTTTAGCGATAACTATTTCGATATGATTCCGGGTCAATCAGTCAAAGTAAAGCTTGAAACAGTATTGACAAAGGAGAGACTTCAGGAGGTATTTGCCGTCCAAACACTGGACGGAGCATTCTGAAATTGACAGAAATTTTCTGAATTATCATTAAATCCCTGGTAGCACTGACATTGTTTTTTAGCGCTACCAGGGATTTTGCTGACTTTCCAATTATTATGCAAACTATTTTATAAAATACTCTTTATTTATTCGTTTTTTGATAGTTTTGTCACGCTGTTTTTTTACGTTAAATGCATTTTATGAAATATGACTTTACCGGTAAAACTGTTTTAATTGCTGAAGACGAGGAGTTTATCCGTTTTTTTTATGAAAAAGCATTACAGAAAACCAAGGCCAATCTGTTTTTTGTCAACGACGGTTTGGAAGCTGTCGAAATGATTATGGAGAACTCGGAAATTGATCTGGTTCTAATGGATATCCGGTTGCCCCGGATGGACGGAATTGAAGCTACTACCAAAATTAAAGAATTGAATCCTGAAATGCCGGTGATTATACAAACGGCCAGTTCAATTTCTTCGATTCATGACAGCGCTATTAATTGTGGCTGCAATGAGTTTATAACCAAGCCCATTAAGATTGAAACTTTATTGAAACTTTTGAATAAATACCTGTGTTATTAGAAGTAGAGCTTGATGCTCTCCCCATTGAATATGCTTTATAATTTCATTTTCCCCTGCCTGAGTTCCTTCAGGTATCCGAATCCCTTTATTACTCCTGAATACCAACAAACTAACTTTTTTTCGTGAGAAATCAAAGAATTATATTGGCTTCTTCGCCGATAAATAGTCTCAAAACCCATTATCCAACAGGCGGATAGAAGGCATTTACAAAGTGCTCCAATTCAAAATTTTTACCGGAAAAAACGAGTGAAATCACATCAAAGCGGGTATCGATGTTGATGTCATTCTCCATAATATATGCTTCGGCAGCATTCACCAAAAACCTGATCTTTTTGTTGGAAACTGCCTCCGACGGGTGTTCATACGAATCTGACCCCCGGGCTTTCACTTCTACAATTACTAATTCGTTGCCGTCCATTGCAATAATATCAATTTCGAGGTGATGCGAAAACCAGTTAATTGCCAGAATTTTGTAGCCTATTGACCGGAGATGTTCAACCGCCAGTTCTTCGCCTTTTCGGCCCAGTTCGGATGCCTTGCTCATGACATCTGGCGGGTTAAACGGCAAATTTCAGCGACTTCGAGCCGGTAGTCACTTCCGAACATCAGTGCCAGATTTTTGGGGATATGGCCAACCGGAAAGTCGAAACAAACCGGGAAATCATAATCCTGAACTGCCTCCAGAATAATCTCATAGGCTGTTTTGCCAAAAGGGCTGTCATTATCATGCATTTCGGTAAAACCACCAACAACCAGTCCTGCCAGGTTTTGAAGCTGACCAGCCAGCCGAAGGTTTTGCATCATGCGGTCGAGGTGGTACAGGTATTCCGAAAGGTCTTCGATCAGCAGGATTTTCCCGTTGGTATCAAGTTGCCAGGGAGTTGCCTGAAGGCTGTATATCAGGGAAAGGTTTCCGCCAACCAATTCTCCGGAACAGGTTCCGGAACGGTTTAACGAATTCGCAGTTGTTTCAATCTGCGATTTCCCGGTAGAAAGTAATTCCATCAGGCTAAAAAAACTTTGGGTTGGTTTTTTGTCCTCCTGAAAAAAGCCCGGCATAGCACCATGAATACTAGCCAGTCCAAGTTTGTTCAGAACGGCATGAAAAACAGTTACATCGCTGAAGCCAACGATCCATTTTGGATTTTTCAGGAGAGGCGAAAAGTCAACTTTCCCGATCATCCGAACATTTCCATATCCGCCACGTGCACAAATAATGGCTTTGGTTTGAGGATCACTAATGGCTGCCTGCAAATCCGAAGCCCTTTGCTTATCTGTTCCGGCATACTGAAAATGGTTGTCAAAAACATGTTCCCCGACAATCACTTCGTAACCTTCGTCCTGTAACAGCCGGATACCCGGAAGTACTTTGTCTTTGTACACTTTCCCGGCAGGAGATACAATCCGGATACGATCGCCCGGCAGAAGATTGGGAGGAATTATCATTGATAAATTTTTACAGATTCATGATTACCAAAAGTCGCAAAAAAATCGATGATCCTCAAAGCCTGACGGTTTCTTTTGCTCCGGATAAAAAACATAAAAGACGATTCCGCTGATGAATCGTCTTTTATATTATTTGGAATAAAGTGTCTCACTTGGAAACTACTTATTTTTTTTCAGCAAATCTCTGATTTCGCCTAACAGAACTTCTTCTTTGGTCGGTGCGGGTGGAGCAGGAGCCTCAACAGGTACATCTGCTTCCTTTTTCTTCATACTGTTCATTGCTTTGATCATCATGAAAATGGCAAACGCGATAATCAGAAAATCAACTGTTGCCTGAATGAAGTTTCCGTAGTTAATCGAAACAGCCTGTGTCGTAATCTGACCCGCGGCGTCAAGAACAGGATCATTCAGGATAATTTTCAAATCAGTAAATTTGACACCGCCCAAAAGGAGTCCGATTGGAGGCATAATTACATCGGCAACAACCGAACTGATTATTTTCCCGAAAGCACCACCGATAATGATACCAACTGCCATATCAACAACATTACCGCGCATGGCAAAAGCCTTAAACTCATCGACCATTTTCATAATTGTAATTTTTTAGTTTAAACACAACAACTATTCAACATGAAATAATGTTCAAAAAATCATCAAAAAAGTCAGTCAAAAACACTGTAATTGTTTGATGGATTAAAAATTACGTCTAATTTATGAAAAAACAAGTCAATATCAGAATTATTATCATCCGGGATTTTCAACAAATCAGTACTTCGGCCAGTTCGTCAACGGTATCGACGATATAATCCGGATCGCAGCTGCTCAGAGTTTCCTGTGTTCCGAAACCATATCCAACAGCGATGCTTCCAATTTCATTTTCTTTGGCTCCCATCATATCGTAATGTGTGTCGCCAACCATAACTACCGAATGTGAAGCTGGAATCCGGTTTCGTTCCATCAGCTCGGCAATGAGCTGACCTTTCCCTGAATGTTTTCCGGAGTGTTCGGCACCTATCAGATCATCGATATACCGGTCGAATTCAAAATGCCGAATAATCATTCCGGCATATTTTTCGAGCTTTGAAGTGACTATATAAATATGTTTTCCGGAGAGATGCAACTCTTCGAGTAATTCAGTGATTCCGGCATACGGAATATTTTCGTACAAGCCTTTTTCGCCAAAATAAGTTCGGAAATGCTCAACGGCCAGAGCCGTATTTCGTTCGTTTAATCCGAACAGGTTTTTAAATCCATCCTGAAGTGGCGGGCCGACAAATTGCTCCAGAATTTCGTCAGT
Organism: Prolixibacteraceae bacterium; assembly: GCA_035648135.1. Taxonomy (GTDB): domain Bacteria; phylum Bacteroidota; class Bacteroidia; order Bacteroidales; family Prolixibacteraceae; genus Aquipluma. Next base: position 86,934 of record DASRMB010000036.1, read on the forward strand.
ATATCCGTCAATATGCATTTGCCGAAGGGCATATTTCAGCGAATTACCAATACCCAATCTTGGATTGGTGAGTGTTCCGTCGAGATCAAAAAGGATGTGTGAATAATTGGACATAAAATGAATTTCAAGTTTCAGGTTGCAAGTTTCAAGTTGTCTGCTGGTAAAGTTAGCATATCGATTTATCTTGTCTGCGCAAAGTTGATTTCTAATTTGGGGTCAGGCTTAAAACTTTCAGGCTCCTTAACTTGGAATCTGAAAGTTTGGAATCTGGAACTATATTGTAATCCAGATGCGTTTTTTGGTGCGGCTGACGGCTTTGGCCTTTTCTTCGAGCAAATCGTAATCAGTCTTCCGGCTTTTCACAAATTCATTAAAGGCTTCCTCCGACTGCCATTCATCGATAACCAGAAAAATACCATCACCCTCACCGTTTTCGAGTACATCGGTTCCCTGATAATCGGCCGATTTGCTGAAGAATTTCACCCAATCACCTTTGGGATCGTAAAACTTTTCGAATTTTTCGCGCTCCTTAAATTTTACTTTCATTTCCCAAATTACCTGAAACATAGCTCATTATTTTAAATGAACTGCAAATGTGAGGAAAAAGAACAACAGAATCAACTTTTTCTCCAGACGAAGAGCTATTTTTGATTGGTAAAGACCAATGGAATCAGTCACAACCCGGAACAAAGAACTTGTCACCCTTTCGTTTCCCATAACCATTGACCTCATGAAATTCTTTGCCCGGAATCGATGAATACTTTTTGCACGAAGGTAAATTATTCTAATTTTATAGAAACTATGGAATTTAACTTTCAGGATATGATCATCCGGACAAAACAATAGCATGTTGACAATCAAAATATTATGAATTTATCTTCAATAATCACAGGAAAGTCATGGAGGTCGGATCAGCGATTTATTGATGCCGATACGAAAAACTTTCGTTTGATATTTTTTGCTTTTCTTATCGGACTAATTGCCGGAGTGGTAAGTTCTGTTTTCCGTCTCACTCTTGCATTCCTTGATAGCTACAGGGAAGGGTTATTTGCAACAGCAAGTCATTCCGGGTTTAGCACTTACGTATTTCCAGTTTTATTTAGCATTACCGGAATTGGTGTTTCTTTATTTTTAGTGAAGTTTTTTGCCCCCGAAGCTTCAGGAAGTGGAATTCATGAGATAGAAGGAGCTTTGGATGAGATAAGAAATCTCAGATGGAAACGGGTATTGCCCGTAAAATTCATAGCCTCGTTATTTGCGTTGGGAAGCGGATTGTTATTAGGACGTGAAGGTCCGACCATTCAGATTGGTGCAAACCTGGGCAAAATGATTAAAGATATTTTCAGACATCCCGATGACCATACTAACCTTTTTGTTTCGGCTGGAGCTGCTGCCGGTTTGGCAAGCGCTTTTAACGCACCTCTGGCCGGAATCATTTTTGTCATTGAAGAAATGCACGGGCACTTCAGGTATACTTTCTTTTCATTAGCATCAATTATGGTTGCATCGGGCACTGCTGATTTTGTAGTGAGGGCTTTGGTTGGTGCCGATCCTGTAATTCAAATGACCATTTTCACCAAATCCGATTTATCCGGCATCTGGTTATTTATAGTTCTTGGACTTTTGTTCAGTTTAGTTGGCTATTTGTTTAATAAGCTTCTAATTGTTTCACTTGATTTCTTTGGCAACCTGAAACGAACAAACCTGGTTTTGAGCATAATAATTATAGGCGCAGGAATTGCCATCATCGGAATTGTTAATCCAAAGATGATTAGTGGCGGTTATAACACCATCCGATCGGTACTTGACCATAATGGTACAGTGCAAATATTAGCTTTATTATTTTTTGGAAGACTATTGTTAACCATATTGAGCTACGGAACTGGAGTGCCTGGAGGTATTTTTGCTCCATTGCTTGCCCTTGGCGTTACATTTGGCATGTTGTTTGGAAACGTGGCGCAACACTACCTGCCGGAACTTGTTTCACATCCGGGTATTTTTGCGATAGCCGGAATGGCCGGAATATTTGCATCAACTGTCAGAGCTCCGCTAACTGGCGTGGTGCTTGCCGTCGAAATGACCTCAAACTATGAAATGATATTGCCGCTAATAATTACCACAGTAACCGCTTCTGCAGTCACTGCACAATTGGGTAACCAACCTATTTATACCACTTTATTAAAACGATCGCAGGAAAAAATTAAATCTTCATAAACGTTTTCAGCTATTCTACCATCTTCCACTCAGTCCTTCTTCCAAGGCTTTCCGGTAGTTTTCGAGATTGAATTTATACAGATGTGGCGCTTTGTGTGCAACTCCCGGTTTGACTTCGTCAAGCTTTGTAAGAATGTTGTAAGCCAGCATTTTTCGCTGGAAGTTTCGCCGGTCAAGCTCTTTGCCCAAAATTGTTTCGTATAATTTCTGAAGTTCGGGCATCGTAAATTTCTCCGGAAGTAAATTGTACCCAACTGGCTGAAAGGTCAACTGCAGCCTCAGGGTTTCCAAAGCTTTTTCAAGAATTTGGTTGTGGTCCAGTATCAAAGTACCAGGCTCATCGAGACCAACCCACTCACAAAGATCCGAAAGTAAATCAGGCTGAGGATGAACGTGCGAAAACTCGACTAGGGCATAAAACCCAACAGAGATAAAACGTTGATTAAACCACGCCAAATCAGGGAAAATCAAACCGGATTCAATCACATCCGGAACTGCCTGATTCCTTTTTGCCCGTTCAGGATCACTGAAAACATGAAATTGTCTCAGGAAAATATCATTGATCCCGGTTCTTTCTTTTAATACGCGCGATGCTGCAACTTCCATCGACTCAGCTTCACGAACAAATCCACCCGGCAATGCCCATTCTTTGGTATGTTTCATCCGCAACAGCAAAACTTTCAGCTGATTTTCATGAAATCCAAATACGACACAATCCAATGAAATGTGATCCAGTAAATCCTTGTATTCCTCCTTGATATCCATATCGTACTTAGCTTGTTTTAATACTTGATAGTCCTGATTGTGAATAAAATATATTTCAGGGCTATTTTGTTTTCTGAAAATTAAAAACTATCATTGTGTCATATCGACACAGTAATTAAAGATTTTTAAAAATACATGATTTCTTTTACACTACAAACTAATTGATCTGAATATGAAAAAGCAAAAAATTACGTTTTTGACGACCCGGTTTTTACTTATTGTATTGGTTTGCTCGACTGTTTCCTGCAGTACCGGTCCGGCTAAAAAATCGGTCAAAGAAATTGTTTCGGCGATGACACTGGAACAAAAAGCGCAACTTGTTATTGGCACCGGAATGCATTTCGAACTTCCGGATTCAATAATGGCTAAAATGCCTTCCGGTTTTGGTGGCAAGGTCGAAGAAACTGATACGACCTACTCAAATATGGTCGATAAAATACGTAAGTGTCTTCCGGGAGCAGCCGGATTTTCTGCTGAATTTCCAGCATTGGGCATTACTTCTCAGGTTTTATCCGACGGACCTGCCGGTTTGCGCATTCAACCCAAACGAAAAGGTGAAGAGAAAACCTATTATTGTACCGCGTTCCCTATTGCGACCGTACTGGCATCGACCTGGGATACCGATCTGATTTATCGTGTTGGTCAGGCCATGGGAAACGAAGTCAAAGAATATGGTTCCGACATTTTGCTGGCTCCGGCTCTGAACATACAGCGCGACCCGCTTTGCGGACGTAACTTCGAGTATTATTCAGAAGACCCTCTGGTCGCTGGGAAAATGGCTGCAGCAATGGTGAATGGTATTCAGTCTAATGGTGTTGGAACTTCAATCAAACATTTTGCCGCCAACAACTCGGAAACCAACCGCATGTCGGTTAATACCATTGTGAGCGAAAGGGCTTTGCGCGAAATTTATCTGAAAGGGTTTGAAATTACCGTAAAAGAAGCTCAACCATGGACAGTGATGTCTTCCTACAATAAAATTAATGGCGTTTATACTTCTGAAAGTCACGACCTGTTAACCAATATACTGCGTAACGACTGGGGTTTTAAAGGTTATGTGATGACTGACTGGGGCGGAGGCAGCGATGTAGTTGCCCAGATGAATGCCGGAAATGATATGATACAACCCGGACAGCCCAAACAAATTAATGAGTTGATAGCTGCAGTAAAAGAAGGAAAGCTTGATGAAAAAGTACTGGACCTGAACATTACGCGAATACTGGAAATCATGCTCAAATCGCCTCGTTATAACAACTATCCGTTTTCAGGCAATCCTGATCTTGCTGCACATGCCGCTGTTACCCGACAAGCTGCAAGCGATGGAATGGTCTTGCTGAAAAATAGTGAAAATGCCCTTCCAATCCAATCATCCGTAAAAACGGTGGCTGCATTCGGAAATACATCCTATGATTTTATTGCCGGTGGAACAGGCAGCGGAGATGTCAATGAAGCTTATACCATTTCGCTGACAGACGGATTAAAAAATGGTGGTTACACCATCAGTGAGGAATTGCAGGAAATTTACTCCAGCTATGTGGCTGAAATTGCTGCAAAAAAATTACCATCGAAAAATCCGTTCGCAGCCTTTCTTGGCGGAAAAGATCCTGTTGCTGAAATGGCGGTTTCGCCTGCTCTGGCACAAAAACTGGCCGATAAAAACGACATCGGCTTAATTACTCTTGGTCGCAATGCGGGCGAAGGTTATGACCGTACAGCCACCGAAGGTGATTTCTATCTTTCATCCACCGAAAAAGAGATGATAAAAAATGTTACGGCGGCTTTTCATGCCAAAGGGAAAAAAGTGGTTGTAATCCTGAATGTTGCCGGAGTGATCGAAATCGCCAGCTGGCGCGATATTCCTGATGCCATATTACTTGCCTGGCAACCCGGACAGGAAGGCGGAAATTCAGTAGTTGATGTGTTAAGCGGAAAAGTAAATCCTTCAGGAAAACTGGCCGTTACTTTCCCAATGAACTATACCGATGCCCCAACCGCAAAAAATTTCCCCGGAGTTGCTGAAAAATCAGAAGTTGTTGATACGGCAGCCGATCTTTCCGGCTTTTCGTTTATGCGCCGCACACCCTGGGAAGTTATTTACGAAGAAGATATTTACGTGGGTTATCGCTACTACAACACATTTAATGTTCCTGTTGCCTACGAATTTGGCTATGGACTTTCATACACTTCATTCAATTTTAGCAATCTTAAATTAAGTTCTGACGATTTTAGCGATCAGATTACCGTTTCGGTTGATGTGAAAAATACCGGGGAAGTTGCCGGACGCGAAGTCGCTCAGGTTTATCTTGGGGCTCCGGCTCAGAAACTAAATAAACCAGAAGAAGAACTGGTAGCTTTCGCTAAAACAAAAATGCTGAACCCCGGCGAATCACAAACATTGAGCTTCACTCTTAAAGCTCAGGATCTGGCTTCGTTCGACGAAAAAATATCATCGTGGATTGCAGAAGCCGGCAAGTACGAAGTTAAAATCGGAAACTCATCGAAAAACATCACACAAACAGGAAGTTTCAGTCTGAAACAGGAATTGGTAACCGGCAAAGTAAGCAAAGCTCTTGCTCCTGAACGTGAAATAAACAAATTGGTGCATTAAATCTAATTTTGCTGATCAGAAATGAAAGCGTGGTTGCAGTGCAGCCATGCTTTTTTAGTTTAAAATTTACTGAAAAAAACTATGTTTTCGGTTCTTTGACTAAACAGAAAATATTTAACCAGTCATGAGGCATTCAGGAAATCCAGAAAAAGGGGACCTAAAAGCTCGTGACTAAATATTTTAAACTCAACCAATTCACTTTGTTCAAAGTTTCATTGTTACTTAAATATTTCATTGTTACTTTGTAAACAAATTTCAGGAAGTTGAAATGAGTGAATAATCTGATAGGATGCCAGGATGTTGACAAACAAACCCGCTGGAATACAAAATCAGAGAATCCACCTTTAAGTATTTCTCATAGTTGCTGTTTCAGTTCATTTATAGAATAATATATTTACATATACCACCAATTTTGGAAGAATACCGTAAATATTTCGTAAGCCGCTTTTTAACCGCGTCTATCATTTTTATCCTCTTCTCTCTGAGTGTATTACTGATAGGAATCAATGTGTGGAAACAACAACACATGATTATGATCAAATTGAATCAGCAACGGAAAGTATTTACTGAAAAGTATTTACTGGAGTATTCACTCGATGAAGCCGTTTTGGATATAAAGACAATATCTAAAAGTCAATTTTTCAACCAACAATTTATAAATACAAAGAAATCGGAGGATCAAAAAAATTTATTCTTTGGTCTTATAGAATCAATTCTGGAACAAAAACAGGATTACAGCCAGGTCAGATTCCTTGACACACTCGGAATGGAAACTTTCCGCGTAAACCGGGAACACGGGAATATTTATTTTGTAAAGAAAGAGGAATTGCAGAATAAAAGTAGCCGCTACTATTTTAAGGAAACCGTAAAACTGAAGGATGGTGATGTTTACATTTCCCCGTTTGATTTGAATGTGGAACAAGAACAAGTAGAAAAACCCTACCGTCCAATGCTTCGCATTTGTATCCCTGTTTTTAATCAATCAAAAAAGAAAATTGGAGTTGATGTCCTGAATTATGATGGAATAAACTTATTGGACCGGTTTAATCATGGATCATCAATCGAAATGGGGGATAATTACCTGATTAATCAGGATGGTTATTTTCTGTCTGCACCAGATACTTCGCTGGAGTGGGGATTTATGATTCCGGAAAAAAAAGACATTACCATTAAGAAGATTTTTCCAAATGATTTTTCGGCACTGATTAATTTACAGGAAGGTCAATTCGAAACACCCAGAGGCCTCTACACTATTTCAATTGTAAATCCGATTGCGACTCTGGGCAATAAGCCCTTCGACTCATATTATCCCCGCGATTATTCGTGGAAAATCATGTCGTTCATTCCGCACAAGGACCTGACTGCTGCGACTTTACTTCCGACTTACACGATTAGCCTGTTGTATATCCTCGTTTTGCTATCCGGTATAATCACAGCCTATTTTTATGCCAAAATTGCATCGAAAAAATACGAAGTTCAAAATGAACTAATTGAATCAGAAAAAAAACTTAGAATTTCCAATCAAACAAAGGATCGGTTTTTTTCGATTCTTTCGCACGATCTTAAAAATGCCTCCGGAGCGATATACTATTATCTTGAATTTGTTACGGAAAACTATAGTTCGTTTACGGACGAGGAAATAATGATGCACTTAACCGATGTATCTTTTGCAGCCTCACAACACAATAAACTGCTTCACGAAATTCTGGAATGGGCCCGTGTTCAACAGGGGCAAGTTGAATTTAATCCTCTTCCAGTTCCGGTCAAAGAGTTATTTGAAGATCAGATCGCCTTGGTTGAATTGGCATTGAAAAATAAAGAACTCCGGATTGAAATAGTGCTGGAACCAGAATTGACGGTATTTGGAGACAAGGAAATGTTAAAAACGATATTCCGTAACCTGATTAATAATGCCATAAAATACTCCTACCGTGATAATCGTATTGTTCTACAGGCCAGAAAAAAGGCTGAATACATCGAGTTGAAGGTTATCGATTATGGCTTGGGAATGAGAGAAACAGATGCGGAAAATATATTTAACCTCGCATCAAAAATTCAGCATGATGGTACTGAAAATGAATCAGGAACAGGATTTGGCTTGAAACTGGTTGCAGAATTAGTTCTAAAAAATAATGGAACCATTCGGGTTGAAAGTTCACTTCGAAAAGGCTCAAGTTTTATTCTTTCCTTTCCTTCAGGAAAATAAAAAACCGCCTTCCCGTAGAAAACCGGTTTCGACTTCCAGGGAGTAAGCAAAAAGATTCGCCGGTAGAATAGCTCTTTTGTTTCTAAGGCGAAGATGACATTGAAAAAGCGCCTCGAAATTTTCACAGGCATAAATTAATGTCTTTACATAGCTTCTGAAAAATTTCAAAAGATGAAATGGATCAGGTTGGTGCCTCTGAAAAATTTCAGAGGGCTAAAAGAGAGCCGCTGGTGCTTCGGAAAAATTTCGAAAGCGTAAATTGGGTTCGGTTGGCGGTTCGGAAAAATTTCCGAAGGCCAAAAGAGAGTAGTTGGTGCCTCGGAAAAATTTCCGAAGGTTAAAATGGACCGGGTTGGTGTTTTTGAAATTTTTCAACGGGCAGTTTATTCCGGATCTGCTGAAGCTTACGAAAACCACCATAACAATAGTTGACGCGATTGTATGTTGTACGGCCACGACATGTCGTGGCCGTACAGTTCGGTTCAATTGACGATTGTTTGCGGCGAAGATCATTTGAGGACTGTATTCCCCGAATGATTCGATGGAAACAGCTTTCACGCAACAATGTGAATCCGAATAGGGGTCCACTTTTCAATAAAGGAAAGGAATCCTTTAAAACAAGAAAACCCGCCTTCTCGTGAGGAAGCGGGTTCGGTTATAATAGAGTAAGCAACCGATCCGCCGAAGCGGTACTGAGGCTTACGAAAACCACACCAACAATAGTTGGCACGATTATATTTTTGTTTTTAATCTGTAGAGACAAGACATGCAGTAGAGACAAGGCATGCCTTGTCTCTACACACAAACAATCAATGTTATTTTATTTCCGATCCGTTTTTAAGGGATGAAACCGGTGCCACAAATTTCAGCGAACCATCGGCATCCTGAGCCATCAGGATCATTCCCTGCGACTGAATTCCTTTCAGTTCTTTGGGTTCGAGATTCACCAGAATACTGACCTGCTGCCCGATGATTTCTTCCGGACTGTAATATTCGGCAATACCTGAAACAACGGTGCGTTTGTCGATACCAGTATCAACCGTTAGTTTGAGTAGTTTTTTTGTTTTCGGCACACGCTCGGCTTCCAGGATGGTTCCGCTACGGATGTCCATTTTGTTGAAATCGTCGAAGGTGCAGTTTTCCTTTGCCGGTGAAACCAGGGCGTTGGCAACTTCATTGGCTTTTTTGGTTGCCAGGAGTTTATTGACCTGTTTTTCGATTACCTCATCTTCAATCTTCTCGAACAGTAATTTCGGAGTATTCAACTGATCACCAGACTTCAGCAAGTCAGTTCGTCCCAGATTGCTCCAGTTCAGTTCGTCCATATTCAGGAATACACGTAATTTATCCATACTGAAAGGAAGGAATGGTGCAAAAATGATGGTCAGATTGGCTGTTATCTGCAAGCACACATTCATAATGGTTTCTACACGTTTTGTGTCGGTTTTAATGACGATCCAGGGTTCTGCATCGGCAAGGTATTTATTACCGAGGCGAGCCAGATCCATGGCGAATTTTAGAGCTTCGCGGAAACGATACTGTGAAATGCTTTTCTCCACTTCAGCCTTGATAATCGAAATTTCAGCCAGGGTAGCTTCGTCAGTTTCGGTAAGTTCTCCGGCAGCAGGCACTTTCCCTGCGTAATATTTTTGAGTCAAAACCAGTGCGCGATTCACAAAATTGCCCAAAATAGCAACCAGTTCGTTATTGTTACGGGTCTGAAAATCTTTCCAGGTAAAATCGTTGTCTTTGGTTTCAGGAGCATTGGCAGTGAGTACATATTTCAGCACATCTTCCTTGCCCGGAAATTCATCGAGGTATTCGTGCAGCCATACGGCCCAGTTGCGTGAGGTCGAGATTTTATCGCCTTCGAGGTTCAGGAATTCGTTGGCCGGAACATTTTCAGGCAAAATATAGGAACCTTCAGCCTTCAATATGATGGGGAAAATGATGCAATGAAAGACAATGTTGTCTTTACCGATAAAATGCACCAATTTGGTTTCCGGATCTTTCCACCATTTTTCCCATTCAGGAGTTAATTCTTTGGTGGCCGAAATGTAGCCAATCGGCGCATCAAACCAAACATACAATACTTTTCCATCAGCACCATCAATCGGAACAGGAACGCCCCAGTCAAGGTCGCGGGTGACTGCCCGTGACTGCAACCCTCCATCGATCCATGATTTGCACTGACCGTAAACATTCGATTTCCATTCTTTGTGACCTTCCAAAATCCATTCCTTCAGCCATTCTTCGTATTCGCCTAAAGGTAAAAACCAGTGTTTTGTTTCTTTCAGTTCAGGAACATTTCCACTAATCATCGATTTCGGATTGATCAGTTCGTTTGGGCTTAGTGCACTTCCGCAGCTTTCGCATTGGTCGCCATATGCTTTTTCGAACCCACATTTAGGACAGGTTCCGGTAATGTAGCGATCGGCCAGAAACTGTTTGTTTTCGGCATCGTAATACTGTTCGGATGTTTTTTCAATGAATTTTCCATCGTTATAAAGCTTCAGGAAAATTTCGGAAGCAGTTTCATAATGAATGGGATCGCTGGTCCGCGCATATATATCAAAAGAAATTCCAAAACGCTGAAAAGAATCCTTGATCATGCCGTGGTATTTATCCACGATATCCTGCGGGGTAACTCCTTCATTTTTAGCCTTGAGTGTAATTGGGACACCATGCTCGTCGGAGCCGCCGATAAAAGCTACTTCCTGTCCGTTCATGCGCAGGTAGCGGGCATAAATATCAGCCGGAACATACACGCCAGCCAAATGGCCAATGTGAACCGGGCCATTGGCATAAGGCAAAGCCGAAGTAATGAGGGTACGTTTAAACTTAGTCATTAGTAATTGATTTTATTCAGGGTGACAAAGATAGTTGATTTTTTGAGCTGGACGAAAAAATGGGTTCACAACGTCTGAACTGATAAAAAAACAAGGCCATTCCAGCTATGGAGTGGCCTTGTTTTTTTATCAGTTCAGATTTTTACATTATTTGCTGAATATATAGGTGACAGAAATTTGTAGAACTTTGTTTTTAACTGTTGAATCCTGATCGTCTGAAAGATTTGCAAGACCAAACTGATAATTCAAACCTGCTAACATATTCCCAAATTCAACGCCTGCACCAATTCCAAGTCCGAAATCAAATCTTTTCATTCCTCCATCCCCAAATTCAAAATCAGTTGTTTCTCCATCCGTTTTGTCTTTACCGCTTAATGCATAACCCAGATAAGGTCCCACCTGACCAAATATCTTATATTTCTCGTCAAGTGATTGTTTGTAAGCAAAATTCAATGGAACTTCCAAGTAGTTTATATTTTCAGTTGATTCCATGCTCTCTCCCATATAACTCATTTTAAATTTAAAACCTTTCAATGAGTACAAGAGTCCTGTATTAAAATAAATATTTTCCTGTATTTCAAATTCGGCTACTGGGCCAAGATGAAATTCGATAATCGATTTTGGTGAGATGCTTATTCCATTCGAGGGAAAGCTCATATTTGCAATATTAATACCTCCTTTTATCCTAAATACTTGTGCATTTGCAATTTGTGCAAACATCGCAAAAACAATTAACCCATTTTGCAGTTAATCTTAACGGAATTCTTGCTGTTCAATGAATTGGTAATTTTCGAGTTCAGATTTGTGTACTACAGATTTTTTCTTTTTGAAGGGTGCGTATTTGTATTTCAGGGCATCGTAAAGTCTTCGTACTTGTTGATTTGGCTCCGAGCAACGACGTATCATAATGCCTTCTTCGTGGTTGTTTTGGGCCAAAGTTGTTACCGCTTTTTGCGTGTTCATAGTGCGGACAATTTCTTTCCAGCCGCTATTAATGCCTTCTTTTTTTAGTTGATGCCTGATTGTATTTAACAGCCTGTATGCCATTAAACCCAGATGCAGGTGCGCCATCGTGTTTTCATCTTTATGATGATAAATCGGGCGTAAATCAAGGTCGGTTTTCAGAACCCTGAAAGTGGCTTCAATTTCTCGTATGGTGTTGTAAAATTGCCAAACGATATCTTCAGAATTGGCTTCTACTGAAGTTCGGATAAAGTAAACACCACTTCGGGCATTGATATCGACCCCCTCTTTAATGGCCCATTTGATGGAAGTTGCAATCTTCTTTTCCCCCTTTGCCTCTGTAGTCCCTTTTATTTTTCTTTTGGGTTGAACATCATTCTGTAGCTCAACTTCAATATCAAAATATCGTTATATCGAAGGGTATTTCTGTTTTAACCGGCCAATGCGTTCATACACTTTATCTTCTTGTTTTACGCCTCCCTTTTTTGTAAGGCTGTCGGCTATTTTTTGAAGCCCGGCCTCAAAACAAGAACGGAACTGCTCGTTCATCGAACGTTCTTTCAGTTCTTTCGATTGGCTTTCTACCTTGAGGTAATAATCCGTATTACGATCAGTTTTTACCCGGCAAAGCTCTATCTTTTGTTTTTTATTGTCGGTAACCGTAACTGTTGCTGTCTCTGCTTTAAGATGATAGTTTTTCAAACTCGAACTACTGACACATAGGTAATTCATAGACTTTCGCTTTTATCATCTTCAAATTCTCTTCGGTAGCAATACCGGCACCAATGCTTTCTTTGCCGGGCATGAGGTTTTGATCCGCAGTTTATTGATCATTCCCTTCAAAGTCCTGGAATCTGCCATGTTCCCCTCCAAAACCGACGAGTACTTGATAAATTCTTCAGGATTGACCACCAGGGCCAGCACGACCAATTTTGCATCGCTCCGTTTCTCTTTGCTCCGTTCGTATTTAGCCAATTGGCTTCCTTCTTTCCGACCTTCAATATAGGTGTCGGTCAGGTCGAAAAGCATTATTTTATCCTGAATATCAAACAATTCGTTCGTGCGAACAGACAAGTGTTGTTCCAATGCTTCTTTATGGGAATACAGTTTCTTCGAAATTCGGTACAGCTGGTCTTTGGTAATCTTTTCGATGTCGTAGCCGGTAAGCTCACATACCGAAGAGTTCTCTTTGATCCAGCGGGTGGTTTCCAACTCCGATGCCGGATAAACTGCACGGCTAATAATATGGCTTTGTGCCAGTTTTATATCATCCTCTTTCCAACCCTGATCAGCTAAAAATGATGCCATGTGCAGTTGACCAATGGCCTGGTACGACAACCATTCTGCTCCTATCTCCCGGACGTCTTTATTCCGGATACTATTGATGTCTATAACCTGTAAATCTTTCCCGTTTTTTGATGGTTTCTTTTCTCGTTTTTCCACCAACGCGTCGATGCGTTTCTCGGCAACCATACGGTTGAAAAACTCGTCAAATGAAAATTAAAAAAAAATATGAACATTGATTATCAGTGGATTACGAAACAGAAACATGCATAATCCCCCTTGTTTGCCCAAAATAAATTGTCTTTTGCCTGTTTTTTATTCGATTTCAGGAAAATTGCTGCAAAATGGGTTAAATATCGTTAGTCTGAATTAAATTCCAAAAGCACTTTTGATTTGGTCAATGTAGTCCAGTTTTTCCCAGGTGAAAAGTTCAACCTCGGTTTCAATTCGTCCGTTGTATGGTGATTCGAAAACTTTGGTAACGGTCTGGGGGTGACGCCCCATGTGTCCGTACGCTGCAGTTTCGCGATAAATCGGGTTCCGCAGTTTTAGACGTTGTTCAATGGCAGCAGGACGCAGGTCAAAAATTTCAGTTAATTTTTCTGAAATCAGAGAGTCAGTAAGTCCGGCAAGAGCAGTCCCCTTGGTTTCAACATAAACGCCAACAGGCTGAGCCACTCCAATGGCATACGAAAGTTGTACGAGAATTTCTTTGGCAACCCCTGCTGCAACCAGATTTTTAGCCATGTGGCGCGCAGCATAAGCGGCTGAACGGTCAACTTTCGATGGATCTTTTCCGGAGAAAGCACCACCTCCGTGAGCTCCGCGGCCACCATAAGTATCAACGATAATTTTGCGTCCGGTTAGCCCTGTATCGCCGTGAGGTCCGCCAATTACGAATTTCCCGGTTGGGTTTACGTGATAAATTATTTCACCAACAAACAAATCCTGAACACGTTGCGGCAATTGAGCTTTCACGCGTGGAATCAATATTTCGATGACATCCTTTTTGATTTTTGCCAGCATTGGCTCGTCAGCATCGAAATCGTCATGCTGTGTCGAAACCACAATGGTATGAATTCGCTTGGGCGAATGATCCTCGTTGTACTCAATTGTAACTTGTGATTTCGAATCAGGCCTAAGGTAAGTCATCACCTTCTGTTCGCGGCGGATGGCTGCCAGTTCAATCAAAATACTGTGTGATAATTCGAGTGGAAGTGGCATGTAATTGTCAGTTTCGAGACAGGCAAAGCCAAACATCATTCCCTGGTCGCCGGCTCCCTGATCCATTTTGTCCGCTTTGTCAACACCTCTGTTGATGTCAGGACTTTGCTCATGAATGGCACTAAAAACACCGCAGGAATCGCCGTCGAAACGATATTCGGCTTTGGTGTAGCCAATCTCATTAATCACCCGGCGTGCAGTTTCCTGCACATCCACATACGTATTCGATTTAACCTCTCCGGCCAGAACAACCTGTCCGGTAGTAACCAATGTTTCGATGGCAACTTTCGAATTGGCATCGAAAGCGAGAAATTCGTCCAGAAGTGCATCCGAAATCTGGTCGGATACTTTATCAGGATGGCCTTCTGAAACTGATTCGCTTGTAAATAAATAGCTCATAATCTGATGGATTTAAATACCATAAATATATCAAACACTAACTGAATGTATTTAGGTACAATTGTTTAAAACTAAACATGATGGAGTCTATTGACTGAAAAGCAAAACAAAACGGCTCCCGTTCAATCGGGATAATTCCACTGGAAAGCTAAAATTCAATTGGATAAAAACTTTTCTTTGATAGAAAAGCGATTTCGTTTTAGCATTTTTTTTCGTGGTTGCAATCAGTACAAATTTGTCCACATAACAGTTGCAAATATAAAAATATTTTTTCAGACAAAGATGTCTTTATTTAAAAAATCTCTTTAAAAAGTTCGGGTTAATTCCTGGAATATATTTTCCAGGCTTTGTTGCTTTTCTTTCAATGTAAGCAGAACAAGTTGATTATTAACCGCAAACTGAAAGATAGCTGGCCGCAAATCGCTGTTATTCTCCGATTCGGCAACAAAAGTTGTTGAGTTAACCGAATCAACTTTCCTAAGACCTGTGATCTTCCGGAGAGCATCTAAATCCGGAATCTGATCAAATTCGACCAATACTAATTGTTTCCGGGCGAACTGTCCGCCTTTAAGCTGATCGATTGAGCCATCAGCCGCCATAACGCCATGGTTTATAATAATTACCCGACTGCAAATTGCTTCAACTTCCTGCATGATGTGGGTCGAAATCATAACTGTTTTATTCACGCTAATCGTCCGGATCAGCTGTCTGATCTCATCCAGCTGATTCGGATCAAGCCCTGTGGTTGGTTCGTCCAGAATAAGAACTGCAGGATCATGAATCAGGGCCTGTGCCAATCCGACCCGCTGTCGGTATCCTTTCGAAAGAGACCCGATTTTTTTATGCTGTTCAGCTTTCAGCCCGGTAAGTTCAATCATCTTGAGAACCTGTTCTTTTTTATTCTGAAGCTGATAAAATCCGGCAACCATTTCGAGATATTCCCGGACATACAGATCTGTATACAGTGGATTATTTTCAGGTAAATACCCAATTTGTGCACGAATTGAATTATTTTTCGTTTCAACCAATTCCCCATTAATTTCAACCGAACCATCATCTGCTGCCAGGTAACCAGTAATGATTTTCATCAGAGTTGACTTTCCGGCACCGTTGGGTCCTAAAAATCCGACCAATTCTCCTGTCCTGATTTCAAATGAAACCTGATCAAGTGCCTTCTGTCTTCCATAATATTTGCTTATCTGCGATATTTTGATGGTCATTTTTGCCTGATTTTGTTTTGCAAAAGTAAATATTTCTAATGATTACCCATACCTAAATTCAATCGGGATAGTACTTTCCTGATTTTAAAACGCAGCTTATTTTTTACTCAAATACATTTCGTCGGTTTATTTAAGTTTTAATTCTCTATTGTCGCCTTTCGCCTTTTGTATTTATTAACTTTAAATTAACTTTGTCGGCCATTAATATCGGGGGAAATGAAGGATCAGAACTTTAATTACGTGGAAGATTTAACGAAATACGAACGTCAGAAAACATCGCTGGTGCGGATAGGAGGTATGCTGCTTGGAGATGAAAATCCGATCAGGATTCAATCAATGACCGATACCGATACCAGCGACTCTGAAGCGACTGTTGAACAGGTCATCCGGATTATCAAAAGTGGTGCCGATCTGGTTCGTGTTACAGTCAGGGGAGTTAACGATGCTGAAAACCTGCAAATCATCAAGCGCGAACTGGTTAGCCGCGGATACGAAAACCCATTGGTTGCCGATGTTCATTTTAATCCCCACCTGGCCGAAATTGCTGCAAAATATATATCGAAAATCCGCATTAACCCCGGAAATTTCTACGACAAACGTGCGAAATTCGAACACCATCTTTATACCGACGAAGAATATAAAGCTGAACTTCAGAAGATCGAAGAACAGTTTGTTCCATTCCTTCAACTTTTAACCGAAACAAAAACTGCTCTCCGTATCGGTGCCAATCAAGGTTCTTTGTCTGACCGGATCATGAGCCGATATGGTGATACCCCAGCCGGAATTGTAGAGTCGGTTATGGAATTCCTGCGTATCTGTAAAAAGCAGGATTTTCCCAACGTGGTTATTTCCATCAAATCGAGCAATACGCGGACAATGGTTTATACTGTGCGGCTGCTTAGTTATAAGATGAGGCTTGAAGACATGAATTATCCACTACATCTTGGTGTTACCGAGGCTGGCGAGGGTGAGGATGGCCGGATCAAATCGGCAGTGGGTATCGGAGCCTTGCTGGCTGACGGTATTGGCGACACCATTCGCGTTTCGCTGACTGAAGCACCCGAAAATGAAATATCGGTAGCCCGGAAGCTGATTAATCACATTGAAACTTACAAAGGACACAAACCAATCACCGCGCCGCTTTTTGCGCAAATCAACCCATTTGAATACGAACGTCGTTCAGTTAGGCCAGTTCTGCATTTGGGTGATAAATTTTCGCCTGTTGTCATGGCAGATCTTCGTGGACGAACACTTTCTGAAATACTCCCTTTAAGAGGGAAACAAATTCCGGAGTATTTCTTCGACAACAACGAAGTATTTGATATAGAAGGCAATTCATATCCGGTACTTACACTTGAAGAATATTTGTTTGGAGGATCGCATTGGGGACAAACGAAATTTATCCGCACCAACAAACAAGAGTTTGATCGTTTCATGAATGAAAATCCTGAAATCATCACCAAGTTGAAGCAAACACGGAAAACGATCCTAATTCTGGAAAGTTTTAACAAAAACCCGTTTGCCGAACTTCGGGCCTTCTTCATGTCACTCGAATCGCACATATGGAAAGTGCCCGTGGTTATTTTCAGAAAATACAATGAACGTTACCTCGAAAATCTTCAGATAAAAGCCGCAGCTGATTTAGGTGGATTACTTCTGGACGGTTATGGCGATGGCTTATGTATAACCAACGAATCCGATCTGGTCACCTTTACCGATCTGAAAGACCTTAGCTTTTCGATCCTTCAGGCAAGCCGTATGCGTCTGACCAAAACCGAATTTGTCTCCTGCCCCGGATGTGGACGTACCTTGTTCGATCTGCATGAAACGACCATCAAAATAAAAGCGCATTTTAATCATCTGGATCATTTGAAAATTGGCGTGATGGGCTGCGTGGTAAACGGACCGGGCGAAATGGGCGATGTTGATTATGGCTTTGTAGGTGCGGGACCCGGAAATGTGAACTTGTATAAAGGCCAGAAGTTGATTAAACGACACATCCCGTTTGAACAGGCAGTTGAAGAGCTCGAAGCAATTATTCGCGAAAACGGCGACTGGAACGAACGGGAAGCCTAAAAAGCGGGCAGTCGCAAATTTAGTGGGGAAAAGTTGTAGTGGAAAATAATTACCCTGGTTTCATGCATAGTATCTGTCATTTTAATAAAATGTTTTTTTGCACTGAAGGTGCAACATATCAATAGCCGGGAGGGGGCTAACCCCAGGTTGAATGAGAAAAACAAAACAAGGTGCACTGAAAATGATCATCATAATGAGGATGTTGTATGCTCCGCATTTTAACCTGGCATGAAAGGCCAAAATTCTTTGTTCCTTCGATTTTGTAATTGATCTGTCATTCCCTGATTAGAGTAGATATGGCGTAGAGAGGAATGATTTCAATATTTCCATCTCTACCAAAGTTTTCGAGCGAGGAGCGAATCCCTCTTTTCAGGTTCTTTTCCTTCAGGAACAAACGCATGCTCTGCATCTTTCCGCTGTACCCCGACTTAATCTCAACCGGCACCATTTCATCGCCTTGCCTGATCACATAATCAACCTCTGCATTACTGCTCCTTTCCATACGATGCCAGTAGAATAGCTGCGGTTTTTCCATCATTGAAGATGCCTTTATCAATTCAAGTCCTGCATAAATCTCGGCCAGACTTCCCTTATTTACGATTTCCATTTCTTCAACAACCAGATATTCACGGATATTCAAGCCTAGAATGTGTTGAAAAATCCCGGTATCATAAAGTAAAACCTTAAATTTTTTCGAATCCATTTGAGCTCCAAAAGGAAATCCATTTGCTGAAGTGTGATAAACCGGAAATGCCAAACCAGCCATAATCAGTAATTCGAGGGTTTCCTTGATCTGCGGCAGACTGGCCTTCGCCACCACATTCGAATATACAAACTTGGCTCCTGCCTGCTCCACAATACTGGCAAATACCTCCCGGATACGACTTTCAGGCACACGCTTATGGTACTTCGAGAAATCGTCGCGAAGTGAAAGTGTAATGTCGTTAAGTACTCCTATTGCATCGAGCAGGCTATTTTTTTCAACAATCTGACTTACAGCTTCCGGCATACCTCCGGTGAGTAGAAACTGCTGAAAATAATCAGTCAGCTTTTCGTGAAAAACCGGATCTATTGGATTCTCAGATGTTCCCTGGTTAATCATCTCAACATATTGGTCCATGTTATGAGCCAGCAAAAATTCATTAAAAGACAGGGGGTACATAAATAATGAACGGATACGGCCAACGCCAAATGAGGGAAGCTCAGCCAGAGCAAATTCGAGCAGCGAACCTGCAGCAATAACATGCAATCCGGGCTTATTTTCATAAAAAAAACGCAACGACTGGATGGCTCTTGGACAAGCCTGAATTTCATCAAAAAACAAAAGGGATTCACTTTCACGGATTGGCTTCCCATAATATGTTGATAACAGGTTGCTGATCCGTTCCGGATCAAGATTTTGATTGAAAAACCTTGACACATCGGTATCCTTTTCGAAGTTTACCTCAATAAAATTCGAAAATGTTTGGCCAAGTTCACGCACGATAAATGTCTTGCCAACCTGACGGGCTCCACGTAACAAAAGAACCTTTCTGCTTGTTGATTCCTTCCAGCTGAGTAGATGGTTGTAGATATTTCGCCTCATAATCCTGATATTTTCATGTCGTATTTTTTAATTACAACAAAAAGTCAAGGCAAATATAAATATAAAACACGAAAAAGTCAAGGCAAGTTTGCATCTAAAACACGAAAAAGTCAAGGCAAGTTTCTATGACTAAAGAAATTTATGAAAGATTTCTTCCACTTTCTGATCCGGTTCAAGCCAATATCCTTTTAACCCGACAGCAATGGCGCCTTCCACATTTTGACGCGAGTCGTCAATAAATAAAGATTCATCAGGATTGATTCCGGATAACCGGATGATTTCCTGAAACGATTCCGCAGATGGTTTCCTGTATCCTATTTCGTTCGAATGGAAATCTTTTTCGAAGAGAGACGACACTTCAAAGCCATGCTGTTTCCTGAAGTCAGAGTGATATTTATGGACATGAATGGCATTCGTATTGCTGAAAAGGTAGATTTTGTAATTGTTCCGAAGTTTTTTGACCAGTTCGACCCTGATTGCAGGAAAATCGAGCAACATGGCTGTCCATGCCGAATCAATTTCATCAAATGTGACTTGTTCAGGTAGCAATTGAAGTACTCCATTCCGAAATTCATCAGATGAAATTTTGCCTTGTTCCATCAGGTAGAAAATGTCGTGATCATAGGAAAGTCCTTTATCACTAATAAGTTGATGCATACCAAGCTTCCCAAATGCCTCGATTGTCTTTTTGGGGTCGATGTTTAGCAAAACACCTCCCAAGTCAAAAATAATATTCCTGATTCCGTTCAACATTTCCATTCGTTTGTTTTTAATGAGCACAAAAGTCAGAAAAAATCCGGAAAATCAAAGGAACTTTAAGGATCCGATCTTTTTAAAAAATCGGATCCATATCTTTGTAGTCATTCAAAATTTGCACAACTCATGGGAAACCCGCAAACAATCTGGTATAATAAACAACTCAATCTGGTGGAAACCATCGATCAACGTTACCTGCCTTTTCAAAATCTGATTGTTGAACTCCGGATATTGGATGAGGCCAGATTTGCCATCACCGAAATGATTGTGAGAGGTGCACCGCTGATTGGCGTAACTGCAGCGTATGGAATGTTTCTGGCAGCTCTGAATTATTCCGGAGATGATTTGATTGCTGAGATGCAAAAGGCTGCTGAATGGCTGAAATCGTCCAGACCAACGGCGGTCAATCTGGCTTTCGCAGTCGATGAAGCACTTTCTGTGATTTCAGAAAAAATGTCTATTTCAGAAAATATTCAGCTTTTACTCGAATATGCCGAATCATTGAAGCAACGGGAAATTGGGTTCAGTAAAAAAATTGGCCAATTTGGTCTCGAACTGATCCAGTCAATCAGCGAAAATAAAAATGGCGAACCGGTTCAAATTCTAACTCACTGCAATGCCGGCCGGCTTGCCTGTGTGGAATTAGGCACAGCAACTGCTCCAATTTATCTGGCGCACGAAGCCGGCATTCCGATTCATGTCTGGGTCGACGAAACCCGGCCGCGCAACCAGGGAGCACGCCTGACTGCCTGGGAATTGGGCCAAGCCGGTATTCCACACACCATTATCGCTGACAATACCGGGGGACATTTGATGCAACACCAAATGGTGGATCTGGTGATTGTTGGAAGCGACCGAACAACACTGAACGGTGATGTCGCCAATAAAATCGGAACTTATCTGAAAGCCCTTGCCGCCGCTGATAACGGAATCCCTTTTTATGTGGCTTTGCCTTCAACTACGATCGACTGGAATTTAAATGATGGTATTGCTGAAATTCCTATTGAGCAGCGTGATGGGCGTGAAGTTTCGGTATTGGAAGGAATGTTGGGTGACGAAGTGCATGAATTCAGAATATTTCCGGAGAAAAGTCCGGTAGCCAATTACGGATTCGATGTTACTCCAGCCCGCTTAGTCTCTGGCTTAATCACAGAAAGAGGAATATGCAAGGCAAGCCGGGAAAGTATTTTAAATTTGTTTCCTGAAAAAAGATAAACTAATGACTGAAGGATACATCAAATTTAACTGTAACTGGAATCAGAAAGAAATTCCGATTCCGGAGCAATTATTTCATACACTTGAAGAGGAACGTTTCCTGCTTTACGAACTGGGATTGATTGGCGCTTTTCCGGATGGAATTGGTTTTGGAAACATCTCGGTCAGAATAGCAGAAAGCCAGTCGTTCTTTATAACAGGTAGCGCAACCGGTCAGTTTGCCAAACTAAACACAAGCCATTACGCCGTGGTCGATGGTTATAGTTTTGAAAAGAACTCCATTTCCTGCACCGGTCTGACCAAAGCTTCTGCCGAAAGTCTCAGTCATGCTGCCATTTATAAAGTACTTCCGGAAGTTGGTGCCGTAGTGCATATCCACTGCCTCTGGTTGTGGGAAAAACTGCGGAATAATTACCCAACAACATCAGCAGAAATTGAATACGGAACTCCCGAAATGGCACATGATATTGAACGTTTGGCCTCTGAAATGGGAAAGAACGAAGAAAAGATCATTGTTATGGGAGGACACCGGGAAGGTATTCTGGCATTTGGCAGAAATTTAAATGAAGCTGCTACCCAAATATTACACATCTATAACCGATACAAATGATGAATAAAATTGCCATTATTGGCGGTTCCGGCCTCGAAAACCCGGACATTCTTAAAAATGCTACGGAGTTAAAAATAGAAACTCCATTTGGACCAACGTCTTCCGATTTTAAATGTGGAATAATCAATGGCTGCGAAGTCGCCATTCTTTCACGTCATGGCCGTCAACATACGATTCCACCGACACAGGTCAATAACAGGGCCAATATCTGGGCCATCAGGGAAATAGGTTGTACTTACATTCTTGCGACTACCGCATGTGGGAGCCTGCGTCAGGAAATAGGACGTGGTGATTTTGTTGTTCTTGATCAGTTCATCGATTTTACACGGTTCAGGCCGATTACATTTTTTGAATCGTTTGAACCACGTGAGATGAAACATACGCCCATGGCCGATCCTTTCGACAGCTTTCTGCGTTCAAAAATCATTGAAACTGCCAGGGAACTAAAGATGAATATTTTCGAAAAGGGAACTGTGGTTACCATCGAAGGTCCACGGTTTTCCACACGCGCCGAATCGAATATGTTCCGGTTATGGGGAGCTGATGTGATTAATATGTCCACAGCTCCTGAGGCAATTCTGGCCAATGAGTTGGGGATTCCTTATGCAGCCATCGCGATGAGTACCGATTACGATTGTTGGAAAACCGACGAGGCTCCGGTAACCTGGGGCGATGTATTAAAAGTATTCAATCAAAATGTTAGTCATGTAGTTGATTTGCTGACTCATGTGGTCGGCAGGATTTAATCCCCTCTTGGGAAGAATATTTAATTTAACTTTTACTGAAATTTTGATCACCAATTCAGGATTGTTGGCATAGGTTTTGTAATTGAAGATACCTTGAAGGTTGTCTCAAAGCCATGAACAATTTTTAATCGGTCAATTTTTTAGGTTAAAGGAGAAAAGGTTTAAATGAATTGACTTAAAACAGAAAACAATATTAAAATCCATTCCGTAATTTTCGGAGTGGATTTTTTTTTGCGCTCAGTTGTCAAAATTCAGAAGTATCCGAAAACAAAAAAGCTCCTTTCGGAGCTTTCAGATATTATTCGCTGACATGAATCCAGACGCCTGATCGGGGATTTTTATAAAGGAAAGAATTCAGTTCTTTCTGAGCTTCTTCCATAGTTGCAAAACCTTTCATCGCAACCCGGTTTAGTCCCTTAAATATTCCGAGATTTTGTCCCGTGTAACCTTTTTCTTTGAGTTGTTGGATGTATTTATCGGCATTTTCTTCGCTTTTGAAACTTCCCCCGATAATAAAATAACGGAGCTGTTCTGTTTTAGCCGTTGTGACATTCGCTGTATACTCAGCCACATTCTGCTCTTGCGTAATTGATGGTGCCGCAGGAGTATTTTGCATCAGCGTTTCCCACATTCCCATATCAGATTTTGACAGGTATTCTTTGTTGTGCTTCAAAGGAATAAGAGCCATGGCAATCAACAAGGGAACAGCTACAATCATTTTTTTCAGTTTGCGTTTCTGAAAAATTACCGGAATCGGTTCGTGATGTTCAATCCGAAAGGCTGGTTTAGGCACCTGACGCTGATATAGTTTTTCGTAGGAAAAATTCTGTAATCCAAATGAATCAACCAATAGATTTTGTTTCATCTGAGTTTCAAACTGAAGGTTTTCTCTTGAATCGTAATGCAAATAACCAACACCTTCGAAATAAACATTTCTGTTCCGCTCCAGGTTCAGTAAGGTTTCTTCAACAAACCCTTCAAGTTTCTGCTTGGCACTAAAATAGTTAAGTCCCTCTGCTTCTACGATATAATTAATGAGTAAGCCATCATTGGAAATCAGCTTAGTATTGAACGCAAGTTCTTTGGTTGGAGGAAAAAATTGATTGTTCTCGAATGTTGCCGGTTTGTAGTTGGCAACAAATCCACCGAATTCAGGAATGATTACACAATCATTCAGCAACAACAGTTCTTTTATGTATTGATTAATTTCCACGTTTCCCTTGTTTTAACAGTCAAAAGTAAGCAAAATAAGTTTTGTTTCAAGCCAAAGTTTTCAACAGTTCATCTAATTTTATTGTATAGGGAACTTATCGTCGCTTAAAGGCAACTGGGAAGAAGATAATTCCTAAATTTGCTGTTCACAGTAAACAGGTCATAACATGAAACAAATTTTAGTTACCGGAGGTACCGGATACATTGGCTCGCATACGGCAGTCGAATTGCAGAATGCGGGTTATGAAGTGATTATTGTTGATAACCTTTCAAATTCAAGTCTGGAAGTGTTAGATGGGATTGAAAAAATCACCGGGATTCGTCCCGCTTTTGAACAATTTGATTTGACAGAAAAAGATAAGGTTGATGCTTTTTTTACTAAATATAAAAACATTGATGCGATTATTCATTTTGCAGCGTCGAAGGCTGTGGGTGAGTCGGTTGCCAAGCCATTGATGTACTACCGGAACAACCTGGTATCGTTGATCAACCTGTTAGATGCCATGGATCAGTTCAATGTTCCGGGATTAGTATTCAGCTCATCGTGTACGGTTTACGGTCAGCCTGAAATTTTGCCTGTGACTGAAAAGGCTCCGATTCTGAAAGCAAATTCTCCTTACGGAAATACCAAACAGGTTTCAGAAGAGATTATTCAGGATACACTGACGGCCTGCCCAAAATTAAACGCCATAGCTCTTCGGTATTTTAATCCGGTTGGAGCACATCCAACGGCTTTGATCGGAGAACTTCCACTGGGAGTTCCACAAAACCTGGTTCCTTTTATCACCCAGACTGCTGCCGGATTACGTCAGCAACTTAGTGTTTTTGGTGACGACTACAATACTCCGGATGGAACTGCTGTCCGCGATTATATTCATGTGGTTGATTTGGCCAAAGCTCATGTGGTCGCTGTAAGTCGGCTGGTTGAATCGAAAAATAAGAAATCGTTTGAAGTGTTCAATCTTGGAGCCGGGGAAGGTTTGAGTGTGCTTGATGTTGTCAAATCGTTTGAAAAAGTTTCAGGAAAAAAGCTGAATTATAAAATTGTTGCCCGGCGAGCTGGTGATATTGAAAAAGTTTACGCGGACACCACTTTTGCCAATGAAGAATTAGGCTGGAAAGCAACAAGTTCATTGGACGATATTCTGGCTTCGGCCTGGAAATGGGAAAAAAAGATTCGCGGAATTGAATAATATATTGGATAAATAAGTATAAATAAAGGTCTGCTAATTATTTGCAGGCCTTTATTATTTCCAACAGGATCTTTGATTTTCTGTTTAAATACGTATTTTTGATTTTCACTGAAAAATAAAGGAATGAAAACAATTCTCATTACCGGAGGTGCCGGATTTATTGGCTCACACGTTGTGCGCCTGTTTGTAAATAAATATCCTGAATATAAAATTGTCAATCTCGACAAGTTAACGTACGCCGGAAATCTGGCAAATCTGACTGACATTGAGAATAAACCGAACTACGAATTCATAAAAGGCGATATTGTTGATGCCGAGTTTATCCTGAAACTTTTTGTGGAAAGGCAATTCGACGGAGTGATTCACCTGGCGGCCGAGTCGCATGTTGATCGTTCAATTACCAACCCAACAGAATTTGTATTCACCAACGTGATTGGAACGGTTAACTTACTGAACGCTACTCGCCAAATCTGGAAAGACAATACTGAAGGCAAACGTTTCTATCACATTTCGACCGATGAAGTGTATGGAAGTCTGGGTGCTGAAGGCATGTTTACCGAAGAAACCGGTTACGATCCGCACAGTCCGTATTCGGCCTCAAAAGCCAGTTCCGATCATTTTGTACGTGCCTACCACGATACTTTCGGAATACCAGCTGTTGTTTCAAACTGCTCGAACAACTACGGTTCTTTTCAATTTCCTGAAAAACTGATTCCACTTTTTATCAACAATATCAAACACAACAAAGCCTTACCGGTTTACGGCGAAGGCCTCAATATTCGCGATTGGTTGTGGGTTGAAGATCATGCCCGGGCTATTGACCTGATTTTCCATCAGGGCAAAAACGGCGACACCTACAACATTGGCGGACACAACGAATGGACGAACATTGATTTGATCAAGGTGATGTGCGGCATTATGGATCGCAAACTCGGCCGCAAGGAAGGAACTTCGGAAAAACTGATCACCTACGTGAAAGACCGTGCCGGACATGATTTACGCTATGCCATCGACTCCTCCAAATTACAAAAAGAACTCAAATGGGTTCCAAGTCTGCAGTTTGAAGAAGGACTGGAAAGAACAATCGACTGGTATCTGGCAAACACCGAATGGATGGAAAATGTAACCAGCGGCGATTACCAGAGCTATTACGACAAACAATATAAGAACAGGTAATTCAGATGTAATTTAATCGCATTTAGTCCGGGGTTCACTTCAATGAAGCCCGGACTTTTTTTTGGATAAATAGTTGGAATCACAGCACAATAAGTTTCGTGATTGAAGAAAATGGGAATAAATGGGCTAACGAAATTTCGTGAACCCATTTATTCCCATTTATACCGACTAAGAAATATCTAATCACCCGAAAAAAAGTTTTAAAGCCGATTACGAAAAATCCAAACCCAGTTTATACTGATTATCTGACGAATAGAAATTTCTATTCAGTATTTTTTTTGCCCAAAACCAAAATTGAAATTTCCGGAGGTCAAAAAAATGGATAAAATGGATTTACAAATATTCAGCGAGCCAATCTAACTTGTTTTTGATACGGTGCTTTATATTGGAATGAAATCCTGAGTTTTTTGACTTTGTAGCTTAGTCTCTTTGTGTTTCTTGTTTTTTCCGGTACCCAAGCCACCAGATAAAGAACCCGCTGATCAACACAATCAGGATACAAATTCCGGCCAGCGGAACGTACAGAATATAGAACAAGCCAACCAGTGGTTCGAAGATGCGGCCGGTGTGAACTTCGAGCGATAAGTTCCATAAAGAGATTGGGCTTTTGCTTATAATCTCCGGACTCATCGCTCCAAAATGAGCATTATTTCGGATGGGCAAAACACCCAAATTGTAATCGAAATAGAATTCATTTCCTGAAGGATCGGTAAACCAACCGTCAATCATGTCTTTCGATATGGGCGGTCCCGCAACCTGAGGTGCCTGATACCGATTTCCGGAGAGGTAATCAACCAGTTGCCCGCTAAACGGATTCCACAAAAATAAACCGTTGAATGAGCCAATCAGATAAGTGCTCTCGCCTGTTTTCTCCAGCACATTGCAGCCCATCACACTCACCGGAGGCTCGTTCATTAGCCGGTGCATTGGTTCCTGAAAATTTTCATCCGTATAAAAAATACCATCACTGGTTGAGAAAATGAAAATATGTTGCTGCTCATCGTACAAAACACGCCGAAGCTTGTCGTACCATGGATTTGGCGAGCTGAGGACTGTTCCGGGAATGGGCATAATTACAGAATTGGCAATCGTAATCAGCAGTGGCGGACGCAAAAACATTCCAGTGATTGTCACAACGATCAGGAATGGAATAAAAATCCAGCCCAGTTGGTTGTGCCAGTGTAGATTGGTCTTTCGTGCAAATACAAGTTTGCTGTTCTCTTTCTTCCTTTTCTTTCTGTTTTTCATCCATTTCGAAAAAATGAAATGCATCAATCCGGTGAGCGAAATAAGCAGAATGGCCAGTCCAAACAAATCAACCACAAGCTTCCCAAGCGATCCCCAAATTTCGCCACTATGCAGAAGCCAAAGTGTTTTAAATAAACTCACTTTCCGGTTAGATCTTTCATTTGAAGGTATTGCAATCGACTGAAACGTTTTCTCATCTTCCGATTTCAGCAAATAAGAACGGGTTTGAACCAGCACTTCATTCTGTTTCAGAATTAAATCAGTGATCCGTTCTTCAGAAACAGGAAGCGATACTTTTTGCCATTGGTGTTCCTGAACCGAATATTGGTACAATCCGAAATAAGTTCCGGCAAAAAGTTTTCCTTCCGGAGTTTTCATCATTTTGCTGACCTTCCGGTTATCAATTCCTTTGGGGAATCCTGCATTCCAATCCTGAAAGGTTTTAAACTGATCGGTGCTGAGCCAAATTCCAATGTTCCCGTATATCAAGGCCGAATCAGCGCTCAGCTGGCAAACCGACTTCACTGATCCCTTATTCCAGTTTTGGTAGCTGTACTCATCAGGCAGTCGTGAACGACTGATGTCAACCGACGAAATCAAACTTCGGTGATTCATGAATATTCCTGAAATGGTAAACAGAATCACAAAAATAGTAATCGCAATTCCAGGCCATTTATGGAATTTCCGTAGTTTTTTGAGTATTGTATTCTTCGTCATGGATCGATTTGAACAAACACAAAAATAGAAAGACGAATGAATTAAGCCTGTAACAATAGTTACATTCCAGCTGATTTTTTTCTGTTTTAACTTTTGTCTTTTAACTTTTGCTTTGACCGTAGGTAGACAAGTCCATTTTTCTATTTTTGTACAATCAATTAATTAAGATTAATTATGAAGGTTTTCAAATTTGGAGGCGCCTCCGTTAGCTCTGCCGAAGCAGTTCGCAATTCGGTCAATATTTTAAGAATGTATCCCGGGAATTTGGTTTTGGTGATTTCGGCCATGGGAAAAACAACCAATGCACTCGAAATTGTTGCCCGCCGATACTTCAATCAGGATGAGGAAATGTGGCTGGCATTTCAGGAAGTAAAAACCTATCATGATAAAATAATCGCTGAACTTTGGGGCAAAGAGACAGAACTTCAGGAAATTGAAAATCTTTTTGACCTTTTAAGTAAGCACCTCAAAGGAGAACCATCGTTGAATTTCGACTACGAATACGACCAGATTGTGGCTTTCGGAGAACTGCTTTCAACTCTGATTATCAGTTTGTATTTCAACAAAACAGGCTTAAAAAACCGATGGATCGACGCACGGAATTGCCTGAAAACAGATGATCAGTATCGCGAATCGAATCTCAACTGGGAGTTGTCGGAGCAATTGTGTAAACCTGTTTTTACGTTCGAATCGGAGGATTTGTATATTACCCAGGGATTTATTGGAGGAACGCTTACCTATCAAACCACGACATTCGGTCGCGAAGGATCGGATTACACCGCTGCCATTCTGGCTAATCTGCTCGATGCCGAAAGTGTGAGCATCTGGAAAAATGTTCCAGGAATTATGAATGCCGATCCTGATTTTTTCCCCAATACTCAGAAACTCGAAGAATTGTCGTACAAGGAGGCCATTGAACTTTCATATTCCGGAGCAAAAGTCATTCACCCGAAAACGATTAAACCACTTCAGAATAAAAATATCCCACTGTTTGTTAAATCGTTTCTTGAACCTGAAAAGGAAGGAACGATTATTCATGCATCAGAACATCCGCTCGAACTGGTTCCTGTATTCATCGTAAAAAACAACATGGCGCTGATTACCCTGACACCCGCTGACTTCTCTTTTATAAGCATTACCAGTGTTTCTGATGTCTTCAGCTTGTTTGCAAAGTACCGTCTGAAAGTTGGTCTTTTGCAACAGTCGGCAATCGATCTTTCACTGGCTTTCGATGAACCTGAACAGGGAATTGACAAGTTGATCAGCCAGTTGCAGCAAAAATTTGAGGTGAAATACAATACGGGGCTCGATCTGGTAACTATTCGTTATTATACTCCGGAAGCTGTTGCACAAATCTCTGACGACCGAATAATTTACATCGAGCAGAAAAGCCGGAGAACCGCGAGAATATTGTTGAAATAGAAGACTAATGTTTTCTACGAAAAGAGCAGCCATCAAATTAGATATTGACGTGATGTCAGGGTATGAGTCAATTTCACGTCATCCGTTTCTTTACACCTGAGCTTTCCGGTAAAATTTCAGGACAAAAAAAAGCTCCGATGGAAAACCATCAGAGCTTTTTTTATACATTTTTTGTGTAACCAATAGAATTTTACCTCTTCGTAAAAGATGAGGTCCCTATTGGATTTAATCCTTCAGTTTTGCACTTAAGAATTCGCGATTCATACGGGCAATATTTGAAAGCGAAATATTCTTTGGACATTCAACTTCGCAGGCGCCTGTGTTTGTACAGTTTCCAAATCCAAGTTCGTCCATTTTAGCGACCATTGCTTTGGCACGACGGGAGGCCTCAATGCGACCCTGTGGCAACATAGCCAGGTGGCTAACTTTCGCCGACACGAACAACATGGCAGAACCGTTTTTGCAGGCTGCAACACATGCTCCGCAACCAATGCATGATGCCGAATCCATTGCTTCATCAGCTTCCACTTTACGAATCGGGATAGCGTTAGCATCCGGAACACCTCCAGTGTTCACTGAGACATAACCTCCCGCAGCAATGATTTTATCGAAGGCTCTGCGGTCGACCATCAAATCATTGATGACCGGGAACGCTGTTGAACGCCAAGGTTCGATTGTAATGGTCTGCCCGTCTTTAAATTTACGCATGTGCAACTGGCAGGTCGTTACATCGTCATCCGGTCCGTGTGGACGGCCATTGATGTATAACGAACACGTTCCGCAAATACCTTCACGGCAATCGTGGTCGAATGCGACTGGTACTTTGTTTTCATTGATAAGCTGCTCATTGAGCATGTCCATCATTTCGAGGAACGAGCTATCAGTTGAAACATTGTTGACTTTATAGGTTTCGAAACGGCCTTTCGCTTTGGAACCGTTCTGACGCCAAACCTTAAGCGTGAGATTTATTGTATTTTCCATGATTGATCTCTTTTAAATAGCCATTACTTGTAATTACGCTGAACCATTTTTACGCTCTCGTAAACCAATTCTTCCTTGTGAAGTTCAGGGGTTTGTTTATCACCTTTATATTCCCAGCATGAAACATAGGCAAATTTGTCATCCTGACGAAGTGCTTCGCCTTCCGGAGTCTGGTATTCTTCACGGAAGTGACCACCGCATGATTCTTCGCGGCTGAGCGCGTCACGGGCCATCAGTTCACCAATTTCGATAAAATCAGCCAAACGGCTTGCTTTTTCCAGTTCAACATTCATTCCGGTCATATCGCCCGGGATACGAACGTTTGTCCAGAACTCTTTTTTAATGGCAGCAATCTTTTCAATGGCATCTTTCAACCCTTCCTGGTTACGTGCCATACCAACGAAATCCCACATTACCAAACCGAGTTCTTTGTGCAGGTTGTCAACTGAACGTTTTCCCTTGATGCTCATCAGTTTTTCGAAGCGGTCTTTAACAGCTTTCTCTGCTTCTGCAAACTCAGGCTCGTTGGTTGTCATGCGTTGAGTATGTATTTCGTCAGACAAATAATTCTGAAGAGTGTATGGCAAAACGAAATAACCATCGGCCAATCCCTGCATTAAAGCTGAAGCTCCAAGTCGGTTTGCACCGTGATCGGAAAAGTTAGCTTCCCCGCAGCAGAACAAACCTTCAATGTTTGTTTGCAATTCATAATCAACCCAAAGACCGCCCATCGTGTAATGCATGGCAGGGTAAATCATCATGGGTGTTTCGTATGGATTTTCGTCTACGATTTTGTTATACATCTGAAACAGGTTGCCGTACCGATCTTCGATGGTTTTTTGACCCAATCGTTCGATCGACGATTTGAAATCGAGATATACCGCTAATCCGGTACCAACGCCGAATCCGGCATCGCAACGTTCTTTTGCTGCACGGGAGGCAACATCGCGTGGTACGAGATTCCCAAATGCAGGGTAACGACGTTCCAGGTAGTAGTCACGATTTTCTTCGGCAATTTGTGTTGGTTTCAATTTTCCTGAACGTATGGCTTCAGCATCTTCTTTCTTTTTCGGAACCCAGATGCGCCCATCATTACGCAGTGATTCTGACATCAGGGTCAGTTTACTCTGTGATTCGCCATGAACAGGAATACAGGTTGGATGAATCTGAGCATAACAAGGATTAGCAAACATGGCTCCTTTTTGGTAGGCTTTAATCAAGGCAGATCCGTTTGAACCCATTGCATTTGTTGACAAAAAGAAGGTATTTCCGTACCCACCGGTTGCTAATACAACTGCATGTGCAAAATGACGATGCAACTCTCCGGTAACCAGATCGCGTGAAATGATACCGCGTGCTTTGCCGTCAACGATTACAATGTCAACCAACTCGGTACGGGTATGCATGGTAACTGTGCCTAAGTTGACCTGACGCATTAAAGCCTGGTAAGCACCAAGCAGCAATTGCTGACCGGTTTGACCTTTGGCGTAAAACGTACGGCTGACCTGAGCACCACCGAACGAACGGTTGTCGAGTAAACCACCATATTCGCGGGCAAACGGAACACCTTGTGCCACACATTGGTCGATGATTTCGTTGCTCACTTCAGCCAAACGGTGAACGTTGGCTTCGCGGGCACGGTAGTCGCCCCCTTTGATGGTATCATAAAACAAACGGAAAACAGAGTCTCCATCGTTTGGATAGTTTTTTGCGGCATTGATTCCGCCCTGTGCAGCAATGGAATGGGCGCGACGTGGTGAATCCTGTATGCAGAAATTTTTAACATTGAACCCCATTTCTCCGAGAGAAGCAGCAGCAGAAGCTCCGGCCAGACCAGTCCCGATGATGATGATATCCAGTTTACGTTTGTTGGAAGGGTTCACCAGTTTCTGGTGATCTTTATAATTGTTCCATTTTTGGGCTAATGGCCCTTCAGGAATTTTTGCATTCAATTTACTCATGTTTCAGTTTTTTAAAGAATTAGAAAAACAGGTATTGCGCCAGGGCAATTACAGTGAACCCACCACCAAGAATAATGGCGACAACATTACTGATTACTCTCATCCGTGGCATCCATATTGAATTGTTCCAGCCAATAGTCTGGAATGATGACCAAAAACCGTGAGACAGGTGAAATGCAAGCGCTACGGATCCAACGATATAGGCTATCACAATTGGTAAGCTTTTAAAAGTTTCGTGGACCAGTGCATAAGCATTTTCTCCTTTAGCCGTTGCGCCAAAGAATGGAAATTCAACTTCACTTGGTTCCCAGGCTGTGTAGCCTTTCATCTTCAGGAAAAAGTTGAAGATGTGAACGGCCAGGAATGAGAAGATAACAATACCCAGTACCAACATATTCTGTGAAGCGAATGATACACCAGATGTTTTATTTCCTGAAGCATAACTTTGCGACCCACGCGCTTTCCAGTTCTGAAATGTCAGAATCAAGGAATAAATGATGTGTACTAAAAAACCTAAAGCCAGCGTTGGCTCAATGATTTTAATCAAAGGGTTAGTTCCCATGAAATGTACTCCGGCATTAAACATCTGACCAGTTTCAAATCCCATGCAGCTATCGAGCAGCAGGAAAGAATTCAGAATCAAATGCACAAAGAGGAACAAAATCAGGAACAAACCAGTAACGCTCATCAGGAGTTTCCGTCCAATAGAGGCAGTCAGTAAATTGCTCATAGAATAACAGATTTTTATTTTAATAATAGACTCATTTTAATTTGCCCGACAAAAGTAGAGTTAACAGGCAACACATACAATAAAATGTTGTGCAAAATAGCTAATTTATAATGTTTCTAAGCACAAAGAGCCTATAGTTAGACGAATGAATTTATACAATGTTAAAATTCAGCGATTTTCCCATAGCAAAAAAATAAGTTGTTTCATTTTTGCATAAACAGCATATTTGCATATTTTTGCAGCACCTTAAAAGGAAGTACAAGAATCAGGATTAAAAAATACGGTTTCATAGTTCAACGGATAGAATAGCGGTTTCCTAAACCGTAGATCCGGGTTCGATTCCCGGTGAGACCACTTTTAAAATAAACTCGTAATTGAAATTCAGTTAGTTACGGTATTTTATTTTGCCACTTGCACAGCATTTGCACAACTTGTGGAAATTCACATTAAATACTTCACTATTTTCCGAAACGTTCATTGCAATTGCTGAACAGTTAATTAATCTTTCGGTGAAACCAAAAATAGCATTTATATCTTAATATTTCAATACTGCTCTCGAAGAGCAAAAGCCCAATCGATTTTTTGAGTCTTGGACTTTCCCCATTTTAATTAATTTATCAATTTGATTGAATGCCGTAATGAATGTTCTTTGAATTGTCCGGCCTTTTCTCCGGTGAATACCATTACAAGCAAACTGAATCCGGATTGATTCATAAAATACAACGGATATTGTTTTTCTCGTTTTTCGTAGCTGGATAAATAGAAATATTTGGTGGCTGAATTTTGAGCCGCCAATTTTGGCTTGTCCTCCATTACATCTGCGTGATTCTTTTCCAAACTTTATTTTCTGAATACCACCAGAAGTAAGGGTATCGGTAATAACGACACCCTTTATCGAAAGCCTTGATTTGCACGCTCCACAATTTTGGTGAACGTCACAAAGTCCATATTCTCAATAAATTCAAATCTTTCAATACGGTCTTTAATCCACGTTGAGAAATCTCTTCCTACTTCGAGGTAATAATGCAATTCTCTTGCGCTGACTACCTTTTGACCTTTATGGTCATGAATTTTTAAAAGTTCGTTCATGGTTTTTAGTTTAAGCAGTTCTGGTTACTTTTACTGTATTGTCCTCACCATTCTTTTTCTTTGTAAGTTGATGAGTGAAAGTACTGAGCGCAATTTTGCGCTGAGCCTATTACGGTGTACATTCCTGATTCCGTTACAAAGATCATATTTGACTTTCTTCCTATCGAATCGACATCTTCAATTGAACTGAAGTCGTCAAAATCTACTCTTTTTTTAACTTCAGTAATATTTGACAATAGTTCGTTCAAAAAGTAATAATATTTAAGCGGCCATTGTGCCGAAATTCAATAGTTCATTGACATGTTGACGATTTTTGATTGAGTTCGGGTTAATAGCGAACATGCGAAAAAATCTGGATAACAACAACGTATTA
>DASRMB010000037.1:0-22338 GCA_035648135.1 Prolixibacteraceae bacterium
GACACGTTCTTACGCTCAAAACTCAACTTGACGGCATTCTCCTTGAATGCTTTGTCATAATGCGTTCTTTGTTTTTTCATAATACACTAAATTAAACTTTTATGCTTAACTCTGTGTCCGGCCTAAGTTAGCAACTCCAAAGTCATTATTTGGATACACATCATCCTCATATTCAGTTTGATTTACCTGATAAATTGCTTCATATCTTCCTGACAGATATAAAAAAGGTGATTATGCAGAATAGTAATAGCGATCTGAATTCGAAAATAATGCTACTTGAAGCCGAAAATGCAGCTTTGTCGGAGAGGGCAGAAGAAACCCTGCTTTTCCGGTTGGTTGCCGAAACCATTTATCAAACCAAAGATTCATCGTTTCCGATTGAGCCGATTCTGGAACAAATTTCAATCCTGAAAAAGATACCTTTTTGTGCTTGTCTGGAACAAACGTCCAACGGACTTATCGTAGAGGGTTTTTATGCCTCGTTTGCCGAATTACGACCATCTGAAGTTCAAATTTCTTTTCCTGAAATCGACGATAAAATACCATCAGATCAAGGATTTCTGATTCTGGAAGGAAATGAATTCGAATTCTATGGTCTTTCGCTCCGGATTCCCGACCAATTGTTTCATCCGGCTCGTGCCTTGATTATTCCCTGTTTTTCAAAGAGTATCTCAACGCGATATTTTTTCTTTCTGGGTAATTGCGGAACGGAAAACTATTTTCCCAAATTGCAGGTACTTCTGAAACAAATAGTGCTGTTGGCAGCAGAAAGACTTGAAAACAGTTACATTCTCGGAGAAATGACCCGGCTGAATCTTGAGCTTGACAACGGGTAAAGGAACGGACTGAAGAATTGTCCCAAACCAAT
Source organism: Prolixibacteraceae bacterium (assembly GCA_035648135.1). Taxonomy (GTDB): domain Bacteria; phylum Bacteroidota; class Bacteroidia; order Bacteroidales; family Prolixibacteraceae; genus Aquipluma. The sequence continues at coordinate 869 of DASRMB010000037.1, forward strand.
CAACGTCTGAACAGAGAGAGCTATGAACGTAAAATTATAGAAAGAGCATTGAGTGCTCATGAAAAGAGTCTTCGTTCGGTTTATGATGCCGCAATTGATGTTTCTTTTATTACGGTTGATTTGTCGGCAGAATTTATTATCCGGAGCTTTAGCCCCGGAGAGATGAAAATGTTCGAATATTCATCGAATGAAGTGATTGGTAAACCTCTGAGACTGTTTCGATTGCCCAATCAATCTGATCTTCTCCCTGCCATTCGTCATGATTTTGATGAGATTGGCTGGAGCCGGAGAGAAGAAATCATTCTGCGCCGCAAATCGGGTGAGTATTTTATTGCAATGCTAACTGTATATCCATTGTTCGACGAGGATTCGAAACTGATTGGTGCACTTGCTGTTTGCATCGATATTTCAGAATTAAAACAAACTCAGCATAAATTAATCAATGCACATGAAAAGGCTGAGAAAAGCGAGTTCCATTTCAGATCTTTATTTGAACAGGCATCGGATGGGATATTTATAAGTGATAAGAAAGGAAATCTCCTTGATGTGAATGAAAATTGTTGTAAGATGCTTGGCTATAAGAAAATGGAATTGCTAAAGCTGAATCAGAAAGATATTTCAGCGAATGAAAATCCGGTAAAAATTGATGAAAAAAATCGGGTATAGTTGCTATGACCGAACATATTCTTGTGCGGAAAGACCGAACTGTTTTTACCGCTGAAATTAGTGGCAAAATTCTTCCGGATGGCAGTATGCAGAGCATCGTTCGTGATATTACTGAACGTAAAAAGTTTGAAGCAGATTTGATTTCAGCCAAAGAGAAAGCAGAGGAAAGCGACAGGCTGAAAACTTCATTTTTACAAAATATCAGCCATGAGATCCGTACCCCCTTGAATGCGATCATGGGATTTTCTGAATTATTGACTGAATATTTGGACGATGAGGAAAAATTGATAGGATTCACCAATCTAATCAAACAAAGAGGCAACGATCTGCTCGAAATTATTAACGATATTCTGGACTTTGCCCGAATCGAATCAGGTCAAATATCGCTCAGTCCTGAAGAATGTAAAATGAACCTGCTTTTTGCTGAAATGGAAACCGTTTTTCAGGAATGCCAGAGTCGGCTTAATAATAATCAGGTGCAATTTCATCTGGAAGTTGACCAAAATATAAGAGCGCTTGAAGTGTTGATTGATCGGGATAAACTGAAACAAATTTTGATAAATCTGATCGAAAATGCATTTAAATTTACCAGCTCAGGCATCATTGAACTTGGCTGTACGATCAATGAACAAAACGTATTTACTTTTTATGTTTCAGATACTGGTATTGGTATTCCCAAAGACAAACAGACAGAAATATTTAACCGTTTCGTACAGGCCAGTCACAATACTTCCCGCTTGTACGGAGGAACCGGACTGGGACTGTCAATAGCACAGGGCCTTATCGTATTGCTGGGAGGTGAAATCTGGCTCGAATCAGAAACAGGGCAGGGGAGCACTTTCTATTTTACCATGCCATTTAAAGCAAACAATCTTCATATTCCGAAGATAGCAGAAGAAAAAGTTCCTGAAAATCCGTACAAAAATCCATTCGTGAAAATCCTGATTGTGGAGGAGGATGAGTACAGTTTTATGTATTTAAACGAATTGCTTTCGGAAACTGAATTTACAATTCTACACACCAAATACGGGAAGGAAGCTGTTGATATTTGTACCCGGCAGCCAATTGATCTGGTTTTAATGGATATTCGACTTTCCGATATGACCGGTTATGAGTTAGCCTGCTTAATCAAAAAACAGAATCCCGGTGTCAGTATTATTGCCCAAACCGCATATGTCACTCCTGAAGATGAAAAAAAAGCGTTGGCTGCCGGATGCGTCGATTATTTGTGCAAACCCATAAGAAGAGAGTTTTTATTGTCCAGAATTAACGTTCACCTGAAACAATCTAAAAACCGGACTCACTCCTGAATTTCTCTTCATTTCTGACCTGGATGGATCGTTTGTCTGATTGGAAAATAGATGTGTCGACCGTTTGAATATCCAAAGTTTTCCGTTTCAAACCCGATTGATCACCTTTCGAAAAAATATTTTTCACAGCTTTGTGTTTTGGAAAAGCTATTTTCTGTATGATAGCATACAAATTTTCATTTTCTTTGTAGCTAAACATGTTGATAATAAACCAATTTGATGTGATCATGGAGAAAATGGAAGATATTTTTCAAAAAATTGGCACTACTCAAACTTTAAGCCAGAAGATTGAACGAAACATTGAACGGGCAATTCGTGAAAAGAAGTTGCCCATTGGAGCAAAACTTCCTTCTGAACGTGAGTTGTGTGAGATGTTTGCAGTTAGTCGCACGGCACTTCGTGAAGCATTGAGGCGCTTAAGTGCTCGTGGTTTGATCGAAATCAAGAAGGGGAGTGGAATGGTTGTGACCAAGATTGAATTGAAAGATGCCATCAGTTCGCTCAATTTATATTATGATTTAAAGTTCGATGATAATCTAATCAGCCAGATTATTGAACTTCGGTTGGCTTTTGAACCTGAAATTGCAAAAATGGCTGCAATGAACCGTACGGATGAGGATTTAAAAAACATGGAAGCCAATTTGGTTGAGTTTGCCAAATGCAATCCGGACAATACACAACTCGAATCTGACATTGATAACCGCTTCCATCTGTCAGTTGCCCGTGCTACCGAAAATCCATTTGTGATCATTACCATGGAGCCTGTACATAATTTGCTGCCCCGAATGCGCAACTTTATTTATGCCAACATTGATGGTGAAAAGGAAATTACGCTTGGGTATCACAAAGAAATAGTAAATGCTATTCGTGAACGTGACGCTGATCGTGCTTATGATAAAATGCAGGCACATCTCGATCGCAACATGCAGGTTTACAATAAATTCTTTAAACATTTATAAAGACTGGTCCATATATATCAACTGATGGATCTGGTTTGAGGTTCCGGAGGAAAAGACGCATGGCCGTGCGTCTCCCTGAGTTTGGCTAAAAACTCATATAAAAGGCCACAGAATTATAAAAGGTTATCGTATTTCTGAAAGACGCACGGTGCGTCTCTACAAAATCCAAAGATCACAATTCAAGAAAGGATAACTAATCTTTTGTGGATCTGATTTATAAACAAATAAGGCAGCCCAATCAGGCTGCCTTATTTGTTTTTTACTGACTGGGTGACTTCAAGTCACACCGTCAGTGGGAGAATCGCATAAATTATCCCAGGATTTCTTTTACTTGTTTGTAAACATTGTCTGCTGTAAATCCAAGTTTTTCGTCCAGTACGGAGTATGGTGCTGAGAATCCAAATGATTCCATTCCAAAAACTTTACCATCGGCGCCAACCAATCCTTCCAGATTAACAGGTAAGCCGGCAGTCATACCGAATTTTTTAACTCCGGCGGGCAATACGCTTTGCTGATAGGCAGGGCTCTGACTACGGAACAATCCTTCTGAAGGAACCGAAACAATCCGGCATTTGATGCCTTCTTTTTCTAACAGCACCTGACCTTCAACCAATGTACTGACCTCGGAACCACTGGCCAGTAAAATGACATCAGGTATTCCTTCAGTGTCTGTAACGATGTATGCCCCTTTGGAAGCCTGTAAAGCTTCGGTATAACGATCCCCTTTTGAAGGAAGATTTTTAATGTTTTGACGCGACAGAATTAAGGCTGTCGGAGTATCCGTATTTTCAAGAGCAAGTTTCCAGGCAACCGTTCCTTCTTCACAATCTGCCGGACGAAGTACGAGTACCGAATTTTTGCCATGGTGGTTTTTTAGTTTTTCCATCAGTCTGATTTGAGCTTCCTGTTCAACTGGCTGGTGGGTTGGGCCATCTTCTCCAACGCGAAAAGCATCGTGAGTCCAAACGTATTTCACCGGTAGCTGCATCAGGGCAGCCATTCGCACTGCTGGTTTCATGTAGTCGGAGAATACAAAGAAAGTTCCGCAAACGGGAATAATACCGCCATGCAGAGCCAGTCCGTTCATGATACAAGCCATGGTTAGTTCACAAACACCTGCCTGAAAGAATGATCCTGAAAAGTCACCTTTTTTAAATGCAGTGGTTTTTTTCAGGAAGCCGTCAGTTTTGTCAGAGTTTGAAAGGTCGGCAGAAGAAACCACCATGTTTTCAACCTCACCGGCAAAAGCTGCCAGAACAGTGCTCGATGCAGCACGTGTTGCAGAACCGGCTTTTTGAGAAATTTTGCTGAAATCGAATGCCGGAACTTCTTTGCTGAAGAAACGGGCAAGTTTTTTGGCTAATTCAGGATTTTCTTTTTCCCAGGCCTGCTGAACAGCTTTTTTCTCAGCAGCTATGGCAATCAGTTCTTGTTTGCGTTTGTCGAACAAGGCCTGAACATCGTCAAAAATGACGAATGGATTCTTAGGATCGCCACCTAGATTCAGGATTGATTTATCGAAAGAAGCACCTGATTCGCCTAAAGGCATTCCGTGGGTAGCGCACTGCCGTTCGAAACTTGAACCATCTTCTTTCAAAGCACCTTTACCCATGATGGTTTTTCCGATAATGAGAGTTGGTTTTTCAGTTTCGGCCTGAGCTACTTTTAGCGCAGTACGAATCTGATCAACATTGTTGCCTTCAATTATAATTACTCTCCATCCCCAGGCATCGTATTTTTTTGCTGTATCTTCATGTGTAACATCTTTTGTTTCAGTTGAAAGCTGTATGTCGTTTGAATCGTAGAACATGATCAGGTTGTTCAGTCCAAGGAATCCGGCAACGCGACCGGCGCCCTGCGAAATTTCTTCCTGAACACCACCGTCTGAAATAAAAGTATAGGTTTTGTGAGCCATCCATTCGCCGAAGCGGGCAACCATAAACCGTTCCGCAATAGCGGCTCCGACAGCCATTGTGTGGCCCTGACCGAGTGGTCCGGAAGTATTTTCAACTCCTCTAGCAGGCTCAACTTCCGGATGTCCCGGTGTTGGGCTACCCCATTGGCGGAAATTTGAAAGTTCATCCATGTTGTAATTTCCGGTCATAGACAGAATCGAGTACAACATAGGCGACATATGTCCCGGATCCAGAAAGAATCGGTCACGGTTGATCCAGGTCATGTCAGTTGGATCATAATTCAGAAATTCAGAATAAAGGACAGTTATATAGTCGGCACCACCCATTGCTCCGCCCGGATGGCCGGATTTGGCTTTTTCAACCATTGATGCTGATAATATCCGAACATTATCGGCTACTTTTGTTATCAGTTTTTTCTCCATTGTCATGAGTTTTTATGAATTAAATTAAATTGTTTTTTCCTACGTCAGTTTATTATGTGTGATCATGTTCTGATATTCCGGAAGTAACTTGTCATTACAAGTCAATGCCCGGCAAATATAGTAATTACACTAAACTTACCGGGCATAAAATTTTAAAGACTAAAAAATAATATTATTTCGGATCAAGAATTCGTACCATGACGACACCTTCAATCGCAGCAATCATATCTTTTATTCCTTCCGGAACATTACCGTCAATGTCAATAATGTTGTAAGCAATTTCAGCTTTGTTCCGATTCAGCATATTTGAAATATTGAGACCTTCGTGAGCCAGCAATGATGATATCTGGCTAACCATTTTAGGAACATTTTTATTTGCAATGACAATGCGGGTTCCGTCGTTTCTTGGCATTTCTGCTGCAGGGAAATTGACTGAATTGATAATGTTTCCGTTTTCAAGGTAGTCGGTCAGCTGATTAACTGCCATGATTGCACAGTTCGTTTCCGATTCTTCGGTCGATGCACCAAGGTGTGGAATGGCAATAATGTTTTTTACATCGATCAATTCATCTTCCGGAAAATCAGTTATATATTTCCCAACTTTTCCTGATTCGATGGCTTCAATCATATCATGATTGTTCACTAATCCTCCGCGGGAAAAATTCAGGATTTTAACCCCTTTTTTCATCATCTTCAGATTGTCTTTGTTGATGAAACCTTTTGTTTCAGCCATCTGCGGAATATGAATGGTGACAAAATCAGCATTGGCAAGCAAGGAATCAAGTCCTTCAGCTTTTTTTACGTTACGGCTTAATTTCCAGGCGTGAGAAACCGAAATGTACGGATCGTAACCCAATACATTCATTCCAAGTGACTGAGCAGCATTTGCTACCAAAACACCAATGGCGCCCAATCCGATTACGGCCAGTGTTTTTCCGCGAATTTCTGTTCCTCCAAAGTTAGACTTGCCTTTTTCGACCAGTGCAGGGACTTCACTGCCTTTGCCTTTTAGCGTTTTGGCCCATTCAAGCGAATTGGCAATGTCGCGTGAAGAAAGAAGCATACCTGCAATAACAATTTCTTTTACTGCATGGGCATTTGCACCGGGTGTATTGTACACCACAATTCCCTTGTCAGTACATTTTTCGATTGGGATGTTATTCACACCTGCACCTGCACGGGCAATGGCAAGCAGACTTGAAGGCAGTTCCATATCATGCATGGCCTGACTGCGAACGATTATTGCATCCGGTTTCGAGAATTCACTGGCGATTTCGTATTTATCGAGCGGGAAAATTTTCAATCCTTCAGGATCGATCTTGTTTAATGTCTGGATTTTGAACATGTTGTGTAGATTTATGGGGTACTTTTATTTTTGGTTTTATTTACTTTAAAGTATGACAAAGATCACAATATTATTTAAGAATTGAAGTCACTTGCCTGAAAAAATTGTCAAATAGTGCCTGAAAAAACTTATTCGGATTCATTTTTATGCCGATGTCCAAACGACATGTTTTATGTGTTTCGAATGTCAAGTCCGGTGAGTTGCACTGTGAGTTGTTCAGGTATAGGGCTTTGCAGAAAATGATGTGTTCAAAGGATATTCAGAATCAAACATGAATTTTTTTGGATCTCGAATAGTTGAGAATGACTGGAAGAAACGAACAGGCTGCTTGTAATTTATTGTCAAGAAGATGGAGTGAAACCGATCGAACTATGAATCTTTATGCAGGAGTTTCTCTTCAGAACAATCATCTCAGACTGCTATTTCCGAGAAAAAATCCGTTTTTTTTCCTAAAATTCTTTTCTTTGTAATCCGAAAATGCATGAAGGGTTTATTCAATTTTTTGAGGTACAACTATGAATATCGTTTCTTTTACTCCAAGGATACCAAAACATTATTTATTCTTAGTCGCTGCTCTGGTCTGGACTTTTGCCGGAGGTATGCTTTTGTTTCGGGGATATTCATTTTTAATCGTCTATCCACATTTTCTTGCTGTTAAAATGTCGGGTTGTCTAATTAGTGGTCTAATATTTTTCAAATTGCTTTTTGTCAAAATCTCCGGAAAACATGTTGTCCGGATTGAGAATTTACCCATTGATCATCCGTGTTTATTCTCCTTTTTTAATCTGAAAAGTTACCTGATGATGACTGTTATGATTTCTTCAGGAATACTGCTTCGCAAAACAGGTGCAATCTCTCCTGAATATCTTTCACTGGTGTATGTTACGATGGGAATTCCGCTACTGATGTCATCCTTCAGGTTTTATTATACATTTTTCCTGAATACAGATGACTCTGATCGAACCGTTTCCCACGGTTGAGAAATATTTAGAAACCCGGAACTCATGAAACAATGTTATAGTAACGAACTGACTGTCAACGTCAGAATCAATCCCATTACTGAAATAATAGATTCCATAACGGTCCATGATTGAAGGGTTTGTTTCTCGGTCATTCCAAAATATTTACCAACCAGCCAGAAACCGCTGTCGTTTACATGCGACAATAGGGTAGCTCCCGAAGCAATAGCAAGAACTACCAATGCAAGATGTGTCTCCGATAAATGGAAAACGCCTAAAACCGGTGCCATAATTCCAGCGGCTGTAATCATGGCAACAGTAGCCGAACCTTGTGTGACGCGAACAATCGCAGCCAGAGTCCATGCCAGAAGAACCGGTGGCAATGACGAATCCGCAATCGATTCAGCCATCATTTTGCCAATGCCACTGTCGACCAGTATCTGTTTCAGAACTCCACCGGCTCCGGTTATCAGAATGATGATTCCGGCAGGTCCAAGAGCTTTGGTGCTCAGATCCAGAATTTCTTTTTTATTGAATCCTTTTTTGATTCCAAGGAAATAAATCGCGATTAAAGTCGCGATGGTTAGTGCAGTAAACGGATGCCCGATAAAACCTAATATTTCAGGAACTAATCCGGAAGAAACAAGCTGTTTCTTCACTAAAACATCAGTAACTGTGGCTACCAGAATCAAAAATAGGGGAATGGCAATGATGCTGATGATCAGTCCAAAAGAAGGGAGGTCTTTCTTTATCTCCGGATGAATTTCTTCCATGTTTTCAGGAGGGAAAACAATAATCTTTTTACTGATGTATCTGCCGAAAACAGGTCCGGCCAGAATGGCTGTAGGCAAACCTAAAATAAATCCCCAGAGAATAACATAGCCCAGTTCAGCATTAATAATTTCGGCAACAGCCACTGGCCCCGGAGTTGGTGGAATAAACGAATGTGTCACTGCCAGTCCGGCCAGTAAAGGAATTCCATAGTACAATAACGATTTTTTTGTGTCGCGCGAAAGGGCATAAACAATCGGAACCAGAATGATGAATCCAACATCAAGAAAAACAGGAATGCCAACGAAAAAACCGGTTAACACCATGGCAAACGGAGCTCTTTTTTCTCCAAATTTTTTCACCAGATAGCGCGCCATCGATTCTGCACCTCCTGAGCTCTCCAGCATTTGTCCAAAAATGGCGCCCAAACCAACGACTGTGGCGACAAATCCAAGTGTTCCGCCCATGCCTTTCTGAATACTTTCCAGAATGCCATTTAGTGGCATTCCGGTAGATACTCCGACAAACATGCTTGTAATGAGAAGGGCGATAAACGCATTGAGTTTTAATTTCAGAACCAGAAAAAGCAAAAAAACTACAGCAAAAACAACGGCCAGCATCAGGTAGGTGGTACTCATAGGTTTAGATTTCAGGTTTCAAGTTCCAGGTTCCAGGTTCGCTCTGAAATTTGAATATTTGTAATATTGTTTTTTTTTTACGCTTTATTATTATTATTTCAGGCAGGTAACAATTAAGGGCAAACTGTTATCCTGAAGGGGATCACCATTAAAGTTTCCGAAAAACTCAAGTGCTCCGAATCCGGCTTCTTCCAACAATTCCTGAAGTTTGTTTTTCCGGATGGCATATAACTGTACTGAATTTGTGATTTCCTGACCGGTTGATTTGATGATCAGCTTCGTGTTAAAATTGATCAGCTCAGAGTCGTTGTTAAACTCGTAGTTTCGTTCAAACAGAATGTGTTCATTGTCAATTGGCGGAAGTGATTTGATTTGGTGCTCAAGTACAAAATCGTAATTCAGAATCTGGATCGTAAGTTTTCCTTCCGGAGCAAGAACTTTGTAAGCGGCGTGTATAAATTGGCGGATATCATCATCAGTCAATAAATGAACCAGTGTATTTCCGAAGCAGATTACCGTATTGAAAAATGATTCGGGATAATGCTGATCCACCAGAAGCATATCTGACTGTTCAAAAACCGGGAACATGGAATCATCCAATTTGGTACGCTGTGCGATTTCAATCATTTGTGCATCAAAATCAAATGCCCATACGGGGAACCCAAAATGTGAAAGGGCAAACGACAAATCTCCGGTTGCACATCCAACATCCAGAATTTTAGCTCCGTTGTATGGAAGTACCTGGCGTAAAAAGCTGATATGATCTGGATTGAAAGGGAAAATATGCTGGTAATGTTTCGCTATACTGGTATAAAAATGTTTGGTCATAAATTGCAATTAAATGATTTGAGAATTTAGTGCGATGACAATTCAGTATTAAAAAATAAGAAGCATCCAATTTCCAATATCAAGAGTACAGCTTGAAACCTGAAATTTATTTCGGATACTCGATTCTGACATGGTAAATATTGACCAGTTTTTCGAGTAAGGTACTTTTCAGAATACTGATTTGCCTGAAAGTCAGGTCTGCATCAATGAGTTGATTCGACTTAATTTTTTCTTCCACCATACTTTCAATCATATCGCGCATATTATCAACTGATTTTTCTTTCAGGCTGCGGGTTGCAGCTTCAATTCCATCGATCAGCATCAGTACGGCTGTTTCCTTGTTCTGAGGCAGCGGCCCAGGGTAAGTGAATGAATTTTTGTCGATTTCTTTTTCAGGATTCTCTATTTGATACATCTTGTAGAAATAATTGGCCTGCGAAGTTCCATGATGGGTGGTGATAAACGAAATTAAGACTTCAGGTAAGCGGTGCTTTTTTGCCAGTCTGACTCCATTAGCCACATGGTCAATTATAATTTCCGCACTTTTCAGATGATCAATCTGGTCGTGTGGATTCATCCCTACAGCCTGGTTTTCGATAAAAAATTCCGGATCCGAAGTTTTTCCGATGTCGTGGTATAATGCTCCGGCCCGGACCAGAAAAGGATTTCCTCCTATACGTTGAATGACTGCTTCAGCCAGGTTGGCAATCTGAAGGGAATGTTGAAAGGTACCAGGTGCTTCTTCGGCCAGTTTGCGCAACAAAGGCTGATTGGTATCAGATAGTTCGATCAGCGTAACATCAGAAACAAATCCAAATATTTTTTCGAAAATGTAGATCAGCGGATAGGTTATGAAAATGAAAAGACTGCTGCCTCCAAACCATTTCAACGCAGACCAGTTGATTGTTTCCATATTGCCTTCCTGAACCAGAGCCATCGCAATAAAAACGGTTGAATAGCTTAGGAATACCCAGAGGGCAGAAAAAACGAGGTGCGACCTTTTAGTCAGTTTGTTTAAACTGAAAACAGCAAAAATTCCGGCAATCATTTGCAAAAGAATGTATTCGTAACTATTCGGTGCAAAATAACCAATCAACAGGGCTGTAATCATCAGTGCGAAAATGGCCGTACGCGAATCGAAAAATATGCGGATAAGGATGGGCAAAATGGCTATGGGGACGATGTAAATATTGATCGAATCGACCTTGGTTGCAAAGCCTGCCATGAAAACCATTAAAATAATCAACAGAATAATGAATGATAACTTTCGTTTTTCATTGAATAGTTCGCGCCGGTAAAAAATCAAATAGAGGAACATCAGAACGAGAAGCAATGTAATAAGGATCAACCGGCCAAGAATGACCAGGAAATATTCAATATTGTTGCCTCTCTTTGTTTCGTATGCTTTTTTGAGCGATTCGAGGACCATGTATTTTTCAGGACCGACTAAATCACCCTGAAAAATGATGCGCTCACCGGCCTGAACCATTCCTTTGGTTAACGAAAGTTTATCGAGCAGTTGATCCTTTTCGTGGCGGTTCAGTTGTTCATCGAAATACAGATTTTCAACTACAAAATCGCTTAGATTAATTTTTTGAATAAAATTCTGAAAATGGATGCCGGTTATTTCGCGGATGGTGTCATTGAATTCCTGATAGGCCGTTTTGATGGAATGTAAATTTAAAACAGGAATTTTGGTGACTATATTCCCTGTGATCTGGTTGATTTCGGTATTGCCACTCAGGTCTCCATAGGAATTAATGGATTGAGGCAGGATTCCGGAGTTATAAATATGTTGCAAAATTTGTGGAAGATATTGAATGTTTTCGACCGATTTGATTTCCGGGTTCGTTTCGGTCAGATTTGAAAGAGTGGTAATGAATTCGGTTACTTTCGTATTTTCAACCAGAGTGTCTAAGGTAAAATAAGGAATGTAGGCTTTTAATACTGAATCGCTTTCTATTTGGATTTCAGCTGCGGTTTTTAAAATCGCAAAATTGAAGGGCGCAATCAATGTTTCGTGTCTCCATGGGCTTCCTTTCTGAAATTCATATTTAAACCGGCTTTCTGCAGGAAAAACCAGGAAAATTAATCCAATTCCGGCAACAAAAACCATCGACAGGTAAAAAAGATGATAGGATTTTTTCAGTTGGGATAATAACTTTTTCATAAATTCTTAATTTGGGAAACGCTGCAATTTTAAAAGTAACAGTTAAGTTTTATCTTTGATCATCTAAAATTAGTAAAATCTTCGGAGTGGCACGCATTTCGTGCAATTTGGATCCATTATTCAATAATGTGGGATTGATCACTCCGGTAATTATTATAAAATTAACTTTGAGGTATCAGTCTCGGCTATCAGAACAAACTAAATATCGATTAATGAATTACAATATTCTCTCATGAACTACGGAATTTCAGGATTAAGTATTATTCCTGTCCGCAGGGATCCATCAGAACAAAGTGAAATGATTACCCAGATTTTATATGGAGAACATTTCATTGTCAATGAAATTATGCTTGGATGGGCACACGTGAAGCTTGCTTTCGATGGTTATGATGGCTGGGTTGACATGAAAATGATTACTCCGCTTTCAGAACGAACCTATCAGAAAATCGACAGGTCGTCATTTGCCGTGAGTAGGGATATTTTCAACATCATTCCGGTCAATTCAGAACAAACCATGATGATCGTTGCCGGAAGTACATTGCCTTGCTGGCACCCCAATTTGAAAAAATTTTCAATCGAGCATGAAGCATTCCGGCATACCGGGAATGTGACTTATAAAAAACCTGTTCATGCCCGGAAAGTAATTATTGAGCAGGCGCTCAAATATTTTAATGCTCCGTATTTATGGGGAGGACGTTCGCCTTTGGGGATCGATTGTTCGGGTTTGACGCAGATCATTTATAAAATGGCAGGATATGTTATTCCCCGGGATGCCAGTCAGCAGGTGCACTGCGGTACGGCTCTGAGTTTTGTTGAAGAAACCAGACCCGGCGATCTCGCTTTTTTCGACAACGAAGAAGGACGGATTGTGCATGTCGGGATCATTTGGGAAAAGAAAAAAATTATCCATGCCTCTGGTCAGGTTCGGATTGACAATGTGGACCAGTTTGGAATTTTTAACGTGGATACCAAACGATACACCCATCAAATGCGCGTCATGAAACGAATCATTCAAGACTAAGGGAAAGTTGTCAATGTTCAGTCGCGGCTGGCAGTAAATAATAGTCATTGATTGTCATTAGCTCCGCTTCTGTTTTTTTTCAATTGAATGACTATCATGATCAAAAATGGACAACCTGGAACCTGGAACCTGGAACTTTAAACTGGAAACTCTCTATGTATACCTACAATTATCCTCGTCCTGCAGTAACTGTTGATGCTATCCTGATTGGCAAACGGAATTCTGTTTTGCTGATCGAACGCGGTCGCGATCCCTTTAAAGGCAAATGGGCGCTGCCTGGCGGATTTATTGAATTGAATGAAACGCTCGAAATCGCCTGCCGTCGCGAACTGGAAGAAGAAACCGGCCTGCGGATCGAAGAGCTGAAGCAGTTTAAGGCTTTTGGTGCAGTTGATCGCGATCCGAGACATCGAACCATTTCGGTGATTTTTTATTCTTTTCTGGAAGAAGAAACAAGTCCAACTGCCGGAGATGATGCTGCAAAAGCAAAATGGTTTCCTCTCGATGAACTTCCGGAACTGGCTTTCGATCATCAGCAGATTTTAGAGGAGTTTAAAACGGAGATATTACAAAAAATGTTTCTATAATTTTGGGTGGTTTGAGGGGCGTTTATATGTGGCGTTATATGTGGCGTTGTAGAGACAGGGCATTGCCCTGTCTCTACAGAAAAATCCGGCAATCCGGCAAAAAATAGATATAACCGAACCGCAACAGGCAACCAACCGACAATAAATATCGATCAATTACAATAACCAATTGATATGTCAGACAAATTTCAAGATAGATACCGAATCCCATCAGCCCGCGCCGGTTGGTGGAATTACGGATGGAGTGGGGCCTATTTTGTAACGATTTGTACCGCGCACAGGGAACATTATTTTGGTGAAATAACAGATGGAAATGATGATGGTGAAACAGGGCGTAACGTAGAGACAGGGCATTGCCCTGTCTCTACAAAACCGATCAACGATCCAAAACCGATCGACACCACAAATCCTCACCATTCATCAAATATTGATATTCAACCCGTCATGCAATTATCCAAAATCGGACAATTGGCAGAAAAGTTTTGGAGAACGATACCCCAACATTTTTCATTTGTAAAATTGGATGCGTTCGTGGTTATGCCCAATCATATTCATGGAATATTGATCATTGATAAACCCGACGATGGCTGCGATAATAGCGGGAATGGTGATAATGGCCGAATTGACGTTGTTGACGAAATTAACGGTATTGACGTTGACGTTACCGGCGACGTAGAGACAGGGCATTGCCCTGTCTCTACAAATCAAAATCAAAATCAAAATATAAATTCCACGACCGAACCCCAAACACCCGGAGAATTACGGTTTCGCAATCAGGGGAAGGGTACCCTTTCGTCCATTGTTGGGTCGTACAAATCGATCGTGACCAAATACGCACATCAGATTCATGCTGATTTTGAATGGCAGGAACGGTTCCACGATCGTATTATTCGCGATGAAGAGGAATTTTACCAGATTGCAAACTACATTGAAAGTAATGTGAGCAATTGGCAGAATGACAAATTTTATAACTAAGCTATGATTCCCCAACCCGAAACAAAAACTGCCGGCAAATGGCCGGCAGTTTTGTTCTGATATCTTTGTTCTGAAATTTATTCGAAGCTGTTAACACCAGCCACTTCAGCAGTTTTATCCACTTTTTTAATCAATCCCTGAAGAACTTTCCCCGGACCGATTTCAGTAAATAAGGTAGCGCCACCGGCAATCATGTTTTTGGCAGTCTGTGTCCAGCGAACCGGAGCAGTCAACTGAGCAATCAGGTTTTGTTTAATTATTTCCGGATCGGAAGTAGGAGCTGCATTTACATTCTGGTAAATCGGACAAACCGGATTCGAGAAAGGTGTAGCTTCTATGGCTGCAGCCAGTTCTTCGCGTGCTGGTTCCATGAGCGGAGAGTGAAATGCACCTCCAACAGCGAGTTTTATGGCACGTTTTGCACCGCGGGCAGTTAATGCTTCGCAAGCCTGATCGATCCCGGCGATTGAGCCGGAAATTACCAATTGTCCGGGACAGTTGTAATTGGCCGGAACTACAATTTCGTCGATTGAAGCACAAACTTCTTCAACAATTTCGTCGTCTAAACCAACAATGGCAGCCATGGTCGAAGGTTCAGCTTCGCAGGCTTTTTGCATCGCTAATGCACGTTTTGAAACAAGGCGTAAGCCATCTTCAAAACTTAGTGCACCGTTGGCAACCAGAGCGGAGAATTCGCCCAATGAGTGACCGGCAACCATTTCAGGCTGAAAATTTTCAAGCGTTTTTGCAAGTAAAACCGAATGCAAAAAGATAGCAGGTTGTGTGACTTTGGTTTGTCTTAGGTCTTCATCGGTTCCTTCGAACATGATGTCAGTAATCCGGAAGCCTAAAATTTTGTTTGCTTTTTCAAACAGTTCTTTGGCCAGCGGCGATTTTTCGTACAGGTCTTTACCCATTCCCGGGTATTGAGCTCCCTGTCCTGGAAATACATATGCTTTCATAAATTGTGTTTTAAATTTACAGGCGGCAAATATAATACTTTTTTCAGAGCCATAAGCGTGAGGTATTTTATTCAAACTGCAGTTTCCGGATCTCTTCAGATTGTTGTAAAGGTATTTATACCGGATCATTTGAGTATGAAAAGTAGTATGCCGATAAATTTTTTTCTCTCTCCGGAACCCTATTTGACCCGAATGGAGAAATAAGCTTAGAAGCAGGAGATCATGATAGTCCGGTCAGAGAATACGTATTCGGGGTAAAGACGCACGGAGTTGCGTCTCTTCGAAAACCATGGGGTTTTCTGTTATTTCAGGGAAGATAGATTATTCCTCCTGAATGATCGTGACTGGCTCCGGTCACCGATTTCAGGCAGTTTACCTCATTCCGGAGCCTGAGAACGCCTAAAAATGCAAATATAACAGCTTCCTTAAAATCGATGATTTGTTGAGAAGGAATGATTGTTTTATGCTTGGTTTTTTCACTGAATAATTCAATCAGAAACACATTGAGGGCGCCTCCTCCGGTAATCAGTATCTGACCTTTCGGATATTGATCCACTGCACGGGACAGCTGATCCGAAACATGTTCGTATAGTGTACGGAGTACATCTTCCGGAGTAAGCTGAAAAGAATAAATCAATGGAAGAAATTCTAATTCGAACCACTCGCGGCCCAGCGACTTGGGTCCTTTTTGCTGATAAAACTCAAGATCATTCAGCAGTGTTAGTAATTCTTCCTGAACAGTACCGGTGCGCCCCAGATTACCATCCATATCATATTCATATCCCAATTCCTTGGTGAAATGGTTGAAGGCCATGTTTGCCGGACAAATATCAAACGCTTTTCGTTCGCCGTCTTCGCGGAAGGAGACATTGGCAATGCCACCGAGGTTCAAACAAATTTCATACTCGCTGAATAAAAGTTCATCACCAACCGGAACCAGTGGTGCTCCCTGACCTTTCAGTGCAACATCCAGAGATCTGAAGTCGCAGGCTGTTGGCAATCCCGAACTTGCAGCAACAGATGCACCATTGCCAATCTGGAGTGTAAGCCTATTCAGAGGCTGATGAAAAACAGTGTGTCCGTGAGACGAAACCAAATCAGGCTTTTCAGGAAGATTGGTACAAAAATCAGCGACCTGTTTCCCGATGAATTTACCATACTCGTTGTTTAATAAAGCTAAATCGAGTGCATTCAGTTCGGCTGCTAACGAAAGTTTACTGATCCATTTGTGGGAATATGGAATGGTCACAGCTTTCAGAATATCAAATTTCCATGAAGCATCGAAGGTAAACCTGCAGGCTACCAGGTCAAGACCGTCAAGCGAGGTTCCCGACATAACACCTATGCTTAAATAGCTTTGCATTATTTGTAGAAGTTTGCCTTGTATGTACTTGTGTTACCTTTATAGTCAGTAACCACTAGGTTCAGCGAATGATTTTTATTGAACTGTAATCTCGATTGATCAAACGTATAACTGATCAAATTGTTCTTTAGATCGTATTCAAACAAAACCCAGTTCCCATCAATGGTTCCCCTGTAAGTTTCAATGCCGGAAAGATTGTCGCTGAGTTTGAACCGCAGCCTGTTGGCGTCGTTCAATTTCGATTGATCGGCAATACTCAGCGAAATGATTTTAGGAGCTACCGTATCAACGGCCAAAGCATAATCCCCAAGAAGCCTGATGTTCCCTTCAACCCAGCCGTCATCATATTTGCCGGTGGCTGAATAAATTTTTCCTGAAACCGGATCGATTTGTGCCAGCATAACCTTATTTTGCAGTTCTGCAGGTAAATTGCCTGCCTTTATCCGCAGCGGACACGCAAAATGCAAAGCAACTGATGAATTATGCAATTGATACACGGGCGAATAAAACTTCGGAAGTGCAGGTTTTTTTTCATACTCAAAATCGATATTGTCATACAAAGCGCCCAACGGAACAGAAAATTCAAGTTCCTCATTTCGGATTCGGTTATCGCGGTTGTATTTGAATAACTCACCTTTGGAGGCGGATGGGATAATTCCTGTTTCCTGAGCTTGAACTGCAAATGCTAAGCTGGTCGTATTGCCATAAACATCAGAAACTTCATAGTTTACCTGGTGAATCTGCCCGTCGGTCGCCGTAAAAATGCCTCTTTGTTCAAGCGTGTCGTATATGCTCAGTTTGTTGCCGGGTTCCACCCAGGTTCTGTACACTCGTTTCCCGGTGCGGATGGCCTGTGCATAGTCTGTGTGCGAATTAATGTATTTCGACTCTTCCATAACCAGATCATCCATGGTAAAAGAATAAATCAGTTGATCATCAACTGTCAGTTTCAGCGAGTATATTCCGCATTTGTTAGGCACTCCGTCAAAAAAATCAATGGTTTGCAGTCCAAATCCAATTTTCCCGTAAACGGGTATGGTTTGAGCTGTTTTCAACTTCCAGGCTGATCCGGCCTGAAGGGTTTCGAATCGTTTTGAAGTGTGTGAGCCGGAAACACTCGCATCGTCAGAAACCGGGTAGACCATTAAGGCCTGAATTGTTGGTTTTGTTTTATCCTTCACCGGCATGTGAAACAACAATGGATTGAGTATGATTTCTTCTTTGGTTCTCCTGATTTCAAAATGAAGATGAGGTCCGCCGGAACTTCCGGAGTTACCGCTTTTGGCGATTTGCTCACCTTTTTTTACTGGAAACATTCCCTCCGGAACAAACTGGTTAATCGTGAATTCTTCTTTTTCGTATTGAATTTTCCGGATGTAATCCTCTACCGGCGATGAAAAACTACTGAGATGTCCGTAAACAGTTGTTGTTCCGTTCGGATGATCGATATACAACGCATTACCGTATCCGCTCGGAGAAATAGAAATTCTGGAAATAAAACCATCGGCTGCCGAATAAACAGAAATTCCTGTTCTTCCCTGTGTTTTAATGTCAATACCGGCATGGAAATGATTGGATCGGAGTTCTGCAAAATTTCCGGCCAGAAAAACTGGAATTTTCACAGGCGCCCCATAATAATTTGGGTCAATTGGTTCCAATGGCTGTGAGCAGGCAGAAAGTCCGATTGCCAGAAAAAGTATAAGGTGGAGTAGATGTTTCATCTGTTTCTGATTTGTTTATAAATAACCCGATGGAGCTCGCCGAGAATTATTCTCGGGACTCGTTTCGTGGTTTTCAATTTGGATGGCGAAATTATAAAACTTATTGGAGTCAGACCCATTTTTGCATTTTTGCTTAAAAATGAAATATATAGGTTTTCAGATTTCATGAATTGGTCAAAAATGTTAATTTTGTCGAAGAATGGAGTTCCTGTGCATCGGAATGAGTTCTTAAGGCACCAAATAAACGAAATTGTTTTCGAGTGAAAGTGAATAAAAATGACTGATCTGGAGAAAAACTTACTGATAGATTTCGAGCTTAAGGTTAAGCAGATTATCGCTAAACACGAGACGCTTAAGCAGGAAAAACACCAACTGCTTGGGACAATTGGAAATCTGGAGGAAACGATTAATCAGCTTCGTCAGGAAAATCGCTTACTTGAACAGAAATACGAAAATTTGAAATTAGCCAGGATGTTGGTTGCATCAGATCATGAAAATAAAGATGCAAAAAACAGGATACAAAAATTAGTGCGGGAAATTGATAAATGTATTGCTCTATTAAATCAGTAATACAAAGATAAATGACAGAGAAGCTTTCTATAAATATTAAAATTGACGGAAGAAGTTATCCGTTAACGGTAGACAGAAAAGATGAGGAGAAATACCGGAAAGCTGCCAAAATAATAAATGATATCGTTCTTCAATATCGTCAAAAGTATCTCGCAAGCGATTCGCAGGATGTTTTAGCGATGACTGCCATTCAGTTTGTGTTGAAAACAATTGATCTTGAAGAAAAAGTAGATCGTTCGCCTATGTTTGATGAGTTGAAAAAACTCGACGAAGATTTGGGTGATTATTTATCATTGAGGGAATAAATTTTATCATATAATCAAAAGCCCGCATTTTTTATTTAAATTCCGGAATTCTAAGGAAAGTCCGGGATTTGAGTTGGGAATGCGGGCTTTTTTAGTGTAAACAAGTTTAATTTAATAGCAAATGGAGATATTATATTATGTCATATCTGGCTTTTTAGGAGGTGGAATACTTTCCTACTTTATGTGGGACAAAGCCCTGAAAAGTAAAAAGATTAAAATTGTAAGTGAAGCTGTAGCTGAAGGTGATGTTATTAAGAAAGATAAAATCTTACAGGCAAAAGAAAAATTCCTGCAGTTAAAATCTGAACATGAGGAATACATCAATGAAAAGAGCAGTAAGGTAAACAACTTCGAAGCCAAGCTAAAACAGCGTGAATCAGGTTTAAATCAGAGAAGAGATGAACTGAACCGCAGTGTTAAAGATTTCGAAACTTCGAAACATGAAGTGGATGTTATTCGCGAGAATCTGAGCAATCAGCTGGAACTTCTTGAAAAGAAGGAACATGAAGTTGAAAGTCTTCATCGTCAGCAGGTCGTGAAATTGGAAGTGCTTTCAGGTTTATCAGCAGAGGAAGCCAAAGCACAGTTAGTTGAGTCATTGAAAAATGAAGCTAAAACGGAAGCCATGTCTTACATCAATGAGATCATGGAAGAAGCTAAACTTTCGGCAAACAAAGAGGCTAAAAAGGTGGTGGTGAAAACTATACAACGTGTTGCCACCGAAACTGCCATTGAAAATTCAGTGACTATTTTTCACATCGAAAGTGATGAGATCAAAGGTCGCATCATTGGCCGCGAAGGACGAAATATACGTGCTCTGGAAGCAGCTACCGGGATTGAAATCATTGTGGACGATACGCCCGAAGCTATTGTACTTTCAGGATTTGATCCTGTACGCCGTGAAATTGCCCGTCTGGCCTTGCATCAGTTAGTGACTGATGGTCGTATTCACCCTGCCCGTATTGAGGAAGTGGTTGAAAAAGTCCGCAAACAGGTTGAAGAGGAGATTATTGAAACAGGTAAACGTACAACCATCGATTTGGGTATTCACGGTTTACATCCTGAATTGATCCGAATGATTGGTAAAATGAAATACCGTTCATCTTATGGACAGAACCTTTTACAACACTCACGCGAAGTCGCAAACTTGTGCGCTATTATGGCTACTGAATTGGGCTTAAATGCCAAGGCAGCCAAACGTGCCGGATTATTGCATGATATTGGAAAAGTACCCGATGACGAGCCTGAATTGCCACATGCAGTTTTAGGTATGAAATTGGCTGAACGCTTTAAAGAAAAACCGGATATTTGCAATGCCATTGGTGCTCACCACGATGAAGTGGAGATGACTACCTTGCTTGCACCAATTGTCCAGGTTTGTGATGCTATTTCGGGAGCCCGTCCGGGAGCCCGCCGCGAAGTGGTTGAATCTTACATTAAACGTCTGAAAACATTGGAAGATCTTGCTCTTTCATATCCTGGAGTGTTGAAAACCTATGCGATTCAGGCAGGACGCGAATTAAGAGTTATTGTTGGAAGCGATAAAATCAGCGACAAGGATTCAGAACAATTGTCGTTCGATATTGCCAAACGTATTCAGGACGAAATGACCTATCCGGGACAGATCAAAATCACTGTTATCCGGGAGATGCGTGCAATAAGCTTTGCTAAGTAGCTTGTATGAATATCTTAAAATAATCAAAGGCCGTCCCGAAAGGATGGCCTTTGATGTTTTATGTCGCAATGAAACGGTGCGTGATGTGGATCACTTTATATAGTTGTGGAGTAATATTAAAATGGTAAATTTCAAATCCGTTTTCTGTCCTCAGGCCGGACTGGCCCTTACTTTTCCAATCGATGAAAAGTAAGCAAAAATCTTGTCAAAACGAACCCTCAGCCGGGCGTTTTGACGTCCCTCGCACTCGCTCCGATCAATTGTTGTTTCAAATTTGAAGAGTGATGTTTCAATTCAATTCATTCAG
>DASRMB010000038.1:0-66945 GCA_035648135.1 Prolixibacteraceae bacterium
GGCTTCTCAAACTTGATCTTAAAATCTTCAAATAGTTTCATGGTGTATCTTTTCTTAAAACTAATAAAAATGGATACACAATAAAAGGCTGCATATAATTAATTATCAACAATTTGATGTTTATAGACAGACTCTAGTTAGGGTCTGCTGAAAAAACTACATAAAACCACGAAGTGGTTAAATGTGAATAGCCCCGAATTAAATTCGGGGAAAAGATAGAACCCAAGTCCCGAACCCTGATAAGGGTTCAATCGATGTTAACGCATTATTATTGAACCCTTTCAGGGTTCCGGATCATCTCGTATTTTCATCCACCGGTTTCACCGGCGGTTATTCATATTAAATCCTTTCAGGATTTCTTACAACTCCCAGGTTGAAGGTGAAATTTTGAAAGTGTATGGGTTTTACATCATCAATTCAAATTCCCTTGCACTTATTTGAAATAAACAATCATTATCTAAATGAAATACAGTGGCTTCTGAGTCTTTCAGCAAACCCGAGTTAATTTGGATAAGAAATTTACTTTAATGAATATTCGCATCCTTGCCCAATTAGATTTTTGTTCTGAAGAATATGGTCATTTATCTTCACTTGAGTTACAATTAATTACAATTAATGACCATTTTATGACTCCATTTGAAAATCAGGTATGATACCGGACTCTCATTTTAACTTTTATTTATTGGGATTGTAAAAAAGAAATTGGAATATTTATCCGGTTCGGATTCTAACCAGATATTTCCGCCTAGCAGATTGGCCAGATTTTTTGAAATAGCTAATCCTAATCCATTTCCTCCATATTTACGGGTTTTGGCCGTATCGACCTGAAGGAATCGCTCAAAAATAGACTGATGAAATTCGGGCGCAATACCAATACCGGTATCTTTTACATGAAACTCAACCTGGTCTCCCTTGGGTTGATAGCCAATTTCAATATATCCTTTATGTGTGAATTTCAAGGAGTTACTGATCAGGTTGCTGAATATTTGTTTAATGCGGAATAAGTCGCTTTCAAGCAATATATCCGATTCATTCAGTGGAGCATCAATGCGGAGTTCAATTCCCTTTTGTTTGGCTTTATTATTGAACTCATTTACCAATTCGCTTAATAATTTATTTGTCGATATTGTATCCTTTCTGATTTTCATCTGACAGGCCTCGAGCATGGAAAAATCCATGATATCGCTAATTATGAGCAGCAAGCTGTTCCCGTTGTCAACAATAGTCCGGATAAATTCATCTTTTTGTTCCTGATCAAAATCAGGATCGCTTAATAATTCGGAAAAGCCAATAATACTGTTCATGGGAGTCCGGATTTCGTGCGACATATTTGCCAGAAAAGTTGATTTCAACCTGTCACTTTCTTCTGCTCTTTCTTTGGCATCGATGAGTTCTGCCTGCATGTTTTTCCGTTCCGTAATATCTTCCTTGGTTGATATGTAGTTGGTAATTACTCCTTTGTCGTTTTTTATTGAAGTGATGACCACCAATTCCCAGAACAGCGTACCATCTTTCTTTTTATTATGCAGCTCTCTCTTCCAAACATTACCTGCACTAATCGTTTCCCAAAGATCCGCGTAGGTTTCTTCAGGCATGCTTCCTGGTTTTGGAATCTGTGAATATTTTCCTACGATTTCTTCGGAAGAATAACCGGTAGTTTTACAAAATCTGGGATTCACATACTCAACAATGCCTTTTGAATCAGTTATTTCTATAGATGTAGGACTCTGTTCGATTCCTTTTGATAATTTCAGAATCTTCTCCTGTGCTAGTTTTTGTCCAGTTATTTCAATGCCAATACCAACTAAACCTATAATTTTTTCATTTTCATCAGTAAGTGGAATTTTGGAGGTAAGCAGCAACCGTAACTCCCCTGACTTATCATAAAATATTTCTTCCCTGTTAATTACCGGTAATCCGGTATCAATTACTTTTAAATCGTCGGAGTAACCTCGTTGGGCAATTTCAGTATTGAAAATTTCAAAATCAGTTTTACCAATAACTTCCTTTTCTGAGGTTACTCCCATAAAATTCAGGTCAAGTCGGTTCGCAATTATTTTTCGACACTCAATATCTTTTACATAAATAGTTGCAGGTAAATTGTCAATCAAGGTTCGAAGCAACTTTCGTTCGCTGATCAGTTTTTCTTCGGTTTTTTTTCGTTCAGTAATGTCATTGATTAAAACATGTCTGGCATTGCGTTGGTTTAAAATGATGAAATACGACACAACCTCAACCCAAATAATATCACCGTTCTTTTTTGTGTGTGTACATTCTAAATTTTTATCTGTCAAGTAATCAGTTGTTTCAATGTTTTTAATTAACATATCAACTTCGCATCCGGGGTGAATGTCGTTCAGTGTCATTGAAAGAAATTCTGCCTCAGTGTATCCGTAGTGCTTTATAGTGGCTTTGTTAACTTCTAAAAAAGCGAAGGTCTCCATATCGTAAATCCACATGGGTTGCGGATTGTTGTGAAACATATACCGATATTTGGCTTCATTTAATTTGATTGTTTCAAAAGCTTCCATCCGTTCTTTGCGGATTTGGTTCTGCTCCAACGCGTTGATGACTGAAGAGCCCAATCGTTTTAATGAATCTTTCAATACATAATCAGTAGCCCCGGCTTTCATGCAATCTACAGCGGTATCTTCGTTTATCGAGCCTGTGACAACAATAAAGGGAGTTAATGGATAATATTCCACCGCAATCTTTAGTGCAGAAAGTCCGTCAAAGGATGGCATATTGTAATCGGATATGATTATATCCGGCTTAAATGATTTGAGAATTTTAAGGTAATCAGTTCTGTTATCAACACGTTCGAAAACAGAGTATGGAAGTGTTTTTTTGATTTCCCGCATATTAAGTTCAGCATCATAAAGCTCATCTTCAACAAGTAATATTCGATAAATTTGATCCATTATTGTTTGATTTTATTTCTTTTATATCCGTGAACCAATATAATGTCGTGTTTTTTTCAGCGGTATTCATCTGAATAATCTGTGGCAAAAATAACCAAATGTACCTGGTTTAGTGGGTAAACAAACGATCTAAATTAAAATGTGACATTTTAGAATATTCATTACTTAATCTTTAAGGTAAATTGTGACTTAGCAGTTTCGCTGACCGAACATTTACCGAACATTCTTATTTGTTTTCGGGTAGAGTGAAATAGAAGGTCGCCCCAATCGATACCTCGCCTTCAGCCCACACTCTCCCTCCATGCCGGTTAATGATCCGCTGCACAATCGCCAATCCAACACCTGTCCCTTCAAATTCCTTCGCCCCGTGCAATCGTTGAAAAACTCCAAAAAGTTTTTTTACGTAATCCATACTGAATCCTACTCCATTGTCTTTAATAAAATAAATCGTTTCATTTTCTTTCTGGAATACACCAATGTCGATTTGAGGTTTTTCTTCTTTTGATGAATATTTTATGGCGTTTGATATCAGGTTTATCCAAACTTGTTTGATCAGGTTTGGATCGCCAATGGCCAATGGCAGTTCCTGAATAGAAATGATTATTTCAGGTAGGTTTTTCGATATTCCAAATTCAGAAACGATGTTTTTTACCATCGCTTTCATATCGATTTTTGAATGGTGCAGTTCACTTCGGATTAACCGCGAGAATGAAAGTAGGTCATCGATCAATTGACCCATTTTGATCGCATTCGAATGAATGATTCCACAGATCCTTTTGCCTTCATCATCCAATACATTTTCGTATTCTTCAAGCAGAATACTAACAAAACCACTGATTGCCCTCAAAGGAGCCCTTAAGTCGTGAGAAACAGAATAGCTGAAAGCCTCAAGTTCCTTATTGGCAGCCTTAAGTTGCCCGGTACTGCGTTGAAGTTCATTGGATTTAATATTTAAATTTTCCACTAACTTCAGGAGTGCAGTTTCGTTGGCAACTAATTCAAGGCTTCGTTTCTCCAATTCTTTGGTTCTCTCATTCACTTTTTGTTCAAGTTCTTCATTGAATCTGTTGATCTTCTCCTGTGTTTGTTTTTGTTTAGAGATGTCAGTGTGCGTCCCAATAAAACGTATCGGTTTTCCTTCTGAATTGCGGGTCATTATTTTTCCGCGGTCGAGTATCCATTTGTAGGTGCCGTCTTTACACAATATCCTGTGTTCTGAAATGTAAACAGGTGTTTCTCCGTTTATGTGTTGTTCTAAACGCTCATAAACCAATTTTTTATCATCGGAGAAGATCCGTTTATCTCTTTCTTCGAGTTTATTTTCAATCTCCTGATCTTCGTAACCCAACATGAGCTTCCATTGCTTTGAAAAGAATACTTCATTGGTTATCGGATTCCAGTCCCAAACCCCATCCCCAGCACCTTCGAGGGCAAAATTCCAGCGTTCCTGGCTAATCCTCAAATCCTTTTTGTTTTTCCAGTTTTTATCCTGATTTAACATGAGTGCCCCAAGTAAAACTGTCGCGATTGGATAAATGAGCATAACCGGTAAAGCAATGTTTTTCAGTGTTTCCCATCTGATTTCAGTGGGAACGAATATCGTACAACACAACATAGTGATATGAACCAGTATTCCCATTCCTGCAAATTCATATAAATGTCTTTTTTCATGCCAGTGGGGCCTGAGATATCTCCAGAAAAGGCCAATCGTTCCGGATGTGAAGACGACTGCTATTCCCATCAGAGCACCTGCACCACCCATGTAGAAACGGTATAGACCGGTAATTGTCATGGCAATTATTGTGGGGATTGCACCAAAAAACAGACCCGAAACAGATAAGATTACGGAACGTGTATCGAATATGATTCCCGGGATAAAAGTCCAGGGTGTCAGGATCAATACAATCCCAATTCCTCCAAGGACGATCCCTGTTCCGATTTTGAAGAATATGCTCTTCGTGCTTTCATCCCGTGACCAGAAATAATCATATAACATGCTGAATGCAAGCAGTAATGCTATGTTTTGTA
This sequence comes from Prolixibacteraceae bacterium, assembly GCA_035648135.1. Taxonomy (GTDB): domain Bacteria; phylum Bacteroidota; class Bacteroidia; order Bacteroidales; family Prolixibacteraceae; genus Aquipluma. The sequence goes on from DASRMB010000038.1 coordinate 4,950, forward strand.
CTAATCCGAGTATGATTGATTCCTTCATTTTTATCCGGTTATGCTTTTTAAAAATCGGTTAGCTTATTGTCTGTATATTTCACTGAGTTTAGCTTCTGATTCTTTTTTATTCAGCCATTAATTATTTGCAACCAACAAAGATTTTATTGATTCGCTAAAGATCGGCATTTTTTTATTCTGATGCTGTGGCGCATTCTTTTTCTTTTTGATCGGTTTTTTTTGTAGCATTAATCAATCAAGCGGTCTGTTCGTTTAATCCTGAAGTTCTATGTTTAATGATTCACTTTGATTTATGGTGAACGTAAAAGTACTTCCTTTTCCTTCTTCACTTTCAATCCATATCTTGCCTCCGTGTTTTTCCACAAATTCCTTGCACAATATCAAGCCCAAACCTGTTCCTTTTTCGTTTGCTGTACCTCGCCGGGAGTAGTTTGAGCCAACATTAAATATTTTTTTGATATCTGTCTTTTTAATTCCAGTACCGGTATCCTTTACTGAAAATTCAATTTCATTAGGTCTGGAAATAGCTTTTATCTCCACCTTCCCTTTGGCTGAAGTGAATTTTAAAGCATTCGATACCAAATTCCGGAAAATGGACGTTAGCATGTCTTCATCTGCCCATATGGTCAGATTCTCAGGAATTTCATTGACAATATTGATCTTCTTGCTGATTGTTTTTTCAGCTAATAGTCCGATAATTTCGACAATAATCTTTTGGGGGATGACCGGTATTAGGCGGAACGGCATACCCGATTGTTGAATCCGTGCCCAATCGAGCAGGTTTTCAAGTAGCCGGTATGTGTTTTGTGAAGTGGAGTGAATCATTTCAGAGTATTGCTCAATTGTTCCGATGTCAAGGTGTTTGACCTCGTTTTTTAGAATTTCACTTAAGCCAGAGATGCTGTTGAACGGACTTTTCAGATCGTGTGCTATGATGGAAAAAAACTTGTCTTTAGTTGAATTCAACTCCTTCAGTTCGTCAGAATATTGCTGAAGTTGTATTTCAGCCATTTTCCGGTCGGTCACATCACGCAAAATTCCTTCATGGAAAAGAATATTGCCTTTTTTATCCTTAACATACCACCCATGGTCCTCAACCCAAACGACTGAACTATCAGCCCTTTTTAAAGGGTATATATCCAGATCTTCTGAACTAAGATTTAAAACCATACTTTCACGATCTGAAGGATCTAAGTAAAGTTTGGTTTTAATATCTATTGCCATTAAATCTTCTTTGTTCTTATACCCGAGCATTTTGACCATTGCTTGATTTATTTCAACAAATTTCCCTTCCGGAGAACTCTGGTAAACACCATCGGGCATGGTCTCAATCAGATTACGATATCTTTCTTCACTTTTTCGTAATTCATTTTCAATTTTTTTGCTTTCTGTTATATCGACAGCAATACCTACAATGCCAAGAATTTCATCCTTATCATTGCGAACTATTGTTGTGGAAAGGGAAATGGGAAAATCTGATCCATCTTTTCGTCTGTTCAGAATTTCACCCTGCCAACCTGAATCATTTGTTACGTCATGAATTTTCTGATTGATCTCCGGTAATTTGTCGTCCGTGCGAACCATCGAAATTCCCTGTCCAATCAATTCTTCTTCAGTAAATCCGTAGGTTTTAATAAAGGCTTCATTGATAAATAAAATGCGGTCTTCAACGTCGATTATGCTAACACATTCATTGATGCTTTTTAACGTATGCGCCATCAGTTGAAGTTGCTGTTCATCTTTTTTCAGAATGGTAACGTCTTTGAATCTCCATACTCGTCCTTTTGAAGTTCCATCCATTCGCTGCGGAAACGAAAACCGTTCAAGGATCCTTCCATCGTTTAGTTTCAAGGTGTCAAAGCTTTCTGATTCAGGATTTTCATACAGGTATTGTACCTTTTCTGAAAATTGCACCGGATTCTTAAACTGAATCAAAACAGATTCAAGGACGGCAGCATCGTTTTTCGATTCGAGAATTTTTTCAGACAGGTTAAATATTGCCTTAAACTGGTTATTGTAGCTGGTTATTCGACCCGAGCGGTCAACTACCAGTATTCCATCGGCTGTTGAATCAAGCGTAGCCTGAAGAAGTGAAAGTGATAGTTTTAATTTGTCATCAACTTGTTTCCTTTCTGTCAGATCTCTGATCGTTCCTTCAATTCCAGCTGCACGACCATTCTCATCGAAAATGAAATGAGCATTAACTGATGCCCAAACTTTCTTGTTGTACTTTCCTTTCAGCAGAAGTTCAAAATCGAGGGCTTCGCCTTTTTCTTTAATTTTTCTTTTCAATGATTCTCTGTCATCAGGATCAACATAGAAATTTTCAATTGGCTGACCAATAATATCTTTGGTGAAATAGTTTGAGTATTTTTCAATGGAAGGACTAATGTCGGTTATAATTCCATTTAAATCGGTTTGGTAAAATACATCCTGAACATTATCAAATATTTTTTTGTATTTGAGATCTGTCTCAATTAATTTTTTCTCATTTTTTCTCAGTGTAGTTATATCTTCAATTAGTCCTAAAATCCCTATCGGCGAGCCATGTCTGTCAGTTATGACACTCTTATGAAAAACAACATCGTGGTCAGTCCCGTCATTAAACTTCACTTTTGTTTCATAAATTTGTTCGCTACCATTTTGCATTAAATCTTTATCAGCCTGAAGGTAAATCGATGCTTTTTCCTGATCGGATATTTGAAATACAGATGACCCAATAATTTCTTCTTTGGTTTTTCCTATATAGTCAGCAAATGCCTGATTGCATAATGTGTAGATGAAATTTTCGTCTTTGGCAAATACTGGGTGGGGAATGGCTTCTATGATGCGATGCTGGATATCTTCACATTTATGCAGATTATTTTGAGTTTTCTCCTGCAAGGTAATTTCTTTGATTGAAAATTGCAGAAAAGTATGGTTTCCATAATTAAATGAATTCAGAATCACATTTGCATCAAATGGAGTTCCGTCAGATTTAAGATAGTTCCAGTAAAAGTTTTGTGATGTTTGCCTGGAGTCGGCAGAAATTAAGTTCAGGGCTTTCTCGTTGGAGAGGGTTCCGTCTGCTTGCCTTTCCGGACTAAAATCAAATGGCGACCTCCCAATCATTTCTTTTTTTGAAGCGAGGCCAAAAAGCAACAATGCAGCTTTATTGCAATCGATAACTTCTAATCCTCTTGTATAGAATATGACATCACTGGCATTTTCAAAAAGAGTCTGATAAAGTTCGTTACATTTAAATAAGTCATTTATATTCGTATTGCCTTCGTCTTCTTCATTCATAATCTTCCTCATTGAAGGTTCAATTTAAATGCAAAAATATTCAAAAAATATGAAATGCAAAATGTGTTTATGAAGCAGGTTTTGGAAGGATAATGTGTGTAAGTTTCATATTTATTGGTTGTTGTGTTTTTTGATGAAAGAAGAGCGAAGCCTTTATTCCGGCGTTGTGTTAACCATCCAGAACGAAAACACATTCAGGTAATTCCAGAACGACTGAATGATTTCTTCAGGAATATCAAGTGTTGAAAGGACCTGCTGATAACATGTTAACCACACAATACGGGCTTCCGGTGTGATTTTAAATGTGGCATGACGTCGCGCCAGCATAGGTTTACCACGGTTCTCGTTAAAATATGGATGTCCGCCGCAAATTTGTATCAGAAAGTCGGACGACCGTTGTTTCGCTTTGTCGAGGGCTTCCTCTATCCGCGGAAACAGGTGCTTTATTTCGCTTTGACTTAAAAGATCGTAATGATCGCTTACTATTTTTCGAATACCTGCTTCTGTTAGTTTTTCCAGAAATTCAGGAGAGGGAATGGTAACCGGTGGCCTCTGGCCAAATTCATATTGATTGATTGTAAAATCCATGACATTAAGATTGATGATAAACATTTTGGAAGGATAACAAAAAAAGAGCACAGAGGTTGTGCTGAAATGAATAAACATCATTTCACTGAATTGTAGATTTTTAGATATGAATGATTTAATTCTTTTTGTCAGGAGTTCGATCAATGAATAAAATCGGTATATTGAAAACAAAAAAATGAAAATAATGAATGAACAAATTGAACAGATAGCTGCCCGAATAAAAGAATTGCGTGAAATTGCAGGTGTTTCGGCTGAAAGCTTTGCACATGAATTAAATATCGGTACCGAACTTTTCCTGAATTATGAAAATGGAACTACTGACATCCCGATCGGCTTTTTGTCTAAAGTCGCGCGTCGGTTCAATATGGAGCTTTTAGCTCTGCTATGTGGCGACGAGCCCAGGCTGCATGTATATTCAGTTGTTCGCAAAGGGAAAGGTCTTAATGTTGACCGGCAGAAGCAGTATCAATATGAAAGTCTGGCCTACAATTTTATTCAGAAAAAGGCTGAACCGTTTATCGTGACTGTTCAGCCTGACACAAGTCGATCACAGACTGAGTTTAACTCGCATCCCGGACAGGAATTTAATTACGTGCTTGAAGGATCTTTGATGATTGAGGTTAACGGCCATGAAATTACGCTGAATGAAGGCGATTCAATCTACTTCGATTCAGGTTACAAACACGCCATGAAAGCATTAAATGATCAGCCCGCCAGATTTCTTGCCCTTATTGTTTAAGCTTAAATCAGTATTTACCTCGCAAACGTGATCAATTGATCACGTTAATCTTATGATGTGTTTGACCCTTAATACAAAGAAACACAAAGAAAAAAATTGTGTTTCTTTGTGGCTTTATACCTTTGCAGTGATAAAAAATTTACTGTTTTCCCTATTTGTTAGTATAAAAACATTATCCAATCAAGATTCATAATATATGGTACTCGATAAATATCTTGCACAAACAGAATTTAAGAACTATCAGGATTTTACAGACAATTTTAAACTCAGTATTCCGGAAAATTTCAACTTCGCATTTGACGTAGTTGATGAAATTGCCTGCGAAACACCCGATAAAGTTGCCATGGTTTGGTGCAACGACAGTGGCGAAGAAGCCGTTTTTACCTTTGCTCAGATGAAGAAATACAGTGATCAGGCTGCTAATTTTTTCTTATCTGCTGGTATCAGGAAAGGTGATGCGGTGATGTTGATTTTGAAACGGCGCTACGAATTTTGGTTTTGTGTACTTGCCCTCAATAAAATTGGCGCAATTGCGATTCCGGCAACTCATTTGTTAAGCCCAAAAGATATTGTTTACCGCAACAATGCTGCTGACGTTAAGATGATTGTTTGTGTAGCTGAACCGGAAGTCATTAAGCATGTGGAAGCAACTGAAGAAAAATCGCCTACATTTCAGGTGAAAGCATTAATTGGCAAAGATCGCAAAGGCTGGCTTAATTTTAATTCAGGAATGGAAAGCAGTCCGGAAGAATTTGTTCGTCCTCAAGGTATCGAAGCAACAAAAAATGATGACATCATGCTTTTGTATTTTACTTCGGGGACAACCGGTATGCCCAAAATGGTGAATCACAACTTCATTTATCCATTGGGACATATTCTCACAGCCAAATACTGGCAGAATGTTCAGGATAACGGATTGCATTTTACGGTGGCTGACACAGGCTGGGCCAAATCAGCCTGGGGTAAATTATATGGTCAATGGCTCTCTGGCAGTGCAGTGATGACTTACGATTTCGATAAGTTTGTTCCTGAAAAGATGATGGAAGTGATTGTAAAATACAAAGTTACGACCTTTTGTGCTCCACCGACTATTTACCGTTTTTTGATCAAGGAAGATCTTACCAGATTCGAATTAAGCGCATTGAAATATTGCGTGGTGGCTGGTGAACCACTTAATGCCGAAGTGTACAGGCAGTTTCTGGACGCAACCGGAATTCGGCTGATGGAAGGTTACGGGCAAACTGAATTAACAGTAGTATTGGCAACTTTTTCGTGGATGGAACCCAAACCAGGTTCGATGGGAAAACCTTCACCCGGTTACCAACTTGATTTGGTTGATGATGAAGGGAATTCGTGTGAAATAGGAGAGGAAGGACAAATTGTTATCCACACCGATCAAAATCAACCGGTAGGGATGTTCAACGGCTATTACCGCGACGAAAAGCTGACCAGAAAGGTGTGGCACGATGATGTTTATTATACGGGCGATATGGCCTGGCGCGACGAAGATGGTTATTTTTGGTTCGTAGGCCGTGCCGATGATGTGATTAAAAGTTCGGGTTACCGGATTGGACCTTTTGAAGTGGAAAGCGCGCTGATGGAACATCCGGCTGTATTGGAATGTGCAATTACTGCTGTTCCTGATCCTGATCGTGGCCAGGTGGTAAAAGCAACTGTTATTTTGTCGAATAACTATCATGCAAGTAGTGAGTTAGCTAAAGAGCTTCAGGAACATGTAAAGAAAGTTACTGCTCCCTATAAATATCCCCGGATTGTTGAATTTGTAAGCGAACTGCCGAAAACAATCAGCGGAAAAATTCGCCGTGTACAGATCAGGGAGGAAGGGGAAAAGTGACCGATAACCCAAAATCACCCCATATCCCCAAATTCCAACAGATGGTTTTTGAACTGCTTGTATATTAAGAGTTTTATCTCATTTGTCTAACTTTGTCCACTTTGTGGTGTTTCGGATTACCTTTGCAGCAAATTAAAACGTTGAACTGTGACTTTTCAGGAATTAAATTTAAATACTCCGTTACTGAATGCCTTAAATGATTTGGGTTTTGAAAATCCAACACCCATTCAGGAAAAAGTATATCCGGTAGTGATGTCTGGCCGCGATGCCGTTGGAATTGCACAAACCGGTACCGGAAAAACCTTTGCTTATTTGATCCCGATTTTACGACAGCTCAAATATTCAGCTCAAAAACATCCAAGGATTTTAGTCGTTGTTCCCACGCGCGAACTCGTTTTGCAAGTGGTAGGCGAGGCCGAAAAGCTTGCAAAATACATGAATGTAAAAGTCGTTGGAGTTTATGGCGGAACCAATATCAATACTCAAAAACAAATGGTTTTTGATGGTATGGATATTTTGGTCGCAACTCCGGGTCGCCTGGTCGATATCGTATTAACCGGTGTTTTAAGGATGAAATCCATACAGAAGCTGGTGATTGATGAAGTGGATGAAATGCTGAACCTGGGTTTTCGTCCGCAACTGATGAGTTTTATGGAAAGTTTGCCACAACGGCGACAAAATCTTATGTTTTCGGCAACTTTAACCGAAGAAGTAGCTGCTTTAATTGAAGACTATTTTTACGAACCAACGACCATCGCCATTGAAAATCAGCGGACTCCGCTGGAACAAATTACTCAGTATTATTATGCTGTTCCCAATTTTTTTACAAAAATAGAATTACTCAAAAACCTGCTTGCAAATGCCGAAGAATATCAACGGGTATTGATTTTTGCAGCCAGCAAACAATATGCTGATCGGGTTTTCGAACTTATCGATCCGGCATTTCCAGATCAGATAGGAGTTCTTCATTCGAATAAATCGCAAAATTACCGGATTAATTCGCTGGAGCGGTTCAAGGATGGAACCTCGCGCATGTTAATAGCTACTGATGTTGCTTCCAGAGGCCTCGATATTGTTGATGTTTCGCATGTCATTAATTTCGATGTTCCGGAAATACCAGAGGATTACATGCACCGTATCGGCCGTACCGGAAGGGCAGAAAAAACCGGAGTTGCGGTTACTTTTGTGAATGAACCTGAAATGAAACGTCTTTCTGAAATCGAAAAATTCATGAACAGACCGTTGGAAGAAATGCTACTTCCTTCAGGAGTGAAGATTTCGAACATTTTCACCGAAGAGGAAAATCCGGTTCTGTTTGATAAAGATTATATCGGAAAGCCGAAAGGCATTGACGATTCCAAGGGAGCTTTTCATGAAAAGAAAGAAAAAAACAAAAAAGTAAATCTGGGTGGACCCGGTGTGCGTAAGCCACGAAAAGTGAAACCTACAAACCGTGGCGTTGAGCGAAAACGGGCAAAGAGGAATTAATACGGAATCTCAGTTTCTATTGTCTGGTTTGTTTTTGAAGTAAGCGGATGATTTTTAGTGCGTTATTTCGATTCGAAAAGGCATCGTCTAAAATTATTTTCCTTTTTTCAATTTCTTCGGAAGTGAAATCCTGATCAAACAATTCATTGGTCAGTCTGATCATTTCTTCAGGAGTATCGGCCAGGTGGCACAGGTGTTCCAATCCTGTTTTATGAATCATCGGGGTATTGGCCATGCAAAAGCGACCGGAAAACAACGATGCAAGTAGCTTTAGTTTCAAGCCGGTATCCTGAAAGGTTGGAATAAGGCTGATTTGTGAATTTTGAATCAAAACTTCCATTTCTTCGTTTTCAGGATTTGAGATCAGCTGGATATTCGAAAGCTGTTTTATCTTCAGAATCAAACGTTCGGGTGGATTTTTACCGGCAATGATAACTGGCTGACTGATCTTTGTGAAAACATTTTTAATCAGGAAATCAACAGCCTGAAGATTTTCGGATACCGAAAGATTTCCATGAAACAAGATGTATTTTCCCCGACCTTCTTTCGATTTAATTTCGCTGAACGGATGAAAAGCCGGTATGAAATGAGAATTGCCGTACTTGCGGTCGAAATAATAATTGTCGTTTGGCGAAATACAGAGCAAATGAGATGCATTTTGAACTACCTTTTCATAGCCAGAAAGTTTGCAGGCTTCTATCCTGAAAAACAATTTTTTGAACAGATTTCGTTCTGACCGGCATAAATTCAGGTAATATTCGTGTTCAATATTATGTGTGCGTACCAGTTTCAGATGGTTGGCAAGAGCAGGATGGTTAAGGAAACTGCAGGTGTGCAGACCTTCAAATAAAACAGGAGCTTTATTTGCTGACAAGTTGTTAATTAACTGGTCATTAACCCGGGTTACTACAATGTACGGTTTAGTTGAAAATTGATAGCGAAGTCCTTTTTTTCGGGAATAATAAAAAACCTTCGCACAATACTTTTCAAGTTCGATGGCACGGGGACGATCGTATTCGAAACAATGGAGGTAAACCGAAACGCCACATTCTGAAAGCTCTTTAACTTTATAGAAGATATCAATCACCCCGCCGTAATCGGGAGGATAAGGAATGTTAAAAGCTACAATCTGGATTTCAGTTTCCACCGTTTAAATTTTATCCGAATATAAAAAATAATAATGAGTATCCGTTCTTTTACGTAATTGGAAACATGCTGTTCAAGGCGCCAAAGACCTTGTTCGGAGAGCCGAAAAACAAGAGAAGACGACGTTAAAAAATCTTTTCTGTTTGAGCCGTAGGCGAGTTTAAAAGATTTTAGTCGTCAAACGCTGGTTTTTCGAGCGAGGCGAACACAGTCTTGACTTTTTTTGATTCCTTTTTTGTGTCAAGACAAAAAAGGGATTGGGGTCATAGGGGCAAAGCCCCTCCGGTAAATCAGTTAGGTATAAAAACGGATATTCATTAAAATAATAAACCACGAACCGAATAATCGTTCGTGGTTTTCTATTTCGTGGAAAATTCGGTTTTTCTTTTTTCCTGATTTTTCTATTCCATCAGTTTTACACCGCCATACCGACTGGTAACCGAAACCGTTCCTCCACCGGTTCCAACATTTCCATCCAGCGAAAAACGGTGATTATCCTTGATTCTGTTTCCTTTATAACGATCGGAAGGATAATCCACCTCGCAGTAATCGCAATCGGCCTGAAGCTTGTAATTTAAGCTGTTTAAGCCGATGTTGATGCCTCCATAACTGTTAACAATCCGGATCAGATCAAATTTTGCAGCTACTTTGCTGATACGGACCGATCCATATCCGGTATCGAGTGTAAAGCTTCCGGTAAGCAGTCCGATTTTGTAATTGGTGTATTTCGACTCGGATTTCATTTGGCCAAGTTCATCGATGTTAATTCCGTCGTATTTCGAATCCAGGGTCAGGCTGTTTGTTTTATTCAGGTTTACGGTAGAGTATTTGGTGTCAAGTATCAAATGGTTGATTTCATCGGCATACAATTTCGAATATTTGAATTCCATATTGGCATCATTGATTGATTCCAAATTTGCCTTTCCGTAGCTTACAATCATTTTTACCGGATAACCGGCGGGTGCTTTCATTTTTCCGGCAGTCATCGATCCGTAACTGATATCGAATGATCCTTTTGCATCCAGTTCGTTGACAAACACATTCCCGTATTTATTGGTAATGTTGAGTTCCCGGTCTTTCGGGATATTTACCAGATAGTCGATCGAAAAGTTTTGTTTGCTCCGGAAATCGTCTTCAATGTTTGTTTCGGCACTGACCAATCCTCCGGTCTTTTGAATTTCGATCTGAATCTTATCCATCAGATCTTGTGCTTTGCCTGCAGAAGCATTATCGATTGTAATGATCACTTTTACGGTCACCGAATCGCCTCCCAGATCATTGATTTTCACTTCCCCGAATTTGTTGGTAATTCTCAGAGCAGTTACGCTGCTTTTCGTCCAGCCCTTTCTGATTTGTTTGGTAAATTCGGCGCTTGTTGCACTGACAAGCATTGTTGAACAGATCATCAGGGCAATCGTTAGATTAAATATTGATTTCATGGCTTAATTTTTTTTGTTGTTTTACTTTCTGTAATTTGTTTGTAATCATCAAAATAATATTCATTCGGGCCTGGTAGTATTCGAGCAAAGCATTAATGACGCGTTCATCGTTGGGGTTCGCCTTCAGGTCAGAAAGTAATTTTTGGTACATCTGATCAAATTCAATCTGTTCTTTTTGTATCATTTTTTGTTCCGATTCCGATATCAGTCCTTCATTTTCAAATTTACCCAATTGATTCATCCCGAGTTGAATGGCATTGGTATAGTAGAATTCAACTTCACGGTATTCTTCTGAAACCGATCCCAGAGAGATTGTTTTTTGCTTCTCAGGAAAAAAAGAGATCCGAACCTGATTGACTGCCAGCAGTGCAAACACAACAATGGCGGCAACTCTTAGCGTATATCGTAAATATATTCTACGGTCCGGGCGGGCTTTTTTTTGAAGGCGGGCTTCAAATCGTTCAAAGTGCCCCTCCATGGGTTCTTCATCCTGAATGGAGTTTCGGTTATTTATGATTAATTTTTCCAGTTTGTCGTTCATGGCTGTTATTTTAATTGTATTCAAACAACTCTTCTTTGTGTAACATCTGCCTGAGTTTTAGCTTTGCTCTTAAATACTGCGATCGTGATGAAACATTCGATATTCCCAAAATCTGCGCAATCTCTTCATGATCGTAACCTTCTAATAAATAAAGGCTTAATACGACACGATATCCATCAGGCAATTGCTGGATGGCCCTTTTTAGCTGTTCCAGCTGAATTTCCGACATCTCAAACTGTTCAGGTTCTTCATCCGGAATTTTTTCGTTCAGTTCAGTATACTTCACTTTTCGCTTTTTCAATTGATCCAAAGAACGGTTGATCACAATTTTCTTTAACCAGGCGCCAAAACTTACTATTCCTTCGTACGTGTCGATTTTGGTAAACGCTTTCAGGAAGGCTTCCTGCATGACATCTTCAGCTTCAACTTCATGGCCAACCAGGCGCAAACAGATGTTATACATTGGTTTGTAATACAATTTGTAAAGCTCAAATTGTGCTTTGGTGTCTCCTTTCCGGCACCTATCAATCACTTCCTGATAGATATTTGGGTATTGCGCTTCCAATTGCTTTTTTATTGTTTTCTGTTTTAAAGACGAATGTGCTTTCACGAATGTTGCATGGAGATGAAAAATAGGCTGAGATGAATATTCTTGAACGTTTATTTTCCGCGAACCATGCAATATAGTTCATTTGCAATTGTGATTGACAGTCAGTTCTTCATTTTGAGTGAAATCCTCACTCAAACTGCCCGGCAAAATTGGTAACTGTAGTTTGGGTAAAGAATTGGGTTTAATTGAATCTTAAATTCAGACGTATGATTCGGTGGCTGGGGTTCATTGCAAGTTGGTTTGATATTTAATATGACTGCAGCCCAATCACTCGAAAGCATGGTCAAGCTTGCAAGGGTGTCTGGCAACGCTTTCCATGGTGTTTGGTCAAGGCTTCCACGATGTCTGGAAAGCAAGGCTGTGAATTTAAAATCCATTAAGACTACTTTTCAACAGATCAGGAATGAACATAAAAAAGCCGCTCTCATCTCTGAAAGCGGCTTTTTATTTTGCGAGTGAGCGGGTGACCCAAGTCACCCGCTCACTAAAATGTAACAAAGACATAAAAAGCGTCTTTCTTGTTCCCCTCCTTCGGAGGGGTTAGGGGAGGCTTCTTACACGTCATAAGTCGTTGAAGCAGTATCGCCGCCTCTTCCGGTCCAGTTGGTGTGGAAGAATTTTCCGCGTGGCTGGTCAACACGTTCGTAGGTATGAGCGCCAAAGTAGTCGCGTTGTGCCTGCAACAGGTTGGCTGGCAAACGTTCGCTGCGGATTCCGTCGAAATAGCATAGTGCTGAAGTCAGTGCAGGAACAGGAACTCCGTTGGTTAGTGCAGTTGCGCAAACACGACGCCATCCGGCCTGTGCTTTTTCCACGATTTCTTTGAAATGCGGGGCCAGTAAAAGGTTTTGCAGATCAGGATTCACATCGAATGCTTTTTTGATATCAGCTAAAAATACGGAACGGATGATACAGCCACCGCGCCACATGAGGGCAATGCCGCCGTAGTTAAGGTTCCAGCCGTATTCTTTGGCAGCTTCCATCATCAGGTTGTAGCCTTGTGCATACGAAATGATTTTGGCTCCAAATAAAGCATCTTTCAAATCAGAAATCATCTGAGCTTTGTCGATGGTTTTATCAACGGCAGGACCGTTAAGTACTTTTGAAGCTTCAACGCGCATATCTTTTTGAGCCGATAAGCAACGTGCAAATACCGATTCTCCAATCAAGGTTAAAGGAATACCCAGGTCGAGGGCTGAAACTGCGGTCCATTTCCCGGTACCTTTTTGTCCGGCAGTATCGAGTATTTTTTCAACCAAAGCTTCGCCATTTTCGTCTTTGAATCCCAGGATGTCGCGGGTAATTTCAATCAGGTACGAATCCAGATCGCCTTCGTTCCATACTTTCATGACATCGTGCATTTCGTCTGCGCTCATGCCCAACATTTCTTTCATCAGCTGGTAAGCTTCGCAGATGATCTGCATATCGCCGTATTCGATACCGTTGTGAACCATTTTTACAAAATGACCCGCGCCACCTTCGCCAACCCAGTCGCAGCAAGGTGTGCCGTCTTCCACTTTGGCCGATACAGCCTGGAAAATTTCTTTCACAGCAGGCCATGCAGCAGGCGATCCGCCCGGCATCATCGATGGTCCGAGTAAAGCACCTTCTTCACCGCCTGAAACGCCGGTTCCGATGTACAGTAATCCTTTGCTTTCAACATATTTGGCACGGCGAATCGTGTCAGGGAAATGTGAATTTCCACCGTCGATGATGATGTCACCTTTTTCCAGATGAGGAATAATTTTATCAATAAAATCATCCACCGGTTTTCCGGCTTTCACGAGCATCATCACTTTGCGTGGTTTTTCGAGGGAAGCACAAAGTTCTTCAATCGAATGAGCACCGATGAAATTTTTTCCGGCACCACGACCAGCGATAAACTCGTCAACCCGGGCAACTGTGCGGTTAAAAACACCTACAGTAAACCCTTTACTTTCCATGTTCAATACCAGGTTTTCGCCCATTACGGCCAAGCCAATTAATCCAATGTCTGCTAATTTTTTCATTTTTTTAATTATTTGGTTTTATTCTTTTTTATTTCAAATGGTCTTGTCTTTCTTTTATTCAACCCTTATCAGGGTTGTAGATGTCTTGATTTTGTTTGCCGTGGGTTTCACCCACGGTTATTCAGATTAAACCCGTTCCGGGTTTTGTGTTGGCAAAGTCCGAAGGACTTTAATTTTAATCACCTCCGGTAAAACCGGAGGAATTGAATAAGCTATAAAAACAGAACCATGAAGGGGGTCAATAATTTTAATGAATAGTGAATCCAAGTTTCTTCAATACTTCTAAAGTTTCAGCTGACAGATTCTCCGGAACAATTGTAAACGCAGGAAACTCCCTTCTCACTGGGTAATCACCGCGTAATTGTTCGAAGAGTTCCGGGTTTTTCCTGAAAGCCCGATCATCGTTCCGTATATCGTAAGTAGCGAGAATGGCTTTTGCTATAATTTTCTCCCCGCTTAAACCGGAACCATCCAGTTCGAATGTTGGATTTATGGGAGCATCAATTCCTGAAGGGTTCCAGTCATCCAGTCCCAGTCCGAAGAATTTACTGATGGCATTTACACTCATTTGTGTTCCGGTTGCTTTACCGTCTTTCGAATAGCCTGCAATATGCTGGGTAGCAATTTCAGTCATAGCCAGCAATTCCAGATCGATATCGGGTTCATTCTCCCAGCAATCGCAAACAAATCCTGAAATCTGACCTTTTTTAAGAGCCGTTTTTACTGCAGCTGTTTCAATCACTTCGCCACGGCAGGAGTTGATCACAATCGGTTTCTTTTTCAGGCCTGAAAAGAATGTTTCGTTGCCCAAATGAAGCGTGGCATCTTTGCCTTTCATATTTAAAGGAACATGAAGTGTAATGATGTCGGCTTCGTCCATTACTTGTTTCAGGCTGACAAACGCGGCAGAGCCTTCTGCACGTTCGCGGGGCGGGTCGTTCAGAAGCACTTTCATGCCTAATAATTCAGCAACATTTGCAACCTTGCTGCCTACATTTCCAACTCCAACCACGCCGAGGCATAAATCTTTGAGTTGCAGATTTCGGGTTTCGGCCAAAACCATTAGGCTTGATGCGATGTATTGTTCCACCGATTTGGAGTTGCATCCCGGGGCATTGGTCCATTGGATTCCGGCAGATTGGCAATATTCGGCATCGATATGATCGTACCCAATGGTTGCCGTGGCAATAAACTTCACGGATGAGCCGGCCAGCAGCTTTTCATTGCATTTGGTGCGGGTGCGGGTTACAATCGCATCGGCATCTTTCACTACTTCCGGCGTTGTTTTTGAGCCTGATAAATAAATCACCTCAGCGACTCCTTCAAATGCTCCACGGATATACGGTATTTTATCGTCGATTATAATCTTCATAGTTATTGTTCTGAACCACATAGGCACATAGGTCACATAGATAAATATTCCAATGTAATCTTAAGGTCTTTGGGTTTCATTATTTGTTTTTTTTTCTAATGTGTTCTATGTGCCTATGTGGTTTTTAAATACTTCGGCAACTGCCTTTTATTCTTTTGCTTTCAATTTTTTTGTGATCGTAATAATTTTTGACCATTTCGTCAAGTACCGCACTTGTCCGGGCTGCAGTCTTTCCGGTGCTTATGCATTTTGTTTCACCTCGCAGATCTTGAACTACCTGACTGACCAGATTGTATGAAATATTTTCAGGATTTTGAAAACTGAAATTTACAGTTCCTTTTGCTGTCGAAAGTTGAAGATCGCCGGGACTGAAACATGGAAATGAAATCTTTCCCAATGTACCAGTTATTTCAATCAGATCAGAAACAGACGATTCGTCGGCAACAAAACACCAGCTACCTGTTCCAATTATGCCATTTCCAAACAGGAAAGTTCCGGTAACAGTATCTTCAGCATCGTAATATCCAGCATGATTTGCTGCAATTCCATGCACTTTAACTACTGGTCCAAACAGAAAATCAAGATAATCCATCTGGTGTGAGGCCAGATCGAAAAAATGTCCGGCGCCAGCTATTTCAGGTTTTACGTGCCAGTGGTGTTTTTCAGGTGGCAAATCTTTTTCTTCAGCAGTTTTATGTAACTGAACATGAACCGTGAGAAGCTGACCAATAATTCCGTCATCGATCAATTCCTTCACTTTTAAAAACGCTGGAAGTGTCCGTCGATAATAGGCGACAAACAAAGGCATGCCGGTTTCTTCCGATACACGAATCATTTCCTGGCATTCCTGATGATTGCGTGCCATTGGTTTTTCAACATAAACGGGCTTCCCGGCTTTCATGGCAGCAATAGCATACGAAGCATGGGTATCGGGTGGTGTCGCTACATAAACGGCATTTACCTCCGGATCATTGATCAGAGCTTCACCATCGGAGTAAAATTTTAGAACGCCATGCCTTTTGGCATAGTCCTCAGCCAAAGTAGCATTACGGCGCATCACGGCAACAAGTCTGGAATGTTCCACCTTGTTGAATGCAGGACCGCTTTTCAGTTCAGTTACATTGCCGCAGCCAATAATTCCCCAATTTACTTCGTTTAAAATCATATAAAGCCTCCCCAACCCCTCCGAAGGAGGGGCTTTAGGTTAGTGCTATTATTAATTAATTTTTTCATATCAACTTCTTGAAAACCTTAAAAGGCAGAAGGTTTTAGTACTATTTCCCAATGACCCCGTCTCTAATTCATCAGAAACGAAACTCCTCCCCTTAGGGGAGGTTGGGAGGGGCTTCTAATATTTGAAACGGTCTTTAAACGCCCACAGTCCCAATGCCGGATTCGAAATGTAGAAGATTTCTTCTCCGTCCGGCATTGTATTGTATCCATCCTTTAATTTTGCCGGATCATATTTGGCGGTTATTTCATCGATATCGGCATATTTAAATCCCACACTTTCAATTTCAGTTTGGGTGATTTTTCCTTCACCTTTTCCCGGACAGTAAGTGATGCTAAAACGACCTTCCGAAGAACCGTGAATGAGGTGAGCTGCTGCACTCAGGTTGTTGCGCAGTTCTTCGTTTTCATCGCAGGCTTTTAAGGTAGCTGGAGTTCCGAAGTAGCCATATTTACGGATGAGCCGGTCAATTTCCTTGTCTTCGCCAAATTCCTTCAAAGCCGGTGCTAAAACAATGAGTTCACCTTCATCATCAATAGCCATGCGGGTTCGGTAAATCGACTTGTTGCCCAGCCATGTACTTTTAAACTCAGTCGGATCGAGATAAACCACCACTTTTTTTAACGGTTTATCGAGCATCTCGAAATTAACCTGCAAAGCCAGTTTGGCTGCTTTGTCGAATACTTCAAAGTCATCGCCGATAAACAGTCCTCGTGTTTTGATTTTACCGTCGGTTTTATCGAGTCCAACTACAGTTTGAACATATACAATCGGCATGTGATTGGTGAAATTTTCTGAAGCATAATTAAAAATTCGGCGTACCGGGGTATCGGCATGACCCATCATTCGTTCCATTCCATAGGCAGCTCCTACAAAGTGACTTTTGTTGATTCCTTCCACACCACCTGTACCAACAAAGATATTTTTATTGTAATTGGCCATTCCCACCACTTCGTGCGGAACAACTTGTCCAAGAGATAAAATCAGGTCGAATTTGCCTTCAATCAAAAGTTTGTTAACCTGGGCAGGCCATGGAAATTCAACGGCACCTTCAGAAACTTCCTTTACATATTCGGCGGGTACAGTACCAACGGTAACCACATCGTTGCGCCAGTCGTGTTCGCGGATCAGTGAGGCTGGCATCGTTCCAAACATGTGAGCAATCTGGTGGTCAGTCATTGGCGAATGTGTTCCCAGGGCTGGAAGTACATCAGTGAGATGATCACCGTAATATTGCCATGTCATTTCAGTCAATTCACCGGCTCTACTTGGTAGTCGGGTATAATCCGGAGGAATAGCCAGTACTTTTTTTCTTGGCCCGAGGTGCATGAAAGCCTTGTAGAGTCCAACTCTCAGGTCGTCGGCAGATAATTCATGGTTCACTGAACCTATTTCGTAATACATCATAGCCTAATAAATTTAATGTGATGTGCATGTCCGTTGGCTGAAGCCAAACGGCAAAGGATAATTTTACCTTTTCACGCGCGCATTTCCTCCCCAGATACTCCAAACCATATCTTCATCTGCGGGTTGTGCATAGTCGGTCAGAAAAGTAGTTGCCAGTGCGCCGGTTGCCCAGCCAAACTGCGGCCATTTTTCGGGTTCCCAGCCTTTCAGTATACCATAAAGCAAACCACCTACGAACCCGTCACCACCGCCAATGCGATCGAGAACAGTGATTTTGCGTGGTTCGATCACCTGCCATTCGTTGCCTTCGAGCATAATTGCTCCCCAAAGGTGTTCGTTGGCGCTGATCACCTGACGTAAAGTTGTTGCAAATACCGAAGCATTTGGAAAAGCTTCTTTTACACGGGTAATCATACCTTTGAATCCTTCGATCTCAGCATCGATGCCCTTGCCTCCGGCTTCCGGTCCGTCAATACCCAAACAAAGCTGAAAATCCTCTTCATTGCCAATCAGGATATCGGCTAACGAAGCAATTTCAGTAAAACTTGCACGTAATTCTTTGTCTCGTCCTTTCCAGAAAGAAGCCCGGTAATTCAGGTCGAATGCAATGCGGGTACCGTATTTTTTTGCTGCCCTTGCAATTTCGAGACAAAAAGTAGTTGTTTCGGGCGACAAGGCACCAATCAATCCTGATAAGTGTACAATCTGAACGCCTTCTTTGCCAAAAATGCGTTCCAGATCGAAATCTTTTACATTCAGTGTGCGGCCAACTTCACCGGCACGGTCGTTTTGTACGCGAGGGCCGCGGGATCCAAAACCACTATCGGCAATGTTGAACTGGTGGCGGTATCCCCATGGATCGCCCTGAGCAACTTCAGGTCCCTCATAGTCCATGTGACGGCTTTTCAGGTTGCTTTTGATGAATTGGGCAATCGGACTGTCTTTCACAAAAGTAGTCAGGACTTTAACCGGAAGTCCGAGGTATGAGGAAATGCTTGCTACGTTGGTTTCGGCACTGGAGGCATACATTTCAAACAGATTACTACAGTGAACAGGTTGCCCGTTAACCGGAGTAATCCTAACTCCCATGCTGGTTGGAACCAACAGCGAATATTTACAATTTTTTTTTAATTCGAGACTCATATGATAAGATTTAAGATATTAGACAATAGATGAAAGACTAGTTTCAAATTCCAAGTGTTGTTATACTTGGAACCTGAAACTTGGAACATCTTTTAAACTCCTCCAAAAGCACTGTAACCGCCGTCGACAGGAACAACAATTCCAGTTACGAACGATGAGATATCAGAAAGAAGAAATAGGGTTGTACCCTGTAAATCTTCAGGTTCACCAAATTTGCCCATTGGTGTGTTGTTTACAATCTTTTGTCCGCGGGCAGAGAAATTGCCTGTTTCCTTATCGAGTACCAAAAAACGATTTTGATCGGTGATGAAAAATCCCGGAGCAATCGCATTCACCCTGATTCCGACTTTTGCAAGGTGTACGGACAGCCATTGGGTAAAGTTATTGATGGAAGATTTCGCCGCAGAATATGCAGGTATTTTGGTCAGCGGTTTATATGAATTCATTGACGAAACATTCAGGACTACCCCTTTTTTATTTTTTAGCATATCGGTGGTAAAAACCATGGATGGAAGTACGGTTCCTTTAAAATTGAGAGCAAAAACCTTGTCAAAACCGTCTAGTTGAAGACCGTAGAATGTGTCTTCCAAATGATCGATGCTGTTTTCGTCCATCTGTTCCATTTTGGTAGTGGCAGTAGGGTGGTTACCTCCGGCACCGTTGATGAGAATATCAATTGGTCCCAGTTTTTCGTTGATTTCAGCTTTGGCTTTAACTAACGATTCTTTATCCAGAACATTAGCTTCAACTCCAATTACCTGTGCATTAAATTCTTTCGAAATTTCACTGGCCACTTTGTCAGCAACTGCTTTATTAATATCGGCAATTGCAACTTTCACTCCAACAGAGGCCATTGCTTTAACCATTGCTGAACCAATGACGCCTGCGCCACCTGTAATTACACATACTTTACCTTTTAGGTCATTAAAACTGATTGCATTCATTTTGAATTTATTTAGTTATTTATAATATTCCAGATTTTCTTTGGTAATAATATCGATTGATGTATAGTTTTCGTTATTGACTTCCTTTTTCAGTAACAGATGTTCAAAAAGGGTAATAATTGCCCGGTGTCCCTGCTCTTCCGGTCTTTGGCAAATCAGAAAGTCGACAATTCCTTTCTTCAGAAAGCTGATGTTTTCGTTAATCAGGTCATGACCGATCACCCTTATTCCGGATATGTTTATTTCTTCGAGTAATCGTGCCAGATAATAAACCTGTGAGTTGGTGACAAAAATTCCACGGATATCAGGATTCGTCCGTAACTGATCTTTTATTTTATCCTGAAATTCATTGTCAGTGGGGTCGGCAAATTTAAGTGTAATCAGTTTCTTTTTTCCCTGATTTATATTGAAGTATTCATAAAATCCTTTTTCACGTTGCGCCAAATGATTGAGGTTATCCATTTCCTTCGCAAAATTCAGGATTAGGATTGTGGAGTGATCAGGAACTGAAAAATCGAGCAATTTAGCTGCGAGTGTCCCGGATTGGAACGAATCCTGACCGATGTAACTGAGTTTATCACATTCTTTAATGTTCGAATCAATAAATACATAGGGAATTTCACGCTTTTTCAGTTCCGCAATAAATTCTTTTGATTCGCGGGAAAAGAAAGGAGCAAGAACCACCCCTTCAGGGTTGCTTTGAAGAATGAGCTGAGCTTCTGTGTTAAAAGTTTGTGAATCAGTTTGCTTAAATAAATGGATGGAAATATTGACTCCATATTGCTGAATTTCCTCAAATGCTTTTTGGACACCAATCAATGGTTTATTCCAATAGGATTCCGGAGAAATCGGTTCAGGAACAAGCAGGGCAAACGAAAATGTCTTCCTTGACGCCAGCGTACTTGCCAGTAAATTGGGTTGATATTCCAGCTCTTCGATGATTTTAAGAATTTTATCTCGTGTAGCATCAGATACTTCTCCACGTTTATGAATTACACGGTCAACAGTTCCGATTGAAACGTTAGCCTTTTGTGCAATATCCTTAATTCGGGTGCGATTTATAGCTTTAATAACTCTTCAGTTTTAGTTGTGAATCAAACGACAGGAACAAAGCTATATATTTTTTCTTTCCAGTCGTGTACGAACACGGAAAAAGTATTTTAAAACATCTTTAGTCATTTTTAGTTCATCACCATTGCAGAATAAAATTATTGTCTCTACTTTCGTGTTCGCACACGGAGTGGACGTTGCCTTATTTATGTTTCAGTAAATTAATACAATAAGAAACGACCCTGTGATGAATGTTTAGTTTGAAAGTTGCACCTAAAAAGGAATAAAAATCTATAAGTAGCACAATCAAACTACATGGGAGTTCCACGAGAACGTGCTCAACAATAAATTATTAACTTAATCATTTTCTCATGAAATTAGGAAAATACAGTTTAGGTATTGGCGATCGGTTTTCACATCAGGGTATTGCCCAACTTCGTGGAATCATAAAAGCCAATAAGTCCGGTTTGGATATAAGTCCGGTTTGGAACAAATCGAACCGCGAGCACATGTATGTACATTCCCTTCCGGCTGATGTGCGAAAGGAAGCTGATGCTGCTGTTGCTGCTCTTGGTTTTAAAGGTATCTATTTTGTGGATGCCGACCACATTAATATGGGAACGGTTGCTCCGTTTGTTGAAACTGCCAATTTTTTCACTCTTGATGTGGCTTCATTCATCGGAAAAGAGAGTCCGGAAGCAGAGGTAAAAGCTTTTGTGAAATCATGTGCCAAATACATGGGGAAACTTTCTATCCCGGGAATTGATCATCCTTTTGACGTATCGGAAGAATTGCTTGAAAAAGTCGCCGGTAAATTTCTGGCTGCGACCCAACAGGCAAGCGAAATATACAAATACCTGAAAACGGCCAAAGGTTCAGGTAGTTTTATTACTGAAGTTTCGATGGACGAAGTGGAAAGTCCGCAAACACCCATGGATCTTTTCTTTATCCTGAAAATGTTAGCTGAAAAAGGAATTCCTGTTCAGACCATTGCTCCGAAATTTACAGGGCGCTTTAATAAAGGTGTTGATTATACCGGTAATGTGGATCAGTTTGCTATTGAATTTGAAGAAGATGTATTGGTTATTGACTATGCGGTTAAAGAATTTGGTCTGCCGGAAGAGTTGAAGCTAAGCGTTCATTCCGGAAGTGATAAATTCACCATTTATCCCATCATGGCTGGAATCATCAAAAAATACGATAAAGGGATTCATGTGAAAACAGCAGGAACAACCTGGCTCGAAGAGGTGATTGGATTAGCTCTTGCCGGTGGTGAAGCTCTTGAAGCCGCAAAAGCTATTTATTCCAGCGCATTGGGACGTAAAGATGAATTATGTGCTCCTTATGCTGATGTAATTGATATTGATGATTCAAAACTTCCTTCGGTCTCCGAAGTTGCCGGATGGTCAAGCGAAAAATTTGCCAACACCCTGCGTCATATCCCGGGACATCCTGATTATAATCCGAATTTCCGTCAGTTGATTCATGTAGGCTATAAACTTGCAGCCGAAATGGGTACAACTTATACCGATCTTCTGAAAAAACATGCTGAGATTGTAGGGATCTGTGTTGAGGAAAATATATATGACCGTCATTTAAAACGGTTATTCAACCTCTAATCACTGTGGGGTTAGTTCCCCGCTGCTTGCAGCGAATTGAAGGGCTAATTCCTCTGTGATACCCCGTCTGCTTGCAGCGGAGTATCACATTTAAATCCATTCAAAAAAACACAAAATGACGTTGGTTGAGTATTTTAGATTAAATAGAAATGCTTTTCATTCGGTTTTTAAACTGCTTGGAATTATTTTCACTAGTCTTTGTGCTCTCCTTATGATTATTTTCGCGATGGATAATAAAAGAGAGCCAATAGATGCGTTTTATTTGTTTGTTTTATGCTTTGTATTGGGAAACTTACTTGCATTTTCTTTCTTATTACTTGCATTTTCAGATGGATATAATCAAGTAAAATCTCAGATTCAGTTATTTTCTAAAATACCTTCTGAGATAAGAGATTCATTAGGTTTGAAACTATTCAATAAACCTTTGCTTTCAAAGTACAGTTTTGTAGAACTTAATATTATTGGTTATGAGGATAATTCTTTCATTCATTTTGATTATGACCGAGGTCAAAAACTTGTTTGGATAACTATTCGGAATATAATGAATGATATTGAGGATTTTAATTATATAAAGCTTGAAATTGATAGAAAGTACCAAAAAGACTCTGTCTTCCTATCTGGATGGGGATTGAAAAAAAAGATTAAATGGAAACAATGGAATAAATTGACTGAAGAAGGAGTTAAAGATCAAATCATTCAACTTTATAGGATTTCTGTTTTGGAAAACTTGAGAGTAGAGAGAATGTATTATAATATTGACTGGTAATCATAGCAAGATTTCAAAACTTCTTTGACACCAAATCAATCACAGGAGCTTAAAACAGTAAATTAATAAATAGTAAATCAAAACAATATGAAACCATTTATGGACAAAAATTTTCTGCTGCAAACCGAAACTGCACAGAAACTGTATCATGAATATGCAGCAAAAATGCCAATTTTTGATTACCACTGTCACATCAATCCAAAAGATATTGCTGAAGATCGGATGTTTAATAGCATTACCGAAATCTGGCTGGCCGGCGACCATTACAAATGGCGCGGAATGCGTACGAATGGGGTCGATGAAAAATATTGTACCGGTGATGCATCCGACTGGGAGAAATTTGAAAAATGGGCAGAGACTGTTCCTCAGACTTTGCGCAATCCCTTGTATCACTGGACTCACCTTGAACTGAAAAAATTCTTCGGGATCAATGAGGTTTTAAGTCCAAAAAATGCACGTAAAATTTACGATGCCTGCAACGAAAAACTGAGAACTCCAGACTACAGTTGCCGGAATATTATACGGATGGCCAATGTTCATACCATTTGTACAACCGATGATCCGATTGACAGCCTGCAGTATCACCGGCAGATTAAAGCCAGCGGGTTCGAAGTTGCTGTACTTCCGGCCTGGCGTCCTGATAAAGCCATGATGGTTGACGATCCTGAATCCTTCAATTTATACATCAACCAATTGGCGACTGTTTCGGAAATTGAAATCAATACTTTTAATAACCTGATCGCCGCTCTCGATAAGAGGCATCAGTTTTTTCATGAAAATGGCTGCCGCCTGTCTGATCATGGTTTGGATACCGCTTTTGCCGAAGATTATTCGCCAAAAGAAATCCGTGCGATTTTTGCAAAAGTTCAGGCCGGAAATAAACTGACTTCCGAAGAAATACTGAAATTCAAATCGTGTATGCTTTATGAATTTGGAGTGATGGACCATTCACGTGGATGGGCTCAGCAATTCCATCTCGGTGCATTGCGTAATAACAACACTCGTCTTTTCAATCAATTAGGCCCCGATACAGGATTCGATTCGATTGGCGACAAACCGGTTGCTGAATCATTGTCGAAGTTGCTGAACAAACTGGATACGGAGAATAAATTGTGTAAAACCGTTTTATACAACCTGAACCCAAGAGATAATGAGTTGTATGCCACGATGATTGGGAATTTTCAGGATGGAAGCGTTGCCGGCAAAATGCAGTGGGGTTCCGGATGGTGGTTTCTGGATCAGAAAGATGGAATGACAAAACAAATTAATGCCTTGTCGAATCTCGGTTTGCTGAGTCGTTTTATTGGAATGTTAACCGATTCAAGAAGTTTCCTTTCGTATACCCGTCACGAGTATTTCCGTCGTACCCTTTGTAATATTTTAGGGAACGATGTGGAGAATGGTGAAATACCCAACGACATGGAATTATTAGGTGATATGGTTGAAAACATTTGCTTCAACAATGCAAAAAACTATTTTAATTTCTAGTTTTTATCCGTTTTTCCCGCCTTTTGGTACAGACAGAACTTGACTGATAGCATAAAAATAGTAGATTTGCAATCGATTGCATAATTCAAAAATAAGATAAGATGAAAGTAGTTACATTTGGTGAGATCATGTTGCGTTTAGCTACACCAGGTTATTTGCGGTTTAAGCAGACCGATAGTTTAACGGCCACATTTGGCGGTGGTGAAGCAAACGTGGCCGTTTCTCTGGCCAATTACGGTATCCCGGTTGATTTTGTGACAAGGTTACCTAAAAACGATATTGCTCAGGCCTGCGTTAGCGATTTACGTAAATACGGAGTAGGAGTAGATCAGATTGTATATGGCGGTGAACGCATTGGAATTTATTTTCTTGAGACAGGGGCTGTCAGCCGCGGTAGTAAAGTGGTTTACGATCGTGCAAACTCTGCTGTTTCAGAAATTAAACCAGGAATGATTGATTGGGATAAAGTCTTTGAAGGTGTAAACTGGTTTCACTGGACCGGAATTACTCCTGCCATCTCTCAGGGTGCAGCCGATGTTTGTCTGGAAGCTATTCAGAAAGCAAACGAAAAAGGAATTACTGTTTCGTGCGATTTGAACTACCGTAAAAACCTCTGGAATTATGGAAAAAAAGCCGGTGAAGTGATGCCTGCTTTGGTTGCCGGAACCGATGTGATCCTTGGTAATGAAGAAGATGCCGAGAAAGTTCTTGGTATTAAACCTGAAGGATTAGATGTAACCAGTGGTCATGTGGAGGCAGCTGCATATGAATCTGTTTCAAAGCAGATTATAGCGAAATTTCCCCGGTGTAAAAAAGTAATTACTACTTTACGTGGATCAATCAATGCCAATCACAACAGTTGGTCGGGCGTTCTATGGGACGGGAAAACCTTATTCGAAGCGCCAACGTATCAGATTACTGATATTGTTGATCGTGTTGGTGGCGGTGATTCATTCATGGGAGGACTCGTTTATGGACTGCTTACATACACTAAAAATGATCAGAAAGCATTAAACTTTGCAGTTGCTGCATCTTGTCTGAAACATACCATTTATGGTGATTACAATCAGGTAACTGTTGATGAAGTTGAAAAACTGATGGGCGGCGATGCTTCCGGCCGGGTGGCAAGATAGTAGCCTCCCCAACCCCTCCGAAGGAGGGGCTTAAAAATGCAATAAAATGGATTTTGGTTATTGGAGATTCAGTATTAGAACTTTAATAACTTGAGTTAATATCCAATGCTCAATATTGAATAACCAATTTCCAAGATCAAGGCGAACTTGAAACTTGAAATCTGGAACTTTAAACTTTAAACTGATTTTATGGCTCGTTTTACAAGAATAGAAGTAGCATTAAAAATGAAGGAAACCGGTATTGTTCCGGTATTCTATCATAAAGATGCAGAAATATGCAAGTCGGTTTTAAAAGCTTGCTATGATGGTGGAATCCGAGTATTCGAATTCACTAACCGTGGTGATTTTGCACACGAAGTATTTGGTGAACTGAATAAATGGGCGGCTAAAGAATGCCCCGAAATGATGCTTGGCGTTGGATCGATTATAGAAGGTCCAACTACCGCTTTGTACATTCAGCTTGGTGCAAGCTTCATTGTTTCACCACTGATTGATGAAGACATGGCAAAAATCTGCAACAAGCGAAAAATAGCCTGGAGTCCGGGTTGCGGTTCTTTAACCGAAATTGGACATGCTCATGAATTGGGCTGCGAAGTCGTTAAAATTTTCCCGGGATCATCCGTTGGAGGTCCTGAATTTGTAAAAGGAGTTTTAGGACCAATGCCATACGCCAGCATCATGCCAACAGGGGGAGTTTCTCCGGATGAGGATAATCTGAAAGGATGGTTTAAGGCTGGTGTTCATTGTGTTGGAATGGGATCCCAATTATTTCCGAAGGAAGTGCTGGAGCGTAAAGATTGGGCATTTATTACCGGTAAATGTAAAGAAGCTCTTGAGATTGTGAGAAAACTAAGGTAAATAACTCTTTTGTAATTAATTAAACCTAATAATAATCCTTAAATTTAATTATGTCATTTAAAACAATCAACGAGAAAATGTCACAGTATAGATGGACGATTGTAGCTATGTTATTCATGGCAACAACTGTCAACTATCTGGATCGGCAGGTTCTTTCTTTGACCTGGAAGGACTTTATCGCACCTGAATTTCACTGGACCGACAGTGACTATGGAACAATCACTTCTCTGTTTTCACTCTTTTATGCACTAAGCCTGGTGTTTGCAGGACGTTTTATTGACTGGTTAGATACGAAAAAGGGGTTTCTGTGGGCTATTGGCCTCTGGTCAATAGGTGCCATATTACATGCCTTTTGTGGTATTGCCACTTCAGGAATTTTAACCGGACACTGGTTTGTCGGATTCGCGCAAGCACGCCATTATATTGCTGGAGTTGAAGATGTGTCCCGGATTTTGAATGTCAGTGTGGTCTTATTTATAGTTGCACGATTAGTATTGGCTATTGGTGAAGCCGGTAACTTTCCTGCAGCGATTAAAACAACTGCTGAATATTTCCCAAAGAAAGACCGTGCCTTTGCAACAAGTATTTTTAATGCTGGTGCAACTGTGGGCGCTTTAGCTTCTCCGCTCGCTATTCCTTTAATTGCCAAAAATTGGGGATGGGAATCTGCGTTTATCATAATTGGGGGTCTTGGTTTTGTTTGGATGGGCTGGTGGCAGTTTGGTTACAATAAACCAGAACGTCATCCTCGTGTAAATAAAGCTGAATTGGAATATATCAATCTGGATCATGATCCGGAAGAAGCTTTGGCTGAAGCCAAACGAAAAGCTGCAGGCAAGAGCATTAACTTTATTAAATGTTTAAAATACAAGCAAACCTGGGCATTTGCCTTTGGTAAATTCATGACCGATGGCGTTTGGTGGTTTTATCTGTTCTGGACTCCTGCCTACTTAAGCTCTGTTTATGGTCTTGAATCATCAAACCCAAAGGCTCAGATAGGTTTATTTGTGCTTTATGCGATTACTCTTCTTTCAATTATTGGAGGGTGGCTTCCAACCTATTTTGTGGAAAAACAAGGTATGAATCCTTATGCAGGACGTATGAAGTCAATGCTCATTTTTGCATTCTTCCCATTATTGGCTTTGGTAGCACAACCTCTTGGACACCTTACTTATTGGTTCCCAATTATAATTATTGGTATAGCTGGAGCTGCTCACCAGGCCTGGTCGGCCAACATCTTCTCAACTGTTGGTGATATGTTTCCAAAGTCAGCTATTGCAACAATTACAGGTATTGGTGGTTTGGCTGGTGGTATCGGTTCAGTTATAATCAACAAAGGTTCAGGTGTTCTTTTCGATTATTCACGAGTGACTAATATGAAATTTATGGGATTTGAAGGTATTGAATCTGGTTATTTCATTATTTTCTCGATCTGTGCCGTTGCCTATTTGATTGGTTGGGCTGTAATGAAATTTTTGGTTCCAGTCTATAAACCAATTACTGATTTACAGGATTAGAAACCCTTAAAGACGGATCATTCCAAATAGTTTTTGGAATAGAAAGATATAGTTTGTTATGTTGATAAAAGAAGCAGGTTTCGGCCTGCTTCTTTTATTGTGTCAGTTAGAATTTTGGTTTATCGCATTTGATCTTAATTCAATCTTCTTTCAGTAACTCCTACATTGGTCATTTTGACCGGTTGAATCGTTCCATCCGAATTAAAAAACATCCGGTCGATGCACACAACGCGGTGATCACGATCTTCATTCGGTATTGGGCGGCGATGGTAAACAATGTACCAATCATCGGTATTTGGAATATTAACTACTGAATGATGGCCGGCACCAGTAGCAATTGATGGATTTGTTTCGAGTATGGTGGCCAGCTTTTTAAACGGCCCAAATGGCGTATCTGCAATTCCGTAGGCAACCTTATAGGTTTCGTCTGTCCAGTTCCCTACCGACCACATCAGGTAATATTTTTTGTTCCGGAGGAACATGACCGGACCTTCA
Source organism: Prolixibacteraceae bacterium (assembly GCA_035648135.1). Taxonomy (GTDB): domain Bacteria; phylum Bacteroidota; class Bacteroidia; order Bacteroidales; family Prolixibacteraceae; genus Aquipluma. The sequence goes on from DASRMB010000038.1 coordinate 33,673, forward strand.
ACATATCCTTCCGGAGTTATTTCCCTAACCACATTTCCATCTTCATAGGGAATTAGTGCAGTAAAGTCGCTGTTTAGTCTGGCGATGTTGCAATGCCCCCAACCACCGTAAATAATGTAGTACTGCTTGTCTGTATCTTTGAAAACAAACTGATCGATGGGTTGCGCCTGATTGTAAAACTCCTGAATCAGCGGTTTCCCCAAATAATCGAGGAATGGTCCTTCAGGTTTTGAGGAAATGCCAATACCAATTCCGCCAACCTGATTGTCTTCCGCGACATAGCCATCCCGGAAAGGAGCCTGAATATCGTTTGCCGAAAAGAACAAAAAATAGCTCGAATCCTTTTTGACAATACAGGGCGCCCACATGGCTTTTTTCGCCCATTTAACAGCCGAGGTATCTATAATGTGCGAATGTTTTTTCCAATTGACTAAATCAGCAGACGAAAAGGCATCGAGGAAAACCTGATCTTCGTATTTGGCTGAAAAAGTTGGATAAATCCAGAATTTGTTATCGAGTATTGCACCTTCAGGATCGGCATACCAACCTTTAACTATGGGGTTTCCTGAAGTGGGTTTTTCTTTTTGTAATGAAAAGAAGTAAGCCAGAAGTAGCAAACTGATGGCGATGGCTAGAAAAGATCGGGCTTTTGTCATGTTTTATATTTAGATTGAATTTTTAATTTACTCCTTTAACTTTCATTTTCAAGGTATATACCGACGTGCGGGCGGTTATAAAAAGGATGTTACGTTTTTTTCCGCCGAAACACACATTCGAAGGTTGTTCCGGAATTTCAATTGCAGCGATTTTCTTTCCTGTTTTGTCGAAAACGGAAACCGTTTTGTTGGTCAGGTATACATTACCCTGATTGTCAATGGTCATTCCATCAGATCCTTCAGGAGCAAAAAGAGTTTTGTTGCTAAGCGTTCCGTCCTGATTAATCGAATATTTCCAGATTTTTCCATCATTGATGTCGCTGACATAAAGTGTTTTTCCGTCCGGTGTACCAATTAATCCGTTGGGTTGTTTGTAGTCGTCAATGACGCGAATTAGTTTTCCTTCAGGATTTAGATAGTAAACTCCACGGACATCCTGAAGTTCCTGATGACCAGCTTCCCAGTAATCGCGGAAGTAATACGGATCTGAAAAATAAATTCCTCCTTCGGGAGCAATCCACAGATCGTTTGGTGCATTTAAATGTTTGCCGTCGTAATTTTCGGCAATTGTTTTCATTTGTTTGTCGGGTCTGATAATTACCAAACGGTTGCTTAAGTCGGCACAGGCAACCAGTTCGCCTTTCTGATTAAAATAGGTTCCGTTAGACCGGCCGCAGGGTTGCAGATATGTGGTAATGGTTCCGTCTTCGCTCCAGACCTCAATTTTGTCGTTGGGCTGATCGGTAAAGAATACGCGGCCATCAGGAGCAACCGAAGGTCCTTCCGTAAAAAGATATCCACCACCGGCTTTAGTTACTTTTGCTCCTTTTTCAATCAGACTCTCATTCTGTTCCTGAGAACTGGCTGTTACTACATTGAGGCAAAACAGCATGAATATTAAAAATTTTGTCATATTGGAGTTATTTTTAGTTGATTAATTAAATTGATTTATGATATACTAATTTAAAAATTTATTTTTAATGCCAATGAAGCCTTAAAGGTATGATTCGCTGATTAATTATTGACGGTAAGCGAATTCTGTTTTAAATTATTCCTGATCAGTTTTCCCGAAACCATGATAGAGTAGACTCGTTGACATTTTTTATTCTAAATTTACAGCTTTATCTTTTTTGGGTGCGCATTTCGGTGAAGAACCAAATGATAAAAAAATGCATAGATAGTTATTTTTGAACGTAGTTTTGCCGATGTTGAAACTTCGTAATTTACAGATTGTTAAATGTGAAAAACAAGATGTCGCATAATCATCAACATACAACCAGAAATCTGGCAATTACTGTATTCCTTAATGGGATAATTACTATTGCGCAGTTCGCAGGTGGAATTATATCCGGAAGTCTTGCATTGATCTCTGATGCCTTGCATAACCTCAGCGATGTAATTTCGGTTATATTGGCTTACCTGGCTCATGTAATTGGAATGCGTCCACAAACGCAGAAATCGACTTTTGGGTACAAGCGGGCAGAAATTCTGGCCGCATTTATTAATGCCATTTCTCTCATAGCCATTTCGGTTTATTTGCTCGTTGAAGCAGGGAAGAGATTTTTTAACCCAAAAGAGGTTGATTATCTTTGGATGCTGGGACTTGGTATTTTAGGATTTCTTGCCAATGGTCTTTCGGTAGTGATATTACATCAAAACAAGGAAGAAAACTTAAACATTAGAGCCGCCTATTTGCATCTGATTGGTGATGCTCTTACTTCTCTGGCCGTAATTGCCGGTGGTGTTTGTATCTGGCTTTTTCAGATTTACTGGATCGATCCGCTGGTTACTGTACTGATCAGCATTTACATTTTTGTACATACGTTTAAAATTCTGAAAGAAAGTGTCGGTATTCTGATGCAGTTTGCTCCTCCTGAAATTGATCAGCAGGATATTATTGAGGTGCTTCAGGAGCTTCAGGAGATCAGCAGTGTTCATCATGTCCATTTGTGGCAACTGTCCGACCATAAAATATACTTTGAAGCTCACCTGGTGCTCGCTGAAAATTATCCGGTTGCCGATACTCAGGCCATTACCTTAAATGCAAAACAGCTGTTAAACAGCCGCTTTGACATTACTCATACTACTTTCCAGTATGAATATATTTCCAGTATGGATTGTGTCTGTTAATGTTGTTTGAGGTTTTGGCGACAAGCTTAGCTTTCGGTTAACTGATTTTCTTCCTCCCGGGGTCTATTTCCAGAATTCCATTTTAGTTGCTGTTTGAAATTCGGTTTCGCGACTGAGTACTTTATCATTCTCTTTAATAGCCATATACACAATTTCAGCGATGTCGTGTACCGGAAGTTTGTTACTTTTAGCAAATGTTTTTTTACAAAGCGGACAGGCCGTGGCCAGCACGTCGGGTTTGTAAGTGAGGTATTCGTTTAAGGCCTTATCTCGTATCTGGTCGCGCTCTTTCATCTGTATCTTGATATTGGCCAGACTTCCGCCGCAGCAATAGGCTGATTCTTTTTCATTTTTAATAGGAATCAGTTCAGCATATTCGTCGAGCAGCAAACGCGGCTGATGATAAACACCACTTCCACGGCCCAGCTCACAAGGATCGTGGTAAACTACCCGCAACGACATCTTGTTTACAGGCAGTCGTTTATCTGCCATCAGCTCAAGTAAATATTCAGAATGGTGCTGTACGGTAATTCCCGGCAGGGAATAGTCTTCGTTGAATACTTTGTAGCAAATCGGGCAGGAGACCACCATTTTTTTTGCGCCTGATGCAATAATCCTTTGGCGGTTGTGTTCAATCAGTTTTTTGGCTGCTTCGTATTGTCCGACCTTCATCAGTGGTCTGCCGCAGCAAGCCGTTTTATCTTCGTCCATAAACCAGTATTTGACACCGGCTACCGCGAAAATTTCTTTCATCGATTTGAGTATTGCCGGAGTGAGGTGGGTCATGCATCCGGCAAAATAGATTACTTCGGTTTGCGGACTCACTGCCACTTTCCCGTTCTTTAGATATTCGTACGAAGAGTTATACTCTTTGGTCGATTCAATGCGCTGCGTAATGCGTAAATTGTTAAGCTCCAGTCCGACCGGGCAATCGGGCTGACATCGTCCGCAAAGCAGACAGTTAAAGAGTTTTTCATCAGTCAGATTCTTGTTCCGGATGTGTTTCAGCACATATACCGACTGTGTATCCTTGATGGCTGCATGGGTCATTTGGCAACTATCGAGGCAAATGCCGCAGCGTGAACACGAATATACCTGAATTCGGGAGAAGCCATCGATACGTTTTTTTACACGGATACCGTAATTCCTAAGAAAAATAAGTACCACTTCAACCGGTATATGCATGTAACGGGAAACCGGCAAGGCCAGAAAGAACATGGCTAATGATCCGGAATAAGCCCACCACAATGGCATTTCGAGCGAATGAACAGGTAGGAGCGAAGCCAGCATCATTCCGGTTGGTTGACTCACAATGCTTCCGTTGTGATGAATGCCTGCCGATACACTTTCGGCCAGAAATCGAAGCGGGAAAATAAGCCAGAGGGCGATAAGTGCAATGCGGTCGCCGAGTTTTAGTTGTGTCGTTTTTTTCATTCCGAATAAACGGCTGTTCAGTCGTTTAAAGTAGGCGAGCATAACTCCTGAAAGTACAAAAAGGAGCAGTAAATCCATACTGGCTGCCAGTATTTTTCCTGAAAGTGTTGAAGCCGGTTCCGTGACGAAATAGCGGAAAAAGATAGCTTTGTATGCCGGAACGGAAAAGCTTTGGTAGTGATTGCAGGCATCGATGTGTCCAACCACAATCAGCAAGAACCAGCCAAATGCCAGGCTCATGTGCATGTAGCCCAGAACAGGATTTTTACGGAATATTTTGCGGTGCAGCAACGATTCAGTAAAAACTTCACGAATAGCTAAAATACTTTTACGGGTAAATATGCTGTGCCATATTCGGCTTTTATCGATGCGTGATAGACCGGAAATCCAAATACCAACTATAATTACCAGAAAACAGGAAATAAACAAGAGGCCGATGGTGAAAGGCCAGATAAACGGTGTAGTTTCCATGGCTGCTTACAAATTGACGGGTTTATATTTTAGGATGCTTTTTTTGATGAGCATGATCACATTACGGGTATTTATTCCGCGCGGACAAACCAACATGCATTTTCCGCAGAGCATACATTTTTTAATTTCAGTATCGAGTTCAAAGGTTTCGCCACGGCGCAGTAACAAGTTCATCCTTCTCACATTAAAACTGACCAGATCGTTGGCGCTGCAGGTTGCGGTGCATGCTCCACACGAAATGCAGACTTTGAATGAAGGTTCCATTTCGAGAATCTCGTTCAGCAGACGCCCGTCAAACTGATCGTAGTCGATGGTGCGTTGTTTAATAACTGTGTAGCCAAAGTCTTTCATTTTATCTATCTTTCATCTGTCGATTGCTGCATTTCGTCTGAAAGGAAATAAGTTTATCATTCGATATTTCCTACCGGACGATGCCTGAACCGTTTCTTTGTATTTTTCTGCTTATTGCGACTGATCACTGTTTCTTTAGCCAGCTATCTACCTCCATTGCTGCTGACCGGGCATGCAAAATGGTATCGTTTACCGACATGGGAGCAGTGCAGCTTCCGGCCAGAAAAATACCTTCGCACGACGAAAAATTGGAATGCAGAAACGAGTCGGCTGTTTGCAGAAAACCTGATTCTTCGCATCCAATACCGCAACTTGATGCAGCTGCGGCAGTCCCTTTTCCGGCTTCCATGCCCACGAGCAGCACCAATAAGTCGACATTCATCTTAAGTGGCCGACCCGAAAGTGTGTCTTCTGCTTTGATCAGCAGACTTTTATCTATTTTTTCTGAAGCTTCCGACAAGCGTCCACGGATAAACTGAATGTCATAGGTTTCCTGTGCTTCGCGGTACAGTTCTTCGAAATGTTTGCCATACATGCGCAAATCCATGTAAAAACAGAATATCTCGGCGTTGGGTAGACGCTTTTTGAGTTCGATGGCCTGTTTTACTCCAGTAATGCAGCACACTTTGGAGCAATAATGGTTGCCCGTTTTCTCATCCCGGGAACCGACGCAATGAACAAAAGCGATTCGTTTCGGGTCTTTTCCGGCGGCCACAGTAAGGTTACTGCCCGGCTTGAGCAATTGTTCCAGATCGGCTGATGTAATGACATGGTCGTAAATTTTGTAGCCATATTCTTCCTTGCGGCGCGCATCAAACAGCTCGTATCCGGTGGCAACCACCACTGCATCGGCTTCCAGTTGCTGATCTCCTGAAGTTTCGATGCTGAATTTATTATTCACACGTTGAACGGATTTGAGCTCAGTGTTGTGAAGAATAGAAAAATCCTTTTCATTGCATTTCTCCTGAAGGGCTCCTGCAATTTTTTCACAGGGAGTGAAGTCAGGAAAAAGGTATGACCAGTCGTTCAGTTTCCCGCCAACCTTCGCTTCTTTTTCAATCACAGTCACCCAATGTCCGGCATCTGTCAAAGCGCTTGCCGTTTCGATTCCGGCTGTTCCTCCTCCTATTATTACGATGTGCTTCACGTATTGAGTTTAAAGTTTCATTTTTTTGTAGAGATGCACGGCCGTGCGTCTTTACAATTATATTAATCATCCACATCCAACCATCGAAGGATGGCCGATCAAATTTCCGTCTTTTCCTGCATATTTCAATTCAGGATCGTATTCAATTCCCATTTTGTCGAACAGCGGTTCGCAATTGGTTTGATGCATTTGAAGTCCCAGATCCCACGGATTGTAACCCAACACCAGTCCGGCCATTTCTTCGTAGGTCAAAACCGGAATTCCCTGTCCGTTTTCTCCGTAAGTTTTACCTTCCATTTCTTCAATCACATATTGCCAGCGGTCGAGAAACATGGGACATCCGGGGCAGTTGCACACAATCGCATCAGGTTTAAACGGTTCCATCGATTCGAACTTCTTTTTTGAATTGGAAACAGAATAACCACGGTTCGACATCACCAGATATTGCCTGAAGCCAAACCCGCAGCAATGACGACGTTCAGGATAGTCGACCACTTCGCCGCCCCAGGATTCGACCATTCCGGCCAAAACATAAGGAAATTCGGCACCGCCAACTCCCTTGGAGGGAAACATTTTGGAATAATGGCAGCCAATGTGCTCCACAATTTTCAAAGGCTTTCCGGTTTGTTGATTGATCAGTGAATATTTTTTTCGGGCGTATATCTCTTCCCTGAATTTGTAAACAATGTCGCTGGCATGGGCTACATTCTGTGGTATTTCAAATTCGCGTCCGGTGGCTGCTTTTAGATAGTTCCGAATCTTCTCCAGTTCAGCAGGGAACTCTTTCCACGTTTCAATGATTTCGTTGTAAATGCCGAATGAAGTGATGCACGAAACGGCAAGGTTTTGGTAGCCGGCTTCGGTCATCAGTGCAAACTGGCGTGCAACGATGGTTTGAATGGTTTCAAACGGAACAACATCAGAATGATAGCCGATTCCGGAGCAGGTGGTGTGATGCGGATTTTCGTAGATATCCTTGTTCAGCTCTTCCCGTAAAATTTTCAGGAAAGTTTGTTCTGAACCCGGGAAAAAATTTTGACGGATACAACTGCGAACGTAAAAGTAATGATCGTCGGCTATTTCCTTTTGGTAATCCTGCCAGACTTTTATTTTGCCTTCCTGTTTCATTATTGTCGGTTGTGTTTTCCGTTATTGGTTGTGAAAATATGATTGACATAGTCGGGATAAATCTCTTTGGGATCAGAAAAACCCATGCTTTTGGCTTTTGTTTTAGAAAAGGTCTCTATTTTTTCGAAAAGGTCGAATCCGCCGGTTAGCTCAAAAATCCGGGAAATCTCATCAAGCGATTCCTGAGGTATTTTACGCAGTGCTCCAACTCCTTCACCGTTATAATTGGCTCCAACGCGTTCATATACTTCCTCTTTATTTTCATAGATCCATTCGCCAACAGGGCCTAGTTCGGGGTGCATTTCGGGAACCAGTGTTTCCGGAACTATACAATAGCCTTTATTGACTATATTTTCGCCTACCACCCGTTTAATGGCCAGCTGCTGCCTGCCTTTTTCCGATTCGGTGAAATATCCAAGTCTCTGAGAAAGTGAACGTAAAGCCATAATGATGAGCCCGGGACAATTTCCACGCGGACACCGGGTTTTGCATGACATACATTCGCCGCAATACCAAATCACATCGCTTTTCAGGAGTTCTTCTATTTTTTTCTCGTCTTTGGATTGGACAATACCGGCAATGATTCGGGGGTCGTAGTCGTAAAATTCGGCTGCGGGGCAAATCGCAGTGCAAACACCACAATTCATGCACGATTTTAGACCTTCTGCAAGCCGGATATCTTTAGTAAGTTCCTGGTAAAGTTCCATTTTTTGTTTAGCGTATTAACTAAACAAAGGTATTGTTCCTGATTCAGACCATGTTCAGCGTAAAATGGTATATGTTGTAAGCATTTGTGCGTATTTTTAAGATGTATTTTAATGGATCAGTTGATATCGTTGTGGGGAAAGTCGTTGGTATTGTTTCCCGATATGAAATCAAGACATAAGTCGGTCACGCGAGATCAATTACACTATCCTCAAGCGGGACGCACTTTTACTTTTCTTCTGCAGAAAAAAATAAAAATCCTGATAATTATCGGGCCACCACCGCAATCAAATGCAAATAATCAGATTAAAATACTGGTCTTTCAATTGGGATCATCCTTTGATCGAAGCGAGTGCGAAGGCCGTCAAAACGCCCGGCAGAGGGTTCGTTTTGACAAGATTTTTGCTTCCTTTTCATCCCCGCCTGCCGTCGGGCAGGGATTGGAAAAGGAAGAGCCAGTCCGGCTTGAGGACAAAACAGTTTCAATCTCGGTGCGTCATTCTGCTAAGGTCACAAGAAATTATTTTGATCCAGTGTCTTCTCAATAATTACAGGATATGATGACTTTCGCAGAGACGCACCACCGTGCGTCTTTACTCTAAATAATGCCCTTTATCCGGATTCCCTCATTGAGGAGAATACCATTCCCCACAACAATATGAATTGAACCATTTTAATCGTCGGGATGAGACTGAGTTCTAAAACCGTTGTAAAACAAGAAACCGGTTCCTGAGATAATCACGAACCGGTTTCTTGTTGCAATAGCATTTAAATGACAGAAAGTCAGAACTTTACAGCCTTCTTTCAGGTAGCTGGTTAATAAAACGAAAAGAATCAGAAAATATAGCTCAACAAATTTATTATCAGGAGATACCGATGCCAGATTTTCAGGATAATTATCTGGAAGCAAAATACCTGTTAATACTGGCTTCAGGATGAATGAAATCTATATTTCCAATCAGCAAATCAGCCAATTGCCGGGCAAAGAAAGGACCTGACAGAACACCTTTGGAGCCGAGTCCATTGAAAATACCAATTTGTGGAGAATTGGGCAAAACCCCAATTACAGGCTTGCGATCGTGCATTGTTGGGCGAATTCCTGCTTTTTGTCCAAGTATTTCAGGATTGACTACCAGGATAGTTTTTAGCTTATCCAGCAGTTCATGGCGGGCTGAATCAGTCGTTTGTGTATTTAACTGATCCCAGCTGTAAGTTGCACCAACCTTATAGCGATCGTTGCCAACAGGAAGCATAAATATTTCCTGACTGATTATTTCATTCAGATTTAATTCAGGAATTTTAAGGTCAAGGATTTCGCCTTTGGAATGTTTGAATTTCAGGTTTTTGAAATAAGGATTTTGCGAAACTGCCGGTCCTTCGCAAAAAATAATCTTTTCGGCTGTCACGTCGTTGTATATGACCTGATCAGACTTAATAAGCATTTTTTCGAAGCTGAATTTTTCCTTCCGGAGAAGATTTTGACGTTGAAGAAATTCGGAGAAAGTTGAAATAAGTTTTTGGATATCAAGTCTTCCAGCCTTTAAAACACGGCCGATGCCAAATGGTGAATTGATCATTTCGTGTCTGAACCGGACATCAGGATTCGCTTCGATATATTCTTCCATACGATTGGCGAATGCTTTCTCTTTCCAGAACACGGCCGTGTCTTCGCTGAGAATCCGATGGATTTGATTGGGAAAATAGAATTGTTCCTGAAGTAAATTTTCCAACTGCCGGTAAGTTATTTCCATTTGAGGAAACACATCATCAACGAGCCAGCTTTTGGTCATCCGGCGAAAAACAACCGGATTGATTATTCCGGCAGCCACATCGGATGACTTGTCCAGATTTGGATCATCAAAAACCAGAAACGATTTTTTATTCCGGAATAATTCGAAAGCGAGCAATGTTCCGGCCAGTCCCTGACCAACGATAATAAAATCTACCTTCATGTGAAGTGAAAGCAAACAGCAAGCCGATTTGTTCAGGAAAACCTGGTATCTTATTTCGTTTTACCGCCTTTTAGTTCCAGATTAACAAAAACAGGTAAATGATCGGAAGGATACCGCTGATCATTGGAATCGGTAAGCACTCCGTATTGTTTGACTTCGATCTGGTTGCTGACAAAAATATAGTCGATGCGATCTTTCAGCGGACTGTCGAATTTAAATCCGTTGAATGTTCCTTCGGGTCCGTATGGCGCTTCTTTGCTGACAGAACGTGAATCGTTTAGTTTGTTTTTAATCACTGCAATCGGTTCTTTTTCTGGAGTCAGATTAAAGTCTCCGGTCAGTATCACAGGCAAGTCGGAAGTATTCAGTTCTTTGATTTTCCGGAGAATGAGTTTGGCCGATTCGGTTCGGGCCTGATTCCCCATATGGTCGAAATGCGTATTCAAAACCATGATTTTTTTTTTGCTTTTGTTCTCTTTCAGTATCAGCCAGGTACAAACCCGGTTACAGGCAGCATCCCAGCCCAGCCCTGGCTTTTCCGGAGTTTCTGAAAGCCAGAACCAACCTTTTTGTAAAGCATCGAACTTTTTGGAATTATAGAAAAGAGGAGAGTACTCGCCAGCTTTTTTTCCATCGTCGCGACCCACGCCAACCCATTCCATGTTTGGAAGTTGTGCCTGAATATCTTCAATCTGGCCGATCAGGGCTTCCTGAAGTCCAAAAATATCTGCCTGATGGAAGTCGAGTAGGGCGCTTACCTGATTACTTCGGTTGGGCCAGGCATTCTCTCCATCGTCCGGATTGTTGAAGCGAATATTATAGGTTATTACCCGGATGTTTTGTGCCATACTTAAGTTTCCGGCAAATAGTAATAGGATAAAAAGGAAAGGTTTCATTCGGTGCAAAAGTTAAAGGATTGGTATTCACAATTTTTGTTTCCGGCTTTCATAATTGTAGTTTTTTGCTCGGTTCCTTTTTTAATGATGAAGGAATAACAAAAATCTATGATTTCGTTTAGGTTGTCCGTCATTGGTTTACCTGCAATTTCGTGAGCTGCATTGCAGTAAGTATAAAGCCAGTATGGAGTTCCAAGTTTTCTTAGTTTTTCGGCAATGGTATAACTACCATACAAAATCAGGTAGCCAGCTTGGTTTTCCTCGCAATAATGGTGAGGTGCTGTGGCATATGGAACCAGGTTGTCGCAGGTTCCGTGAAAAAGCAGGGATGGGATGGCCGATTCCTTAAAAATCCGGGAAGTATCCGGAATTGCACCGGCCATTGAAATAACACCGGCATAGGATACCGGACCGCTGTCGAGTCCGTAGCAATATGGTGGTTGATAGGCGGCATTTAAAACAGTTTCGGCACCTGCACTGCTTCCGGAAATAATGATTTTCTGAGGATCAATTCCCATTTTATCCCGGTTTTGTATCATGAAAAAAGTGGCATCCTGAAGGTCTTCAACAGCATCGTTAAAGGTATTCAGTTTATCAACAGCGGCACAGTCGCAGCCAAATCCAGTTTCGGTTCCCTTACGGGTTAAGCGATACGAAATGGAAGATACAACATAACCATGCCGGGCCAGCTGTTTGCAAAATACCTGAATTCCTGGCTCATTGCGTTCTCCGCCTGAAAATCCACCACCATGAACGTAAAAAATCAAGGCTCTGTTTGACTGATTGTCGAATGCCGGAAAATAAACATCCATATCGAGCGACTGACTGTCTTTGAAGGCATAAGTAAACGTTTCTACCCTTACAGAATCCGTAATTTCATCCTTGTAACGTTCCTGTGCTGTGATTGTCAGACTAAAAAAAAAGAAGGGGAGAATGACTTTCAGAATAAAGATTAAATGCTTCATAAATGTATATTGCTCGTTTAGGAAATTGCTGAAAAACGCTCTAAATTTATAAAAAAAAACAGCGCCATGGCAATCATTACTAGCAGAACCAATAAAAATGGAAGGATCACTTTTATTTATGACCGCTGCAATTCGTGCGGACTATGCGTTAATGTATGCAAAGATTTTTCGTTGATTATGGAAGATAACAAACCGGTGGTAAGCAGCCATCCTTTGTTTGGATGCATCGCCTGTGGACAATGTATGGCCGTATGTCCCAACAAGGCCATCGACATTTCCGGAAGGGAAATGTCGGTTGATGATCTTATCGACTTATCCGGAATGAAAAATAAAACCAGCTACGATCAGTTTAAAAATCTGATCGTTGGTAGACGAAGTATACGGGATTTTAAAGAACAGAAAATAGAAGAGGAACTGATTGATCAAATAATTGAGGCCGCGGTTTCTGCACCGATGGGTTTACCACCATCTGATGTTCATTTGGTGGTTCTAAAAGGAAAAGATAAAGTGCGCGAATTTTCGTTTGATGTATTGGACTATTTTCGGAAAATCAGCTGGGTGTTTTCTGATCGAATGATTTGGATATGGTGGTTAGCGGGAAACGAAACGTATAAGTTGATGAAAAGTTTTGCTCAGCCACTTGTCCGTTTTTTGGCAGAGACCAAAGATAAGGGAGAAAACTATTTGCTCTATGATGCACCGCTGGCCATGTATTTTACAGCCTCTCCTTATTCCGATCCGGCTGATCCGTATATTGCAGCTACCTATGCCATGCTGGCTGCCGAAAGTTTGGGACTGGGATCTTGTATGATTGGAAGCGTTCATCCAACCATTCAATACGGTGCCGGAAAATTAAAAAGGAAGTGGAATATTCCGTACAAATCGCCTTCGGGTATTGTGGTTATTTTCGGCTATCCAAAATACAGATTCAAATCGGGGATAAAAAGAAGTTTTGCCAATGTGACTTATTTTGCCAATTAATCAACTGATGAGAACAGGGAGATAAATTAGTACTGAAAGTCAATTGTGGTCATTCACCGCAAATCAAACAAAACTACAGTTAATGATCACAAATGACTATTTTTTCTATAGCCGCACCTTCACAACCACCTTTTTAATTTTCTCCGGACCTTCAATCTGCATGCAGGGACGATGAATATCCTGTGGAAAAAATACAGCGAACATACCGGATTCAAGAATCATTTGTACCGTTTCGCCAGAAAAGAAAAGAATGTCTTTATCCGAATTATATTCAGTTACAACAGTTTGGTTGTTCAGCGTCACAAAGCCGATGGCTTCCCTTCCTGAAACAATGTACTGAATGTCGGCATACGCCTGATGTGCTTCTAACCGGCAATCCTGATGTGCTTTGCTTTCGTATTCACTGACGAGGGCAAAAACTTCTGTTCCTTCAATTTCATACTTACCGGTTTCCAGCTTGTTAAGATCTGTGTTTTTTAGGAATTCGAAGCCTTTTTTTATGTTTTCAGTGATCCCTGCATAGATGGCTGCATTTTCAAGTTTATCAAGTATCATAACAGATTTTTAATGAGTTGAATGATTTTCAGAACCAAAAGCAATCGATTGCATTTGGCCTGACAAATATAAGATTTGAATTGTCAAATAAAAAGTAAAAAGTCGTTCATTTTTAGTAATTAGGACTCCTGTCAGGCAGTTTGCTGGAAAATAGCGCTGGCTGCGGCTACCGCTATTCGCAAATCGAATCCTGACCACTTGGTAATTGCCGATGGAAATGATGTAGGTTCCTCTGTCATTCCTGAAATTACAGATTTAGATATTGCTCAAAGTTGTCGTGGTTATTTTCCGCATTACATTTCTCATTATCGTGCGCCGTGGGTTTATAAAAATCCGGATGATGCACCAAAACCTGTTTGGCCTGGTTTGTCGATGTTCTCTATATCCTGACCGACAACCAGATTGGCTATGCTCTCTGGAATTTCAGAGGCGATTTTGGAGTATTGTATTCAGGAAGGAAAGATGTCGTGTATGAGGATTGGTACAGTTATAAACTGAACCGGAAAATGTTGGATTTATAAAAGAAGCACTAAGCCAATTCTATCGGAATTTCCGTGGAAAAAATAACAAGCTTAAACTCATGAAAATTCATCTGAAAGAATAAATTTCAAAAAGATACTGAATTACAGATAGGCTTTTAATAATTTGTTCCGATAATTATTTTTCATCTTTTTCATTGTCATTTCTTTGATCTGTCTGACTCGTTCTCTGGTCAAACCCAATTCACGGCCAATTTCATCCAAGGTAGATTGAGAATAACCACTTAATCCAAAATAGTAACGAATTACATCAGCTTCCCGTTTACCCAGAGTGGATAACGATCGTTCAATTTCATTCGATAGTGAATTGTTAATCAGACCATTATCAGGGCTTAGCGACTCGTCGTTTAATATGATATCATACAAATTATTTCCTTCTTCATCATGAATTGGTGCATCCATCGAAATATGATGTAATGACACTTTTAAAGCATCTTCAACTTCATCTACCGAAATTTCGAGAAAAAATGCAATTTCTTCAGATGTAGGTTCCCGATGATATTCCTGTTCGAGACGATTATATGTTTTTCTAATTTTGGTAATTGAACCTATTCGATTCAATGGTAATCTGATCATCCGGGACTGTTCGGCCAAAGCCTGCATTATAGATTGCCGAATCCACCAAACACCATAGGATATGAATTTAAATCCGCGTGTTTCATCGAACCGTTGGGCAGCCTTAATTAAACCCAGATTACCTTCATTAATCAGGTCAGGCAAACTAAGACCCTTATTTTGATACTGTTTTGCAACAGAAATTACAAATCTCAAATTGGATTTTATTAATATTTCCAAGGCATCCTGATCTCCTTTTTTTATTTTCTTTGCCAATTCAATTTCTTCTTCTGTCGTAAGTAAACCAATCCTTCCAACCTCATTCAGGTACTTATCCAACGATAATTCTTCCCTGTTTGTAACCTGTTTCGAAATGTTGAGTTGTCTCATAGCAATAAACTAAATAAATAAACACACTCTTAAATCACTACACTTTCTTAATCTGTTATTTCAGAATATAAATTGAGAAAGTTCACTATCAGTACTTGACACATTGACGTGTCTTAATGAGAATGCAATCTGATTTAGAAAACAGTTGGGTCAATGTTATTGTTTTGTTTATGTGCCAGATTTAAAGAGGATTTAATATCCAGGTAACATGAATATAATTTATTCTGAATCAGAATTGGCATGTAATAAACATATATTCAGCGACATAGATGGTGGATGTTTGTTTGTTTTTGTCAAAGTTTAAACATTTCGGTTCGTTAGAACTTATTTCAGTATCGGATAAATCAATATTTTGTCATTATGCTTTTTTAAATGAATAAACCACCCAGTTGTTTTTCTCCTGAAATCCGGTTTCCACAAGACCCAGTGATTCTGCTTTTTTCTTTACATCGGGCATGTCCTGGGTATAAAAACCGCTTAGATAAAGTTTTCCTCCTGATTGCAAAACATTTTCATAAACAGGCAGGTCGCTAATTATAACATTTTTATGGATGTTGGCAAAGATGATTTCATAGCTTTCGTTTCCGAGTAAACTGGCATCTCCCAGTTTTGCTTCCAGATTGAAAATGTTGTTCAATCGAGCATTTTCAACTGTGCTTTCAAACGACCAGGTATCAATGTCGATGGCAGTAACATTTTTTGCTCCTTTGAGTGAGGCAAGCATTCCCAAAATACCGGTTCCGCACCCCATGTCGAGTACTGTTTTCCCGGCCAGATCCATATTCAGGATTTGTTCGGCAACCAAGGTGGTTGTTTCATGGTTTCCTGTTCCGAATGCCATTTTTGGTTCAATAACCAATTCGAATTCGGCAGGTTCATATTCGGTATGAAAAGGTGCCCGAACCAGACAGCGGTTGCCAATCAGCAATGGTTTGAAATAGTTTTTTTCCCACACATCATTCCAGTTTTGTTCAGGAATCATTTCATTCCCGGTTTGAACATGGAAGGGCAGGGCAGAGGTTATTCCATTGATTTCATCCATATCAAACGATTCGCCTGGAATGTATCCCATAAGGAGTTCATCGTTTTCGTCAAAACTTTCAAAAGAAAGATCAGATAATACTGCAACCAGAATTTCGCGGTTTCCTTCAGTATCAGGATTTAGTTTAAAGCTGATTTGGGTATAGTTCATAAAATAGTTTCAAATTTAAGGTACACGTTTCTCCTTTTCAGGATTCAAAAGTAGCATAAAAAAAGACCACCCGTCGCCGGATGGCCTTTGTATTTTTCAGGAGAAAGCTAAAGCAGGTTCTTCTTCATGGCCCGCGCTTCGCCTTTTTTATATTTGTCTTCTTCCGGAATTAGTATGCATTGATTATTCCGAGGAAATCTTCAGCTTTCATTGAAGCGCCGCCAATCAAACCACCGTCGATGTCAGGCTGGGCAAACAATTCAGAAGCATTTTTAGGGCTACAGCTACCTCCGTAAAGAATTGAAGTTTTTTCAGCAACTTCTTTGCCGAATTTCTCAGTAATTAATCCGCGGATGAAGGCAAGCATTTCCTGTGCCTGTTCAGTTGAAGCTGTTACACCAGTTCCGATAGCCCATATTGGTTCGTAAGCGATAGCTAATTTTGAGAAATCTTCAGCGCTAAGGTTGAAAACTGTTTCTTCGAGCTGTGTTTTTACGTACTCGTTTTGTCCGTTGGCTTCGCGAATCGATAAAGCTTCACCACAGCAATAAATTGGAGTTAAGTCGTTTGCAAGAGCAAGAGCAACTTTTTTATTCAGCGTTTCGCTTGTTTCGCCGTAATATTCTCTGCGTTCAGAGTGACCTAAAATGACATATTCAGCGCCAGTTGATTTAACCATAGCGGCAGAAATTTCGCCGGTGTAGGCACCTTTGGCTTCAGCGGCACAGTTTTGTGCTGCTACACCGATACGGTTGGTGTCAACAACAGCAACCACGCTGGTGAGGTGAGTAAAAGGAGTTCCAAGAACTACAACAACATCTTTTGCACCTTTTTGAGCGACTAATTCATTTACTGCTTTTGCAAGTTCAATACCTTCCTGAACGGTAGTATTGCATTTCCAGTTTCCGGCAACAATCTTTTTTCTCATTATCAATTTGGTTTTATTTCGTTTTTATTCAAAATTCATTCAAAAGTAGAAAATCGCTTTTAAAACACCTAACATGCTTTTCTGTCGGGTGGCTTTATTAACCTTAGTTTAATGAGTGTTGGGCGAACTGATTTCCTTCTCCGGAGTTACGATTTCAAGATTTCTCTGCCATCCCAGTTGTCTTTCAATAGCCGAGATCATCATGCCTGCGATGTCTTTCCCTGAGGCCAGTTCAATACCTTCCAGCCCGGGCGAAGAGTTCACTTCAAGAACAAGTGGACCTTTGTTTGAACGGATTATATCGACTCCGGCAATTTGCAGCCCCATAACTTTGGCCGCTTTTATGGCCATCTTTTTTTCTTCTCCGGTGATTTTGATGACTGAGGCTGTACCTCCCTGATGCAAATTTGCTCTGAATTCACCCTTGGCAGCTTCGCGCTGAATGGATGCAACAACTTTACCGTCAATCACAAAACAGCGAATGTCCTTACCTCCGGCTTCTTTAATGAATTCCTGAACCAAAATATTAGCATTCAGACTCTTAAATGCATTAATTACGCTCTCGGCAGCTTTTGAATTTTCGGCCAGAACAACTC
Source organism: Prolixibacteraceae bacterium (assembly GCA_035648135.1). Taxonomy (GTDB): domain Bacteria; phylum Bacteroidota; class Bacteroidia; order Bacteroidales; family Prolixibacteraceae; genus Aquipluma. The sequence goes on from DASRMB010000038.1 coordinate 51,244, forward strand.
CTTTACCCTGGGTTCCTTCGAGTAATTTGATGATAAGCGGAGCCCCGTTTACCATGTTAATTAAATCAGTCGTGTCGAGCGGTGATTTGGCAAAACCAGTAATCGGAATCTGAATCCCATATTGAGAAAACAGTTGCGATGAATATAGTTTGTCGCGCGACTTACTGATTGATTCCCAGGAATTGGCACAAAAAATACCGAGCGCCTCAAATTGCCTGATTAATGCACAGCTGTAAAATGTCAGGTTAGGTCTGATTCTGGGAATGACGGCATCCAGGTTGTTCAGGCTGCTGCCACCGCGGTACCGCACTTGCGGATTGGTCGAATCGAGTTTCATGTAGCATTGCTGAACATTCAGGAAAATCATTTCATGGCCGTGCTCTTCACCTGCTTCCATAATTCGCTGATTGCTGTATAATAGTGGATTACTGGCCAGCAGTCCTATTCTCAATCCGCTACGGACATCTTTGATATGCTGATATAATTCGTTTATTTTTTTCTCTGAATGATCGCCAAGCAGGAAACTATTGGCGGGATCAACTAAAATGCGGTTTTCCATGGCTTCCCGGCCAAGCAGCATACGGAATCCCATCGAATCGCGGTTGGTTAGCGTTAATTCAATATCCCATTGATAGGTCCCAATCTTCATCGTTGATTGAATTACAAACCTTTTTTCTGAGATTCCACTCGAGCTTTTAACAATCCGTTGATCGATGATTTTCGATTCACAGCGGATGGTAATTCTTCTGGTATCCTGAATTGGATGTACTTCAAAACTAACCCACTTTTCACCATTCCGGTTGAACTTGAGTATGTTACTCGCATGCATAACCGAAGTTTTGGCTCCTGAATCGACTCTTGCTTTGATCGCAGGAATATTCATTTCCGGGAATGCACACCATTCCGAGTCACCAATAATAATGTGTTTTTCTAATTCCATAAAACTAACTTTATCAGATTGTAGAGATGAATGCGTTTCTCGGCGCAGAAAATAAAATATTTATTTTCTAATGTACATTTTCTAATCGATTGATAAGGGTCGAAGAGCAGAAAATTAATTGCCATTTATTTTCTGCGAATAGAAGCAATTTTTCAGGATTTTCAATGTAGTGAGGCAAAATAAAATATTAATATTTGATTAGCATAAACCAAACAGAAGATTCTGTCAAACCGTGTCATTCTACAATTGCCTAAGCTTCCCATTTTTATTATGGATTGGTGCCTAAAACTTTTTAACCAATTCGGTAGTAATGCAATACACCACCGGACAAACCTGGCAGTTTTTGTGTGTCAGGTTGAGAATCTGATACATGCGTTTGCGGTCGGTATGCGGATACTCGCGGCATGCTTTGGGCCGGTCCTCATAAACCATGCAGTAATTATCGGGCATCAGAAACGGGCAAGGCGTTTGTTTAAAGACGTAATCTTTGTCTTCGTCGATGTATAAATACTGAGCAACCAATTCAACTGGTTTCATTTTCATCCGTTTGGCAAGCCTCTCAATATCCTTTTCCGTAACAACCGGGCTGATGGTTGAACAGCAGTTGGCACAAGTCAGGCAATCGAACTGATCAAAAGCTTCGTTGTGCAGTTCATGAACCACATCATCCAGATTTTTAGGCTTTTTGGCTTTCAGCTTTTTGAAAAGATTCGTAAAATCCTGTCTCCGGTTGTTGGAATATTCTCTTAGTTTTTCAGGCTTGATATATGGGATATGATCCATCTTTACGTTTTCTTTTTTTTAATTGTGAAAGAAACAAACCAGCAATGGTTACTCCGATACCAATCATATTTTGCAGACTGAGCCTGTCGCCAAGGATGAGAAAGGCAAGTACGGCAACAAATACAGGAATCAGGTTTATGAATACGTTGGTGCGGTTAACTCCTAAATTTTTAACTGAATAAGTGAAGAAGAAAAAGGCGATTACTGAGGCAAATACTGCCAGTTTCACAATGGCATAAAATGCTTTTGGATGAAAGCCTGTCTGTACAAGTTGTCCGGATTCAAGGACGAACCAGAAGGGAAGAAACATAATCAGTCCGAACAGGTTCTGGTAACTTAAGATGGTAAATGTGTTGTAGCTGGTTGTCAGTTTCTTTAATAAGATGGTGAAGCCGATGGTCGAAAATACAGCGACAAATTCAAGCGCAACGCCCAGCGGCGAAGCAGCAAATCCGAACGATTGGTTGAAAAAAACCAGGCATACGCCAATAAATGAAACCATTAAGCCCGCAATATTGGCTTTTGAAAGTTTTTCCCTGAAAAAATACCAGGCACCGAAAGGTGTAATCAGCGGAATTGTGGCAACAATAACGGCCGCCACCGTCGACGAAACATACATTAATCCATAACTCTCGCCCATAAAATACAGGAATGGCTCGAAAAAGGCCATCAGTACAAATATTTTCAGGTCTTTTCGTCTTATAAGCTGAAGCTTTCCGGAAAACTTTGCAATGGTAAAAAATACAGTGGTTGCAATGATTAGACGGAAGGAAATAACGGTCATGGGTTGATAGGCCAGATAGGCAATTTTAAACCACACAAAGGAGAAGCTCCAAAAGAACATGGCCAGCAGCGCTGCACCAAAATATTTAATTGTTTTATTTTTCATTATCCCTGGAAAAGTAAGTCGGGCAAAAGTAGGGATTAATCTTGGGGTACAAAATTGTTTTTAGCTGACCACACGTTTTGTTTTATCCAGGATTGAAATCAGCAGAAAAGCAGCCATTGAGGCGAGTATGGCAAAAGCAATTGGTTCAAGGCCATAAGGTAAGGCAGGATTGAAAATAATCAATATCAGCGAAGTGCCACCTCCGGAAATCATTGACCCCAATGCCGCTTTGGAGCTGTTGTTTGGTTTGATTAACACTGCAAGCAGGGGAATGAACAAGCCTGAAACCATAAAGGTGTATGAATGTAACATGAGTTCCAGTACATTCGGCATTTTTAAGGCAATAAGCAAGGCAAGCGCTCCAATAATAAAGGTGAGTAATTGTGAAAAAAGCAAACTGGATTTATGTTGATGGCCTTTAAAGATATCGGTTAAAACATTTCCTGAAGCAGCCATTAAACAACTGTCGGCAGTAGACATGATGGCTGAAAAATAGGCAGACAAAACAACGCCGATAAGACCAATGGGAAGAACTGTTTTTAATAACAAAGGTAATCCCATCTCAGAATCGATAGGACTTCCTGCAGCAAATCCGGCATCGGCCAACATTCCATTTTCGTAAGCTACACGGGCAAATAGTCCGAGAAGAACTCCGGTAAATGCCATCAGCGGATATTCAAATAAACCGGCAATAAACCACGCACGTTTTGCTGATTTTACCGATTTTGATGCATAAATACGCTGATACAGAGTCATTCCTATAAACCAGATTGGAACAATAGTGATCATCCAGTTGAGAATTTGTTGCCAAGTCACATTGGTCATACTGAGAAACGATGCAGGTAATGTTTCTCTGATTGCCTCAATTCCGCCAACAGCATGATAACAAAGAGGAAGAGCTACAAAGATTAGTCCAACCATTAAAACGATCCACTGGATGGTATCCGTATAGATTACTGCCTTCATTCCACCAAGAACAGTATAGCCCACAGCAATAATACCCATTGCCAATAAGGCTGTATTTAACGACAGCGAAGGGAAAGTTGCTGAAGCCAGTTTAGCTCCCGCGAGTACCTGTGAGCTGGTAAAACCAAGATAGCCGATGGCTGAAATTATACCTGCCAGGAATGCAACCTTCTTATTGTAGCTATGTTCCAGAAATTGAGGAAATGACAGAAGGTTGAGCCTTGTGGACAAACGATGGACTGTCGGCACCAGCACTACTGCGGTTAACCATGCTCCAACGAGACCAGAAAAGAGTAACCAACTTCCGGATAATCCCATAGTGAATCCAAGTCCACCAAGCCCAATCGAAAATCCTCCTCCAACATCGGTCGCAACAACAGACAATCCAATGTGCAAACTGCCCATTTGCCTTCCACCAACAAAATAATCTTCCGTATTTTTATTCTTTTTCAGAAAAAAAAAGCCTACTCCTAACATGAAAATCAGATAGGTACTAAAAATGGTTATATCTATCCAATGCATTTTTGGTTACAGGTTAACGGCTGATTAGTAAGATTGTTTTGTGAATCAACTTATTGAGACCTTTCCTGGAGTAGGATCCCTGTGATTTTTTTTCGCTATTAAAAGGACTTTAATTTGTAATATCCAGTTAACTCAATACTTCAACATGGCTGTTGTAAGGAGTTGCGTTTTCTGGAATCTCTCCACCTTCTTCTGCTAGTTTGTAACGTTCACAGTTTTTCCATCCTTTAAATCCTCTGTTGCAAAATACATTCTTGATGAGGGTATTAGAGATTTCCTCAATGACTAGATTTCCCTGATATACTGGACAAGTTTTGTTGAATTGACATATTTTTCCGTAATCTCTTTGTTCGCTCATTTCTATATGCTTTTATAATATACGTTCATACTTTCAATTTGTCCGGAAATATTGGTGTTGTTCTTTAGTATTCCGGAAAAATGATATCCTCCATTAATGAAGGTTTTATTTATCCCCGGAGAATCCAGCCGGGAAATGGTGTATAAGGTTTTAAAATTACTGCTTCTCATTTCCTCTTCCATTTTTTTCAGTAGAAAAGAGGCCAGTTTTTGTCCCCTGTACTTAGGTAAAACTGCAAAATCAGTCATTTCGGCATTTCCGTTGGAGGTATCCATCTCTGCCGATGAAAGGCCTGCCAATTTTCCATTATCCCAAATACCGAAGTAAATGACACTTCCGTCAATCATTGTTTCCTTGAGGTAAGAAGCATCAAGAATAGGGAAGGGGTAGGTTTTAAAAACCTGTCCATATAAGTTTGCCATAGACTCAGCGTGTTCTGGCCTCGTAATCTCCATGGTGAATTGTTCCGGAAGTGCTTCGCCATCTGATGTTTGAGCCGATGAAAGAAGCTTTAAAAGTGTTTTCACTGATTCGTTCGGAATGACAGAGCGCTTTGAATCAAAATATTTGGCCAGGAAGAAAGCACCTTCAATTCCATTGTAAAATTCCGGAATATAGGCTTCAATTGTATAGCCGTCCATCAAAAATAAAGGTTGGGCTGTCGCCGGAACTTTAGCGATGATTTTGCTGTAATTATTTTCAATAGCAAGATCATTTAACCGGCTAAGTATATCCGACTTATCTCGTTTGTCATATTTCATCAGGTAAATCCGGTTATTGAACTGACCATGCTGAATTAATGAATGTCCTAATTTCTCGATACAATCCATTTATTACTCTTCCCTTCTGTTGTATCGTTCATTATCTTCCGGAATTAACGAAATCGAATCATCTGAGTCTGAAAGTAATTTTTCAATTCCTATAGATTCAATTTCATCGCTTTCCTTGATATTTAATTCCAGATTACAATTTTTACAATCCCGGTCACAAAAATTATTTTCATAATGGTCAGGTTCCTGATAAGTCGTAATCACTCCTTCGTAATTTCGTAAAATTACTTTATTGGTCGACCAGGAGATAATGTAATTCGGCATTACCGGTATTTTACCTCCACCTCCGGGAGCATCAATAACATAAGTTGGTACGGCAAACCCGGTGGTATGTCCGATCAGGCTTTCCATAATTTCAATTCCTTTTCCAACCGGTGTGCGGAAATGAGATAATCCTTCTGAAAGGTCGCATTGATAAAGATAATAAGGTCGTACCCGGTTTTGAACCAATTTGTGAACCAGTTCTTTCATGATACGCGGGCAATCGTTTACTCCGGCAAGCAATACAGTTTGATTTCCAAGAGGGAAACCTCCATCAGCAAGCATTTGCAAAGCTTCTTTGGCAGAAGCTGTCATTTCACGCGGATGATTAAAATGTGTGTTGATCCAAAGCGGTTGGTATTTTTTTAAGATGGTGATCAGTTCATTAGTTATCCGGTAAGGCATTACACAAGGCATTCTTGTTCCTATCCGAACTATTTGAACGTGTGGAATTGCTGTGATTTCGCTCAGTAACCAATCGATCTGATCATCTGAAAGCATTAACGGATCGCCACCGGAAAGCAGCACATCCCTGATCTGTGGCGTATTTTTGATGTACTCGATTCCTTTTCTAAGTTGGTCTTTTGATGGGATAAAATCGATGTCGCCAACTTTCCGTTTGCGGGTGCAATGGCGACAATACATGGAGCAAATATTGCTCACATGAAACAATACCCGATCCGGATAACGATGAGTAATGCCTTCTACCGGGCTGTCACTATCTTCGGAAAGCGGGTCTTTTAATTCATTATCTAATACAACCAGCTCATTAATGTTTGCAAAAGCTTGCTTGAAAACCGGATCATTACTGAAATTTTCTTTAGAGATCAGCGAAGCATAATAAGGAGTGATGGCCAAAGGAAATTTGTCAAGTGTTTCCTTAAGCGATTCTCTTTCTTCTTCAGCAAATGAAATTCCTGTTAGTTTTGTGAATTGGTCAATGGTTCTTATTGTGTGTTTTATCTGCCATTTCCAATCTTTCCAATTTGAAATCGTTGATCCCGAATTGATTCTATTTGCAAGTGCTTGTTGCGAGTCATTAAAGATTACCATAAATTGTATGTATTGTTTCTACAGGAACAAAATTATGGTTTTTAATGGAACTACCAAAATTTAATGATGTTGACCGGAAATATTTAATCTAAATAATACATTTATGCTATTGATTATTAACTATTTGGCAAGTTCATATAAAAATGACTTTAAAAGAATACATACAATTCGCTGACTTTAATGGAATAACTTACTGATCTGTAAGAATAAGCGACATTTAATCTTCATTTTGGCTTTCGTCGATGGGTTCCTCTATTGTAATCATTGGAGATGCTTCCATTTCGCTTATATTGAGCAGAGATACCAGAGTTTGAAGGCTTTCCTGTATTTGTTGAAGGTTATTCTCAGGTAATAATCTTAATTTTTCAGAAAGTTGATTGTGAAGTAGTGCTGGGATTTGTTTCAATAGACCGGCCCCTTTTGAGGTAAGGACGATATTGACAACACGCTTGTCTCCCTGCTTCGGAAGTCTGGCCAAAAGTCCTTTGTTCTCCAATCGGTCTACAATGCCACTTGTTGTGCTTGAGTTCAGGTTTAAGAACTTACGGATCTCACCCTGAGTCGATTGATAATTCGAAGATGCATGCAGATAGCTTAAACACAAAATCTGCGGAATACTGACCCCGTATGCTTTCTGAATCTTTTTGGATTCGAGATTGATTGAACGGACAATTTTTCTGATGGTGATTAAAATTTCTGTAATATCCATTTAATTTGTTTCTATAGGACAAAAGTAGACTATTATTTTTATAATCAATTCCTTTTGGTTTCTAATATGAAATTCACAAAAGAGGTCGATATAAGTGTTCCCCAGATATTATACATGTATATATATATCAATTAGTTGATACAATTTAAAAATGATTTATTTTAATTTTTTATAACTTTTTTCAGAACTTTTTTTGTGACTGAGCGTAATGAATATTTAAAGATCCGAATATCCTAAAAGGTTATGTGCAACAGATGCGATGATCAATTCATGAAAATCAGGTTCTTTAAAATCAATAATTAAATAATTATAATTATGAGAAAGTTGTTATTTGGTTTTGTGTTGTCGACATTTATTCTGGGAAATGTTTTCTCTCAGGAAGTTAAAATTCCTTTAATCGGATCTAAAGCACCCAATTTTGCTGCAGAATCTACAAATGGGAAACTTACTTTTCCTCAAAGTTTTGGTAAAAGCTGGAAAATTCTTTTCAGTCATCCCCAGGATTTTACACCGGTTTGTTCAACTGAATTACTTGAACTGGCTTATTCGCAAAAAGACTTTGAAAAGTTAGGGGTCAAAATTGCGGTTATTTCAACTGATGATGTAGCAATGCACAAAATGTGGAAAGCCAATCTCGAAGAACTGGATTATAAAGGTCGGGGTCCGCAGAAAATTGAATTTCCTATCATCGACGATCATCAAATGGTTGCATCCAAACAATATGGCATGTTGCATCAACCAACGAGTACTAACAAAGATATCAGGGGTGTCTTTATTATTGATCCGCAAAACATTGTGCGTTCAATTAATTTCTATCCAATGAGTGTTGGGCGCAACATGGATGAGATTAAAAGAATTGTAGTAGCACTGCAAACTTCTGATAAATTACAGGTGGTAACACCTGCCAATTGGGCACAAGGTGATGATGTACTTGTTTCGCACTTCCCTTATACCGATAAGGATCTTGCCAATAATCCCGGGTTAAAAAACGAATATTACAATGTTGGCAACAGACTCTGGTTTAAAAAAGTTCAGAAATAGCCGTTAACAATTACTATTACCAAAATTTGATTTGAAAATTTCCCTATAGAATTTAACTTAAACCGCATGAAAGAGACCCTCTCATAATAGAATTGAGATGGTTTCTTTTTTTATGAATTGGATTTCCAATACCGGTTGGTAAAATGTTATAGCTGCGAATAATCAGATGCGTATGAGTTCATCAGATCATTCTTTTTGATTAGTTCTGAAAAAAGTCAGGGCTTCACTTTGAGCGAAACCATGACTACCATAAACACGAGAAGTTTTGATACGAATTTTCCGAATTTCATAACTATTCCAATGTTTGTTCCTTCCCGAATGTCAGGATTAGTATTCTGCATATCGATGTTGGAGGTGAACCGATAGCCAAATGAAGCAGCAAGCCGTATATATCGTGTCATATTAAGTTCCAGTTCAACCGCTGGTTCGAAAACCAGGTAAACGTCACTTTGCGAATCATCGTATATCCAGTTGTTTCGATCGTGGATGTATGATATTCCACCTACGCCAAACAATAACGGAACCGAAATGTGTACTGGTAATCGCGGAGCAATAATGGGTTCGAGGTACAGACCTCCGTAACCACCTGCCAGATTATTATTCATCTCGTTGTTGAGCCAGCTGTGGTGGTTCCTGTCGTTAATAAAACCACAACCACCCAATCCGATGGCAAACGAATGGTCTATGATCCATGATCCGCGGGCACCCATCAGGAATGCATCTTTGCCGTCAATCGGTGTGTAGCTGAATGAAAGAGCCCCGTAACCACCGTTTCTTTGGTGCTGTGAAAAAATAGTTGAAAATCTAATCATTTTCTTTATTGTTCTGAGCTGAGGCATACAGGAAACCTAACCCAAGGAAAATCAGGAGAGTTAACTTTTCATTTGTTTTTGTTGTTCTATTTCTTAATTGAAGTTTAATTCCTTTTAGAAGGTGTATTTTACTGTAAAAGCAAAATCAAATGGCTGAAGTTGAAAAAAATCCTTGCCAAAGAGGTTGAAATATGGTTTTACTTCGAGACCTACAACAATTGGAATTTCAGGAATTGTATACTCAACAGCTGCCAGACAATCGAGTCCGGCAATGGGTCCCGAATGCCGCTCACGGGAACGGGTTTCAGGAAAAGTATCATAGTAGATGTAAGTATTCCATGATTCGAAACCAACATGGGCACCAACTCCATAAATAAATGATAATTCTTCATCGATTTCAAAAGCGTCAGGAACATGAAATTCTTTCAGTCCGGTGAGTTGTAAGCCCTGATGGCGGGTTGAAAGCAATACTTTATACGAACTCAGATCGCCTGAAAAAACACGGTATTCAAAACCCGATGAAATTCCGCCACGGATGCCTATCGCTTTTTCCGGTAACTGTGAAAACCCTGGAAGTGCAAGCAGAATTAGAATAATCAAAGAATAAATTTGTTTCATGGTGTTATCGTTTGTGCAAATTTGAAAATAGATGGTTGATTTTAAGTGTTGATTGTTTTCATTCATTCATTCAATAAGAAAGTACATTTGTTTCACCACCAATGGCATTAATGATGAGTTGATCTTCTTTCATTTTCTTCCCGAAATAACCGGAGTGGCGGATTTTATTTTCTTTAGAATCAAGCACTTCCTGATCTTCCTCTTTCAGTTCGCGCCCCAGCTTCAAATCGGTTTTTGTTTCGGTAATCTCAAAATTAAATTTTGCTTCCGGATTAAAATACAAGTTTACATCTGTCGACCGGCCTTCAATATAAATACTGCTGAATTCGTTAAGTATTTTTTCCATGTCAAGACTGCCATAACTCAGCCGCAGGTTCGCCTTATCTTTTAGTTCGGAAATTCTGAATTGGCTAAAATTAGCCGTAGCATCCAGCTTCTCAGCCATACGAATCCTGAATTTGTCACGCCGCGAATCGATGTTCAGATCCTCCGAATTCATGATTTCGATCGTCGATGATTTGCTCTCGAACCGGACTGTGCCTGAATTTTTTAGCAGAATATCGCTGTAGTTGCTGACGATGCGTGCATTGGGCATATCGTTAATTATTGCATCAGCAAAACTCAGGTTCAGGCTCGCACGTTTAGGTAAATCTCCGGTTTTCAGTTTCCCGTTACTCAGAATGATTTGTGTTTCTCCCTGATAATCACCCATGATGATATCGCCGAACTTGTTTTCAAGTCGCAACTCGCGGTTGTCAGGAAGCCAGACTGTCATATCAATACGAATGCTGCCGTTAGTCTGCAGTATGGTTTCCTTGAATTTAAGAAATTCATTTTCCAGTTGACTGCGGTTTTTATCGATCTGCGTTTTTACAATCAGGTAATGCTGGCTGTTGCTGATGTCAAAGTCAAGATTGTCAAGTGTTTTTTCCAGCTTGATTGGTTTCTTTTCGTTGATTTCCATTTTGAATTGAATTACCACTGAATCTTTTTTCCAGGTATTCAATTCAATCTTCCCGTATTTATTGGTGATGTCTATTCTGGTTTCGGCTTGTATTTTGAACCGCCTGACAAACTCCCGCGTTTCGGTAAACTGGGCATATCCGCTTATGCTGATCAGTGTAAAAATGCCTGCCAGACAAAGCTGAATTCCGGTTTTAGTTGAATGTATTTTCATAACCATAAGGTTAACAGTTTATTTGTTCCAGAACATCGTCGACCAGCTTCATTCGGTTACGGTTGTTTTCAATCATAGCTTCAATCACCTCTTTGTTCGAAATATTCTCTTTCAGATCGTTTTTTAACGAATGATACATGACTTCAAGTTCATTGAGATCACCCTCAATTTCAAGTTTTATTTCAGGATGAACCTGATAACATTTTTGTATCTCAGCCAGTTTTCCTGAAACTTCCTGAGCGTAAAATGCTTCGGCTTCCATTAATTCCTGAACGTCAGGATCGATTTGAACTGATTTTGCTGTTTGTTTTTGATCAGACAATCTGATTTGATAAACGATTGTCGGAACCAGTAAAATTACAGCTAACATTGCGGCGATTTGTACCCAGGTGAATTTCCTGATTCGTCGCTTCGGTTGTTCGTTGAGCTGACTGCTGATGGAATCCCATATTTTGTCCGGGGGTTCCATGTGATCAAATTCATGCCTGTTTTCATTTACAAACGATTCCAGTCGGTCTGCTTTCATATCGCCTTTGATTTTGTTTGTTTCATCAATTCATAAACCTTGCGTTTGGCACGCATATACTGCGTTTTGGATGTTGATTCGGTGATGTTCAGTATTTCAGCTATTTCACCGTGATCGTACCCTTCGAGCAGGTAAAGTGAGAAAACGATTCGTCCACCTTCCGGAAGTTGGTTCATCGCTTCGAGTATGTTGTCTGTGGTGTACTGCCTTTCTTCAGGCTCTTCCTCTGCCGTCTCGAAACGGTGAATGTCATCGACGTAGCGTAAGTCCAGTTTCCGTTTGTTTAAGGCATTGATGCAGGAATGCACAGTGATTGTTTTTAACCATGTTCCAAAACTTGATTCGTTCCGGAACGTTTCGAGTTTCTGAAAAGCCTGAACAAATGCCTCCTGCAGTATATCTTCAGCATCCTCGCGGTTGTTCATCATGCGGAAACACACGTTGAACATCGCTTTGGAATACAACTGATAAAGCTGATAGCGGGCTTTGTTGCTGCCTTTAATACTATCGGCTATTAGATCCTGATGTATGAATGCTTTCTGGCTCAATGAATAAAGATTTCAAATACAATGACACGGGTTTTAACCAAGGGTTGCAATTGCATGTTCTTTTTTTCGAAATTATTCATTTTTGTTTGCTATTTAGCCTGTATCAAAAAAAAACCTCTCCGGTTATTAAGACCAGAGAGGTTTGTATTAAAAAGTGCACTAAAATGGGGTAGGGGAACTGTCAAATACCAGCTACCACTATACCGTCGAATACCAGGCTGGGAAGCCTTGCTGAACTGTAAATCCATGGATCATTTCCAACTTCAATCAATTTATTCCAGAAATTGAGGTGGTTATCGGCCATGTTCATTTCAGCAATGTTTTGAACGAATTTTCCATTATCGAACAACTTGCCAATAATACCAACAGAGAAATCGCCGGTAGTGGAATTTGAATTTCCGCCGATAAAATCGGTGATTAACATACAGCGTCCCAAATCCCTGATAATTTCATCAACACTCCGTGTTCCGGGAGGTATGATCAGATTTGAGATAGAACCGGAATTAGGTTCCCATCCTAATTTCCGGCTGTAGTACCAATCAATCAGGAAGTCATTCAATATGCCTTCAGTAATGAGGTCACGTTTTTTTGTTGGGAATCCATCTCCATCGTAATACTTCGATCCAAGCGCCCGGGGAAGAAACGGATCATCCTGAACGGTAAAAAGTTTACTCCCGATATTTTGGCCTTTTTTATCAGCTAAAAAGGAACGTTTTTGCTGTATGTTCCCGGCTGACATTGGGCCCTGAAGTCCTCCCAGCACACGGGCAACTCCCCTGTTTTCAATAATAATTGGAAGTGTTTCTGTTTGTATCTTTTTACCACCCATCAGGTCGAGTGTTCTCAGGGCAGCAATATTACCTACTTCCCAAAGTGGTGGAAGATCTTCGAGAAAACGGCATCCAACCCAGTGATCACCCGCAGGACGGCGGTCACCTTCATCCTGGGCAGTCATACTGGCGCCAGTCCAGCATTGAGTCGTGTTGTTCGAACCTTCAAAACCATTGCTTGTTTTGACGAATTCTTCATAGGTATCGTCATATTCACCAGCCTCCACCGAAATTACTTTACTACCTCCCTGTTTCAAACAAGCATCTTCCACTGCTTTTGCCATGGCATGCCGTTCTTCAGGAGTTAATTTATTCAGATTTGGATCGGCCAGTTGAAGATCAATGTTTGATCTTCCGGAACAATACTTTGGATCGGGAAGGGTTCTAAAGGGATCTTCTTCCATAATCTTTGCACTACCTATTACATCGGAGATAAAACCCGACAGGGTCGACCTTCGAAAGTCGGGTGTTGACTGACTGGCAAACCGGTTATTGATATAGACCTGTAGATTCAAATTCTGAGTGGTAGCTTCTTTAATTACTTCCGGCTTACGATCGCGGTAGTTGATTTCAACGAACCGTCTTTTTGATAGGTTCACTTTGCAATCGTCTGCTCCGGCTTTTTTGGTCTGGTCGATTACCCAATCAGCCAGTTCCTGAAATCCTTTTTGCTGATCCTTTATGTAGCTCATGACTGGGCTCCTTTCTGTTGGGTGCCCCCAACGGTTAATGATTTAACTAAACAGGTTGGCAATCCGAATGATACCGGAACGCCCTGACCATTCTTGCCGCATTGTCCGGCACCACCTTGGTACATTTCAAGATTGTTTGCCACCATTGTAATATTGGTGAGCATTTTGGGGCCGTTACCCATGATGTTTACGTCTTTGATCGGAGAGGTAAGCTTACCGTTTTCAATCAAACGTCCCTGCGAAACGTAAAATGCAAAATCACCTTCGCCGATTTTTACCTGTCCGTTGCTTACATTTTCAACATAAATACCATTGCCGGCTTGTTTGATTACGTCATCGGCACTGGCAGCTCCGCCAAGCATGTATGTGTTGCGCATCCGTGGAATCGGATAATTCTGAAAGTCCTGCCTGCGTCCATTCCCTGTTGGTTCAACGCCATAATGTTTTGCCGATATTTTATCGTGCAGATAACTGGTTAATATGCCATTCTCAACCAACACGGTTTTTTTTCCGGGTACACCTTCATCATCCACATTGAGGCTGCCGGCAAGGTTCATATTGGTTCCATCATCAATAATAGTGACAAATGGTTCTGCAACTTTCTTACCTATCATGGTGCTGAAAGTAGAAATTTTCTTGCGGTTAAAATCGGCTTCCATTCCATGACCAATGGCTTCGTGCAGCAATATGCCCGTTACGCCGGGTCCAAGCACTACCGGCATTTCACCGGCTGGTGGTTGAATGGCATCAAACAGTTTAAGCGCATTATTTACAGTTTTCGTTGCAACTTCAGTAATCACCTCGTCGGTATAAAAGGAAGAATCACGGCGACCGCCAAGATTGTAAAAGGATTGCTCACGTTTGCCGTTTCTTTCGGCCACAACCGAAGCGTATATGAACCCTGAAGGAATCAAATCTTCGGCCAGAACACCGTCACTTGTAACTATCATTACGCGCTTTGCAGAACTTTGGAATCCGGCATTCACTTTAACAATTTCAGGCGATAGAGCAAAGCACTTCTCGTTGATGCTTTGCACCAATGGCAATTTCGATTTTGCCGGAATGCCATTATAATCAAGTGCAACCGGATAATAATTACTGGTTTTGAGAGGATTGAATGAAGTTACCACCGGGGTGGCCTTCATATCGCACAAGGTAGAGGCAGTTGCCGCAGCCGACAACATTGATTCCGGTGTAAGTTCCTGGGTAAAACCGTAACCAATCTGATCACCTTTTACAGTTCTGATTCCAACACCCAGGGAAATATCACCGTATGACCGGTTCACTTTCCCGTCTTCAAGTCCAAGGTAATTTGAAACGGAATACTCAAAATACAAGTCGGCGAAATCACCGCCTTTTGATAGCGCTTTGGCCAGAAGTTTCTGGCAGAGTTTTTCATCAATCCCGAATTCATGAAGAAAGTAGTTGCCTGATGGTTGATTCTTAAACAACATACTGGCTTCCAGTTCGGGAAGTAAAAGCAAGGCACCACCTGTAAGGGCAGCTTGCTGAATGAATTGTCTTCTCGATAAGGGTTTCATTTTTAAGCGATTTGTAAATTAGATTTATATGATGATGAATTTTTTAGAAAATAAATTCGAAAAATCATATTTTATGCAAATCCAATTTGAAAAATCTGTCTTGTAGTTCTATCCTATTCGTTTCAATATTGTGATTTAAAAATAGATACCTTTTTACAAGCATAAATTTAAAACAAATATTTTTAAGTTTATGCATTTTTGTCATAAGAGTTGAAAAATCAGGATTTTAAGAATAGCTCTCTGGGAGTAATGACTCCATTTAATAATTTACTTTATTGAGCTCTTCAACTTCTATCTGGCTTAAGATAATTGTATAAAGCGATACAATTAAGCCGCTATATCAAGATTAACTTAACACTAGTTCTTTGGTTCTTCACAGAAATGCGTACTTATCTATTTGGAAAGTAGATTTCAGGCAAAATACAGCATAAGATTTATCATGCGTTTTCGCAATTTGATTTCAAGCTAAAATAATTTTATTCTTTCTCTTATGTAACTACTTTTTAAGCCGCTTCCAAGAGTTCTAATTTTCTCTTTAATTGATTGATTTTCTTTTGTTTACTTTTCTCTTGGTATTCTATCAAAGCTTTGGGATCGAAGGCTTGT